>NZ_JBNCNM010000009.1:5138-274243 GCF_049846985.1 Streptomyces sp. DT190 | reverse complement strand
GGCGCCCGGCCCGCGGAGGGCGGACACACCGGTCGGCCCGGCGCGACGATCGCCGGAGCGGCCTCCGCCGCGCCGCGACCGTCCTCGGCCGAAGCGGCATCCGCTCCGCAGGCGTCCCCCGACGGCGGGCCCGGCAAGCCGGCCACCACCGCCTCTCCGGTCCCACCGGCCGGGCCGGTCCCACCCGCCTCCACGGTCTCCCCCGCGTCCCCCGCGCCCCACTCGTCCCCCACCGACGCCACGACCCCGCTCCGCGCGGTCGACCCGGACGCCACCACCGTGCTCCCCGCCAGCCCGGGCATCCCGGCCGCCGGGGACACCGCGGTGCTGCCCGCGCCGCTCGTGCCGGGCACGAGCGAGCCCAGCGTCACCGACCTGCGGCTCTTCGACGGCTCGGGGCCGGAGCCGGGCGCTGTCCGGGCCGACGCCCCCGAGGCGGACCGGCCCCGGCGCCGGCGCCGTACCGCCCTGGCCGCCGCGGCCGCCGCCTGTGTCGCCGTGGTCGCCGCGGCCGGGTACGCGACCGGGGTGTTCTCCTACGAGAGCCCCTCCCGGGACACGGCCCTGCCGGACGACCTGCGCGCGAGCGTGCCGGACGCCCCGTCGAGCAGCGCGCCCACCGCATCCCCGGAGAGCACCGCGCCGGCCACCGCGTCGGCCTCGGCCGCACCGTCACCGTCGCCGTCCGCCAGTGCGAGCGGGTCGCCCTCGCCGTCGCCGTCCGCGACCAGCGCCGCACCGAGCCCCTCGCGGCCGTCGGAGCCGTCGGCGTCCCCGACGCCCGCCGCGCCGACCGGCCCGGGCGTGCCGGAGAACGCCGGCCAGAACGGCGGCGCCACCGTCCTGCGCCGCGGCGACAGCGGCCCGGAGGTCTCCGAACTCCAGTTGCGCCTGCGGCAGGTGTATCTCTACAACGACGACGCCGACGGTTCCTTCGACGATCGGCTGGAGGACGCCGTCCGCACCTACCAGTGGTCCCGCGGCGTGCAGACCGACGACCTCGGCGTCTACGACCGGCAGACCCGCGAGAAACTGGAGGCGGAAACCCGGGAGCCGTGACCGGCCCGGCCGCCGTACGGTGACGCCGTGACCACTCGGGTGATCGTTCTCAACGGCGGTTCCAGCGCGGGCAAGTCGGGCATCGTCCGGTGCCTCCAGGAGGTGCTGCCCGACCCCTGGCTGTCCTTCTCGGTCGACGGCTTCGTCGACGCCCTGCCGGCCCGGCTGCGCGACTCGGAGGGCGGTATCGCCTTCGCGCCGGACGGCGGCGTCAGCGTGGGCGCGCAGTTCCGCGCGCTGGAGACGGCCTGGATGCGGGGCGTCGCCGCGACGGCCCGGGCCGGCGCCAGGATGATCGTCGACGACGTCTTCCTCGGCGGACCGGCGTCCCGTCGGCGGTGGGAGCGGGCGCTCGCCGGGCTGGACGTGCTGTGGGTCGGCGTCAGGTGCTCCGCCGAGGTCGCGGCCGGGCGTGAGATCGCGCGCGGCGACCGGGTCCGGGGCATGGCCGCGGCCCAGGCCGGGATCGTGCACGAGGGCATGGCCTACGACGTGGAGGTGGACACCACCCGCACGGAGTCCCTGCCGTGCGCCCGCGCCATCGCCGCCCACGTGACCGGCTGAACGGCGGGCCGCCCGCGGCCGGGCACGCCGCCCGCCCGGCCATCACGGCCTCAGCCGATGTGGAGCCGGATCGTGCCGTCCGGCGCGGCCTCGACGCGCACCTGCCTGAGGTCCTCGACCACCACGTCGGGCTCGTGGAACGCGGCCCGGGGCCCGACGCCGACGACCGTCATGCCGGCGGCGCGTCCGGCCGCGATCCCGGCTCCGGAGTCCTCGAAGACGACACAGTCGGCGGGGGCGATCCCCAGTTCGGCGGCGCCCTTCAGGAAGCCCTCCGGGTCGGGCTTGCTCGCCCCGACCGACTCCGCGGTCACCCGCACCTCGGGCAGGCCGAGACCGGCCGCGGCCATCCGCGCCGTGGACAGCGGCACGTCGGCCGAGGTCACCAGGGCGTGCGGCAGCCCGTGCAGGGAGGCCAGGAACTCCGGCGCCCCGGGGATCGCGACGACGCCCTCCGTGTCGGCCGTCTCCTCGGCGAGCAACCGGGCGTTGTCGGCGTGGTTCTGCTCCATCGGCCGGCCGGGCAGCAGCAGCGCCATCGAGGCGTAGCCCTGCCGCCCGTGGACGACCTTCATGACCTCGTCCCCGTCGAGCCCGTGCCGCTCGGCCCAGCGCCGCCAGACGCGTTCGACACAGGCGTCGGAGTTGACCAGGGTGCCGTCCATGTCCAGCAGGAGGGCGCGGGCGGTGAGCACGGCGGTGGCCGTCATCGGCAGCTCCAAGGCTCGGGGCGCGTTCCAGCGCGGGAGGGGGCGGGCGGCGGACCGTGTCCGTCGCACCCCGGGGGACAAGGCGGCCCCGCCCGCCGGTCAGGGAAAACGGGCGGAGGCCACTTTGTTCCTCCACGGTACAAAACAAGACGGGGTTCGCGCCAGGGGCCCCCGCGGACGTTCACCCGCCGTTCAGCTCAGCCGGTCACGGCCTCCCACAGGCTCCACACCCCGAGACCCAGCATCAGCAGCGCCGCGATCTGCGTGATGAGCCGCAGCGGCACCTTCTTCATCAGCGCCTTTCCGCCGACGATGCCGAGCCCGGCCACCGCCCACAGCGCCAGCACCGCGCCCAGGCCGACGGAGAGCGGGTCGTCGTAGCGGGCGGCCAGGTTCGCGGTCATGATCTGGGTGAGATCGCCGAACTCGGCGACGAGGATGAGCATGAAGCCCGCGCCCGAGACCTTCCAGAAGGACTGGTTCTCCGGCTTGCGGACCTCCTCCTCGTCCTCGCCCTTCCTCAGCAGCAGCACCGCGGCCCCGCCCAGGAAGAGCACACCGGTCAGCGCGTGCACGATCTGCTGCGGCAGCAGGGTCAGCACGCTGCCGGCCGCGACGGCGAGCGCGACGTGCAGCGCGAAGGCGGCGGCGACCCCGGCGAAGACGTAGGAGGCGCGGTAGCGGGTGCCGAGGACGAGCCCGGCGAGGGCGGTCTTGTCCGGCAGTTCGGCGAGGAAGACGACGCCGAAGACGACGGCCGTCACGGTCAGGCTGATCAAGGTTCCTCAATCGGTCGGGGCTGCCCCACCGAGAGTGCTGATCCTGTCGAAACCTTTCGACGCGACACCTCGGCACGGCAGCGCACTCGGCGCCCGTGCCGTGGGGCACGGGCGTGCACTGCTTGCCGAAGGTCTCGCTGGCGGGTCCGGGAAAAGGACCTGCCTCCGGGCGCCGGCTCAGGCGGGCTGAGCAGTATGTCGACGGTCCGGCGAAGAGCTACTCCCCTTCTGCGCCGTCCATCGTACGCGACGGTCCCGGAGTGAAAAGTTCCGTCTTGAATCTTGTCATGTCATGCACGCGTCACTAACTTCTCACCGGGCGCACACCTGTGCGCAACACGGCACCGCGAGCATTCCCACGCTCGCCCGCCAACACCCCCTCTCCCCAAGGGAGTTCGCATGCCCAGGTTCTACGCGCGTCGACGGCTGAGCGTGGCCGCGGCGTTCACCGCCCTCATATCCTCCGTGGCCCTCTTCAGCGCCCCCTCGGCCTCCGCCGCCCTCCCCACCCCGGTCAGCGGCGCCACGGCCCGCTCCTACCTCGCCACCCTCACCGTGGCCACCGAGGACCGCACCGGCTACAACCGCGACCTCTTCCCGCACTGGATCACCCAGTCCGGCGCCTGCAACACCCGCGAGGTCGTCCTCAAGCGCGACGGCACCAACGTCGTCCAGGACTCCGCCTGCGCGGCCACCAGCGGCAGCTGGTACTCCCCCTACGAAGGCGCCACCTGGACGGCCGCCTCCGACGTCGACATCGACCACCTGGTCCCGCTCGCCGAGGCGTGGGACTCCGGGGCCGACTCCTGGACGACCTCCCGGCGCCAGGCCTTCGCCAACGACCTGACCCGCCCGCAGCTCATCGCGGTCACCGACAACGTCAACCAGGCCAAGGGCGACCAGGACCCCGCCACCTGGATGCCCTCCCGGACGGCGTACCGCTGCACCTACGTCCGCGCCTGGGTCCAGGTGAAGTACTACTACGGCCTCTCGGTGGACTCCGCCGAGAAGTCCGCCCTGACGAACTACCTCGCCGGCTGCTGACACGCGCGAGGAATTCACGCCGGAACCTCCCCGCTGACCTCCGTCGTTCCGTACCGTACGGGGCGACGGAGAGGGGAACGCCATGGCCGGACTGCGCCTCGGACCACTGCTGAGGTACACCGACGGCTCGTCCGCGACCGTCTGGGTCGAGACGAGCCGCCCGTGCACGGCCGAGGTGCGCTGCGCCGACGGCGCCGGCGGCACGGCCCGCACCTTCCAGATCGCGGGGCACCACTACGCGCTCGTCCCGGTGACCGGCCTCACGGCCGGCACGACGACGACGTACGAGGTGCTCCTCGACGACACCCGGGTGTGGCCGCTGCCCGGCTCGCCCTTCCCGCCCTCCGCGATCCACGCGCCGGGCCCGGACGGCGCCCTGAACGTGGCCTTCGGCTCCTGCCGCTGGGCGTCCCCGCCGGCCGGCGGGGAGGACCCGGTCGGCCCGGACGCCCTGGACGCACTGGCCACCCGCCTGGCGGCCGACCCGGAGGGCGAGCGGCCCCACGTCCTGCTGCTGCTCGGCGACCAGGTGTACGCGGACGAGACCTCCGACGCCACGCAGCGCTGGCTCGCGGGCCGCCGGGACCTCGACGAGCCGCCGGGCAGCGGGGTCGCGGACTACGAGGAGTACACGCACCTCTACTACGAGTCCTGGCTCGACCCGCGCATCCGCTGGCTGCTGTCCACGGTGCCGAGCTGCATGATCTTCGACGACCACGACGTCATCGACGACTGGAACACCTCCGCCGCCTGGCTCGACGACATGCGGTCCACCGGCTGGTGGCGGGAGCGGCTGCTGAGCGGCCTGATGTCGTACTGGGTCCACCAGCACCTGGGCAACCTCTCCCCCGGGGAGCTGGCGGCCGACCCGGTCTACGAGCAGGTCCGCTCCCTGCCCGACGGCACCGACGTACTGCGCACCTTCACCGCGCGGGCCGACGCCGACCCGACCACGGCCCGCTGGAGCTACCGGCGCGACTTCGGGCGCGTACGGCTGCTGATGGTGGACAGCCGCGCGGCCCGCGTCCTCGACGAACAAGACCGCGCGATGCTCGACCCGGGTGAGGAGGCCTGGCTGCGCGAGCAGGTCCTGGACTCCCCCGGTGCCTACGACCACCTGCTGATCGGCACGTCCCTGCCCTGGCTGCTGCCGCACCTGGTGCACGACGCGGAGGGGTGGAACGCGGCGCTGTGCCGGGGCGAGCGCGGCCCGCGCTGGGCCCGGCTGAGCGAGAAGGTGCGGCGGGCCGCCGACCTGGAGCACTGGTCGGCGTTCCCGGACTCCTTCGCCGGGCTGGCGGAGCTGATCGCCGAGGCGGGGTCCGGGGCGGACGCGCCGGCCACGGTGTGCGTGCTGTCCGGGGACGTGCACCACGCCTACATCGCCGAGCCCTCGTGGCGGTCCCGGCCGGGACCGGCCGCCCGCGTGGTGCAGCTGGTCTGCTCCCCCGTCCACAACTCGGTGCCGCTGTCGATGCGGCTGGCCTTCCGCGCCGGCTGGAGCGCGGCGGCCCGCGGCTTCGGCCGCTGCCTCGCCCGGCACGGCCGCCTGTCGCGTTCGCCGGTCGGCTGGCGCAAGACGGGCGGCCCCTGGTTCGGCAACCAGCTCATGACCCTGACGCTGCGCGGCCGTTCGGCCCGGCTCCGGCTGGAGCACGCCAAGGCCCGCAAGGGGGCGGGCCCGCGGCTGACGACCCTGCTGGACTCCGAGCTTGCCCCGTAACCGGCCTGTTCCGCCCGGTTGCTGCCGCTGTGACCCGTGCTGCTAGTGACGCATGCCACAGCGCGCCCCAATCCTTCCCACGGGCCTCAACTACCGCTCCCGGCGACGGCATGATGAGGCGGACCGTCCGCTTCCCCACCCGCGGACCTCCGACTCACGCAACCCCCACGCCCTGGAGCCCCACCCTTGTCTGCGTCGACCGAGGAACCCCCACCGGCAGAGGCATCCGTACCGGCCGGGGGTCCCCCTCCGGCCCGGCAGCGCGTTCCGGCGCGGGCGACCGGGGCGGCGGTGCCCGCTCCGCCCGCGTCCGGGCCGCTCTCCGTCGCCGTCGTCGGGGCCGGGCCCCGCGGCACCAGCGTCCTGGAACGCCTGTGCGCCTCCGCCCCGGAACTCCTCCCGCCCGGTGCCCGGCTGACGGTCCATGTGATCGACCCGGACCCGCCCGGCCCCGGCCGCGTCTGGCGCACCGCCCAGTCGCCCGAGCTGCTGATGAACACCGTGGCCTGCCAGGTCACCCTGTTCACCGACGACAGCGTGGACTGCGCGGGCCCGATCCGGCCCGGCCCGAGCCTGCACGCGTGGGCGGACGGCGCCCTGGGCCCGGACGAGTACCCGGCCCGGGCCGACTACGGCCGCTACCTGGAATGGGTGTTCGCCGAGGTCGTGCGGCTGGCGCCGGCCGCCGTCCGCGTCGAGACGCACCGGGCCCGCGCGATCCGCCTCGACGACGCCCCCGACGGCCGTCAGACCCTGGTCCTCGACGACGGCCGGACCCTGACCGGTCTGTCCGCGGTCGTCCTGGCCCAGGGCCATCTGCCGACGACCGCCGACCCGGACCGGGTGCGGCTCGCGGCCCACGCCGCCCGCCACGGGCTGCGCCACGTCCCGCCCGCGAACCCGGCCGACATCGACCTGTCCGGCATCCTGCCGGGCGAGCCCGTCCTGCTGCGCGGCCTCGGCCTCAACTTCTTCGACCACACGGCCCTGCTGACCACCGGCCGCGGCGGCCGTTTCGTACGGGACGGCCGGGGCCTGCGCTACCTCCCCTCCGGACGGGAGCCGCGGCTGTACGCCGGTTCACGGCGCGGTGTGCCGTACCAGGCGCGCGGCGACAACGCCAAGGGCCCCTACGGCCGGCACCTGCCGCTCGTCCTCACCCCCGAGGTGATCGCGGGCTTCCGCAAGCGGGCCGACTCCGGGGAGGCGCCCGACTTCCTGGCGGAGATATGGCCGCTGGTGGCCAAGGAGGTGGAGACGGTCTACTACCGCACCCTGCTGCGCAGGGCGGGCGGGCCCGAGCGGGAGTTCGCCGACCGCTTCCTCGCCGTCGCGCACGGAGACCCCCAAGAGACGGCGCTGCTGGACGAGTTCGGCGTGGCGGAGCCCGACCGGTGGTCCTGGGAGCGGATCTCCCGGCCGTACGCCGGGCGGGACTTCGCCCGTCCCGGGGCCTGGCGCGCGTGGCTGCTGTCGTATCTGCGCGAGGACGCCGCGCAGGCCGCCCTGGGCAATGTGCACGGCCCGTCGAAGGCGGCCCTCGACGTGCTGCGCGACCTGCGCAACGAACTCCGGCTGGTGGTCGACCACGGCGGACTCGCCGGTGCCTCCCGCCGGGACCACCTCGATCGCTGGTACACCCCGCTCAACGCCTTCCTGTCCATCGGCCCGCCCAGGCGCCGCATCGAGGAACTCACCGCCCTGATCGAGGCAGGGGTGGTGGAGGTGCTCGGACCGCGGCTGACCGTGGCGGAGGAGGCCGGGGCCTGGACGGCGCACTCGCCGGACGTACCCGGTTCGGCCGTCTCTGTGACGACCCTCATAGAGGCCCGGCTGCCGGAACCCGACCTGCGCCGCACGGCCGACGCGCTTCTCGCGGAGTTGCTCCGGACGGGGCAGTGCCGCCCGCACACCGTCGACGGTTACGAAACAGGGGGGTTGGACGTGACGCCCCGCCCTTACCATCTGATAGATCGTCACAATACGCCGCACGCGCGGAGGTTCGCTCTCGGGGTGCCGACGGAGGGCGTGCACTGGGTGACGGCGGCGGGCGCCCGGCCCGGGGTGGATTCGGTCACACTTTCGGACGCGGACGCGGTGGCGAGAGCGGCCCTACGTGCGGCGGGGACCGACAGCGGACCGCAACAGGAGATGAAGCAGTGGCCAAATGTTGAACTTGCAAGCATCTGTTAGGCGGACCTAACGTGAGGTGATCGGTTCTGTCCCCCGACCGGCCTCCCCGGGCCGGCCGACCGAAGGAGACCCCACGTGACCGCTCGCCTCAACGGCGCCCAGCCCTATGCGCTCGCGCTGTTCCGGATCGTCATCGGCCTGCTGTTCGCCTGCCACGGCGCCGTCGCGCTCTTCGGCGTCCTCGGTGGCGCGGACGGCAAGGGCGGCACGGCGGCCGCCGGCGCCTGGCCGAACTGGTACGCCGCCGTCATCGAGCTCGTCGGCGGCACCCTGGTGCTGCTGGGCCTCGGCACCCGGGTCGCGGCGTTCATCTCCTCCGGCGCGATGGCCTACGCGTACTTCAAGGTCCACCAGCCGGAGGCGCTGTGGCCGATCCAGAACAACGGCGAGGGCGCGGCCATGTACTGCTGGGCCATGTTCCTGCTGATCTTCACCGGCTCCGGCGCGTTCGGCCTGGACCGGCTGCTGAGGCGGAGCGCCGCCGAGCGGGGGCCGCGGACGGCGGACCAGGCGCCCGTGGCCGTCTGACCCGCCTGACCCGCCCCGGTGCCCGCCGGACGGAGAGCGGCGTCTTCCCGTACGCGGGGAGGCGCCGTCGTACGTCCCGGGGTCCCTTCCGGCACCCTTCCGCCGCTCGCTCCTGCGCCCTTCCGGCGCCCTTTCCGCCCGGCCCCGCCGCTCCACCGGTGGCCCCAGCCGCCCGCTCCGCCGGTCCCCGCTGCCCACTCCACCGCTCCCCGCCCCACCGGTCCCGGCTACCCGCCCCACCAGGCCCCGCTACCCGCTCCCGGCCACCCAGCCGAAGGGCACCGTGAAGCAGGCCAGCCGCGCTCCCGCGCCCCCCGGCACGTCATGGAGCACCACCGACGACGCCTCGCCCCGCCTGAAGCCCCACGCGTGCCGGGCGCTCGCCGTGCCCGTGCCGTGCCGGTCGGCCGTGAAGTCCAGCCAGACCTCGTTGTGCGGACCGACGTGGTGCGCTTCGCCCGAGGGCCGGTGCTGGTAGTGCCCGCCCGCGGCCTCCGGGTCGGCGCCGCAGGGCTTGCGGTGCACATGGACCCCGTAGGCGTGCCCGGGCCTCATCCCGGTCACCCGCAGCCGGACGGTCGTGGCGCCGTCCCGTGCCGTGCGCTGGCCGACCTCGATCCACGCGCCCACGGGCACGAGGTCACGGTCGTACGTGAGCGCCAACGGCGGTCCGGCGGGGCCGGGCGGGGCGAACCGGGCGTCCGTCCGCATCGTGTACCCGTGCGGACCGCCGTCTCCGCCCGCTCCACCCCCTCCGCCCGCTCCACCCGCTCCACCCGCTCCGCCCGCTCCACCCGCGAACAGGGCGGTGGCGGCGAGGGCGCCCGCGCATATCCCAGCCAGCATCGTGTCCACCGTTCCTCGTGACGTGCGGGCCCTCGGGGCTCGCCTCCTCTCCGTTGCTACGGGACGCCCGCACCCGCCGCTCCCAGGGCGCGGCAGCCGGGTGACGAGGGGACGACCCGGGACGAGGTGAACACTCCGTACCGAACGTACGAGCCCCCCGTGAACCACCCGTCACACCCCCGCGTACGCTGTATGGCTGTCATCGGCCACCCCCTGCCGCTCCCCCCGCGTCACCGCGGCACGGTCTGGCCCACGGGGGAAAACGGGGAGTCGCGGTGCTGGAGCAGGTGGGGTCGCTGATCGGCAGCCCATGGATCTATGCGGTGGTCACCCTCTCCGTCCTGCTGGACGTGTTCCTGCCGGTGCTGCCCAGCGGCATCCTGGTGATCACGGCGGCCACGGCGGCGGCAGCGGGCACGGCGACCGACGTGCCCGACGTCCTCGTACTGACGCTGTGCGCGGCCACCGCCTCCGTCCTCGGTGACCTGGTCGCCTACCGGCTCGCCTGGCGGGGCGGCGCCCGGCTGGACCGGGCGATCTCGCGTTCCCGGCGGCTGACCACCGCGCAGGAACGTCTCGGCGCCGCCCTAGCGCGGGGCGGCGGCGCGCTCGTCGTGCTCGCCCGGTTCGCGCCCGCCGGCCGCTCGGTCGTCTCCCTGGGCGCGGGTGCCGCGCACCGCCGCGCCCGCGACTTCCTCCCCTGGTCCGCCCTGGCCGGCCTGACCTGGGCCTGCTACAGCGTCGCCCTCGGCTGGTTCGGCGCGCACTGGCTGGGCGCGAGCTGGCTGGGGACGGCGGTGTCGGTCGGGGCGCTGTTCGGGGCCGGGGCGGGGGCGGCGTACCTGATGCGGCGCGAGCCCCGGACGTCGTAGCGCGGCTCGGACTCCTCACCACGATCGAACCAAGACCTGGAAGCGGCTGGGACATTGACGACAACGGCGTCGCGGGAAGCCTCGGAGAGCACGGGCACGGAACAGGGAGCGCGCACCGCGCCACAGCGCCGGCGCGCGGTGCTGTGGGCGACGGCGGGCGTGATCACGCTGGGCTTCCTCGTCGCGCTCCAGATCGTCGCGCACCACCTGGGGATACCCGGGCCGATCAGCCAGCAGGCGCGCGAGGTGATCCACGCCCCCAAGTCCGGTTTCCTGCTGTACGCCAGCATGGCGCTGACCATGGTGGTGCTGACCTGGCGGCAGCGGCTGATCGCCCTCGCGGCGGCGATCGGCATCGACCTGGTCTTCCTGGCGGTGCGGTGGGCGACCGGCGCCGGCCTTCCGGAGGACGGCCACCCCTTCGGCAACGGCGCGCTGTGGGTCGTCCTGGGCCTGGCCGTCCTCGCCCTCACCCGCCGCACCGGACCGGATCGCGTCCTGCTGCTGAAGGGCGTCGGGCTCGGCCTGCTGCTGGTGACGGGCCGCAAGACCGGTGACACCTGGCTGCTGATCACGTCGCAGACCCTCCCGGTCACGCTCGACCCGTACATCGCCATGGCCGACCACGCCCTGGGCAACCCGTCGTGGCTGGCGGGCCGGCTGCTGGAGGCCGGCGGCCCGGTCGCGGAGCACACCCTCGACTACGTGTACGCCCAGCTCGCGGTCGCGGCGGTCGTCGTCGCGCTGCACCAGCTGCGCAACGTGGCCGCGGAGCGGCGCTTCCCGCGCCACCACCTGGTGCGCACCTTCCTGGTGATCGGTCTCGTCGGACCGGCCGTCTACATGGTCTATCCCGTGGTGGGCCCGATGTTCGCCTACGGCCCCGACGGCGGGACCTGGGCGGCGGCCGACCTGTGGCCGCACACGCTGCCGCCGATCAGCACGCCCTACCACCTGCCCTTCGACGAGATCACCCCGCGCAACTGCATGCCGAGCCTGCACACGGCGTGGGCGACCGCGATCTTCATCCACACCCGCAGGGGGCCGCGCGGTCTGCGGATCGCGGGCACGTTCTGGTTGGTCGCGACCCTCGCGGCGACGCTGGGGTTCGGCTGGCACTACGGCGTGGACCTCGTCGCCGGGGTGGTGTTCGCGTACACGATCGAGACCGGGCTGCGCACGTTCGACCGCGGCGGGGACCGGGCGGGGCTCCTGCTGGTCGGCTACGGCACGGTCGTCTTCGTCGCGCTGCTGGCGGCGTACCGCTTCGCTCCGCTGGAGATGGCGCGCCACCCGTGGCTCGCCGGGCCGCTCGTGCTGCTGGTGATGGCCTCGGTGGTCCTAGGCCACCGGCGCCTGACGAGGCTGTGGGAGGGCGCGACCGTCCCGGCCCCGCGGGCGGAGCCGCAGCCGGCGTGAGGCGTCGCGGCGTCCGGGCCGGCCGTCAGCCCGCCCGGCGACCGGCCCCGGCCCCCCGGACCTCCAGCCCGTCGAGCAGTTCGGCCGTGGCCTGCGCCACGGCCTCCACGGCGCGGTCGAACACCTCCTGGTTGTGAGCGGCGGGGGCCCGGAAACCCGAGACCTTCCGCACGTACTGCAACGCGGCGGCGCGAATGTCCGCCTCCGTGGCCTCTTCGGGCAGGACGGGCGGACGCAGCGTCTTGATACTCCGGCACATGCCCCCAGTCTCACTCTTTCCTCACCTCCGCGACAGCGATTCCTGCCATGATCGCGTCCAGGCGGCCACCGTCCCGGGGCCGACCGACGAGAGGAACCAGCGGTGACGCACCCCGAGCCGAACTCCGTACCGAACTCCGCGCCGAACGTCGCGCCGACCCCTGACACCGGCACCGCGGCGCCGTCCGCGGCGCGCCCGTCGCCGGCCGGCGGACTCACCGTGGCCGTGCTGGGCCCCGGCGGCGTGGGCGGTCTGCTCGCCGCCCTGCTCTCCCGCGCGGGCCACCGCGTGATCTGCCTGTCCGGCGAGGAGACGGCCGCGACCCTGCGCACCGACGGCATCCGGGTCCGCAGCGCCCGGTTCGGCGACTTCACGGCCCGCGTCGAGGCCGACACCGAGCTGCGCGAACCGGTCGACGCCTGTCTGGTGACCGTCAAGCACACCGCTCTGGACGCGGCCCTGCGGCGCGTACCCGCCGCCGCGCCGGGCGACGGCCTCCTCGTGCCGTTCCTGAACGGCGTCGAACACCCGGCACTGCTGCGCGACCGGTACCGCCCGGACCGGGTCGCCCCCGCCGTCATCCGCGTCGAGTCCACCCGGGTCGCCCCGGGCGTCATCGCGCACACCAGCCCCTTCGCGGAGATCGACCTGACCGGTACGGACGTGCCGCGCGCCCGTCTCGACGCCCTCGCCGCAACCCTGGGCGCCGCGGGTCCCGACACCCGCGTCAAGGAGGACGAGACGGCGACCCTGTGGGCGAAGATGTCGTTCCTGGCCCCCTTCGCCCTGCTGACCACCCGCCACGGCCTGCCCATCGGCGACCTCGGCACCCGGCACGGCGACGAACTGACCGCCCTGGTCGCGGAGACGGCCGCGATCAGCGGCGCGTGCGGCGGCCCGTCGGACCCGGCCCGGACCCTCGCCCGCTACGAGGCGTTCCCGCCCGCGATGAAGTCGTCGATGCAGCGCGACGCGGAGGCGGGCCGGCCGCTCGAACTGGACGCCATCGGGGGCGCGTTGCTCCGTGCGGCCGAGCGCCACGGGATCCCGGCGCCGGTGACGCGGCGGATCGTCGACGAGCTCCGGCTGGTACACCCGTTCGCATGAACCACGGGAAGGAACTCGCTCCCCTAATTCGAACAGGCGTATTATTGGGGCGTGGCTACGACCTATGACTTTCCGAGTGACCTCCTCGCCGGTCAGGAGGAACTCCATCAGGTCCGGGCCGAGCTGTCGGCCCTTCTGAAGCGCCTGCCCTGGTCGGTGGAGCCGCTGGACGGCTTCAGCGACGACAACGGCTGGCGCAAGGTGGAACGCCCCGCCTCCCCGGGCTGGACCGCCGACGAACAGGCCGAGGTGGAGAAACTCCGGCGACGCGAACACGAACTCGCGGTGTTCGTCAGCACGCACCGCTACTGGTCCGAACTCACCGGCCCCGACCGGGTGACGGCCCGCTCGGCACTGAAACACGCCCACGAGCCCTCACCGGAGCAGCCGGACCCGAAGTAGCCCCGGGCCTGGCGGGCGGGACACGCACGAACCGCGCGTTGCCGGGCCGTTTGGCGGAACCGCGGCGTCACGTACACCTGCACCCCTGACGGAGGCGGCTCGCCCGCTCCACTCGCGGCGCCTTGGACCCCGATCGCCGTCCATGCCCGTGAACCCTTGCCCTGCCCTCTCCTGCCTTCGGGCGGGAGGGGGCCTTTCCTCGTGTCCGGATACTCTGCCCCCATGATTCGCGCTGTGATCTTCGACGTCGGCGAGTGCCTCGTGGACGAGACTCGGGAGTACGGCACCTGGGCGGACTGGCTCGGCGTCCCTCGCCACACCTTCGCCGCCCTGTTCGGCGCCGTCATCGCCCAGGGACGCGACTACCGCGACACCTTCCAGGAGTTCCGGCCCGGTTTCGACTTGTACGCCGAGCGGGAGCTCCGCGCGGAGGCCGGGCAACCCGAGCACTTCGGTGAGGAGGACCTGTACCCGGACGTGCGCGACGCCCTCGCTGCCCTCCGTGCGGACGGTCTGTGGCTGGGCATCGCCGGGAATCAGACCGTCAGGGCGGGCAAGATCCTGCGGGAGCTGTTCGCCCCGGACGTCGACCTCATCGGTACCAGCGACGACTGGGGCGCCAGCAAGCCGGACCGCGCGTTCTTCGACCGCGTCGCCGAGGTGGTCCCGGCCGAGCCCGGCGAGATGCTGTACGTCGGCGACCGCGTCGACAATGACATCGCCCCCGCGCGCCGGGCCGGGATGCACACCGCGCTGGTGCACCGCGGGCCGTGGGCGACGATTCAGTGGCGCAGCGAGCCGGCGCAGAAGCTGCCGACGTTCCGCGTCGAGTCGCTGCTGGAGCTGTCCCCGCAGATCAAGTCGTTCAACGAGCGAGAGCGCTGACGGTCGTCGACCAGCCGTAGAGGCGGTCGTCCAGCTCTCGCACACACCGTTCGTGCTGGTGTGGCGTCAACGCTCGTCGCACCTCCCGCACCCGGTCCATGCCCATCGCGTACCAGGTGCGCTCCAGCTGGTCGAGTGCCCGCAGCGCGTACCCGCACGCCGCCTCGGGATCGCCGGCCGTGGCCTCGACGGCGGCCAGGTCGCCGAGGACCACCGTGCTCTGCTTCTCCTCGGCCGGGTCGAGGGCTTCCAGGACACCGAGGAGTGTCTCGCGGGCCTGCGGGAGGTGTCCCGCTTTCAGCTGGGTGTTGCCCTTGAAGGCGGCCAGCCTGACCGGAGAGAACCAGTCCAGCCACGCCGGGGAGGTGTGCTCGCCGCCCTCCGCGAGGACGTCCTCGGCGTGCCCGATCAGATGCAGCGCGGTCCTGGTGTTGCCGCAGCGGGTCTCGCACTCGGCCTCCACCGCGTCGAGCCAGGCGAGCAGCTCGGCGGAGGCCGGGCCTCGCCGGGCGTACGTCCGCGCGGCCACCATCCGCTCGGCGGCTGCCTCGCGGTCCCCGTCCCACGCCGGAGCGAACGCCATGTGCGCGAGGACCGCCGCGCCGAGCAGGCTGTCGTCGGCCTCGCCTGCGGCCTGGAGTGCGCGGAGCAGGGTGTGCTGCGCCCGGTCGGCCTCGCGCATGTCGAAGAACTCGATCCGCCCGGCGAGCAGCCACGTCTCGGCGAGGGCCGCGGCGATCCGATGCCGGGTACGGCCGGCCGCTTCGGAGAGCAGCGCGCAGCCGAGGGTGGCGTGTGCGATCGCCGCCGGGTGCAGGGTGGCGGGAGCGACGGACCAGTACAGACGCCGGTGCGCGCGGGTGACTGCCTCGTAGTCGTCTGCGGCGGTGACGGGCTGCACGGCGACGGCGTGGGTGGGGACAGCTGCGAGCCCTACGGTCGCGGCTGTGGCCGCGAGGACCGTGCGGCGGGCGGGGGCGGCTTCGGCCAGGGTGGCGAATCCGAGCGACTTGAGGTCTTGCCCGAGAAGCCGGGTAAGGGCCTGGGCCACTTCGGGCTGCGGCACGGGAGGCTGGTCGGACTCCCACCGCCGGACCTGCCGGACCCCGACCTGGAGCGCGTCCGCGAGGGCCTGCTGAGAGTGGTAACCGGCCGCAAGCCGGGCCGCCTTGAGCCGGGTGTTGGCCACTGGTGCACCTCCATCGACATGTACTTCCGCAAGTGTTGCGGGAAGTCCTCCAACTGACCAGCCGTCACCCCTTCGGCGGAGTAGAAGCCCTCTTTCCGCCGGACAAGAGACCTCTCGAAGTCCTTGGACTGTGACGGAAGGAGGGCCACTCTGTACGCACCTGATCACCTCTGGTGCCAAGGAGCCCACCATGCCGACGACCACGCCGTTACCGGACAGCCTCTCGATGGACGCCATCCGCGTCCCTCGGCAGCTTGGTCTCGCTGCGATGAGCATCCTGGGCACCCGCGCGGGCGCCGTCGTGGACGACCCGGTCCGGGCCTCGCTGTACTTCTTTGTGCCCACCGGCACCGCCACCGGCTGGACGGTGGAGAACACTGAGGCGTTTCCTGGCGGGGCCGCTGCACCCATCCCGCCCGCGCGGCGCACCTCGGGCCCAGGCCCGCACTGGCGGATGTGCCCCGGCGAAGGCGACTGGCTGACCGACCCGGCCGCACTCACCGCGGCTCTGGCCGACGCCTTCGGGCCGAGGCTCGGCAGCAACACCATGCCATGACCCCCACTCCGCCGCCCGCGACCCAGCTGACGTATCGCCAGTACCAGGGCTGGGCGTGCTGCTGGTGCGGCGCCTCGCTGAACAAGGGCGGCATCAGCGCGGGCATCTCCCGCGGTGCGATCGGCGCCCACAAGCTCGACGTCGAGGTGTACGCCTGCGCCCCCTGCTGCCCCAAGCGACCCCGCCAGTAGCCGCGGTACGGGTTCGGCCAGCACATACTCCCGCCCCGGCCCCCAACCCTGGACGGGTCGAGCGCCGGCGCGGGCCACCCACGCTCCACCACACCGACACAAGGAGAGGCATGTTCGTTCGCTCTGACCGTCTGCCCACGAGCCCGGCACTCCCGCAGGGCCTCGTCACCGCCCGCCCGTGGGGGCTGCGCCGCATGACGCCCTACCCCACCATGGCCCCCGCGTACGCCCGCGCGGCCCTGGACCCGGCAACGCAGACCGCAGTGTTCTACGACGACGCCGACCAGCTGCTGGAGATGGGCAAGCACGGCACCAGCACGGGCACCAACCCGGCGACGGGCACCAGCCCCGACGGCCAGGGCGGCGGGGACACCGACACCGGAAACGACACCGACCAGTGAGCGAGTCACCGGTGTTGGTCGTCACCAGCCTGCACGACCCCACCGCCGACGTGGTGATCCGCGAGCTGCACGACCGGGCCGTCCCGGTTGTGCGGCTCGACTCCGGAGACTTCCCCGCAACACTGTCGGTCGAGGCCGAAATCGACGAGCGCGGCCTGCACGGTTGCCTCATCACGCCGTCCCGGACCGCCGATCTGGCGGACGTCCGCTCTCTCTACTACCGCCGGCCGACCGGCTTCGCCTTCCCGCACCTCGGCGAGCAGGACGCCCGGTTCGCCGTCACGCAGGCCCGGTACGGATTGGGTGGGGTTCTGGCGTCCCTGCCCGGCTGCCTGTACGTCAACCACCCGCACCGCATCGGGGACGCCGAGTTCAAACCGGCCGGCCTCGCCACGGCGGTCGAGGCCGGGTTTGCGGTGCCGCCCACCCTCATCACGTCCAGCCCCGATGCCGCCCGGCAGTTCATCAAGGCGTATGGGCCCGTGATTCACAAGCCGCTGTCGAATCCCGTCTACCTGGTGGACGGCGTCTCCTCCGTGGTGGAGGTCTCCGAGGTCTCCGAGGCGAACATCGACGACACGGTCGCCGGCACGGCCCACCTGTTCCAGCGACGCGTCCGCAAGAGCGCCGACGTGCGGGTGACCGTCATCGGCGACCAGGTGTTCTGCGTCCGCATCGACTCCGACCTCCTCGACTGGCGCACCGACTACAGCCGGCTGACGTACGCCCCCGTCGAGGCACCGCCCGGCATCCGCGGGGCGCTCCATCGCTACATGGACCGGTTCCGGCTCGTCTTCGGCGCTTTCGACTTCGCCGTCGGCGAGGACGGCCGATGGTGGTTCCTGGAGTGCAACCCCTCCGGCCAGTGGCACTGGCTGGAGACCGAGACCGGCCTGCCCATGACCGCCGCCCTGGCCGACCTCCTGGAGAGGACATCGTGACCGAAGAAGCCCACCTCCACCGGCTGCTCCTCGATCGGATGACGTCCACCGGCGGCCTGCGCACCGAGCCGTGGAAGCGGGCCGCCGCGGCCGTCCCCCGCCACGAGTTCCTGCGCGGCGGCTTCTTCCGCCGCGCACACTGCTCGGACTGCACCGCCTGGCAGCCCGTGCGGCGAGGAGAACCCGGCTGGCTGGAGGGCTGCTACACCGACGAGTCGCTGGTGACCCAGATCGCCGGCACAATCGTGCCCGAGGACATCCGCGGCCGGATCGCGCGGGAGCCGACCAGTTCCAGCACCCTGCCGTCCCTCGTACTGCGCATGCTGGAGGACCTCCAGGTCGAGGACGGGCACCGGGTGCTGGAGATCGGGACCGGCACCGGCTACTCGACCGCCCTGCTCTGCGCGCGCCTCGGCGAGGACAACGTCACCTCCGTCGAGTTCGACCCGGACGTGGCCGCCCGGGCCCGGGCGGCCCTCGGCCGCCTCGGCACGTTCCCCACGCTCGTGACCGGTGACGGCCTCCTCGGCCACGGCGCGGGCGCACCCTACGACCGGGTGATCGCCACGTGCGGCGTGCGCACCGTGCCGCCCCAGTGGGTCGAGCAGACCCGGCCGGGCGGTCTGATCCTGGCGACCATCGGCGGCTGGCTCGGCTCCTCGGAGCTCGCCCGCCTCACGGTCCGGGAGGACGGTACGGCGTCCGGGCCCCTGCTGGGCGGCGGCGTGTCGTTCATGCTCGCCCGCCCGCATCTGCCACCACCGCTCGGGCTGCTCCCCGACCTTGGGGACGGCAAGGAACGCGAGACCGCCGTCGGCACAGAGGTGCTGGGCAACTGGGCGTCCGGGTTCGTCGTGCAGCTCGCCGTGCCGGGCGCCCAGCGGCTCACGCTGGAGAGGGACGGGGGGACCGAGGAGGTCCTCCTCGACGTCGAGACCGGTTCGTGGGCCGCGGTGTTCCAGGACGACGGACGGTGGCTCGTCCGGCAGGGCGGCCCTGAGCCGCTGTGGGACGCCGTGGAGGAACAGTTCAGCCGCTGGAACGAGGCCGGCGCCCCGGCGCTGGAGCAACTCACCGTCACCGTGACGCCGGACGGGCAGCGCATCCACTGGTGAACCCGACCCTCCGTGCGGAGCCGCACCCCGTGCCATCGCAGAAGGCCTCCCCGGAAGAACCCAGGGAGGCCTCTGACCTGCTGTTCGGCGCGGTGGGCGCGGACGGTTTCGAACCGCCGACATCCTGCTTGTAAGGCAGGCGCTCTACCCCTGAGCTACGCACCCGGCTCCCGGGCACGCGCCCAGGACGAGTCGACAGCCTACATTGCCCCGGGCCCGGTCCCGCAAACCCGTATCGCCCGCCCCGCCGGGGGTTAACCCCACCCCTGATCCGGGAGCCGCCCGGATCCCCCGGCGGGGCCCGGATCCCTACGGTCGTAGAGCGCCCGAGAGCGCCCGTCGTCCGTCCAGGGGGAGACCACCATGGCCCGCACCACCCGCACCACCCGCACCACCCGCACCACCCGCGCCCGCACGGCCGCCGCCTCCGGTGCCGTCGTCGTGCTCGTCGCCGGGCTCAGTGCCTGCGGAGCCTCCGCCGGGGACGACAAGGAACCCGACCGCCGGTCCTTCGCGCTCCAGGGCCGCACCCTCACCGTCGACTCCGACGACTCGGCCCTGGAGATCGTCGCCGCGGACGGCGACCCGGCGGGCCGCATCGAGGTGACCCGCTGGTTCCAGGGCTCGGTCGTCCTCGGCGAGGACCCCGACGTCACCTGGACCATGCGGGACGACCGGCTGGTCCTGCGGCTGAAGTGCTCCGGCTTCGTCGCCGACTGCTCGGCCAGGCACCGCATCGAGGTGCCCCGCGGCATCGCCGTGAACGTCCAGGACGGCGACGGCAGCGTCCGCGCCCGGGGCTTCAGCGACCCGCTGAACATCCGCACCGGCGACGGCTCCGTCCGGGTCACCGACACCACCGGCCCCCTGGAGGTGCGCACCGGCGACGGATCGATCCGTGTCTCCGACGCCACCGGCCCGCTGCGCATGCGCACCGGCGACGGTTCGATCCGGGCGGACGTCGCCTCCCGCGTGGTGAGCACTCACACCGGCGACGGCTCGGTCCGCCTCGAACTCGGCGCCGTGCCCGACCGGGTGGACTCCCGCAGCGGGGACGGCTCCGTGACCATCGCCCTGCCCCGCGCCACCTACCGCGTGACCACCGAGACGGGTGACGGCGGAGTCGACGTGTCCGTGCCCCGCGACGCGAGCAGCGCCCACGTGGTGTCCGCCCGCACCGGCGACGGCAAAGTGACGGTCCGAACGGCGAACTGACCGGCCCGTGTGTTCGTCCTCTACCGGTGGGAGAATGACACCGGGCAGGGTGGACCACAGCACGGGAGAGGGATGTGACGGCGACACCAGCGCAGCCGTACTCGCCGTCGGTGTCGCGCGCACGCCGTCCGCGCCACCGCCTCACCCGCGGACCCGGCCCGCTCCGCGACACGCTCGCCCTGGTCACCCTGCCGTTGCTGGCCGCGCTGGCGCTGCCCGCCGCCTTCGCCGGCGGCGGCACCCGCCGCTGGTTCGGCGGCCGTGCCGAGAACCAGCGGGCCGAGGCGCAGGCCGCCAAGGACGCCGCGGCGGCCGCGTTCTACGAGCTCGACACCGCCCAGCGCGACCTGCGCATTTCCATCGAGACGATCACCGCCGTCGACGACTCCCCCGCCGCCCGGCGGGCCGTGAGCGACTTCGACGCCCTCGGCCGGCGCATCGACGAGGCGAGCCACCGGTACATCGAGGCCGTCGACGCCCACGACCTCGACCGCGACGACCTGGAGGCCTCGGCGGCCACCCGCGCCCGCGGCGAGCTGACCGCGGCCAAGGAGGAGCTCGGCCGGGTCAAGCAGGAGCTGGACCGGTTCGCCGCCGGTCTGGGTCCCCTGCTCGGCAAGGCCGAGACCCAGCTGGCCCGCCTGGCGCCCGCGGTCGAGCGCGCCCGCCAGGCCCTGCTCGCCGCCTCCAACGCCCTGGACTCCGTCCGCGCCACCGGACTGAAGGCGGACGACCTCGCCGCCCGTCTCGCCGCCCTCTCCCCCGAGCTCACGAAGCTGAACCAGGGCGCCGGCCAGCACGGCGTACCGCAGACCCTGGAGCGTGCCGAGCGCGTCACCCGCGGGGCCGAGGCGGTCCGGGTCGAGGCCGAGCGGCTGCCGGAGCGGGCCGCCGAGATCGACCACCGGCTCGTCTCCCTGCGCACCCGCGCCCAGGCGCTCACCACCCGCACCGAGCAGGTCGACCCGATCCTCAGCGAGCTGCGCCGCCGCTTCACCGCCGCCTGCTGGCAGGACCTGCAGAAGGTCCCCGACACGGCCGCCGAGAACGTCCGCCGGGCCGAGACGAAGCTCGCCGAGGCCCGTGCCGCCCGCGACGAGCAGCGCTGGGCGGACGCGACCGCCCTGCTGTCGACCGTACGGGCCCTGCTGAACACCACCGACGAGGCCGTCTCGGCCGCGGGTGACCGCCTGCACCGCCTGAACGCCGTGCAGAAGGACCCCCAGCAGGAGATCGAGCGCACCCGCTTCGCCATCCGCGACGCCCAGCGCCTCGCCATGGCCGGCCGCAACACCCCCGACCCGCGCCACGCCCGCCCCCTGGACGACGCGGTGTCCCGCCTGGAACGCGCCGTCACCACGCTGGACGGCCGCCACCCCGACTACTGGCACTTCCTCACGGAGACGGAGGCGGTACGCCAGGACGTGGCGCACGTGGTCACCCTGATCCGTGAGGAACGGGGCGCGGCGGGCCACTGAGCGCGCCGGTTAACCTGTGCCCATGCCTCGCTACGAGTACCGCTGCCGTACCTGCGGCGACACGTTCGAACTCAGCCGCCCCATGGCCCAGTCCTCCGCTCCCGCGGCCTGCCCCTCGGGCCACGACGACACGGTGAAGCTCCTGTCCACCGTCGCGGTGGGCGGCTCGGCGTCCGCTTCCGCCCCGGCCCCGCGCGCGGGCGGCGGCGGGGGCGGCTGCTGCGGGGGCGGCTGCTGCGGCTGACGCCTTCCTCAGGATCCCTTCAGGTCCGGTTGCCTAGCGTGGCGGCATGACAGCCATCGCCGCGGACGCCGGACCGCAGTGGGTCAACGACCTCATGGACGCGCTGGGCGCGCCGGGTGCCGGTCTCGCCATCGCCCTGGAGAACCTGTTCCCGCCGCTGCCCAGCGAGGTGATCCTGCCCATGGCCGGCTTCGCCGCGAGCAGCGGGCGGATGAGCCTGCTCGCCGTCCTGCTGTGGACCACGGCCGGCTCGGTGATCGGCGCGCTGGCGCTGTACGGCGTCGGGGCGCTGCTCGGCCGGGACCGTACGGTGGCCGTCGCGCGCCGGCTCCCGCTGGTGAAGGTCTCCGACATCGAGAAGACCGAGGCGTGGTTCCTCAAGCACGGCACCAAGGCCGTGTTCTTCGGCCGCATGATCCCGATCTTCCGCAGTCTGATCTCCGTGCCGGCGGGAGTCGAACGGATGCGGCTGCCGGTGTTCCTGGGGCTGACCACCCTGGGCAGCGCGATCTGGAACACGGTGTTCGTGCTGGCGGGCTACTTCCTCGGCGCGAACTGGCACACGGTGTCGGA
Organism: Streptomyces sp. DT190; assembly: GCF_049846985.1. NCBI lineage: Bacteria > Bacillati > Actinomycetota > Actinomycetes > Kitasatosporales > Streptomycetaceae > Streptomyces > Streptomyces sp. DT190. Next base: position 251,950 of record NZ_JBNCNM010000009.1, on the reverse strand, counting down.
CATCGTCTCCACCTACTCCAAGGTGGTCCTGGCTGTGGTGGCGCTGGCAGCGGTGGCCTTCGTCGCGGTACGGCTGCGACGGCGCCCCAAGGGGACGCGCCCCGAAGGGGCGCGGGGAACTGGGCGACGAGCCACCGCGCGGCCGCACCCGCACGACGACCAGGACACCCGCGTTCTCAGGCGCCCCGCACTGCCCCCAGAAACTCCCGCAGAATCCGCTCCCCGGCGAGGACGCCACGCTCGGTGAGCGCCCTGATCGCGGGGGCCGTGAAGTCCGTGTCGGCCAGCTCCCCGTGGCCCGGGCGCCAGCCCCGGTCCGCCGCGAGGAGCAGGTCGGCGTCGAGCAGCGAGTCCCCGGCGGCGAGGGTGAGCGAGGCGCCCGTCCTGCGGGCGACCTCGCGCATGGCCGCGCTCTTGGTGAGCGGCTTGGGCACGGCGTAGATCTTGCGGCCCTGGAGGGACACGGTCCAGCCGCGGTTCTCCGCCCACACGGCGAGTTCCTTCACCCAGTCCTCGCTCAGCAGTTCCCGTTCGACGACGAGGTAGGCGAAGAGGTCGTCGGCGACGCGGTGCTTGCGCACCCACACCGGGTCGGCGGCCCTGAGCAGGTGTTCCTGCACCTCGGCCAGGGGCGCGCACTGGTCGGCCAGCCGTGCGGTCACCTGCGCGTGCCAGTCGGGATCCGAGACACCGTCCACCATGAGGTGGCCGCCGTTCGCGCAGATCGCGTACGTGGGCGCGGGACCGGGCAGGCTGATGCGCTGGTACTGCTTGCGCGTCCGGGTCGTCGTCGGCACGAACACGGCCGCGTCGCCCAGTTCGGTCAGCAGACCCGCCGCCGTCTCGGTCATGTACGACAGCGGCTTGCTCTCGTGCACCTCCACGCACAGCAGCCGGGGTGCCCGCGCGTCCGGCATGGTCAGTGCCAGCGCGGCGGCGGAGTAGATCAGGGTGCGATCGAGGTCGCTCGCGACGAGGACGGGCATCACAGCGTCACCGCCTTGCCGTCGGCGCCGGTCGCGCCCCGGGTGTACTTGGGGTGGATCAGGCCGACGCAGGTGTAGGGCAGGTCGGCCACCTCCTCGACGGGCACCCCGCGTTGCTCGGCCAGCAGGCGGACGTGGTCCAGGTCGCTGCCCGCCCCGGCGCGTGCCAGGACCTTCCAGGGCACCCGGCGCAGCATCACCCGGGTGGTCTCGCCGACGCCGGGCTTGACGAGGTTGACGTCGTGGATGCCGTACTCCTCGCTGATGCGCTCCACCGCGGCCCAGCCCTCCCAGGTGGGCGAGCGGTCGGCGGCGAGCAGCTCCTTGGCCTGGGCGCAGGCGGCGTCCGCGACCTCGGGGAAGCGGGCGGAGACGGCGTCGAGGAAGGCCACCGAGACGTCGGTGGCGGCCAGTTCGCGGTAGAACTTCGCGCCGTGGAAGTCGTGGGGCCCGACCAGGTCCGCGCGCAGCACGGTCCGCGAGATCAGGCCGGAGACGGTCGAGTTGAGGCAGGCGGAGGGGATGAGGAAGTCCTCGCGGGTGCCGTAGGTGCGTACGCAGGAGCCGGGGTCGGCCAGGACCGCGATCTCCGGGTCGAAGCCGGTGATGCCGTCGGACTTCTCGAACTCCTCCAGCGCCTGGGCGAGTTCGCGGGTGATGGCGCCCTTGCCGGTCCAGCCGTCGACGAAGACGACGTCCCGGGGGTCGTGGTGCGCGGCGAGCCAGCGCAGCGCGTTGGCGTCGATGCCGCGGCCGCGCACGATCGACACGGCGTAGTGCGGCAGGTCCAGGCCGTGCCGGTGCCGGGCCCAGCGGCGCATGAGGATGCCGACGGGCGTGCCGGCCCGGGCCAGGGACACCAGGACCGGACGCGGGGACCGCTCGGCGAGGACCGTCTCGGTGACGACGCCGACGGCCCGGGCGATACGGGCCGCCGAGGTCTTGAGCGCGGCGTGGAACAGCTCCTGGTATTGCTCGCTCGGCTGGTACTCCACGGGCAGCGACTCGGCGTAGTGCGCGCCGCCGCTCTGGATCGACTCCTCGCGCTCCTCGGTCGGCGCCTCCAGGGTCACGTCCGAGAGGTCCTGGAGCAGCCAGCCGACCTCCTCGGGCGCATACGAGGAGAAGGCGGGGCCGCGGAGGGGCTCGGGCAGCATGGAGGGCCTTTCGGGGGCGTGCGGGGTCTCGGGGACGTACGACGGCACGACGGCGAGGACGACCCGCGGGGTGTGCGCGGCGAGCCCGGCGAGCAGCCCGTCGGGGGCATGCAGCGCCGGGGTGTCCGCGACGGAGTCGACGACGGCCACGACGGCGTCGAAACCGGCACCGGCGACGTTGTAGGCGTACCGCTCGCCGGGTCCGTCGGCGGGGTCGTCGTGGGCCGGGAAGGCCAGGCGGGTGCGTATCGCGTAGCCGGGGTCGTCCACGGCGAGGACGGGCGAGCGCGTGGTGGTCGAGTAGCGGACCTCGGCGTCCGTGGTCCGCTCCAGGGCCTCGGCGAGCCGCAGCGGGGCGTACATGAGCTCCTCGAAGCCCAGGACGAGTACGCGCCGGGCGCCGGCGGGCAGGGCCCCGGCGATCCGGGCGGCCATGCCGGGCAGGGCTGCTTCCAGGCGTTCCCGGTGGGCGGGGGTGAACCCGTGCCGGCCGCCGTCCGGCAGGCCGGGGGGCCAGTGCAGGTCGACGCGGGTGGCGTGGGGGCCGGTGCCGTCGTGGTCCGGGTGCGGGTCGGTGGGGGCTGGTCGCGCAGTTCCCCGCACACCTGAAAGGGGCGTGTCGGCGACGCCCTCAAGAGGCGCGGGGAACCGCCCGAGCGACCACGACGGCGCCGCACCCCCACCGGCACCGCGCGACTCGTACCGCGCCACCAGCTCCTGCCCCTTCTCCAGCACCCCCTCCGGCAGCCGCACAGTCCCCGAAGCCGCTGCCACGAGATCCACCCGTGCGCCGATCTCACGGGCGAAGTCCTCCAGCCGGCCCGCATCGGCGGCGGACCGCATGTCCACCAGCGCCACCACGACGTACCTCCGCCGCGGATACCGCGCATGAAGATCGCGCACGGTGTTCAGCACCGTGTTCCCGGTGGAGAACTCGTCGTCGACCAGGACCAGCGGCCCGTCGCCCGCGAGCAGCGCGGGGTCCTCGGGCAGCAGCAGGTGCGAGGTCGCGTGCGAGTGGGACTCCTCGAAGCCGCCGGCCGGGGCGACACCGTCGACCGGGCGGCGGGTGGAGTGCAGGTAGGGCGCGAGCGCGAGGCCGTCGGCGACGGAGTGGCCGAGGCCGGTCGCGGTCTCCGCGTAGCCCAGGACGACCGCGGCACGGGCCTCCTCGTCGCCCAGCAGCTCACGCACCCGGCGGCCGAGCGCGAGCCCGTGGCCGTGGACCACGGACGGCGCCTGCGGCACGTGCTTGCCCAGCACGTTCGACACCAGCAGGTGCGCCCGCTTGGGGTTCCGGCGCAGCGCCAGTCCCAGCAGGCCGGTCAGCCGCTCGTCACCGGCGAGCTCGACCCCGAGCCGCTCGGCGACCCAGCTGCCCGACCAGACACCGTCGCGCCCCTCGTGGTGCGGCCCCTCGTTCACTGCCTTCTCCATGGATTCCCTGCGTCGCGCTCAGCGGTGTACCGGACTCGAGGACTCAGCTCGGCAGGCCCGCCGCGAGCAGCTCCACGAAGCCGATGTCCTCGTTGGCCACGCCGAAAACCTCGGCGCGCAGCAGCGTCCGCTCCGCCCAGGCCCGGTGCGGCTTCACCTCGTTCATCTTGTTCGTGTACGCCGATCTCAGCACACCCCCGCCGCCGCGCTCGGGCCGCAGGATGTCCCGGGCGTCCGAGAACTCCTCGTGGCTGACGACCGACAGGGCGTGCACCGGCAGCACGTGGGAGGGGTGGATGCAGGTCTTGCCCAGCAGGCCGTTGGCCTGGTCCAGGGAGATCTCCCGCAAAAGCCCGTCCATGGCGTGCTCGATCAGCTGCGCGCGCAGCTCGGCGGCCTGTACCTCCAAGAAGGGGCTCTGCCGCAGCAGCGGCTTGAACATGCGCTCCTGGACCCGGAAGTACTCCCACACCGGCCCCGTCACGGTGAAGCCGGTGCCGTCGGCGCGGCCCAGCATGTTCACCACGTCGGCGATCACCGAGGCGACGATCTGCACGTCGTAGGCGGTCATGTCGGGGCCCCGGCGCAGCCCGTAGGACGAGCAGAAGTCCGTCACGCCCAGGCGCAGGGCGAGGACGCGGTCGCGGTACTTGTCGATCGCGCGGGAGATGCCCTCCAGGGTCTCCACGCGCGACTCGCGGTAGAGCAGCTCGGGGGACTCCAGCACCGGCATGGCGAAAAGACGACGTCCGCTTTCGGCCTCGGCCGTCGCCAGGGCCTCCAGGAACGGAATGCCGCGCTCCTCGGTGAACTTCGGCAGCACGAACCCGGACAGCAGGCGGACGGCGGGGCCGAGCCGCCGCACCAGGTCGGGTATCTGCCCGGGGGCGCGAACCCGGATGAACAGCAGCGGCAGATCCGCGTCCGGGAGACCGGCGAGCGCGGTGAACTGGCGGACGAGGTTCTCCTCGCCGGGGCCCACGTCCGCGTCGTCGATGGAGTCCTCCAGGCAGATCACCATCGACACCACGCCGCGCCCGGCCTGCTTGAGGACGTCGTCGGCGAGGCGGGGGCGGGTGGCCGGGCTGTAGAGCGTGGCGCCCAGGGCCGCCGCGAGCAGCCGGGCCGGGGAGTCGGCGGTGAACACGCACGGCTCCCGGTGGAAGAGACGCTTCCGCACCTCAGGGGCGATGTGCCCGAAATGACGCATGGAACTCCCCCGTGGTGGTTGCGCGACCTGCGAATCGACGAAAGCTGGCCGGTAATAGTACGTAGAAGTCCATGTCGGAGGTTCCCGTCAGGCATGAATTTCAGGTAACGCGGGCAATCACAGCCAGTACCCGGCCATGACGACGGTAGTCCCCGGCGGCCGTCCGCGCCGCTCGTGGCCCCCGGCACCCCGCGTTGTCGTGAGCAGGACCGAGAAGGCAGGATGACCGCATGACGCACGCGATGCTGAAGGGGTCGAACGTCCCGCTGGAAGCCACCACGGTGCGCGCCGTGCTGCGCTGGACACCCGGGCAGGGGGTTCCGGACGTCGACGCCTCCGCGCTGCTCCTCGGCCCCGACGGTCGTGTGCGCTCCGACGAGGACTTCGTCTTCTACAACCAGCCCCGGCACCCTTCCGGGAAGGTGTGGCGGCTCGGCAAGAAGCGGGCTGCCGAGGGCCTGACCGACACGATCCAGACGGAGCTCACCGGTGTCGAGCCGGAAGTGAGCCGGATCCTGCTGGTCGCGTCGGCGGACGGCGTGGCCTTCGACCGCGTGAGGGAACTGCGCATCCTGCTGTACGACGCGGCGGACGCCGGCACGGAGGCACTGGCCTACTTCGACGTCAAGCCGGAGACGGGCGAGGAGACCGCGCTGATCTGCGGCGAGCTGTACCGGCGCGGGGAGGGCTGGAAGTTCCGGGCGCTGGGCGAGGGCTACTCGAACGGGCTGAAGGGGCTAGCGACCGACTTCGGCATCTCCGTGGACGAGTCGGAGGCCGCGGCGTCGGCGGAGGCGGCGACCACCACCGTGCCCGCGCCTCCCACCACGGCCGGCTCCGCCCGGCCCGCGGCCACCGAGCCCGGCCCGCGGCAGCCCGCGTCCGCGTCGCAGTCCTCCGCAGAGGTGTCCCGGCCGCTGCCGCCGGAGCAGCCGACCGCGGTGCCCGCGCAGTCCGGGTACGGCTACCCGGCTCAGCAGCCTCCGGCGACGCAGCCGGCGTACGGCTACCCGCAGCCGGCGAGCCGGCCCGCCTACGGCTACCCGCAGGCACCGGCGACGGCGGGCGCGGCGGGCGCGCAGTCCGGCTACGGCTACCCGCAGCCGGTCACCGCGGCCCCCGACCCGGACTTCCGCCTGCCCCCGCAGGGCCCGCAGTTCATCGGCCGCTGAGCGCCCCGGCGCCGGGCCGTCCCGAAGGGCTCCGCCGGCCCCACGGGCTCAGCGGCCCACCTTGGACTTGTAGCCCCGCCCCCACTGCAGCCCCCACCCGTACAGCCGGTCCAGTTCCGCCTGGAAGCCGTAGACGAACCTGGCCTCGCGGCGGACGACGATCTCGTCCTTGACCTTCTCGATCATGACGACGGCGCAGGAGCGGGCCTGCGGCTGGCGCTCGTCGAGGTGGATCTCGATGCGCGGGCCGTTGCTGGGGTAGAGGGTGACGATGGCCTGGGCGCGGTCGAAGGCGGGCGTCTGGTCGTAGATGTAGACGAACACCAGGAGCCGCTTGATGCTGTCGCGGTGGTCGAGGTTGATGTACATCGTCTCGCCGGACCCCGAGCCGAAGCGGTCGTCGCCGCTGAGCTTGACGTACGGCGGGGCGTTGACGTCGCCGAAGTAGCCGCCGAGCGGCTGGACGACGCCCTTGGTGCCGTCCTGGAGCTCGTAGAGGCAGCCCAGGTCGAGGTCGACGTTGACCATGCTCTGGCTGTGGCCGATGACCTCCGGTGGTTTCAGCGCCCGGAAGGGGTGCCGCAGCAGGCTCTCGCGCTGGGAGCCGCCGATGTCGGAGGTGCGCATCCGCCAGCTGAGGTTCACGCGCAGATGGCCGGTGGCCGCGTCCTGCTTGGTGAGTGATATCTGTGCGCGCCGCTTGGTCAGCTCGATCGCGTTGGTCGACGCGTCACCCGAGTCGAACTGCACGGTGCCGCGCCTGAGTCCGTCGAACAGGCCCATTCCGCCCCCATGTTTTTTTGGGAGCCGCGGGTCACCGCCGTGCCCGCGGCCCTTGACGACCGACGGGGCGGCCGCCGAGGAGTCACCTCGGTGGCCGCCCCGTCGAGAGCGTTCCTCACCCGGAGGGGCGTCACACCCCGGACGAGACCTCAGTCTTGTCGTCCGAGCCGGCCTTTCCCTGGGCTGCCGCGATGGCGCGGTTGCGGCGCACCGAGGACCAGAAGGAGGCGCCGATCAGGACGACTCCGATGAGGCCGGTGATGATCTCGTTGATCTCGTACTGGATGGTGACCAGCAGGATCATGGCGAGGGCGCCGATGGCGTAGTGGGCGCCGTGCTCCAGGTAGACGTAGTCGTCGAGGGTGCCCTGGCGGACCAGGTAGACCGTGAGCGACCGCACGTACATGGCGCCGATGCCCAGGCCCAGGGCCATCAGCACGATGTCGTTGGTGATGGCGAAGGCGCCGATGACGCCGTCGAAGGAGAACGAGGCGTCCAGGACCTCCAGGTAGAGGAACATGAAGAACGCGGCCTTGCCGGCCAGCCTCACCGCCGACTTGGGCTTGCCCTCGCGCTCGGCCTGTTCCTCGGCCTCGTGCTCGCGCTCCTCCTCCTCTTCGAGTTTGTCCTCGAAGTAGCCGGAGAGCCCGCCGACGATCATGTACGTGATCAGACCGGCGATGCCGGAGAGCAGGACGGTCTCCGCCTTGTCGGCGTGGGTGCCGCCGTGCTGGTGGGCGTGGGCGCCGAAGGTGATCGAGGAGATCAGCAGGACGATCAGGGCGATGCAGACCGACAGCATGTCGACCTTGCCGAGCTTGGACAGCGGGCGCTCCAGCCAGCCCAGCCACTTGATGTCCCGGTCCTCGAAGATGAAGTCCAGGAAGATCATGAGCAGGAACATGCCACCGAAGGCCGCGATCGACGGGTGCGCGTCGGTCACCAGCTCCTGGTAGCGGTCCTTGTCGGTCAGCGCCAGGTCGACGGCCTCGATCGGCCCGAGCTGGGCACTGACGGCGACGATCACGACGGGGAAGACCAGCCGCATGCCGAAGACGGCGATCAGGATGCCGATGGTGAGGAAGATCTTCTGCCAGAAGGCATTCATCTTCTTCAGAATCCCGGCGTTGACCACCGCGTTGTCGAAGGACAGCGAGATCTCGAGGATGGACAGGATCGCTACGACACCGAACGCGGTCCACCCTCCGTAGAAGACCGCTGCGACCAGGCCGAGCGCGGTGACCGCGAACGACCACCCGAAGGTTTTCAGAACCACTGGCTACCCAATCGTGTGTCGGGGGTACCTCCCAGACGGAGTCTGGGGGAGGGTTTCCCCCACGCCGTACCCGGCTTTACGAACTTTTGAAGCCGAAGTCTAGTCGGGCCCCCTCCGTACCCCAGGGGACCCCGCGTTTTGCTCATATCGCGTTACGAGACGTTGACCCCGAAGTCCAGGGCGATCCCCCGCAGACCGGACGCGTACCCCTGGCCCACGGCCCTGAACTTCCACTCCCCCTGGTACCGGTAGACCTCTCCGAAGATCATCGCGGTCTCCGTGGAGGCGTCCTCGCTGAGGTCGTAACGGGCCAGTTCCTGGCCGTCTGCCTGGTTCACGACGCGGATGAACGCGTTGCTGACCTGGCCGAAGGTCTGGCCGCGCTCGTCGGCCATGTGGATCGAGACCGGAAAGACGATCTTGTCGCACTGGGCCGGCACCTTGGAGAGGTCGATCAGCAGCGACTCGTCGTCGCCGTCACCCTCGCCGGTGAGGTTGTCGCCCGTGTGCTCGACCGAACCGTCCGGGCTCTTGAGCTGGTTGTAGAAGACGAACCACTCGTCCCCGAGCACCCGGCCGCCGCTGCACACCAGCGCGCTGGCGTCCAGGTCGAACGGGGCTCCGGTGGTGGAGCGCGCGTCCCAGCCGAGCCCGATCATCACCTGAGTGAGGTTCGGTGCGGCCTTGGACAGGGAGACATTGCCCCCTTTGGCAAGCGTGACGCCCATCTGATGTCCCTCCCCGGGTGGTGTTACTGAGGTGGTCCTGCACGTCCGGCGCCGCACGTAAACCGTGCGGCGCCGGACAGAAGGACCCGGAGCCCCTTCGCCGGGGCCCGTCGAACGGCTCAGACGTTCACGCCGAAGTCCTGCGCGATGCCGCGCAGGCCCGAGGCGTAGCCCTGGCCGATGGCGCGGAACTTCCACTCCGCGCCGTGGCGGTAGAGCTCACCGAAGACCATGGCGGTCTCGGTGGAGGCGTCCTCCGACAGGTCGTAGCGCGCGATCTCGGCGCCGCCGGCCTGGTTGACGACACGGATGAACGCGTTGCGGACCTGCCCGAAGGACTGCTGGCGGGTCTCGGCGTCGTAGATGGAGACCGGGAAGACGATCTTCTCGACGTCGGCCGGGACGCCGGCCAGGTCGACCTTGATCTGCTCGTCGTCGCCCTCGCCCTCACCGGTGAGGTTGTCACCGGTGTGCTCGACGGAGCCCTCCGGGCTCTTGAGGTTGTTGAAGAAGATGAAATGCGCGTCGCTGGCGACCTTGCCGGAGCTGTTCAGCAGCAGCGCGCTGGCGTCCAGGTCGAAGTCGGTGCCGGTCGTGGTGCGGACGTCCCACCCCAGACCGATGATGACCGCGGTCAGGCCCGGCGCCTCCTTGGTCAGCGATACGTTGCCGCCCTTGCTGAGGCTGACTCCCACGAGTCCTCCATTGGTGTCCAGGGGCGGGATGCCCCGTTGTGCTCGGATGTCGGATCAACGAGTCGATCCTAGTGACGGGTTCCCGCCCCTCGCAGGCCCTGGAGCCGACATTTCAGCGGGTGTCGAGCGCGGAACGCCCGAGGTGGCGTCACAGGGAGTCGAGCGCCTTCACGTAGTCGTTCAGGTCGCGCGCGTCCGGCAGGCCGTTGACGACGGTCCACCGCACGACGCCCTCCTTGTCGATGACGAAGGTGCCGCGCACCGCGCAGCCCTTGTCCTCGTCGAAGACGCCGTAGGCGCGCGAGACGTTGCCGTGCGGCCAGAAGTCGGACAGCAGCGGGTACTCCAGGCCCTCCTGCTCGGCGAAGACGCGCAGGGTGTGGATGGAGTCGTTGGAGACGGCGAGCACCTGGGTGTCGCGGTCGGAGAACTGGGGCAGGTTGTCGCGCAGCTCGCACAGCTCGCCGGTGCACACGCCGGTGAAGGCGAAGGGGTAGAAGAGCAGCACCACGTTCCGCCGACCGCGGAAGCCGGACAGCCGCACGGTCCTGCCGTGGTTGTCCTTGAGCTCGAAGTCGGGTGCCTTCTCGCCGACCTGGATCGCCATCGTCGCGGTGTCCTTTCGTGGGGCGGTTCCGGTGGGACGTCCACCCTACGCAGGAACCCGCACACGCCTGCGGGCGGGCCGACGGCGTCGGCCCGCCCGGTCCGTGCGATGCGTACGTTCCGTACGGTTACCGCTTGGACTTGGCTGCTTTGGGTGTCGCCAGGCGGCTCCCGCTCCAGTCCTTGCCGACGCTGACGCTCTTGGACGCCGTCAGGCCGGCGGTCGTGGCGGCTTCCGAGATGTCACTCGGCTCCACGTACCCCGAACGGCCGGTCTTCGGCGTGAGGAGCAGGATCGCGCCGCCCTCTTCGATGTACGTGGTGGCATCGACCAGCGCATCCGTCAGGTCGCCGTCGTCGTCACGGAACCACAGCACAACGGCGTCGGCCACGTCGTCGTAGTCCTCGTCCACCAGGTCGCCCTCGACGATGCCCTCGATGGCCTCGCGGAGTTCCTGGTCCACGTCGTCGTCGTAGCCGATCTCCTGGACCACCTGCCCGGGCTGGAACCCCAGCCTGGCGGCAGGGTTCGTCCGCTCCTCCGCGTGGTCCGCGGTCGCGCTCACGGGTTGCCTCCTGATCATGTTTTGGGAATATCTCAGCCACGCGCGTGCGCGAAGCATTGGCCGTAGTCCACACGGGCGGGACCGATCGCGCAAGTACCCGGCCGTTCAGACCGCCGAAACGGTGACGATCCTGGCGGTGTCACCGCAACTCCAGGCACACCATCGTGGTCCCAGGTGACGCACACCACACCTTTCTGCCCCGTTTGGGCGTTTGGGAATCGTCTGTGGGTACGAGACTCGAAGGTATTCGCCCCATACGTCACGGAGTCGTTCTGACGTCTGGGTTACCGCCCGGTAGAGATGACGTTTGACGGCCGCGAGGTGGACCATGGGGAGCGGCGCGCCCCCCAGCGACGACGCCCCGGCGACGACAGCGAAACAGCGGCCCTCGCAGGCCCTCTGACAGGTAAGGAACAGCGTGGCTTCCGCATCCGATCGCAACCCGATCATCATTGGCGGCCTTCCGAGTCAGGTTCCTGACTTCGACCCCGAAGAGACGCAGGAGTGGCTCGACTCCCTCGACGCCGCCGTCGACGAGCGCGGCCGGGAACGCGCCCGCTACCTGATGCTGCGGCTGATCGAGCGGGCCCGCGAGAAGCGCGTGGCCGTGCCGGAGATGCGCAGCACGGACTACGTCAACACCATCCCCACCAAGAGCGAGCCGTTCTTCCCGGGCAACGAGGAGATCGAGCGCAAGATCCTCAACGCGACCCGCTGGAACGCGGCCGTGATGGTCTCCCGCGCCCAGCGCCCGGGCATCGGCGTCGGCGGCCACATCGCCACGTTCGCCTCCTCCGCGTCCCTCTACGACGTCGGCTTCAACCACTTCTTCCGCGGCAAGGACGAGGGCGACGGCGGCGACCAGGTCTTCTTCCAGGGGCACGCCTCCCCCGGCATCTACGCCCGCGCCTTCCTGCTGGACCGGCTCAGCGAGCAGCACCTGGACGGCTTCCGCCAGGAGAAGTCCAGGGCGCCGCACGCGCTGTCGTCGTACCCGCACCCGCGGTCGATGCCGGACTTCTGGGAGTTCCCGACGGTGTCGATGGGCCTCGGCCCGATCGGCGCGATCTACCAGGCGCGCATGAACCGCTACATGGAGGCGCGCGGCATCGCCGACACCTCCAGGTCGCACGTCTGGGCGTTCCTCGGCGACGGCGAGATGGACGAGCCGGAGTCGCTGGGCCAGCTGTCCATCGCCGCCCGCGAGGGCCTGGACAACCTCACGTTCGTCGTCAACTGCAACCTGCAGCGCCTGGACGGCCCGGTGCGCGGCAACGGGAAGATCATCCAGGAGCTGGAGTCGATCTTCCGCGGCGCCGGCTGGAACGTGATCAAGCTGGTCTGGGACCGCACCTGGGACCCGCTGCTCGCCCAGGACCGCGACGGTGTGCTGGTCAACAAGATGAACACCACGCCGGACGGGCAGTTCCAGACGTACGCCACGGAGACCGGCGCGTACATCCGCGACCACTTCTTCGGCGACGACCACCGGCTGCGCGCCATGGTCGAGAACATGACCGACGACCAGATCCTGCACCTGGGCCGCGGCGGTCACGACCACCGGAAGATCTTCGCGGCCTACAAGGCGGCCGTGGAGCACAAGGGCCAGCCGACGGTCATCCTCGCCAAGACGATCAAGGGCTGGACGCTGGGCCCGAACTTCGAGGGCCGCAACGCCACGCACCAGATGAAGAAGCTGACGGTCGACGACCTCAAGCGCTTCCGCGACCGTCTGCACCTGCCGATCCCGGACAAGGAGCTGGAGTCCGGCGTGCCGCCGTACTACCACCCGGGCCGGGACTCGGAGGAGATCCAGTACATGCACGACCGCCGCCAGGGCCTCGGCGGTTACGTCCCGACGCGCGTGGTGCGCTCCAAGCCGCTCCCACTGCCCGAGGACAAGACGTACGCGACCGTGAAGAAGGGCTCGGGCAACCAGTCCATCGCGACGACGATGGCCTTTGTGCGGCTCCTCAAGGACCTCATGCGGGACAAGGAGATCGGCAAGCGGTTCGTGCTGATCGCGCCGGACGAGTACCGCACGTTCGGCATGGACTCGTTCTTCCCGAGCGCGAAGATCTACAACCCGCTCGGCCAGCAGTACGAGTCGGTCGACCGCGATCTGCTGCTCGCCTACAAGGAGTCGCCGAACGGCCAGATGCTGCACGACGGCATCTCGGAGGCGGGCTGCACGGCCTCGCTGATCGCCGCCGGCTCGGCCTACGCCACGCACGGCGAGCCGCTGATCCCGGTCTACGTCTTCTACTCGATGTTCGGTTTCCAGCGCACGGGTGACCAGTTCTGGCAGATGGCCGACCAGCTGGCGCGCGGTTTCGTCCTGGGCGCGACCGCCGGCCGCACCACCCTGACCGGTGAGGGCCTGCAGCACGCCGACGGCCACTCGCAGCTGCTGGCCTCGACCAACCCGGGCTGCGTGGCCTACGACCCGGCCTTCGGCTTCGAGATCGCGCACATCGTGAAGGACGGGCTCAGGAGGATGTACGGCAGCTCGCCCGAGCACCCGCACGGCGAGGACGTCTTCTACTACCTGACCGTCTACAACGAGCCGATCCAGCACCCCGCCGAGCCGGACGACGTGGACGTCGAGGGCATCCTCAAGGGCCTGTACCGCTTCAGCGCGGGCACGGCCGGCTCGATCCCGGCGCAGATCCTGGCGTCCGGTGTGGCGCTCCCCTGGGCCATCGAGGCGCAGAAGCTGCTGGCCGAGGAGTGGAACGTCAAGGCGGACGTCTGGTCGGCGACCTCCTGGAACGAACTGCGGCGCGAGGCCGTGGACTGCGAGGAGCACAACCTGCTGCACCCGGAGGAGGAGCAGCGGGTGCCGTACGTGACGCGCAAGCTCGCGGACGCGCAGGGACCGGTCGTGGCCGTCTCCGACTGGATGCGGTCGGTGCCGGACCAGATCGCGCGCTGGGTGCCGCAGACGTACCAGTCGCTCGGCGCGGACGGCTTCGGCTTCGCCGACACCCGGGGCGCGGCCCGCCGGTTCTTCCACATCGACGCGCAGTCGGTGGTGGTGGCGGTGCTGACCGAGCTGGCCCGCGAGGGCAAGGTCGACCGGTCGGTGCTCAAGCAGGCCATCGACCGGTACCAGCTGCTCGACGTGTCGGCGGCCGACCCGGGGGCCGCGGGCGGCGACGCATAACACATCGGGCCCTGTCAAGGGGTGGTGAGGCTCACGGGTACACCGTGGGCGCACCACCCCTTCACGTTTCCTACGATGCGGCCATGCAGCAGCAGCCGGCCCAACTGCGTTGGGAACAGCACACACAGCGTCCGCTCTTCGCCCTGGCGCTGGCCTTCGCCGTCGCCTACGCCGTGCCGATCGTCCGGCCGGACGCGAGCCGGGACGTGGTGGAGGTCTGCACGGCGGTGGAGTGGGTGGTGTGGGGGGCGTTCGCGCTCGACTACGTCGTCCGGTTCGCCCTGGCCGAGCGGCGGCTGCTGTTCGTGCGCACCCACTGGCTCGACCTCGCGGCCGTGCTGCTGCCGCTGCTGCAGCCCATGCGGCTGCTGCGGCTGGTGTCGACGCTGCTGCTGGTCGGGCAGCGGGCGCGGATGGCCTCGCAGATACGGCTCACCACCTACGTCGCCGGCTCGGTGGTCGGGCTGCTGATGTTCGGCTCGCTGGCCGTGCTGTCCGTGGAGCGGGACTCACCGGACGGGAACATCCGGACACTGGGTGACGCGGTGTGGTGGTCCTTCACGACGATGACGACCGTGGGCTACGGGGACCACGCGCCGACCACCGGGCTGGGGCGGATGCTCGCGGTCGGGCTGATGCTGTCCGGGATCGCCCTGCTGGGTGTGGTGACGGCGAACATCGCCGCCTGGTTCATCTCCCGCTTCGAGAAGGACGACGTGGAGGAGCGCCGGCAGACCGAGGCGATACGGGAGCTGACGGAGGAGGTCCGGGCGCTGCGCGGCGAGTTGGCGGCGCTGAAGGGGACGTCGGTGAAATGACAGGAAGGAGGGCCCCCGGCGCGGTCGCCGCGGGCCCTTCCCTCACGTCCCCGGGGAGGACGGCACGTCAGAACAGCATGCCGTTGCCCCCGGGCGCCGCCCCGGCCAGCCAGATGAGGGCCAGGAGCGTGTCGATGGCGCCCAGGACCAGGGCGACCACGGCCGTGACGGGCCGGGAGCCCGCCCAGCTGCGGCCCATGGCGAGCCAGCCGCAGACGATCGCCACCGGGCCGAGGATGATCCCCAGCACGAAGAAACCGGCGACCGCGCAGATGACTCCGATGATTCCGAGCGTCGCGCGATCCGGCCCGGTCCGTGACCACGTGCGGCCACGTGAGCGGGGGTGCCTGCGCGTACCGTGTCCGAAGCTCGCCATCGTCAACTCCCGTAAACCCTCGATCGGTTGGGTTCGATTCGGGTACGGGGTGACGAGTACCCCGACAGCGGTCCTCAATCCTGCTGCCTGCGCGCCGCCCCCCTCCGGCAGCGCGCCGCAGCATCCGTCCCCCCGTGCCCTGCGGAGGACTTGACCCACTGTGACCTGGGGCGGGGCCGGAAGGGAGGGATCGGCCGTCCTGTTCACCCTGATAGGCGAACGCCCCCGGGATCGGCTCCCGGGGGCGGGCCCGCGGGAGGAACTCCCGGGGGCGGACCGTCAGATGTGCGCGGCGCCCGCGCCCGCGTTCTCACCGCGCTTGGTGAGGAACGCCACGAACACGGCGACCACGGCGACCCCGGCGGCGACGAGCGAGGCGGCGCTCATGCCGGAGATGAACGTGTCGTGCGCGACGCCCGTGATCTTCGCGGCGATCGCGTCCGGAGTACCCGGCGCCACCGGCGGGACGCCGACCTGGACCGCCTCGGACGCCTGGTGCTCCTGCTCCGGCGTCAGCGGGGGCAGCCCGGCCTTCGTCCAGTTGTCCGCGAGGTCGCTGTTGACCTTGGAGGCCATCACCGCGCCCAGCACGGCCGTGCCCAGGCTGCCGCCGATCTGCATGGCGGCCTGCTGGAGGCCACCGGCGACACCCGAGAGCTCCATGGGCGCGTTGCCCACGATGACCTCGGTGGCGCCGACCATGACCGGGGCCAGGCCGAGGCCCAGCAGGGCGAACCAGAGCGACATGATGCCGCTGCCGGTGTCCGTCTCCAGCGTGGACATGCCGTACATGGCGATCGCGGTGAGCGCCATGCCGCCGGCCAGCGGGACCCGCGGGCCGAACTTGGTGATCATGGCGCCGGCGAGCGGGGAGCCGACGATCATCATGCCGGTGAGCGGCAGCAGGTGCAGACCGGCGTCGACCGGGCTCATGCCGTGCACGTTCTGCAGGTAGAACGTCACGAAGAACAGGCCGCCCATGAACGCGATGGCCATGAGGACCATCAGCACGACACCGGCGGACAGCGCCACGGACCGGAACAGCGCCAGCGGGATCAGCGGCTCCTTCACCTTCGTCTCCCAGAAGGCGAAGAGGCCGAAGCCCAGCACGGAGGCGGCCAGGAAGCCGATCGTCTTGGCATCGCCCCAGCCCCACTCGGACGGCGGGGCCTTGATGAGCGCCCACACCAGGCAGAACACGGCGGTCGACAGCAGGGCGATGCCCAGGACGTCGAAGGAGCGCGGGGCGTTCTCGGCGCGGTGGTCCAGCAGGATCCACACGCCGAGCGCGACGGCGAGGACGCCGACCGGCACGTTGATGAAGAACACCGACTGCCAGTTGACGTGCTCGACGAGCACACCGCCGAGGATCGGGCCGCCGGCGGTGGAGGCGCCGATGACCATGCCCCAGATGCCGATCGCCATGTTCAGCTTCTCGGCCGGGAACGTGGCGCGCAGCAGGCCGAGCGCGGCCGGCATCAGCAGCGCGCCGAACAGGCCCTGCAGGACGCGGAAGACGACGACGAAGGCGATGCTGTCGGACAGGCCGATGGCGCCCGAGGCGGCGGCGAAGCCGACGACGCCGATGAGGAAGGTCTGCCGGTGGCCGAAGCGGTCGCCGAGCTTGCCCGCGGTGATCAGGGAGACGGCGAGGGCGAGGAAGTAGCCGTTGGTGATCCACTGGACTTCGGCGAACGTGGCACCGAGGTCCTTCTGGATGGCCGGGTTGGCGATGGCCACGATGGTGCCGTCGAGGGCCACCATCATGACCCCCACTGCGACGGTTATGAGGGTGAGCCAGGGGTGCCCTCGCAGCCCCTTGCCCGGCGTCGCGTCCGACGGCGTCGCCGGCGAGTCGCCCCCCGACCCCGTCGTGTCGATGGTGGTCTGACTAGTCATGCGTTCGAGGCTAATGACAGCCGCTGACAATTGACAAACCAATTCACTAGTCGGTAACTGACACGACATCCCCGTATAGCCTGAGCTGGGCGAACACTTCAGACGAAAGGCACACCTTGAACCTGCGCGAACGCAAGAAACAGCGCACCCGGGACGCCCTGCTGCGGGCCGCCCTGGAGCTGTTCGTCACGCGCGGGTACGAGGAGACGACCGTCGACGACATCACCGCCGCCGTCGACGTCTCGCAGCGCACCTTCTTCCGCTACTTCGCCGGCAAGGAGGAGACGGCGTTCTTCGTGCCGCGGCTCGCGGAGGCCCTCGTGGTGGACGCCGTGCGGGCCCGGCCGCGGGGCGAGGTGCCGCTGGAGGCGCTGCGCCGGGCCGTCCTGGAGAGCTGGGACACGATCCACGAGGCGGTGGAGGAGATCGTGCCGATGGACCTCCACATGCGCGTCTACCGGGTGATCGAGTCGACGCCCGCGCTGCTCGCCGCGCATCTGCGCCGGGCGGCGGAGCTGGAGGAGCAGCTCGCCCGCATCGTCGCCGAGCGCGAAGGGCTCGACGTGGACGCCGACCCGCGGCCGAGAATCGTCGTCGCCGTGTTCGGCGGGGTGATGCGTGTCACCGAGCGGCTGTGGTCGGCGGGGGACGACCTCACCCTGGACGGACTGCGCCGGCTCACCACGGCCTACCTCGACCAGGTGGGGCCGGCACTGGCCGGGAACTGGCGTGCGGAGCCGTCCCCCTAGGACACAAACCGAAACGTGATCCCGGTCACTTGGTTAACGCGAGACCCTCTCGTTCTCCTAGTGTGTCCTTTCAGTGACTTCCTTCGACACCTCCCCGCAACTGAACGTCTGGCGCGCACTGCTCGCTCTGGCCGTCGTCTTCGTGATGCTGGCGACCACCGGCTGGACGGCCCTGCGCAACCAGCGGGGCGACTCGCCGCTGCAGGCCTCGCTCTCCGCCTGGGAGGACGGCCGGATCGCCGGTCACCGTCTGCCGGACCCGCAGTCCGAGCCGAAGCGGCTCGCCCGCTTCTTCGCCTCGCTCGGGGAGCGGGACCGCGCGAGCCTGGTCCACAAGTACGCCCTCGCGGTCGGCAACATGAACGGCGCCCCGGTCGAGCTGCGTTACCGGGCCAACCGCGTGGCACTGGCCGAGGCGCGTGACGTCGAGCGGGAACGCATGCACGACGAGCGCCTCACCCCGGCCGGCCAGCACGAGGCCGGGCGCAGGCTGCACCGCTTGGAGGACCTCCTGGAGAAGGGCCGCCGCATCCTGGCCTTCGACCCGGAGGGCTCGGGCCGGGTCGCGGAGGTCTTCGGCGACCTGCGCACGGCGGAGCGGGTGTCGGTCGTCGTGCCCGGCGTCGACACCGACCTGCTCACCTTCCAGCGCACCCACCGCCCCTATTCGGCGCCCGTCGGCATGGCCAGGGCCCTGTACGCGGCCGAGCGGCGGGCCGGCCCCTCGACGCGCACCGCCGTGATCGCCTGGGCCGACTACACGGCGCCGAGCGGACTCGGCATCGACTCCGCGACCGCGATGCGCGCCGAGGACGGCGCCGTACGGCTCGACGCGCTGGTGCGGGCGCTGCCCGGCAGTGCGCCGGTGTCGCTGTTCTGCCACAGCTACGGCTCGGTGGTCTGCGGGGTCGCGGCGCACCGCCTGCCGGGCCGGGTGTCCGACATCGCGGTGGCCGGCAGCCCCGGCATGCGCGTCGAGCGGGCGGCCCAGCTGCGCACCGGCGCACGGGTGTGGGCGATGCGGGACGCCGACGACTGGATCCAGGACGTGCCGTACCTGGAGGTCGGCGGACTGGGGCACGGCGCGGACCCGGTGTCCGCCGGGTTCGGGGCGCGGGTGCTGTCGGCGGCGGGCGCGAAGGGTCACGCCGGCTACTTCGAGCCGGGCACGGCAAGTCTGTTCAATTTCGCAGAGATCGGCGTTGGCGCATACCGCTCGGTGCACTGCGCGCACGAAGACGGCGTCTGCCGGACCGGTTTGTCCGGCACGGCGGCGGCCTGACACGCGTAGAGGCGAAGGAATTGCGGTCTGCTCGGCAGGGGGACGGAGGAGCGCGTGCCGCATACGATGAGCCGCATGGGTGACGTACTGGCCGGATTTCATGCCGCCTGGGAGTTCGAGTCCGACTCCGTGCTCATCCGTTACGAACGGGGGATTCGAACACCCAAGCTCTTTCAGGCGCTCGGGGAACGGCGCATCCCGCTGGACGCCATCGCCGGGGTGACGCTGACGCGCGGCAGGCGCGGCACGGTCGTGCTGCGCGTCGAGCCGCGGCCCGGGGCGGACCCGTTGATGGAGGCGGCCGCCGGCCAGCTCAAGGAGAGCGGCGACCCCTACCGGCTGGTGCTGCCCGCCGAGCGGGAGGTGCTCGCGGAGTACTACGCCGACGAACTGCGGGGGCTGCTGACGGAGTCCGGGCCCGCGGACCGGTTCCTCGTGGAGGCGCCGAAGGGACCGTTGTCGTTCAAGGCGTACGACGGCAAGGCGTCCTTCGACGGGCGGACCGTGAACTTCCGCTGGTTCTGGACGGGTGCGTCGTCGGCGAAGTGGAAGGCCGGGGACCAGAGTTTCCCCGTCGGGGAGCTCAACGGGGTGGAGTGGCGCTCGCCGGAGGTCTTCGAGGGGCATCTGCGGCTGCTGCGGCGGGATGCCGGGGAGCCGGCGGCGCAGGCCGACCAGGATCCGGCCGCGGTGGTGTTCGGACTGGGCTACGGGCCGGTGCACGAGTCGCTGCCGTTCGCCGCGGCGGTGCTGGCCGCGGTGCGCACGTCCAGTCCGGTGGCCGCCGTTCCCGCGCCGCGGCGCGATCCCGCGGACATCGCCGAGCGGATCCGGCACCTTGGGGAGCTGCATCAGGCCGGCCTGGTGACCGATGAGGAATTCTCCGTCAAGAAAGCGGAGTTGCTGGCGGAGCTCTAGCGTCTGCGGGGTACTGCGCGCCGGCGCGCGCGGGCCGTACGTGGCCGGTCGCGCAGTTCCCCGCGCCCCTTCAGGGCGCTTGGCTACTCCCGGCCCGCCGAGGTGAACGCCATGTCCGCGTAGCGGTCGCCCGCCACCTGGGCCGCGATGCCGTCCAGCAGGTCCAGCTGCTCGTCCGTCAGGACGATCCCGGTGGCCGCCGCGTTCTCCTCGACCCTGGCGGGCTTGCGGGTGCCCGGGATCGGGACGACCGGGAGATCGCGGAGCGTCGCCTGCTGGTGGACCCAGGCCAGGGCGATCTGGCCGAGGGAGGCGTCGTGGGCCTTCGCCACCGAGCGGATCAGCTCCAGCAGGGGCGCGTTGGCCGTGGCGTTGTCGCCCGTGAAGCGGGGCTGCTGACGGCGGAAGTCGTCCGGCGACAGCTCCTCCGCCCGGGCGAACGAGCCGGTCAGGAAGCCCCGGCCGAGCGGGGAGTAGGGGACCAGGGCCACGCCCAGCTCGCGGGCCGCCGGGACGACGTGCGTCTCGATGTCCCGGCTGAACAGGGACCACTCCGACTGCACGGCGGCGATGGGGTGCACGGCGTGCGCGGCGCGCAGTTCGTCCGCCGTGACCTCGCTCAGGCCCAGGTGCTTGACCTTGCCCTCGCGGACCAGGTCCGCCATCGTGCCGACGCTCTCCTCGATCGGCACGTTCACATCGCGCCGGTGCATGTAGTAGAGGTCGATGGCCTCGACGTCCAGGCGCTGCAGGCTCGCCTCGACGGCCTGGCGGATGTAGGGCGGGTCGTTGCGGACGATCCGGCGCGTCGGGTCGTCCGGCGGGATGGACAGGGCGAACTTGGTCGCGATGACGACCTCGTCGCGGTGGGCCTTGAAGAACGGCGACAGGAACCGCTCGTTCTCGCCGGCGCCGTACGCGTCGGCCGTGTCGTAGAGGGTGACGCCCAGTTCGAGGGCCCGCTCCAGGGTGGCGCGGGAGGCGTCCGCGTCCGAGGGGCCGTAGGCGAAGCTCATGCCCATGCAGCCGAGGCCCTGGACGCCCACCTCGGGGCCGTCGTCGCCGAGCTTCACCGTCGTGATCCTGCCGTCCGTCATCGGGACCTCTCCGACGCCAGGGGGCGCCCGGCGTCCGCGTAGAAACTGATCTTCCGGTCGAGCACGGCGAGCGTGCCGCGGAGTTCCTCGATCCGCGCCAGGACGTCCTGGCGGGTCGTCTGCAGCAGCTCGAAGCGCTCGGCGTAGGTGTGGTCGCCCTCGCGCACCAGTTCCGCGTACCTGACCATGTCGGCGACCGGCATGCCCGTCAGGCGGAGTTTGCCGACCAGGTCGAGCCAGTCGAGGTCGCGGTTGGTGTAGCGGCGCTGACCGGTGTGGGAGCGGTCGATGTGCGGCATCAGGCCGATGCGCTCGTACCAGCGCAGGGTGTGGGCCGTCAGGCCGGTGAAGGCGACGACCTCGCTGATCGTGTAGCGGTCCTCGCCGTCCGGGCGCCGTTTCTGCTGCGGCGGGCTCCCGCAGGTGTCGGTCCTGGTCCCCGTGGTCTCCATCACCGTCATGCCCCCAACGCTAGAACCTTGGAGTGCGCTCCAAGCAAGCGCCGACGGCAAGAAATCGGCAGGACGGCCCCGGATCCGGCTGGTTAGCGTACGGGGTCATGAGTGCCGTACGCCGCGCCCTGCCCCGGGACGCCGAGGAAGTCCTGCGCCTGCGACAGGTCATGATCGACTCGCTCTTCGCCACCGGCCCCTCGGCCAGCTGGCACGGGGAGTCCCTGCCCACGCTGCGGGCCCGACTCGCCGACGCGGAAGGGGACTTCGCGGCGTTCGTCGTGGACCACCCCGAGCGGCCGGGGGCGCTGGCGTCGCTGGTGGCGGGGACGATCGACTACCGCATCGGCAGGGCGGGCGACCCGCACGGCAGGGTGGGTTTCGTCTTCAGTGTCGCCACCGACCCGGGAACCCGGCGCCGCGGCTACGCGCGGGCCTGCATGACGACGCTGCTGGAGTGGTTCCGCGAGCGGGGTGTCCGGCGGGTGCAGCTCACCGCGTCGGCGGAGGCCGAGCCGCTGTACGTCTCCCTCGGGTTCCGGCCCAAACCCGACCCCTTGCTGGAGCTGACGCTGTGAGCGCTTAGGCTCGCAGACATGTCGCTGAAGAGCCTCGCGCTGATCGAGAACTGGCCGGTTCCCACCGCCGCGGCGGGTGTCGTACGGGCGGACGGCACCGTCCTCGGCACCCACGGCCCGGCCGGGCTGCGGTTCCCGCTCGCCTCGGTGACCAAGCCGCTGGCCGCGTACGCGGTGCTGGTCGCCTACGAGGAGGGCGCGATCGAGTTCGACGAGCCCGCCGGTCCGGCCGGCTCGACCGTCCGGCACCTGCTCGCGCACACCTCGGGCCTGGCCTTCGACGAGCACAAGGTCACGGCCCCGCCCGGGGAGCGGCGGCTGTACTCCAACGCCGGGTTCGAGCAGCTCGGCGACCATGTCGCGAAGGCGACCGACATCCCGTTCGCCGAGTACCTGCGGCAGGCCGTGCTGGAGCCGCTGGGCATGGCCTCGACGACCCTGGAGGGCTCCCCGGCCAAGGACGGGGTCTCCACGGTGGAGGACCTGCTGCGGTTCGCCGCCGAGGTGCAGGCGCCGCGGCTGCTGGACCCCCGTACGGTCGCCGAGGCGATGAGCGTGCACTACCCGGGTACCAAGGGCGTCCTGCCGGGGTACGGCCACCAGAACCCCAACGACTGGGGGCTCGGCTTCGAGATCCGCGACTCCAAGTCGCCGCACTGGACGGGCTCGTCGTCCTCCCCGCGCACGTTCGGGCATTTCGGGCAGTCGGGGACGTTCCTGTGGGTCGACCCCGACGCGGGGGCGGCGTGCGTGGCGCTGACGGACCGGGCGTTCGGGCCGTGGGCGATCGAGGCATGGCCGGCCTTCACGGACGCCGTGCTCGCGGAGGTCTAGGCCGGACACGGTCTAGGGGCGCGGGTCCCGGGCCATCTCCCAGACGAGGAACTCGGCCGCCGTCACGGCCTCCGCCTCCAGTCCCTCGGCGCCGGTGATCCGGGCCGCGTCGCCGGCGCCCAGCTCCTCGCCGTCCAGGCGTACCTCACCGCGGACGACGTGCAGATACACGTACGCCGCGTCCGGCACCGCCGTCCGCTCCCCCGCCGCCAGGCGCCGTACGTGCAGCATCGCGCCGGCCTCGGGGAGGGCGTAGGGCGTGGCGTCGGCGATGCCGCGGACCACCTCGTAGCGGGGCTCGCCGCCGGGCTGCAGCGGGGCCAGCCACATCTGCAGGAAGACCAGGGGCTCGGGGCCGTCGTTGCGCTCCACGTGCCGCACGCCGGCCGCCGAGCTCAGGCGCTGCACGTCGCCGTGGCGGACGACGGACTCGTGCCCGGCGGAGTCCCGGTGCGTCAGCTCGCCCCGCACCACCCACGTCACGATCTCGGTGTGGCTGTGGGAATGCTCGTCGAACCCGGCCCCGGGGGCCAGCCGCTCCTCGTTGCAGGCGAGCACCGCGCCGAAGCGGAGGTTGTCCGGGTCGTAGTGGGACCCGAAGGAGAAGGCGTGCCGGGTCTCGATGCCGGCCGCCGGGTCACCGCCCCGGTAGCGCTCGCCGGCGCGCCGCATGTCCATCACGGGGACCACCGTAGACCCGGCGGCGCACCCTCCCGTCCGGATAAGGCAGTCTTGTCCCCGTGCCCGAACCCGAAACCAGCAAGACCCCAGCCGCAGCCCGTGACCTCCACCCGCACTCCGCGACGCTGAAGCGGCTGGAGAAGTCCTCCGGATCGCTCGCCGCGCAGGCCATCGCGCGGATGGACGAGACGCTGCCCTGGTACCGGGCCATGCCCCCGGAGAACCGTTCCTGGATCGGTCTGGTCGCGCAGGCGGGCATCGCCGCGTTCACCGAGTGGTTCCGGCGCCCGGACGCCCCGCAGGCCATCTCCACCGACGTCTTCGGCACCGCGCCGCGCGAACTGACCCGGGCGATCACGCTGCGCCAGACCGTGGAGATGGTGCGCACCACCATCGAGGTGATGGAGTCCGCGATCGACGAGGTCGCGGCCCCCGGCGACGAGAGCGTCCTGCGCGAGGCCCTGCTCGTGTACGCGCGCGAGATCGCCTTCGCCACCGCCCAGGTGTACGCCCAGGCCGCCGAGGCACGCGGCGCCTGGGACGCCCGGCTGGAGTCCCTGGTGGTGAACGCCGTGCTGAGCGGCGAGGCCGACGAGGGGGCCGTGTCCCGGGCCGCCGCCCTCGGCTGGAACTCCCCCGAGCACGTGTGCGTGGTGCTCGGCACGGCGCCCGACGGGGACAGCGAGCTGACCGTCGAGGCGATACGACGCGCATCCCGGCACGCCAAGCTCCAGGTGCTGACCGGGGTGCTCGGCGACCGGCTGGTCGTCATCGCGGGCGGCAGCGACAACCCGCTGGCCGTGGCCAAGTCGCTCATCGGCCCGTTCGCGGCCGGGCCGGTCGTGGCGGGCCCGGTGGTGCCCGACCTGCAGGCCGCGACCCGGTCCGCGCAGGCCGCCGCCGCGGGCCTGAAGGCGTGTTCCGCCTGGCAGGACGCCCCGCGCCCGGTCCTCGCCGACGACCTGCTCCCGGAGCGGGCGATCGCCGGCGACCCCTCGGCCCGCGAGCAACTGGTGGAGGAGATCTACAGACCGCTGGAGGAGGCCGGGGCGGCGCTGCTGGAAACCCTCAGCGTCTACCTGGAGCAGGCGAGCAGTCTCGAAGGCGCGGCCCGGATGCTGTTCGTGCATCCCAACACCGTCCGCTACCGGCTTCGACGTGTGACTGACGTCACCGGTTGGTCACCCTCCGATGTACGCTCTGCCTTCACGCTGCGGATCGCGCTGATCCTGGGGCGTCTGGTCGATGGAGATCTCCAGCCCTAAGGTTTTGTGGAAGCTCGACAAAACCCCCTCGTGTTCTTCGTCCCTGTCCCCACGGGCGGCCGTGCCCGTACCCAAGAGAGAGTGTGAGAGTGCTCGTACTCGTCGCTCCCGGCCAAGGCGCCCAGACGCCCGGCTTCCTGACTGAATGGCTCGACCTCCCCGGTGTCCGCGGTGCCCTGGAGGCATGGTCCGACGCCGCGGGACTCGACCTGATCCGTTACGGCACCGAGGCCGACGCGGAGGAGATCCGAGACACCGCGGTGGCGCAGCCGCTGCTCGTCGCGGCCGGACTGGCGTCCGCGGCCCTGCTGTTCGAGGACCCGGCCGACCTGCCGCGGAAGGTCGGCGCGATCGCCGGTCACAGCGTCGGCGAGTTCACCGCCGCCTCGCTCGCCGGGGTGCTCCCGCACGAGGAGGCGCTCCGTCTGGTCCGCGCCCGCGGTCTCGCCATGGCCGAGGCCGCCGCCGTCACCGAGACGGGCATGGCCGCGCTGCTGGGCGGCGACCCCGCCGTGACGCTTCCGCACCTGGAGAAGCTGGGCCTGACCCCGGCGAACATCAACGGCGCCGGCCAGATCGTCGCGGCCGGTACCAAGGAGCAGCTCGCCGCGCTGGAGGCGGACAAGCCCGAGGGCGTGCGCAAGGTCGTCGCCCTGAAGGTCGCCGGGGCGTTCCACACGCACCACATGGCCCCCGCGGTCGAGACGCTGGCGAAGGCCGCCGCCGACGCCCGGGGCACCGGCGACCCGGCGCTCACCTACGTCTCCAACAAGGACGGCCGGGCCGTCACCGCCGGCGGCGAGGTGCTGGAGCGTCTGGTCGGCCAGGTCGCCAGCCCGGTCCGCTGGGACCTGTGCATGGAGACCTTCAAGGAGCTCGGGGTCACGGCGCTGATCGAGGTGTGCCCCGGCGGCACCCTCACCGGCCTGGCCAAGCGGGCCCTGCCGGGCGTGCGGACGCTGGCCCTGAAGTCCCCCGCCGACCTCGACGCGGCTCGCGCGCTCATCGCCGAGACGTCGACACCCGCCGCTGACGCGGCGGGTGCCTGAGAAGGAGCCCGAGAGCATGGCGAAGATCAAGCCCAGCAAGGGCGCCCCGTACGCGCGCATCCTCGGTGTCGGCGGCTACCGCCCGACCCGGGTCGTGCCGAACGAGGTGATCCTGGAGACGATCGAGTCGTCCGACGAGTGGATCCGCTCGCGCTCGGGCATCGAGACCCGGCACTGGGCCTCCGACGAGGAGACCGTCGCCGCGATGTCCCTGGAGGCCTCCGGCAAGGCCATCGCGGACGCGGGCATCTCCGCGGAGCAGATCGGCGGCGTCATCGTCTCGACCGTCTCGCACTTCAAGCAGACGCCGGCCGTCGCCACCGAGATCGCCGACAAGCTGGGCACCGCCAAGGCCGCCGCCTTCGACATCTCGGCGGGCTGCGCGGGCTTCGGCTACGGGCTGACCCTCGCCAAGGGCATGATCGTCGAGGGTTCGGCGGAGTACGTCCTGGTGATCGGCGTCGAGCGGCTGAGCGACCTGACGGACCTGGAGGACCGCGCGACGGCCTTCCTGTTCGGTGACGGCGCCGGCGCGGTCGTGGTCGGCCCGTCCCGGGAGCCCGCGATCGGCCCGACCGTGTGGGGCTCCGAGGGCGACAAGTCCGACACCATCAAGCAGACCGTGCCGTGGACGGACTACCGCGACGGGACGGTCGGGAAGTTCCCCGCGATCACCCAGGAAGGCCAGGCGGTGTTCCGCTGGGCCGTGTTCGAGATGGCGAAGGTCGCCCAGCAGGCGCTGGACGCGGCCGGGATCAGCGTGGACGACCTGGACGTCTTCATCCCGCACCAGGCCAACGTGCGGATCATCGACTCGATGGTGAAGACCCTCAAACTGCCGGAGCACGTCACGGTCGCGCGTGACATCCGCACCACCGGCAACACCTCGGCCGCCTCGATCCCGCTCGCGATGGAGCGGCTCCTGGCGACCGGCGAGGCGAAGAGCGGCGACACCGCGCTCGTCATCGGCTTCGGGGCGGGTCTCGTCTACGCCGCGACTGTCGTTACCCTCCCCTAGGCACTCCGTGCCGGATCATGCGGTCCGGGACGGGAAGAACCACCTGCCACACCCTCTGGATATCTACGAAGGAGCGCCAACATGGCCGCCACTCAGGAAGAGATCGTCGCCGGTCTCGCCGAGATCGTGAACGAGATCGCCGGCATCCCGGTTGAGGACGTCCAGCTGGACAAGTCCTTCACCGACGACCTGGACGTCGACTCGCTGTCCATGGTCGAGGTCGTCGTCGCCGCCGAAGAGCGCTTCGACGTCAAGATCCCGGACGAGGACGTCAAGAACCTCAAGACCGTCGGCGACGCGACCGACTACATCCTCAAGCACCAGGGCTGATCGACCGATCAGGCCCCTGGGCTGACTGCCCCGCCACCCGGCGGTGGCGCCGCTTAATCCTCGGATCCGTTGGAGAAAGAATTCCCGTGAGCTCGACCAATCGCACCGTGGTCGTCACCGGTATCGGCGCAACCACACCGCTGGGTGGCGACGCAGCCTCTACCTGGGAGGGCCTGGTCGCCGGACGTTCCGGCGTCAAGCCCCTGGAGCAGGACTGGGCGGCCGACCAGGCCGTCAAGATCGCGGCGCCCGTCGCCGTGGAACCGACCGAGGTCATCCCCCGGCCGCAGGCCCGCCGGCTGGACCGCTCGGCGCAGTTCGCGCTGGTCGCGGCCAAGGAGGCCTGGGCCGACGCCGGCTTCGAGTCCAAGGCCGGCGAGGACCCGAGCGTCGACCCCGACCGGCTGGGCGCGGTCATCGCCTCCGGCATCGGCGGCGTCACGACGCTGCTCGACCAGTACGACGTGCTGAAGGAGAAGGGCGTCCGCCGCGTCTCCCCGCACACCGTTCCCATGCTGATGCCCAACAGCCCGTCCGCCAACGTCGGGTTGGCCGTGGGGGCCCGGGCGGGCGTGCACACGCCGGTCTCGGCCTGCGCGTCGGGTGCCGAGGCCATCGGCTACGCCATCGAGATGATCCGCACCGGCCGCGCCGACGTCGTCGTCGCGGGTGGCACGGAGGCGGCGATCCACCCGCTGCCCATCGCCGCGTTCGGCAACATGATGGCGATGTCCAAGAACAACGACGACCCGCAGGGCGCGTCGCGCCCCTACGACACCGCCCGCGACGGCTTCGTCCTCGGCGAGGGTGCCGGTGTCGTCGTCCTGGAGTCCGCCGAGCACGCCGCCAAGCGCGGCGCCCGGGTGTACGCCGAGGCGGTCGGGCAGGGCATCTCCGCCGACGCGCACGACATCGTGCAGCCGGAGCCGGAGGGGCGGGGCATCTCGCACGCCCTGCAGAACCTGCTGGAGCGCACCGACCTGGACCCGGCGGAGATCGTGCACGTCAACGCGCACGCGACGTCGACGCCGGCCGGTGACATCGCCGAGCTGAAGGCGCTGCGGAAGGTCTTCGGCGACGACGCCGACCACATCGCCGTGTCGGCGACGAAGTCCATGACCGGGCACCTGCTCGGTGGCGCGGGTGGCGTCGAGACGGTGGCGACCGTGCTCGCCCTGTACCACCGGGTGGCCCCGCCGACGATCAACGTGGAGAACCTCGACCCGGAGGCCGAGGCGAACGCGGACGTGGTCCGCGGTGAGGCCCGGAAGCTCCCCGTCGACGGGCGGATCGCCGCGCTGAACGACTCGTTCGGGTTCGGCGGGCACAACGTGGTGCTGGCGTTCCGGACGGTCTGATCCCGACGTTTCCGCGAGTGGCCCGGTCTCTTCAGGAGTCCGGGCCACTCGCCGTTGTGCCCTCGTTCGATAAATGGCATATGTGCGGTTTCTGCACCCGTAACGGTGGTGACTCGGCTGTAAAGGCCAACGAGCAAGGGACCCACCATCATGATCACTCGTGAGCAGATACCGACTGTGCTGGACCACCCCGTCTACGACGCGGACGGCAACAAGATCGGGGACGCGCGACACGTCTTCTTCGACGACGTCACCGGCGAGCCGGAGTGGGTCAGCGTCAGTACCGGCCTGTTCGGCACCAGCGAGTCCTTCGTACCGATCCATGACGCCGCGGTCGTCGAGGACCATCTCGAGGTGCCGTACGACAAGAACCGCGTCAAGGACGCCCCCAACGTCGACATCGACGCCGGCGGCCATCTGTCCGAGCAGGAGGAGCACCGCCTGTACGAGCACTACGGCATCGACTGGGACGCGGCCTGGCAGCAGACCGGCCGGCACGACCAGGAAGGCTGGGCCGGCACCGGCGAGACGACCGGCACCCGCCCCTCCGCGGACACCGGCCTGGGCGGCGACGACGCCATGACGCGCTCGGAGGAGCGCATGCACGTCGGCACCGAGCGGCGTGAGGTGGGCCGGGCGCGGCTGCGCAAGTACGTCGTCACCGAGGACGTGCAGCAGACCGTGCCGGTGCGCCGGGAGGAAGTCCGCGTCGAACGCGAACCGATCACCGACGACAACCGGGACGCCGCCCTGTCCGGACCCGACATCACCGAGGCCGAGCACGAGGTCACGCTGCACGAGGAGCGGCCCGTGACGCAGACGGAGACCGTACCGGTGGAGCGCGTGCGGATGACGACCGACGAGTACACCGACGAGGAGACCGTCCGCGGCCAGGTCCGCAAGGAGCGCATCGAGGCCGAAGGCACCGAGGAGGACCGGCGGGACCGGTAGCGACGCCTGCACACGTCGGCCCGCTCGCTGCGAGCGGGCCGGCGCCGGTGCGCCAGGCGACCCGCCGACCGGCTTCAGACCACCTGGTGGAGCCAGCGGACCGGGGCGCCCTCGCCCGCGTAGCGGAAGGGTTCGAGCTCGTCGTCCCAGGGCTTGCCGAGCAGCTTGTTGAGCTCGGCCTCCAGGTCGGTCTCGCCCTGGCGGCTGCGCTGGAGTGCCGCGCGCAGGCGGTCCTCGGGGATGAGGATGTCGCCGTGGATGCCGGTGACGGCGTGGAAGATGCCCAGGTCGGGGGTGCAGCTGTAGCGCTCGCCCTCGGCGGTGGGGCAGGGTTCCGCGGTCACCTCGAAGCGCAGCAGGTGCCAGCCGCGCAGCGCGGAGGCCAGTTTGGACGCCGTGCCCACCTGGCCCTGCCAGGAGAACTCCGAGCGCCAGGTGCCGGGCGCGGCGGGCTGCCGGATCCAGTCCAGGCTGACGCGTGTGCCGAGCACCCCGGCGACGGCCCACTCGACGTGCGGGCACAGCGCGCGCGGCGCGGAGTGCACGTACAGAACTCCACGTGTCGTCACCGGAACCTCCGGGCAGAGCGGACCATCTTGGAACGGGCGGAACGGCGGTGACCGGGAGGGTCACGTTGATGGCGAGGCTACCGTGCGGGGGCGCGAGGAGTGTGACGTACGGTCGGTCCAGGTACCGGGAAACTCCCGCCATTCACCCAGGGGGACGCTTGTACGGGTGTGAGGCGTTGCACCCGGCCGCTCGGGAACCCTGGTGCGGTGTCATGGGTTGGGAGAGCAGGGACGGTACGGCGAGGGGACGGACCAGGGATGCGGACGCGGAGCAGCCGTTCACGGAGCGTTCTCGCCGTGGTCGCCGCGGCCGTGCTGGGCGTGGCCGGGTGCGACGCCGTGGGCGGTGACTCCGCCGCCCCGTCCGGGCGCGCGAAACCGTCCCCGAAGCCCACGCCCCTGTGGGACCGCAGCCCTCGTTCCGTCGCCGCCGTCGGTGACTCCATCACGCGTGCGTTCGACGCGTGTGACGTGCTGTCGGACTGTCCGGAGGCGTCCTGGGCGACCGGCGCGAGCCCCGAGGTCGACTCGCTCGCGGTGCGGCTGCTGGGCCGGTCCGGGGCCGCCCGGCACAGCTGGAACCACGCGGTGACGGGCGCGCGGATGGCCGACCTGCCCGGGCAGATGGCACAGGCGGTGCGGCACGAACCGCAGCTGGTGACGGTGATGGTCGGGGCGAACGACGCCTGCCGGGCCACGCCTTCTGCGATGACCCCGGTCTCCGCCTTCCGCGCCGACTTCGAGGACGCGCTGCGTTCCCTGCGCAAGGCCCTGCCCAAGACCCAGGTGTTCGTGGCGAGCGTGCCCGATCTGAAGCGGCTGTGGTCCGAGGGCCGTACCAGCGCGATGGCCCGGCAGGTCTGGCAGCTGGGCGTCTGCCCGTCGATGCTGGGTGACGCGGACGCCCTGGACGCCTCGGCGACCCTGCGGCGGGAGCGGGTGCAGCAGCGCGTGGAGGAGTACAACGAGGTCCTGGCGGAGGTCTGCGACCGGGACGAGCGGTGCCGTCACGACGGCGGGGCGGTGTACGACTACCGCTTCGGCACGGCCCAGTTGAGCCGCTGGGACTACTTCCACCCGAGTGTGAACGGACAGGCCCGGCTGGCGGAGATCGCGTACCGCACCGTCACGGCGGAGAAACCCCTCACCTAGAGTTCCGCACATGAGCGAACTCTTCGGCACACTTCCCGACGGGACCCCGGTGCACCGCTGGACCCTGCAGCGGGCGGGCGTACGGGTGCGGGTGCTGTCGTACGGCGGGATCGTGCAGTCGGTCGAGGTGCCGGACCGGGCGGGGCGGGCCGCCGGCGTGGTGCTGGGGTTCCCGGATCTCGACGGGTACCTCGCCCGTCCCGAGCCGTATCTCGGCGCCCTGGTCGGGCGGTACGCCAACCGGATCGCCGGTGGCCGGTTCCCGCTGGACGGCCGGACGTACGCCCTCGAGACCAACGACGGGCCCCACTCGCTGCACGGCGGGGTGCGGGGCTTCGACAAGCGGGTGTGGGACGTGACCCCGGTCGAGCACGGGGTGCGGCTGTCCCGGGTCAGCGCGCACGGCGAGGAGGGCTTCCCCGGGCGGCTGGAGGTCTCGGCGACGTACTCGCTCCTGGCGGGCGGGGTGCTGCGGATCGCCTACGAGGCGGTGACGGACGCGCCGACCGTGGTGAACCTGACCAACCACAGCTACTTCAACCTGGCGGGTTCCGGTGACGCGGGCGGTCACGAACTGCGGCTGGCGGCCTCCCGGTACACGCCGGTCGGCGCGGACCTGATCCCGGCCGGCGGCCCGGCGGACGTGTCCGGCACGCGCTTCGACTTCCGTACGGCCCGCAAGGTGGGCAGCGGCTACGACCACAACTTCGTGCTCGACAAGGGCGTGACGGACACGGCGGTGGAGGTCGCCGAGCTGCACGAGCCGGCGTCCGGGCGGGTGCTGACCGTGGCGACGACCGAGCCCGGGCTGCAGCTGTACACCGCCGACCACCTGGGCGAGCCGTTCGCGCCCGGCGACGGCGTCGCGCTGGAGACCCAGCACTTCCCCGACTCGCCGAACCGGCCGGACTTCCCGACGACCGTGCTGCGGCCGGGCGAGGTGTTCCGCTCGGAGACGGTGTACGGGTTCGGCGTGCGATGAGTCCGCCGCCGGGGACCACGAAGCCCCGGTCCGGAGGTCAGGTCCCGGACCGGGGCTGCCGAGGGGGGAACTTGTCCCGGATCAGACGTTAATCGTCGCGGTGATCCTGCGGTCCGTGATCGAGCGTCCGACCTGGATCTCGTACGAACCCTTCACACACGACCACGAGCCGGTCGCTTCGTCCCAGATCTCGAAAGCGCGGCGGGGCAGTTCGACGTTCGCCTCGACCGTCTCGCCGGGGCCGGCCTCGACGCCCGCGAAGCCGGCCAGCCAGCGCGCCGGGCGGGCGGGGCCGGTCTCGCCGGGGGCGAGGTAGAGCTGGACGACCTCGCGGCCGTGGCGGTCGCCGGTGTTGCGCAGGCGGACCTTCGCGGTGGTCCCGTCCGGCGTCCCGGAGACCTCGACGGACTCGTAGGTCCAGTCGGTGTAGCCGAGGCCGTGGCCGAAGGGGTAGGCGGGGGTGCGGCCGTGCTTCTCCCAGGCGCGGTAGCCGATGAAAACGCCCTCCTCGTAGGGGAGTTCGCCGTTCTCCGGGACGACCCGGGTGACCGGGGCGTCGGCCAGGGAGCCCCAGGTGGTGGGCAGGCGGCCGCCGGGCTCGTGGGCACCGGTGAGCACGTCGGCCAGGGCCGCGCCGCCCTCCTGGCCGGGGAACCAGGACAGCAGCACGGCGGCGACCTCGTCGCGCCAGGGCAGTTCCACCGGGGAGCCGGAGTTGACGATCACGACGGTGTTCGGGTTGGCCGCGGCGACGGCGCGCACCAGGTCGTCCTGGCGGCCGGGCAGGCGCAGGTCCGTGCGGTCGAAGCCCTCGGACTCGACGCGCTCGGTGGTGGCGACCACGACGACGGCCGTGTCGGCGGCCCGGGCGGCCTCGGCGGCCTGAGCGATCAGGTCGTCGGGGTCGTGCTGCGGGCCCTGGTGGGCGAGGGTGAAGACGATGACGCGCAGGGAGTGGTCGTCGTCCGGCGGCGGGACCGTACAGGTGAGGGACACCTCGACGGGTTCCCCGGCGGTGAGGTCGACCCGGGCGTGCGGCACGGGCGGGCCGAAGAACGTGAGGAACGGGTCCTCCCGGTCGGGGCGCTGGACGTCGTCGTAGTACGTGGTGCCGGCGACGGTCAGCCGGAAGGGGCCGAGGCCCTTGATGCCGAAGGTGTGCGTGCCGGTCTCGCGCGGGGTGAAGGTGCCGGTCAGTTCGATGCTGTGCAGGGTGCCGGGGGCGCCCCCCGCCCGAGCGGAGCCGGGGCCCTGGGGGAGGGTGACGCCGTCGGGGAGGTCGGCGGCCGTCCACTGGATGTGGCCGCTGGGCGCCGAGCGGGTGCCGAGGACGGTGCCCGCGGCGTCGCGGCAGACGGCGCGCAGCTCGAAGCCCCGGTCGGCGACGCCGAGTTCGGTGGCGGGGTCGGCGCCGAGGGCGTAGCTGAGGGTGCCTTCGGGCAGGGCGGCGGTGAGGCCGTCGAGCGGGGAGACGGTCCGGGCCGGGAAGACGGTGGCGGAGCCGCCGCCGAGGACGCGGGCGTCGCGGGCGGCGGCGCCGATGAGCGCGACGCGGCCGGGCCTGAGCGGCAGGGCGCCGTTCTCGTTGCGGACGAGGACGAAGGAGCGCCGGGCGATCTCGCGGGCGAGGGACGCGCCGTCGACGCCCGGGGGCGGGTCGGTGACGACGGGTTCGGCGCCCTCCAGGACGCCGACCCGGGCGGCGAGGCGCAGCACGCGGCGGACGGCCTCGTCGACCAGGGTCTCGTCGGCCTCGCCGGCCCGCACGGCCCGGGCGAGGTTCTCGCCGTAGACGGTCCCGGGGCCGGGCATGGCGATGTCGAGGCCGCCGGTGAGGGCGCCGGTGGTGGAGCGGGCGGCGGTCCAGTCGGAGACGTTGACGCCGTCGAAGCCCCAGTCGCCGCGCAGGACCTCGACGACCAGGTGGTGGTGCTCGGTCATGGTCGGGCCGTTGACCGCGTTGTAGGCGGTCATGATGCCCCAGGGGCGGGCGTCGGCGACGATCGTCTCGAAGGGGGCCAGGTACAGCTCGCGCAGGGCGCGTTCGCTCACCAGGTTGTTCACGGTGAAGCGGTCGGTCTCGGCGTCGTTGGCGACGAAGTGCTTGACGGTGGTGCCGACGCCGCCGGACTGGACGCCGCGGACGTAGGCGGCGCCGATCCGGCCGGTGAGGTGCGGGTCCTCGCTGTAGGCCTCGAAGTGGCGGCCGCCCAGCGGGGAGCGGTGCAGGTTGACCGTGGGGGCGAGCAGCAGGTGGACGCCCTTGCGGCGGGCCTCCTGGGCCAGCAGGACGCCGGCCCGGTGGGCGAGGCCCGGGTCCCAGGTGGCGGCGAGGGCGGTCGGGGAGGGCAGGGCGACGGACGGGTCGTCGGCGCTCCAGTGGACCCCGCGGACGCCCACGGGGCCGTCGGACATGACCAGCGACGCGAGGCCGGCCTCCGGCAGCGCGGGCAGGCTCCACATGTCCTGGCCGGCCAGCAGCCGCGCCTTGGCGTCCAGGTCGAGCTTGCCGAGGGCCGCCTCGACGGCCGCCTCACGCCGCTGCTCCGCTGTCTCCGCCACGTCGGCACCTCCACCTCGAAAGCCGCTGGACGTCACCATCGTGCACCCGGAACCTGTGACACGGTAGGTTTCGTTATCCGCCCGTGATGTCGGGGTGCTCGGCGTGTCGTACGGTGACGCCATGACGGCCAGGACGAGGAGCGAGGAGCGGCGCGCGGAGATCGTGCGGGCCGCCCTGCTGGTGATCGCCGAGCGCGGCTACCGCGCCGCGAGCCTGGCGGCGGTCGCCGAGCGGGTCGGGCTGACCCAGCAGGGGCTGCTGCACCACTTCCCGACCAAGGAGGCGCTGCTCGTCGCGGTCCTGCAGGAGCGGGACCGCTGGGACGCGCTGCCCGCCGGCCGGCTGCGCCTGGACCTGCTGGCCTCGCTGGTCGAGTACAACGCGATGCGGCCCGCCATCGTCCAGACCTTCTCGGCGCTGCTCGGCGAGAGCGTCACCGAAGGGCACCCGGCCCGCGCCTACTTCACCGAGCGCTACGTCGGGGTCCGCGCGGGCATGGCCGAGGTGCTGCGTGCCGAGTACGGCGACCGCCTGCCGAGCGGCCTCACCCCCGAGCGTGCCGCCCCGCTGCTGGTGGCGATCCTGGACGGGTTGCAGTACCAGTGGCTGCTGGACCCGGAGTCGGTGGACATGGCGTCGGCGTTCCGGGACTTCCTGACGCTGCTGGGCGAGGGCGGCGACTGAGCCTTCCGGCACGTATGGCGGGGACCGCTCCCGTCACGCGATACTTCCGCCGTCCGGCACCACGCCACCCCCACCGTGACGGAAGGGCTCAACCCCCTTGAACTCCATACGCGTTCGCCTCGGCGTCCTCGGCCTCGCGCTGCTGACCGGCCTCACCGTTCCCCCCTCCGCGAGCGCCGCCGGGGCGGCCCCCTCCCCCACCGTGGAGGAGCAGCGGCTCGACCGGGCCGCCCCGCAGGAGATCCTGCGCCGCTCCGGCTTCGACGCCGTCGCCCCGCGGCTGGCCCGGGCGCTGGAGACGGCCCGCTCCTACGGGGAGGCCCGCCGGGCCGTCACCCGCGAGGGGTCACGGCTGTGGCGGCGGGCCGTCGACCGGGCGCAGGGACGCGGCCCGGCGGGCGGGGACCTCAGCCGCGACGACGACCGGCCGCTGTACTGGGCGCGGCTGGGCATGACCCGCGAAGTGCGCACCTGGGAGCCCGCGTTCGGGCTGACGGACGGGCAGCGGGCCGCGCTGCTGGACGAGCTGGAGCGCACCTCGCGCGGGCGGACGGCCATCGGCTACCCGCACGGCAAGGGCCTGAAGCGGATCCTGCTCACCGGCTTCGACCCGTTCACCCTGGACCGGGACGTCCGCATCTCGAACCCGTCCGGCGCCACCGCGCTCGCCCTCGACGGCACGGTCGTCGAGACCGCGGACGGCCCGGCCCGGGTCGAGACGGCCGTGTTCCCGGTGCGCTGGCGGGACTTCACGGCGGGGGCGGTGGAGCGGACCCTGCGGCCGCATCTGGGGAAGGTCGATCTGTTCACGACCGTGAGCCAGGGCCGCGTCGGGCGGTTCGACATCGAGCGGACCAACGGGGCCTGGCGGGGCGGCTTCGGGGACAACGAGAACATCGGCCGCACCGAGACCGTCCCGGTCGCCGACCCCGCCTCGCAGCCCCAGTGGACGACGACCACGCTGCCGTACGCGGCGATCGTCGCCGCCCCCACCGGCCGCTTCCCCGTGTACGACAACACGAGCGTCACCGAGATCCCGGCGGGCGGCACCCAGCCCGTCGTGCGCCCCGAGGGGCCGACCCCGGGCTCGACGGCGCGCGCGGGCGGCGGCGGGGACTACCTCTCCAACGAGATCGCCTACCGGGCGACCCTGCTGCGCGACCGGCTCGGGCTGCACGACGTCCTGCCGGGCGGGCACGTGCACACGCCGGTGCTGCAGTTCGGCGCCGGCAACACCACCGAGGTGACCGACCCCGAGTTCGTGCGCAACCGGCTGGACATCATCGCCCAGGTGCGGGCGATCCTGCAGGCGGCTGCGGAGGCTTCGTGAGGTCGTGACGACCGCCGTCGCCACCCTCGCCGTCCTCCCGGATGTCCTCGCCCAGCAGTTCACGCGCCATGAGGGTGGCGCCGGCCACCGCGCCCGGCATCAGGAACACCGCCACGAACGGCACCAGGAAGGACACCGCCAGGGGCGTGCCGAAGCCCCAGACCAGGGTCCTGCGGGAACGCAGCAGCGTGAGGCGGGTACGCAGTTGCACGCCGCGGCGCTGGAGGGCGACGGCGGTCAGTTCCTCGGTGAGGAAGAACCCGGTGACGAAGAACCCGATCACCGGCACGGCCGT
Organism: Streptomyces sp. DT190; assembly: GCF_049846985.1. NCBI lineage: Bacteria > Bacillati > Actinomycetota > Actinomycetes > Kitasatosporales > Streptomycetaceae > Streptomyces > Streptomyces sp. DT190. The sequence continues at coordinate 214,938 of NZ_JBNCNM010000009.1, read as the reverse complement.
CTGCCCGACGACCGGGATGAAGCCGCACGCGAACAGCAGCACCCCCCACAGCGCGGCCCGCACCACGATCCGCAGGCTGTCGCGGCCGGAGATCCACAGCTCCCGCCACAGCGGCAGCCCCGACTCGGGGGCGTGCCCGTCCGGGGACACGTCCCGGTCGACCTTCTCGGAGAGGTTCTCGTAGAAGGGCTGCCCGATCAGCAGCGTCACCGCGGTGAACGTCACGACGGCGAGGAGCAGGGCGAGCGCGAAGAGCACGGCGGTCAGGAAACCGCGGAAGAGCCCGCGCCAGGTGCCGGACCAGTCGTCGGCGAACGGCGTCGACCAGGCGACGGCGTCCTCCCCCCACACCCCGAGCGCGACGAGCACCGCCGCGTACAGCACCAGGGTGATCAGGCCCGGGAGCAGCCCGAAGCCGTAACTCCTGCCGTGCCGGGCCACCCACCGCTGGCCCTTGAGCAAGTACCGGAAACCCGTCCCCAGATCGCGCATGGGTCGACCCTATCCGGGCCCGTGTCGCGCTCTTGACGCGCTCCGGTCACACCGCTGTCACGGGCCGCGCAGGTCAGGACGGGACCCGCCCGCGGGGCCATCCGGGTCACGGGTGACACCGACGCGCCCTTGTTGCCGTTGAGTCGAACCGGTACACCTCGCCGTACCGATCTCAGGAAGCCCCCCGGGAGGTAGGCGTGCGCACCACGAGAACCGTTCCTGCGAGACCCTTACTGATCGTCACCCTCGGCCTCGCCACGGCCGGTTCGCTGCTGCTGGCCCCCGGCACCGCCGGCGCCGACCCCCGGCCCGTCACCCGGGAGGGCGTCCCCGTCGACGACCGGGCGGCCCGGGCTCCCGAGAGCGCGGCCCGCCGGGCCCTGGCCGCGGCCGGGGAGACCCCCGCCGCGACGGCCACCCGCGGCTACCCCCGCCGCCAGCTCCTCTCCCCCGACCCGGTGAACCCCGGTGACCGGTCCCTGAAGCTGGGGCTCGTCCCGTACCACGGGATCGCCCCGCGGCTGAACGCGCTGCAGCGCCTCGGCGACCGGGTGAGCGTGGAGGTGGCGGGCCGCTCGGCCGGGGGCCACCGCCTCTACCTCGTCACCGTCACCGCGCCCGAGACCACCCGCGAGGCCCGCGCCCAGGAGCGGATGCGCGAACTCATCGAGCACGCGCCCGCGTCGGCGGCCAGGTCCCCGGAGATCAAGCGCTCCTACAAGACCCCCGTCTTCGTCAACGGCAACATCCACGGCAACGAGTGGGAGGGCACGGACGCCTCCCTGGAGGTCATCGAACAGCTCGCGACCGCGACGGACGCCCGGACGCGGGACCTCCTCGCGCACAGCCGCCTGTACTTCAACGTCACCGCCAACCCGGACGGCCGCATCGCCGGAACCCGGGCCAACGCGGGCGGCTTCGACCTCAACCGGGACTTCGTCACCGCCTCCCAGCCCGAGTCCCGCGCGATGCGGCGCATCCAGCTCGACACGCAGCCGGCCGTCCTGCTCGACCTGCACGGCTACGTCAACGGCACCCTCATCGAGCCCACCACTCCCCCGCACGGCGAGAACTACGAGTACGACCTGTTCCTGAAGAACACCTACGCCAACGCCCTCGGCATGGAGGCGGCCGTCAACGCCCTCGGCTACACGCCCGCCGAGGACGGCGTGGAACCGGCCCAGATCCCCTTCCGCGACCAGGAGGAGGGCTGGGACGACTGGCCGCCCATCTTCACCCCGCAGTACGCGGCCTTCCACGGCACGGTCGCCGCCCACACGGTGGAGATCCCGCTGGCGGTCAACAACGAGGAGTACGACGAGCTGCCCGCGGCGGAGCTGCGCCGCCGCTCGGCGATCAACACGGCCGTGGCGGGCGCGGCCGTGCGCGCGACCCTGGACCACGTCCGGGAGCGGCGCGCGAGCCTGATCGCCGACCAGATCGAGGTCTTCCGCCGCGGCGCGGCGGGCGCCGAGCAGGTGCCGGTGTCCCCGCGGACGGTCCCCGGCGTGCCCGGCATCGGCCCGGAGGACGTCTACACGACCGACTTCCCGCGCGCCTACGTCATCCCGCCCGGCACCTCGCGCGCCCAGCGCTCCGCCCCGGCCGCCGCGCGCCTGGTCGACCACCTCCTCGCCAACGACGTGCGCGTCACCCGCGCCACCCGCCCCTTCCGGCTCGCCGGGCGGACCCACCCCGCCGGCTCGTACGTCGTCGACATGCACCAGCCCAAGCGCGGCATGGCGAACGTGCTGCTGGCCGACGGCCGGGACATCAGCGACAAGGTGTCGGTGATGTACGACATCTCCGGCTGGAGCCTGGGCCGGCTGTGGGGCGCCACGGTCGAGCCGGTCCCGTCGGGCAGCCTGCGCGGCGCGCCCCTGCGCCCGGTCGGCGAGGCGGCCCCCGTGGCCCACGTGCCCCCGCGCGGCGACCTCCGCCTGTCCCTGCGCGACCCGCGCGAGATCGCGGCCCTCAACTCCCTCCTGCGGCAGGGCGTCCCCGTGCGCCGGGCCCGGGACGGCAGCGCGGTCGTCCCCGCGTCGGCCCGCCACGAGGCGCTCACCGCCGCCCGCACGCACGACGTGTCCTTCACGGCCACCCGGCTCACCGGAACCGCGCCGCTGCACCGCCTGCGTGTGGCCGCCGCCGTGACGCCGGGTGAGCTGTTCGCGCTGCGGGAGATGGGCTTCGACGTCACCCCGGTCTCCACCGCCGTGCTGAACGCGGGCTTCGACTGGTCCGGCACCGACGTGCTGTTCGTCTCCGCGGGCCTGGACCGCGCCCGGCTGACGGCGGCCGCGCGCGACGCCCTGGACGCCTTCCTGAGCCGTCACGGCCTGGTCGGCCGGGGTGCGGCGGGCGCGGCCCTGAACGCGGCGGCGGGTCTGCTGCCCGTCACGCCCGTGGCGGGCAACGGGGACGCGAACGGCGTGGTGCGGGTGACCAACCCGGGCCCCCTCGCCCAGGACGCGCCGGACCACACCTTCGTCTACGCCCCGCTGTGGTTCACCGGTCTCGGCGCCGGGGTGCGCGTGGAGCAGGCGTACGCGACCGGGAATCCGCTGCTCTCGGGCCACTGGCGGCCGCTGCGGGACGGCTCCGGCGGACCCGCGGCCGCAGCCGGCCGGGCCGCCGTGGTCAGCGGTGACCGGACGGTCCTGTTCGGTACGGAACCACTCTTCCGTGACCACCCCAAGGGAGAATTCGCCCAGGTGGCGAGGGCATTGTTCACAGTGGCACACAGCGGTTCGGTTGAGGAGAGCGGATGACGCAGGAGATCCACGGCACCGTGGCGGACGGCTTCGAGGACGTACGTGAGGAGTTCGCCGCGTTCGTGGCCGGGGAACGGCCCGACTACGAGGGCCAGCTGTGCGCCTACGTCCACGGGCGCAAGGTCGTCGACCTGTGGGCGGGCACCGAGGCGGACGCCCTCTACGGCGTCTTCTCGTCGACCAAGGGTGCCGCTGCCCTGGTCGTGGCCCTCCTGGTGCAGGACGGCACGCTCGAACTGGACCGCAAGGTGACGTACTACTGGCCGGAGTTCGCGGCCGAGGGCAAGGGGAGCCTGACGCTGCGCGACCTGCTCGCGCACCGGGCGGGCGTGGTCGGCACGGACACCGGCTTCACCCTCGCGGAGCTGGCGGACGACCGTCAGCTCGCCGAACGCCTGGCGGACCAGCGGCCGTTCTGGCGTCCCGGCACGGCGTTCGGCTACCACGCGCTGGTCATCGGCGCCCTCGCCGGCGAGGTGGTCCGCCGGGCCACGGGCCGCACGCTCCAGGAGGTCTACCAGGAGCGGATCCGGACCCCGTACGCCCTCGACTTCCACCTGGGGCTGCCCGCTCACCAGGAGCCCCGCTTCCGCACGACGCAGCCGATGGCGCCGACCCCGAGGCAGCAGGCCCTCCTCGACGCCACGCCGACCGGCCCGCACACGCTGACGTCGATCGCCTTCAACGGCAACGCGGCGGAGCCGACCGACCTGGCCTCGCTGCCGAACATGCCGCTGGTGCGCGCGAAGGGGCCGGCGTCGGTGGGCGGCGTGGCGTCCGCGCGAGGGCTGGCCGGGATGTACGCGGCGGCGATCAGCGAGGTGGGCGACCGGGCGCCGCTGCTCAAGCCGGACACGGTGGCGGAGTTCGGCCAGTTCCACTCGGTCGGCTACGACCTGGTGGCCCGAGCCGTGAAGTCGTTCGGGCTGGGCTTCCAGGCGACGGCTGACACGTGGCACCCGTTCCTCGGCGCCGGGACGATCGGGCACAGCGGGGCGAGCGGCTCGCAGGCCTTCGCGGATCCGTGGAGCGGTCTCGCGTACGGCTACACGCGCCGCCGGTTCGCCTTCCCGGGCGGCGCGGCGCCGGAGAACGACCGGCTCGCGCGGGCCGTCCACCGGGCCGCGCTCGCCGCCTGACGCCGGGCACGGACGGAGGCCGCACCCCACGTCCAGGGGTGCGGCCTCCGTGTACGCAACGACGGTCCTCAGACCAGCGTCACGGTGATGTTCCCGCGGGTCGCCTTCGAGTACGGGCACACCTCGTGGGCCTTCTCGACCAGCGACCGGGCGGTGCCCCGGTCGACCCCGGGGATGTCGGCCGCGATCTCGACGATGATCCCGAACCCCTCCCCGTTCCTGCCGAGGCCGACCTTCGCGGTCACGGTCGAACCGGTGAGGTCGGCACCCTCCTGACGGGCGACGACACCGAGCGCACCCTGGAAGCAGGCGCTGTACCCGGCGGCGAAGAGCTGCTCCGGGTTGGTGCCGGCGCCGCTCCCGCCCATCTCCTTCGGCGGGTTGACGACGACGTCGAGCTTGCCGTCGTCGGTGGCCACACGGCCGTCGCGCCCGTTCTCGGCGGTCGCCACGGCGGTGTACAGGACGTCGGACTGCTGGATCGGCATGCGGTGGTGTTCCTTCGGTCGTCCGCCGCGGCTCGCGCCCGGGCCGGGACGGATTCGGAAAGAAACTACCGCATGCCGGAAATCCAGCAAAGGGCACCGGGGCCGTCAGAGCTTGACGATCATCTTCCCGGTGTTGTCGCCGCGCAGGACGCCCAGGAACGCCTCCAGGTTGTTCTCGATGCCCTCGACGACCGTCTCGCGGTACTTCAGCTCACCCGAGGCGACCCAGGGGGCGACCTCCTGGACGAACTGCGGCTGCAGGTCGTAGTGGTCGCCGACCAGGAAGCCCTCGATGCGGCCGCGGGTCTGGATGAGGCGGGCGAGGTTCTTCGGGCCCGGGGCGGGCTCGGTGTTGTTGTAGACGGAGATCATGCCGCAGACCGCGATCCGGCCGCCCTGGTTGAGGGAGCCGATGGCCGCCTCCAGGTGGTCGCCGCCCACGTTGTCGAAGTAGACGTCGATGCCGTCGGGGGCGGCGGCGCGCAGCTGCTCGCCCACGGGCCCGTCCTTGTAGTTGAAGGCGGCGTCGAAGCCGTACTCCTCCACGAGGAGCTTCACCTTCTCCTCCGACCCGGCGGAGCCGATGACCCGCGAGGCGCCCTTCAGCTTGGCGATCTGCCCGACCTGGCCGCCCACGGCGCCGGCGGCACCGGAGACGAAGACGGCGTCGCCCTCCTTGAAGGAGGCGGTGCGCAGCAGGCCCGCGTAGGCGGTGAGGCCGGTCATGCCGAGCACGCCCAGGTACGCCGACAGCGGCGCGGCCTCCGGGTCCACCTTGACGGCGTTCTTCCCGGCCACGACGGCGTACTCGCGCCAGCCGAAGAAGTGCAGCACGTGGTCGCCGACGGAGATGCCCTCGGCGTTCGACGCCACGACCTCGCCGACGGCGCCGCCCTGCATGACCTTGCCCAGCTCGAACGGGGCCACGTAGGACTTCGCGGCGCTCATCCGGCCGCGCATGTACGGGTCCACGGAGAGGTACGCGTTCCGGACGAGGACCTGCCCCTCACCGGGCTGCGGGACCTCCGCCTCGACCAGGGCGAAGTCCTCGGGCTTCGGCCAGCCGACCGGGCGGCTGAGCAGGTGCCACTCGCGACTGACGGCGGGGAGGCTGGGCGTGTCGGTCATGGTGCGCCTTTCCTTGGGTCTCCGGCAGATGTTTCAGTACCTGAAACAACCATGCTCCTGAATATTTCAGGTTGTCAAACAACCGGGTACCCTCGATGGCATGGCCTCCACCACACCGACGTCCCCCAGCCGGACGAACCGCCGCCCCGATCCCCTGACCGTCGAGGTCGTGGAGCTGATCGGGGAGGTCGTGGCGCGGTTCCACGAGGACTACGAGTCGGCGGCGGCCGAGCACGCGCTGACGGGCGCGCAGGCGCGGCTGCTGAGCCTGCTGTGCCTGGAGCCGCTGCCGATGCGGAGGCTGGCGCAGCGGCTGAAGTGCGAGCCGTCGAACGTCACCGGGATCGTGGACCGGCTGGAGGCGCGGGGGCTGGTCGAGCGGCAGCCGGATCCGGCGGACCGCCGGGTGAAGGTGGCGGCGGCGACGGAGGAAGGGCGGCGGGTGGCGCGGAGCCTGCGGGAGTCACTGCGGTTCGCGCGGGAGCCGCTGGCGGGGTTGTCGGAGGAGGAGCGACTCGCACTGCGGGATGCGCTGCGGGGGATGCTGGCGTGACCTCGCAGGGTGCCCGGGGTTGACGCCCTGGTCGGGGCGCTGTCCGCCCCGGCGTTCCGAGGTGCCCGGCGTCACCGCTGGGGCCGGGGCGCCGCACGGCTCGGCGCGACGAGGTACCGCTGCGCCCACCCTCCCCCAAGCTCTCGGCGGCACGCATGCCCGCAGCTGGGCGGGACGCATGCCCGCAGCAGGGGGACCCGCACCCGCCGACGCACGGAAGGGGACGTGTCGGGGGGTGTCCGCCCGCAGCGGTTGGCGCGTCGACGCCAGTCAGCCGGTGAAGGGGCCCATCGCGCCGTTCCGAGGACGGACACCCCCCGGCGCGGCCCCGACCCCCCGCCCACCGTCAGGCGCTACGTGCACCACCACAGAAACCGGTCGCACGTCTCCGACGGGGACGGTTCCGGCTCCGGGGGGCGGGTCGTCGGGTCCGCGGTCGGAGTGGGTGCCGGGGCCGGTCCGGTGGCCGCCGGGGCCGAGGTGGGACGACTGGGCGACGTGCCCGCCGGGGCCGACTCCGGATCCTTCGACACCTCGTCACCCTCCGGCGACTGCGAGGTCTCGTCCGACGGCGACGCGGAGGCCGACGCAGACTCGGACTCACCGGCGGACGGGCTCGCTGACGAACCCTCAGGAGCGCTGCTCCCACCGGGAGTCGCCCCCTGCTCGCCCGCTTCCGCCTCCACCGCCTCGCCGTCCGCCGACTCCCCGCCGGCCGCCGCGGGCTTCGGCGCCTGCTTCTGCGCGTCCATGCCCAGCTCCGCCAGACTCAGCCCGCCCGCCGCCAGCACGAACCCGGCCGCGACGAACAGCGTCCGGCGCCGCCGCCGTCGGTGCGCCGCGGCCTTGCGGTCCCGCCGGCTCGACCCACCCGGGCCGTCACCCGCCGGACCCTGCCCGCGTCCCCGCCGGCGCGCGGCACGCCCCGAGGGCTCGTCGCCGACCTCGCCGACCTCGTCGGCCCCGCCGGCCTCCCCGTCGGCGGCCTCCTCAGCGACCTCGTCAACGGCGTCGTCGCCCTCGGCACCGGCCGCCCCGGCACCCTCGCCGGCGCCGTCGTCGTACACGCCCTGCCCCGGCTCACGCCAGCGCAGCGATTCCGCTGAGGTGCCGCATCCGGGGCAGGCCAGCGCGCCGTTGAGGTGCCGTCGGCACGGGTCGCAGTAGTCCATGACGCGGGAAGGTTAAGTTCCGCGCGGGTCACGTTCCTAGATCCAGCTGTGAAGGTTCTGTAGGGACACCCCCCGCCGGTGGTTTCGAAACTGTCGAAACCGTTATGCGCGCGACCCATTGACACCCCCACCGCCCCGTCCTTACTGTCACGCCAGCATTTCGAACGTGTGCCGAAATCTCGAACACAGCATGACGGGCACACGGACGAAACACTGACGGAAACTGAGCCGACGAAGCTGCGAGGGACAACCGCCGTGCGCATCACCGGAATCAGCACACACGTGGTCGGGACGCCGTGGCGCAACCTGACCTACGTCCAGGTGCACACCGACGAGGGCATCACCGGAGTCGGCGAGACCCGGATGCTGGGACACACCGACGCCCTTCTCGGTTACCTGAGGGAGGCCGAGGCCAACCACATTCTCGGCTCCGACCCGTTCGCTGTCGAGGACCTCGTCAAGCGGATGAAGTACGGCGACTACGGCCGCGCGGGCGAGATCGTGATGTCGGGCATCGCCGTGATCGAGATGGCCTGCTGGGACATCAAGGGCAAGGCCCTGGGCGTCCCCGTCTGGCAGCTGCTGGGCGGCAAGGTCACCGACAAGGTCAAGGCGTACGCCAACGGCTGGTACACCACCGAGCGGACCCCGGAGGCCTACCACAAGGCCGCCCAGGGGGTCATGGAGCGCGGCTACCGGGCGCTCAAGATCGACCCCTTCGGCACCGGCCACTTCGAGCTGGACCACAAGGAGACCCTGTACGCCGTCTCCCTGATCGAGGCCGTCCGCGACGCCATCGGCCCCGAGGCCGAGCTGATGCTGGAGATGCACGGCCGCTTCTCCCCGGCCACGGCCGTGCGCCTGGCCAAGGAGCTGGCGCCGTTCAAGCCGGCGTGGCTGGAGGAGCCGGTGCCGCCGGAGAACCTGAAGGCGCTGGAGAAGGTCGCCGCCAAGGTCGACATGCCGGTCGCCACCGGCGAGCGCATCCACGACCGGATCGAGTTCCGGGAGCTGTTCGAGAACCAGGCCGTCGACATCATCCAGCCGGACGTCGGCCACATCGGCGGCATCTGGGAGACGAGGAAGCTCGCCGCGACCGCCGAGACCCACTACATGCTGGTCGCCCCGCACAACGTGGGCGGCTCGGTGCTGACCGCCGCCTCCCTCCAGGTCGGGTTCACCTCCCCGAACTTCAAGATCCTGGAGCACTTCAACGACTTCGCGGACGCGGAGATCAAGAAGGTCGTCAAGGGCGCCCCGCAGGTGAACCCGGAGGACGGCTGCTTCCACCTCTCCGACGCGCCGGGCCTGGGCGTGGAGCTGGACGTCGACGCCGCCGCCGAGTTCCCGCAGCAGCAGGCCCGTTTCGACCTCTGGGCGGAGGGCTGGGAGCAGCGCAAGCCCAAGGGCACCCAGTGACCGTCCGGCCCCCGCAAACCCGCGACCGGGCACCGAAACCTTCGAAAACCGGAGGAGCCACGTGAGCACCGCGGTAGTGATCGACGCCCCGGGAGAGCACCGTCTCGTCCCGCACGAGCCCCGGCGGCCCGGGGCCGGTGAGGCCCTGGTGCGGGTGCACGCGTCCGGCATCTGCGGCAGCGACCGCGAGGTGTACCAGGGCAACCGCCCCGAGGGCTACGTGCGCTACCCGCTCACCCCGGGCCACGAGTGGTCCGGGACGGTGGAGGCCGTGGGCGCGGACGTCCCCGCCTCCCTGGTCGGCCGCAAGGTCGTCGGCGAGGGCTTCCGCAACTGCCAGGTGTGCGACCGCTGCCACGCGGGCGACACGACCCTGTGCGCGGCCGGGTACGAGGAGACCGGGTTCACCCAGCCGGGCGCGATGGCGGCCACGCTGACCCTCCCGGCCCGGCTGCTGCACGTCCTGCCGGACGGCTGCGACCTCACGGCCGCGGCGCTGCTGGAGCCCGCCGCGTGCATCGCGGCCGCCGCGCTGAAGGCGAACGCGCGGCCCGGCGAGAAGGTGGCCGTGGTCGGCACCGGCACGCTCGGCATGTTCGCCGTGCAGTTCCTGAAGGCGAACTCGCCGGCGGAGCTGCTGGTCGTCGGCACCCGCCGGGACCGCGAGGCGCTGTCGCGGCAGTACGGCGCGACGGACTTCCGGACGAAGGACGAGCAGCTCCCGGACGACGTCGACGTGGTGATCGAGACGGCCGGTTCCGCGGACGCCGCCCGGATCTCCGCCGCCCTTCTCAGGCGCGGGGGCCGGCTGGTTCTGACGGGCATCCCGGCGCCGGGCGCCGAGGGCCTCGACCCGACCGACCTGGTCGTGCGGCAGCTGGAGGTGCACACCGTCTTCGGTGCTCCGCCGGAGGCCTGGGCGCACACCGTGCGGGTGTTCGCCGCCGGGCTGCTCGACCCGCTGCCGCTGGTGACGCACGAGCTGCCGCTCTCCGAGTTCTCGCAGGCCATCGAGCTGGTGGGGGCCGGCGACCCGAAGGTGGGCAAGGTGCTGCTCCGCCCGTAGCCGTACGCCGGTACGGGGGCGACCTGACGGCCCCCGTACCGGCGTACACCCAGCCTTGCCGTACCCAGAGCCGCGAACCTCGTCCGAAATACCGAACCGAAGGACATTCCTGTGACCGACGCTTCCGCCCCGGCCGCCCGCAGGCCCGGTGAGCAGGCGCTCACCGCCCTGGGCCTGAACGCGCCCGACCTCGACCCCGCCGACGCCTCGCCGCACTCCTTCCCCGGCGGCGGCCGCTGGCGCACCGAGATCCCCTCGTGCGAGGGGCCCGAGGCGCTGGCCGTGGTCCTGAAGGAGGCCTCGCGGCTGGACGTGCCGATCCACCGGATCAGCCAGGGCAGCGGCGTGTGGATGCTGACCGACGCCGAGATCACCGAGATGGTGGAGGCGACGGCCGAGCGCGACATCGAGCTCTGCCTGTTCACCGGCCCGCGCGGCACCTGGGACATCGGCGGGTCCACGCGCACCGACTCGCGGGGGGCCGGACTGCGCGCCCGCGGCCACGACGCCGTCGCCGGCTGCGTCGAGGACGCGGTGCGGGCCACGGAGCTGGGCGTCAAGTGCCTGCTCGTCGCCGACGAGGGCGTGCTGTGGACGCTGCACCGGGCCCGGGCGGCCGGCATCATCCCGGCCGACACCACGCTCAAGGTGAGCGCGCTCATCGGCCCCGTCAACCCGGCGGCGTACGCCGTCTACGAGCGTCTCGGCGCCGACTCGGTCAACGTACCGAGCGACCTGACGCTCGATCACCTCACCGAGATCCGCCGGGTGTCCGGCGCCCCCATGGACATGTACATCGAAGCCCCCGACGACCTCGGCGGCTACGTCCGGATGTACGAGGTCGCCGAGCTGATCCGGCGCGGCGCACCGCTCTACCTGAAGTTCGGCCTGTCGAAGGCGCCCGGGATCTACCCCTACGGGCACCACATGCGGGAAGTGACCCTGGCCACCGCCAAGGAACGCGTGCGGCGCGGCCGGCTCGCCCTGGACCTCCTGGCCCGCCACGGGGCCGACGGCGACATGGCACCGCTGGGCTCGCGACTGCCCGGCGATCTGCAACGGTTCGAAATCTCGTCATAACGTTCCGGAAACTCTTCTTACAAAAGACGACACAGCCGACCACAATCCCACACACCTCCTCTCGGTCTTTCCGGCACGACCACCGGAGCGACTTCGCGCCTCCCAGACCGAGCCCTGCACACAGATCAAGGATGATCAACATGCGTAACCGCAGAGCCGCACTCGCCGCCATAGCCGGAGCCGCGTCCCTCGCCCTGACCCTGTCCGCCTGCGGGCAGAGCAGCGAGGGCGGCAGCGAGGAGGGCGGGGACAGCGCCAAGGGCGCCACCATCGGCATCGCGATGCCGACCAAGTCCTCCGAGCGCTGGATCGCCGACGGCAAGAACGTCGTCACGGAACTGGAGTCCAAGGGCTACAAGACCAAGCTGGTCTACGGCGAGGACGACCCCGACCAGCAGGTCTCACAGGTCGAGAACCTGATCACGCAGGGCGTCAAGGCGCTGATCATCGCCGCCATCGACAACAAGTCGATGAACAACGTGCTCCAGCAGGCCAAGGACGCGAACATCCCGGTCATCTCCTACGACCGCCTGATGCTCGGTTCGCAGAACGTCGACTACTACGCGTCGTTCGACAACGAGAAGGTCGGCGAGCTCCAGGGCAGCTACATCGTCGAGAAGCTCGGCCTGAAGGACGGCAGCAAGAAGGGCCCCTTCAACATCGAGCTGTTCGCCGGCTCCAACGACGACAACAACACCCGCTACTTCTTCGGCGGCGCGATGAAGGTCCTGCAGCCCTACATCGACAAGAAGCAGCTCGTCGTCCGCTCCGGCCAGACCGAGCTCAACCAGGTCACCACCCTGCGCTGGGACGGCGGCACCGCCCAGAAGCGCATGGACGACATCCTGACCTCGGCCTACAAGAGCGAGCGCGTCGACGCCGTCCTCTCCCCCTACGACGGCATCTCCATCGGCATCCTGTCCGCCCTGAAGTCCGACGACTACGGCTCCAAGAGCAAGCCGCTGCCGGTCGTCACGGGCCAGGACGCCGAGGTCGCCTCGGTGAAGTCGATCATCGCCGACCAGCAGTCGATGACCGTCTACAAGGATCTCCGCAAGCTCGCCAAGGTGTCCTCGAACATGGTCGACGCGCTGCTCAACAAGAAGAAGCCCGAGGTCAACGACACCAAGACCTACGACAACGGCGCGAAGGTCGTCCCGGCCTACCTGCTGGAGCCGGTCGCCGTCGACAAGGGCAACTACCAGAAGGAGCTCGTCGACTCCGGCTACCTCAAGGAGAGCGACCTCAAGTAAGCCCCGCCACCCACCGACGATTCACCACTGATTGGAAGGCACGACCATGGCGGGACCCGTCCTGGAAATGCGCTCGATCGTCAAGACCTTTCCCGGCGTCAAGGCGCTGTCGGACGTCACGCTGACCGTCCGGCAGGGCGAGGTCCACGCCATCTGCGGGGAGAACGGCGCCGGCAAGTCGACCCTGATGAAGGTCCTCTCCGGCGTCCACCCGCACGGCACCTACGAGGGCGACATCCTCTTCGAGGGAGAGGTCTGCCAGTTCAAGGACATCCGGGCCAGCGAAGAACGCGGCATCGTGATCATCCACCAGGAGCTGGCGCTGGTGCCCTACCTCTCCCTGGCGGAGAACATCTTCCTCGGCAACGAGCACGCCACCCGGGGGATCATCAGCTGGACCGAGACCCTGAGGCACGCCACCGAACTGCTGCGCCGGGTCGGCCTGTCCGACCACCCGGACACCCGCGTCGCCGACATCGGCGTGGGCAAGCAGCAGCTGGTGGAGATCGCCAAGGCCCTGTCCAAGAAGGTGAAGCTGCTCATCCTGGATGAGCCGACCGCGGCCCTGAACGACGAGGACAGCGGCAAACTCCTGGATCTGATCCTGGAGTTGAAGAAGCAAGGCATCACCTCGATCATCATCTCCCACAAGCTCAACGAGATCCGCAAGGTCGCCGACTCGGTGACGATCCTCCGCGACGGCCAGACCATCGAGACCCTCGACGTGAAGGCGCCGGAGACCACCGAGGACCGGATCATCAGCGGCATGGTCGGCCGCGACCTGGAGCACCGCTTCCCGGAGCGGTCGCCGCACGAGCCCGAGGAGGGCGCGGCCCCCGCTCTGGAGATCCGCAACTGGACCGTGCACCACCCCATCGACCAGCAGCGCAAGGTGTGCGACGACGTGTCGCTCCAGGTGCGCCGCGGGGAGATCGTGGGCATCGCGGGCCTGATGGGCGCCGGCCGCACCGAGCTCGCGATGAGCGTCTTCGGCCGCACCTACGGCCGGTACGCGGGCGGCACCGTCCTCAAGGACGGCAAGGAGATCCGCACCAAGTCCGTCCCCGAGGCGGTCAAGCACGGCATCGCCTACGTCACCGAGGACCGCAAGCACTACGGCCTGAACCTCATCGACACCATCAACCGGAACATTTCGCTGACCGCCCTGGGCAAGGTCGCCAAGCGCGGTGTGGTCGACGAGCACGAGGAGCGGCAGGTCGCCGAGGGCTTCCGCAAGTCCATGAACATCAAGGCGCCGACCGTCTTCGAGCCGGTGGGCAAGCTGTCCGGCGGCAACCAGCAGAAGGTCGTCCTCAGCAAGTGGATCTTCTCGGGTCCGGACGTGCTGATCCTGGACGAGCCGACCCGCGGTATCGACGTCGGTGCCAAGTACGAGATCTACACGGTCATCGACCAGCTGGCCGCCGAGGGCAAGGCGGTCGTCTTCATCTCCTCCGAGCTGCCCGAACTGCTCGGCATGTGCGACCGCATCTACACGATGGCCGCGGGGCGGCTGACGGGTGAGTTCTCGCGGGCCGAGGCCTCCCAGGAATCGCTGATGCGTCAGATGACGAAGGACAAAGAGGTATCCCGATGAGCACGGACGTGACCGCCAAGAGCCCGGCCCCCGCGCCGCCGGGCAGGAGCGGAGGGGCCGCGGGCGACGGCCTGCTGGCCCTGGTGCTGGACGGCATGCGCCGCAACATGCGGCAGTACGGCATGCTGATCGCGCTGGGCCTGATCGTGGTCCTGTTCGCCGTGTGGACCGACGGCGACCTGCTGCTGCCGCGCAACGTCTCCAACCTGGTGCTGCAGAACAGCTACATCCTGATCCTCGCGATCGGCATGATGCTGGTCATCATCGCGGGCCACATCGACCTGTCGGTCGGCTCGCTGACGGCGTTCGTCGGCTCGATGGCCGCCGTGTTCATGGTGAAACAGGACATGCCGTGGCCCCTCGCGGTGGTGCTGTGCCTCGCCGTCGGCGCGGTCGCCGGCGCCGTCCAGGGGTTCTTCATCGCGTACGGCGGCATACCGTCGTTCATCGTGACCCTGGCGGGCATGCTGATCTTCCGCGGTCTGACGGAGATCTTCCTGGAGGGCCAGACCCTCGGCCCGTTCCCGGACGGACTGCAGAAGGTCGCCAACGGCTTCCTGCCCGAGGTCGGCCCGAACACCAACTACCACAACCTGACGCTGCTGCTGGGCTTCGCGATGATCGCCTTCGTGATCTTCCAGGAGGTCCGTGACCGCAAGCGGCAGCAGGAGTTCGCCCTCGACGTCCCGCCCGCCAAGCTGTTCCTGCTGAAGCTGGTCGCGATCGGCGCGGCCATCCTCACGCTGACGCTGCTGCTGGCCAGCTACAAGGGCGCCCCGATCGTGCTGCTCATCCTGGGCGTGCTGCTCGTCGGCTTCGGCTACGTGATGCGCAACGCGATCATCGGCCGCCACATCTACGCGATCGGCGGCAACCTCCCGGCGGCCAAACTGTCGGGTGTGAAGGACAAGAAGGTCACCTTCCTGGTCTTCCTGAACATGGGCATGCTCGCGGCCCTGGCGGGTCTGGTCTTCGCCGCCCGCTTCAACGCGGCCTCTCCCAAGGCCGGCCTCAACTTCGAGCTGGAGGCGATCGCGGCCTCGTTCATCGGCGGCGCGTCGATGAGCGGCGGTGTCGGCACCGTCCTCGGCGCGATCATCGGCGGTCTGGTCCTGGGCGTGCTGAACAACGGTATGAACCTCGTCGGCATCGGCACCGACTGGCAGCAGGTCATCAAGGGCATGGTGCTGCTGGCGGCGGTCGGGTTCGACGTGTGGAACAAGCGCAAGGTCGGTTCGTAAGTCAGCTCGGGCCCCGCCGGAAGGCGGGGCCCTTTCCTCATCGGGAGCCGCACACATGGAACTGAACAGACGCACGGTCATCGCGGGGGCCGCGGCGGCGGGCATGGCCGCCACCACGCTCGGCGGCACGGCACACGCCACGGGAGGCAGGAAGCCGGTGAAGACGCTCTTCGGCAAGCTCGCCGACGGCACGAAGGTGCACCTCTGGTCGCTGGAGAACGGCGGCACCCGCCTGAAGGTCCTCTCCTACGGCGGCATCGTCCAGTCCCTGGAGATCCCCGACCGTCGCGGCCGCTACGCCAACGTCAGCGCCGGCTTCGACAACCTCGAGGACTACGTCGCCGACAGCCCGTACTTCGGCGCCCTGATCGGCCGGTACGGCAACCGCATCGGCCAGGGCAGGTTCACGCTCGACGGCAAGAACCACCAGCTCTCCGTCAACGACGGCGAGCAGAGCCTGCACGGCGGCGCCAAGGGCTTCGACAAGCGCGTCTGGGACGTCGAGCCGTTCGTGAAGGGCTCCGACGTCGGCCTGTACCTGTACTACACGAGCGTCGACGGGGAGATGGGCTACCCGGGCACGCTCAAGACGAAGGTGACGTACACCCTCACCCGGCACGGCGACTGGCGCATCGACTACGAGGCCACCACCGACAAGGCCACGGTCGTCAACCTCACCAGCCACGTCTACTGGAACCTGGCCGGCGAGGGCAGCGGCACCATCGAGGACCACGAGCTCTCGATCGCCGCCTCCCGCTACACCCCCACCGACGCGGGTCTGATCCCCACGGGCGAGCTGGCGAAGGTCGCGGGCACCCCCTTCGACTTCCGCAAGGCCAAGCCGATCGGCCGGGACATCCGCGTCTCCCATCCGCAGCTGGTGACCGCCAAGGGCTTCGACCACAACTGGGTGCTGGACAAGGGCATCACCGCCCGGCCCGAGCACGTGGCCACCCTGCGCGACCCCTCCTCCGGCCGCACGCTGAGGATCGCCACGAACGAACCGGGCCTGCAGTTCTACTCCGGCAACTTCCTCGACGGCACGCTCACCGGCCCGTCCGGCCGCACCTACCGGCAGGGCGACGCGCTGTGCCTGGAGACGCAGCACTTCCCGGACTCGCCGAACAAGCCGTCGTTCCCGTCGACGGTGCTGCGGCCCGGGCAGACCTACCGGACCTCGACGATCCACACGTTCGGCCGCTGACCCGGCGCCTTTCCGCCGTCTTCACAGGTGGCACACAACTTTCTGAGGGACGCCTCAGGGGTTGAACAGCGTCACCCGGGTCTCCGTATGTAAGGGCGGCCCGCGCTCCCCCGCGCGGGCCGCCCTTGAACGTCGGGTCCGCCGTCCCCAACGGGCCCGCCTCACACGGAGGTTCCATGGCCGACAACGTCACGTCGCTGTTCCGCAGTACCGCGGCCCACAGCCCGTCGATGGCGGCTCTGACACGCGAGGGCGGCGAGGGAGCCGGCCCCGTGGACTTCTGTATCCCCTGCAACCCGTACTTCCCCACCCCGGCCATGTTCGAGGACATGGCGGGCAGGCTGCGCGACATCATCACGTACTACCCGAGCAGCGCCGACACGATCACGGCCGAGCTGTGCAGCCTGCTCCAGCTGCCGCCGCAGTGCGTGGCCATGGGCAACGGCTCGACCGAGCTGATCACCTGGATCGACCACCTGCTGGTCCGCGAGTCCCTCGCCGTCCCCGTCCCCACGTTCGGCCGCTGGACCGACCAGCCCATGGAGACCGGCAAGCGGGTCGACATGTTCCCGCTGCAGGAGTCCAGCGGCTTCGCCCTGGACCTCGCCCAGTACGCCGAGTTCATCCGCGCCCGGGGCACGCGCGTCGCCGTGATCTGCAACCCCAACAACCCCGACGGCGGTTTCCTGCACAAGCACGCCGTGGTGCAGTTCATGGACGCCATGGCCGACCTCGACCTCGTCGTGATCGACGAGTCGTTCCTGGAGTTCGCGGACGCCGAGGCCGAACCGTCCGTCGTGCAGGAGGCGATGCTCCGTCCCAACGTCGTGGTCCTGCGCAGCCTCGGCAAGAACTTCGGCCTGCACGGCATCCGCTTCGGCTACCTCGTCGCCAACCCGGCGCTCGCGGGCCGGATCCGCTCCATGCTGCCCAAGTGGAACCTCAACTCCTTCGCCGAGCACGTCGTCTTCATGCTGAAGGAGCACGGCGCCGAGTACGCGCAGAGCCTGCAGCAGGTGCGCCGGGACCGCCTCGACATGGCCTCCCAGCTGTCGGCGCTGCCCGGTCTGACGGTCTACCCGTCCCAGGGCAACTTCCTCTTCGTGCGCCTTCCGGTGGGCGCGGAGGGCACCGTGGTGCGGGACCGGATGCTCACCGAGCACCGGATCCTGGTCCGCGAGTGCGGCAACAAGATCGGTTCGTCCAGCCGCTTCCTGCGTCTCGTGGTGCGCCCCCAGGTGGACGTGCGTCGCCTGGTGTCCGGCCTGGAACAGGTGCTCTACGGGACGTCCAGGAGGGGAGCCGCCGTACCCGAGCTGGGCAACGGGACCAGCTACAGCTCGGGTACGGCGGCCGTGGACCGGCTGGTGAGCGAGACGAACGGCTCGGGCATGCGAGGGCTTGCGGCGCAGGCCATGGCGGCCTCGCCCGGGCCCGCGGCGGCGCCGGCCGCCGCGAGCGCGGGCCTCGGCGGTCCGGGCCTCGCCCCCGCGCCGGCGCCCGCCGCCCCGGCGCCCGCTCCGGCCACCGGCATCGGCATGCCGCTCCCCGCCGCCGCGTCCGCCGTCCCGGCGGGTACGAGCGGTGGGATGCCGATGCCGGCCGCGGCGCAACTGCCGCAGCCGCAGATCCCCCAGCAGATGCCCCAGCCTCAGGTGCCGCAGCCGGCTCCGCAGCCGGTGGCCGCACCGTTCACCGGGCCCACGCCGCCCGGTGTCCCCGCGCGGGGTGGTCTGACGGCCGCGCAGGTGCGGGGCACGAACGGGCTGACCCCGGCACCGGCCACGGGCTGGCCCGCCGCGCAGAGCTGGCCCAACGCGGCGGGGATGGGGCAGGCCGGGTAGTTCGGCGGGTGCGGGGCCGTCGTGGCTGGTCGCGCAGTTCCCCGCGCCCCCGGGCGCGGTGCTACACGGCCGTCAGCTTCCACTGCTGGCACGCGTTGTTCAGCCATGCCCACTGGCGTACGTCGGCGCTGTCCGCCGTGGAGCAGTCGGCCACGTCCGCCACCTTGCCCGTGGCCTGGTTGGTGATGCGGACGAAGCCTCCGTCCGTGGCCTGGAAGCGGAACCGCTGGCAGGTGTTGTCCAGCCACGACCACTGGCGCAGGTCGGCGCCGTCGGCGGAGGAGCAGTCGGCGGTGTCGAGGACCTTGCCGGTGGCGACGTTCACCAGGCGGTGGGTGTCGTCGCCGAGGTCCTCCAGGCGCCAGCGCTGGTTGGCGTTGCCGTTGCAGGTGTACTGCGCCACGTTGGCGCCGTCGGCCGTGGAACCGCCCGCCACGTCCAGGCACTTGCCGCTGTTGCGGTTGGTGACCGTGTACGTGGTGGAGGCGCTGGACGGCTCCCCGGAAGGCCCGGGCAGCGAGGCGCCGAGCCGCACCGGTGTGCCGAAGTTCGGGGTCCCGTCGGCGTTCCAGGTGAACTTCTGGGCGCGGGTCGTCCGGCCGTTGTCGCAGCCCTCGGAGGCCGAGTCGTTGGCGTGGTAGACGATCCAGTTCTCGCGGCCGTCGGGCGAGGTGAAGAAGCCGTTGTGGCCGGGCCCGTACACACCGTTGGCATCACTGCGCTGGAAGACGGGCGTGGGCTTCTTCGTCCAGGAGGAGGCGGCCAGCGGGTCGGAGCCGGTCAGCTCCAGTTGCCCGAGCTTGTAGTCGGGGGTCCAGCACCCGCTCGCCGAGTAGATCAGGAACGTACGGCCGCCCCGCTGGAGCACCTCGGCGCCCTCGTTGACGGTGCCGCCCTGCCGTTCCCAGGCGTACGTAGGGGTCGAGATGGTCGAGTAGGAGCCGCTGACGGTGTACGGGTTGGACATCGGGGCGATGACGAGGTTCTGCGTCCCGCCCGTGACGGCGCTGCCCAGCATGTACAGCCGGCCGTTCACGTTCAGCACGCTCGGGTCGAGCATCCACGCGCTGCTGAGCTGCCCCTTGTAGGTGTACGGCCCCATGGGGTCGGAGCCGGCGCTCTCCAGCACATGGCTGCGCTGGGTGGGGTTGTAGTCGGACACGTTCTGCCCGGCGACGTAGTACAGGTACCAGCGGCCATTGAGGAAGTGCAGTTCGGGCGCCCAGATGTTGCAGCAGCGGGAGGCTGCGTCGCCCTTCCACACCTGCACGCCGGGGGCGGTGGAGAGCCCGGCGAGGGTGGTGGACCTGCGGATGGTGATGACGTCGGTCCAACTGGTCGTCACCAGATGGTAGTTGCCGTCGTGGTACGAGATCCAGGGGTCGGCGCCCTTGACGGACTTGACGGGGTTCGTGAAGGAGGCGGCGCTCGCCTGCGGCTGCCCGACGGACAGCGCCAGCAGCAGGGCCGCCAGCAGGGTCAGTAGGCGACGGGCCATCCGCTGCTCCAGTTCAGAAGGTTGATGCCGAGCTTGGGCGTGCCGTTGTCGTTGCCGTCGTAGTAGTGGTAGACGATCAGGTCGCCGTCGGCGTCCTTCAGGATCGACTGGCCGCCGGGGCCGATGACGCTGCCGTGCGATTCGAGGACGGGCGTGCCACCGTTGTTCATCAGGTCGACGCCGTTCCTGTCGCGGTAGGGCCCGGTGACGCTGGTGGCGCGGCCGACCTTCACCTTGTACGTGGAGCTGGTGCCGGCGCAGCACGTGTCGTACGAAGCGAAGAGGTAGTAGTAGCCGCCCCGCTTGACGATGAAGGGCGCCTCGACGGCCTTGGTCCCGGTGGGGCGGGACGCGAGCGAGTAGCGGGTGGTGTGGGAGCCGAGCTGCTTGCCGGTGGAGGGATCGATCTGGATCATCTTGATCCCCGTCCACCAGCTGCCGAACGACAGCCACCACTTGCCGTCGTCGTTGACGAAGAGGTTCGGGTCGATGGCGTTGAAGTCGCTGGCGGAGTTCGAGGTGTAGACGGTGCCCTGGTCGGTCCAGCTGCCCGGCTGGCCGGTGGGGGAGGTCGCCAGGCCGATGGCGGAGGTGTTCGAGCCGAACTTCGAGACGGAGTAGTACATCAGGTACTTGCCGCCCTGGTAGGAGATGTCCGGCGCCCAGGCCTCGGGGACGGAGGAGTAGTTCCGCCACCAGCTCGGCCGGCTGGAGAAGGCGTCGGCGCCGTTGCGGAAGGCGGTGCGGTCGCTGCTGGTCTTGTGGGCGATGCCGCCGCCGGTCGCGTAGAGCAGGTACTGGCCGGACGAGGTGCGGATCATCGACGGGTCGTGCGTGACGATGTCGCCGGTGACGCGGCCGGGGCCCGGGTAGGCCGACGCCGTGCCCGGAGTCAGGGCCAGGAGGGCGGCGGTGGGGAGGGCGAGCAGGGCGGTGCGCCTGCGCAGGGGGGTGCGGCTCATGCGGGGGTCCTCCTTGCGGTGGGGTGTCACAACTGGTCGATATCTCGAACAGTGCTCGCAAGTTCGAACGGGAACGTAGAATCGAACCCCTTGCGCGTCAATGGTTCGCGCAGCAACGGCCGTGCCCCGGGCGCCGCAGGTCGATCTCCGCCCGCACGGTCTTGCCGGGCGGCTCACCGTCGAGCACCTCCCAGCGGTCGGCGAGCGCGTCGACCAGGACGAAGCCCCGGCCGTGCTCGTCGAAGGGCTGCGGCGGCCGTACGGCACCGGGTGCGGGCGGACGCGGCGGCCCACTGCGCGTGTCCGCCACCTCGACCCGGACGCGGTCCGGGTCGAGGGACAGCCGCAGCGCGAAGTCCCGCCCGGGTACGCGCCCGTGCGTCACGGCGTTGGCCGCCAGCTCCGCCACGATCGCCCCGACCGCGTCGGAGACGTCCGTGCCGTAGGGGATGCCCCAGGAGTGCAGCTGGTTCAGCGTGAGCCGGCGGGCGAGACGGGCGCCGCGCGGCGTGGAGCTGAGGCGCTGCGTGAACACACGTACGGTGACGGGCGGTTGGGCGGTGTTGCGGATGATCGGCGCTGTCATGCGCCCAATGTGACCTGCGGGGACGGCGATTCTCCAGGCCGGAGCCGCGTACGCTGCGGCAGCGTACGCGGTCACGGACTGGACAGTACCGGTGACGTCCCGTGACCATGCCTGCGGGAGGTGACCGACAGTGGTCGATGGCATGGCGGGGACGGGCACGGGTGGCGAGCCGGAGTCGTCGGACAGTCTGCGGACGTTCGGGGCGGTGGTCCAGGGCCTGCGCGAACACGCCGGGCTGAGCCGGGAGGAGTTCGGGGAACTGGTGCGGTTCTCCAAGCACACGGTGGCTTCGGTGGAGTTGGGCAGGCGGATGCCGGATCCCGAGTTCGTGCAGCGCGCGGAGGAGGTGTTCGGCAGGACCGGCGCGTTACAGAGGGCGGCGGGGTGCCTGGAGAGGCAGCCGGGGTTGGCGGCGTGGTTCCGCCGGTGGGCCGCCCTGGAGCGGACCGGGATCACCATGTGCACCTACGAGTGCCGCATGGTGCCCGGCTTGTTGCAGACCCAGACTTACGTGCGGGCGCTGGCTGCTGACAACCTGCCCCCGCTCGCCGACCAGCAGATCGAGGAGAGATGGGCGGCGCGAGCCGAGCGGCAGAAGCTGCTGTGGCAGCGACCGAACACCGCGTTCAGCTTCATCGTCGAGGAGCATGTGTTCCTGCGGCGTACCGGAGGCAAGGCAGTGACCCGGGATCTCATCGATCACGTGCTGGAGATCTCCCAGCTGCGCAACATCGAGATCCAGGTCATGCCTCTCGTACGTGAGTCCCACTCAGGACTGCAAGGGCCCTTCCACCTGCTGGAGACACCTGAGAACCAGTGGTTCGCCTACCTCGAAGGGCAGGAGAGCGGACAGCTCATCACCGACCGGAAAGTGGTCAGCGTGCTCCAAAGGAGGTATGCCAGGATGCGTGCACAGGCTCTCTCCCTCGAAGACTCCGTGAGCCTGTTGCAGCGCAGGCGAGGAGACCTATGAACACCAGCGAACTGGCTTGGTTCAAGTCGAGCTACAGCAGCAGCGCTTCCGGCGACTGCCTGGAGGTCGCCGCCTGCCCCGACACCATCCACATCCGGGACTCCAAGAACCGGCAAGGCCCCGAACTCCGCGTCTCCCCCACCGCCTGGTCCGCCTTCCTCACGCACGCCGGCGAGTAACGCCTCACCTCCGCCCGCCGAACTCCCACGCGTGCACCTCGACCTCGGCGTACGCGCCCCGGGTCAGCACCGCACCCGCCGCCCCCGCGTCAGCGGCTCGCACCAGTGCCGCCGTACCCACCCACACGGCACCGTCGTCGGACAGCAGCGGCCCGTACGCGATCAGGTCCTCCCGCACGGCCTCCGGGACGTGGAGATCCGCACCCGGCCCCGGGCCGAAGCCGAGCACGAGGTACCGGTTCCCGCCCGTCCGGCCACCGGGGAACTCCCACATGGTCCGCCCCAGCAGGTTCCGCCACCGCCGCAGCAGCACGTCCCGGTAGACCCCGGCCTGCTGGTTGGGCTCGTCGAAGGCGAAGGCCCGGGCCGCGGCGGGGTCCGGGAGGTCGACGACGTGGACGCTGCCCGTCGGCGTCTCCCCGTCCGCGGCGAAGGTCGGCCCGCGGGCGATCAGCTCCTCCTCGTAGCGGTCCATGTAGGCCCAGTGCGCCTCGCCCAGTTCCCGGCGCAGCGGGAGGGAACCGGACCGGTCTCGGTGGTAGCAGAAGAACTCCATGCCTCATCCAACCGCGACGGCGGCCCGGATCGCGCGCGTCGCGATGAGTTCCGCCTCGCCCGGCGGTCGTAAGGTCGGATCCGTCACCGAGGAGGACTTCTGATGCGCAGCGTGACCTATTCGATGAACGTCTCGCTCGACGGTTACATCGTCGGGCCCGACGGTGACTTCAACTGGTCGGAGCCCCTCCCGGACGTCTTCCGCTACTGGATCGACGACATCCGGCACGTCGGCGTCCACCTGATGGGGCGGCGGCTGTACGAGACGATGCTGTACTGGGAGACCGCCGAGCAGGAGACCACCCCGGACGAGGCGGAGCTCGAATGGATCGGGCTGTGGAACCCGCTTCCCAAGGTGGTGTTCTCCACCACCCTGTCCGAGGTGCGCGGCGCTGCCCGCCTGGCCTCCGGCAGCCTGGCGGAGGAGATCGAGCGGCTGCGGGCCGAGCCGGGAGAGGGCGAGATCGCGATCGGCGGCGCCACCCTCGCCGCCCAGGCCGCCGACCTGGGGCTGATCGACGAGTACCGGGCCATGGTCTACCCCGTCCTGGTCGGCGGCGGCATTCCCTTCTTCCCCCGCAATGAGCGCCGGGTGGATCTCGAACTCGTCGAGACCCGCACGTTCAGCTCGCAGGTCGTCCTCCTGCGCCACCGCGTGACGCGTTAGGCGACCGTCCGCACGACACCGGGGCGCGGGGGCCGGCTCCTGCTCCGGCCCCCGCCCTCCTACCGGCCCGGGCACTCCTTCCAGGCCATGTGGTACACCGTGCTGATGTCCCCGTCCGTCGAGTCCATCGTCATGAAGCTGACCTTGTCGGCCGCCTGCGTACCGGCGTTGACGCGGATCTCGGTGTTGATGTTGAAGTTGCGCTGGACACCGCAGGGCGCGTAGACGAGCTGGGCCCAG
Source organism: Streptomyces sp. DT190 (assembly GCF_049846985.1). NCBI lineage: Bacteria > Bacillati > Actinomycetota > Actinomycetes > Kitasatosporales > Streptomycetaceae > Streptomyces > Streptomyces sp. DT190. The sequence continues at coordinate 190,828 of NZ_JBNCNM010000009.1, read as the reverse complement.
TCCGTCTCGTCGGTGGCCTGCCAGTTGTCGTTGTAGGGGCCGCTGAAGGGGTGGCTCCGGTGTGCCGTGCTGGGTGAGCCCTGGAAGTAGTACGAGGCCCGCTGGGTGGCGCTCGCGCCGGGCTGGAGTGCGGCGAAGCCGCGGTAGTCGGCGCTCGCGATGGCGTACGTGAAGCCCTGCGGCACGTGCACGATCAGGCTGAGCTGGCAGTTCTTGCGGAACGCGGTGGGGTCGGAGCCCCCGCCGGCCTGCGCGAGGTAGTCGCTGTAGGTCACCGTGAAGGCCGTGTTGTCCTCGGAGACGGCGACCGCGGTCGTGCCCTGCGGGCAGCCGGAGCCGTTCACGGTGGCGACCTTGATGACGATCTTGTCCGGGGGCGGGTCGACGAACCCGGAGGACGGGGATTGCGCGGGAAGTGCGCTGGTGAGCAGCGCGGCGATCGCGCCGCTCAGGAGCAGGCCACCGGCCATGGTTCTCCCATCCGTTCGTGGGGGGTGGATCGAAAATGGTCATGCGCATGTCAAGGCGACGGCGCATATGCACCCGACCTGTGTTCCATTCATGGAGGAGCTGTGAAGGCCGGGAGCGGTCGCATCGTACGCAGGGCGCCAGGGGGCGGCCAGGTCGCTCTCCGGCCATTCACAGGGCGGGATTTCACATCGTCGCCCCGCGCGGCGGAGGTGGGGCGGGGGGCGCCCCGCTCACGGGCCCCGCCCCGGCGCCCGGCCGTGCCGCCGGGCGCATAGGGTGCGTGAGCAGTGCGTCGACCGAGGCTCCCGAGGACCGCGATGAGGATCACCCACGGACTCGCCCCCCGCCGCCCGCTCAGCCGCGGGCGCGGCCCGTCACGGGTTCTCCCAGGCCGCCGGTTCGGCCGCGAGCCGCTCCACCGGCTCGGGCAGCGCCCCGGCCGCGAGGTCGGCGATCGTCACGCCCTCCAGAATCCTGCGCACATTGGCCCGCAGCGCGATCCACAGCGGCAGCAGCGGCTCGGCGGTGCCGGTGTAGGCGAGGCCGGTCGGCCGCTCGCCGCGCACCGAGACGATCGGGCCGTCCACGGCCCGGATCACGTCCGCGACGGTGATCCGGTCCGCCTCCCGGGCCAGGCGATAGCCGCCGCCCCCGCCGCGGCGGCTGTCGACGACACCGCCGCGCCGCAGATCGCCGAGGATCCCCTCCAGAAACTTGTGGGGGATGTCCTGCGCGGTGGCGACGGCCTCCGCCTTGACCGGCCCCTCCCCCTGCCGGACGGCCAGTTCCACGACCGCTCGTACCGCGTAGTCCGCACGTGCCGAGATCCTCATAGGACCATTGTCGCGGTCACCCTGTAGACATTGAGCACACGCACCACACCCCGTATGACGCACCACGCACGGCATGGCACAACAGGAGGCGCTCCCTTGGAGCTCAGCAGGCGTACCTTCCACGCTCTCGCCGGCACGGCGGCGCTCGGCTTCGCGCTGACCGGCAGCGGGTCGCCGACCTCCGCCAACCCGGCACGGACGGCCCCCACGGGCCCGCCGCCGCCCGTGCCCCGCGCGGACGGCCGGCGCCACGAGATCGGCTTCGACCGGTACTCCCTGCTGATCGACGGCCGCCGCCTGGTCCTGTGGTCGGGCGAGATGCACCCCTTCCGGCTGCCGAGCCCGTCGCTGTGGCGGGACGTGCTGGAGAAGATGCGCGCCCACGGTTACAACGCGGTCAGCGTGTACGTCGCCTGGAACCACCACTCCCCCGCCCCCGGCCGCTACGACTTCACCGGGGTGCGCGACCTGGACCTGTTTTTGCGCACGGCCGCCGAGACGGGGCTGTACGTGATCGTGCGGCCCGGCCCGTACATCAACGCCGAGGTCGACGCCGGCGGCTTCCCCGGCTGGCTGACCGCCACCGACGGCACGGCCCGCACCGCCGACCCGACGTATCTGCGGTACGTCGACGAGTGGCTGACCGCCGTCAACGCCGTCATCGCCAAGCGCCTGTTCACGCGCGGCACGGGCACGGTGCTGCTCTACCAGATCGAGAACGAGTACGACGCGCACGCCGGCGAGCGGACCGGGCGCGCCTACATGTCGTACCTGTACGAGAAGGTCCGCGCCGACGGCATCGACGTACCGCTGTTCCACAACGACAAGGGCCGCAACGGCCATTGGACGCCCGGGTCGTTCGGCACCGGCGGGGAGAAGGGGCGCTGGCTGTACGGGTTCGACGGATACCCGGAGCCGGACGGGGTGCCGCCCGACTGGGGGCACTTCGGGCCCGGCGGGGTGAGGGGCGGGGCCACGGCCAGCCCGCGCACGCCCGGGTTCCTGCCCGAGTTCGGCGGGGGCTGGTTCGACCCGTGGGGCGGGTCCTGGTTCGACGGCAAGGGCTACGCCGAGTCGCGCCGGATCCGCGACGCGGCCTACGAGCGGCGCTTCCACCTGACCAACCTCGCCAACGGCATCACGCTGCACAACGTCTACATGACCTACGGCGGCACCTCCTGGGGCTGGCTGCCCGCACCGGTGGTCTACACGTCGTACGACTACGGCGCCGCCCTCGACGAGGCCCGCAACGCCACCCCCAAGCTCGCCCCGATGCACCAGATCGGGCAGTTGCTGCGCCATGTGCCCGACCTCGCCAAGCTGGACCCGGGGAAGCGGGTGCGCGCCACCGACGAGCGGATCAGGGTCTACCACCTGGCCAACCCCGACACCGGCGCCCACGTCTACGTCCTGCGCAACGACACCGGCGAGGACGTGTCCACGACCCTGCCGGACGCCGGGATCGACGTGCCGGTCACCGTCGCGGCCCGGGACGCCAAGCTGCTCGCGGCCGGGCTGCGGCTCGGGCGGCGGACGCTGGTGCACTCCACCGTGCAGCCCATGCTGAGCCTGACCGCCGGGCGGCAGGACATCGCGGTGTTCACCGGCCGGCGGGGCGAGATGGCGCAGGTCGTGCTGGAGTGCGCGGACGAGCCGACCCCCATGCGGCTGGACGCCGAGCCCGCCTGGGCGTACAACCTCGGCAAGCTGAACATCACGGCCCCGCTCGGCGCCGGCGGGCTGAGCCGGGTGCGGGTCGAGGGCGACGGCGTGGACACACCGATGCTGGTGCTGTTCGCCGACGACGCGACCGCCCTGCGCCTGTGGCCCTACGAGACGCCGTCCGGCCCGCTGCTGGTCTACGGCCCGGCCCTGCTGCGCTCGGCCGAGCTGCGCGGCTCCACCGTCCACCTCACCGGCGACACCATCGGCGCGACCGGCCTGGAGGTGTGGGGCCCGCGCGGCCTCACCCACGTGACGTGGAACGGGCGTGCGGTGCCCACCCGGATCAGCGCCTCCGGCAGCCTGCTGGCGCTGCGCCCGCTGCCCGGCGTGACCCGGCCCGCCCTGCCCGCCCTGGACGGCTGGCGGCGGCGGGCCGAGAACCCGGAGGCCGAGCCGGACTTCGACGACACGGACTGGACGACGGCCGACAGGACGACGACCTTCAGCACCACGCCCGTGCCCGGCGGACAGCCCGTGCTGTTCGCCGACGACTACGGCTTCCACTACGGCGACGTCTGGTACCGGGGCACGTGGACGGGCGCGGGCGGCGTCGAATCGGTGTCCCTGGCCTACAGCACCGGCACGCAGGGCCTGCTGATGGCCTGGCTGGACGGCGAAGCGCTGGGCACCCACCGCATGCCCGTGCCGGACCGGGACCGGGCCCGGCAGGGGACGTGGACGGCGAAGGCCTCCTTCGACCTGCCGGACGAACTGCGCGAACGGCTGCGGGAGGAGCCCGGGACGCGCCACGTGCTGTCGGTGCTCGTGCGGCCGATGCAGCACGACATGGACGGAGAGGCGCGCGACACGCACAAGGCCGCGCGCGGGCTGACCGCCGTCACCTTCGAGGGCGCCGCACCGGAGGTGACCTGGAGGATCCAGGGCGCCGCCGCGCCCGACCCCGTGCGCGGGCCCATGAACAACGGCGGACTGTACGGGGAGCGCGAGGGCTGGCACCTGCCGGAGCACGACGACCGGGACTGGACGAAGACCGAGCTGCCCCGGGCCGGGCGGCGGCAGGGCGTCACCTGGTACCGCACAAGCTTCCGGCTGGACGTCGACCCGGGCGTCGACGCCTCGGTCGGCCTCGTCCTGGACGACGACCCGGGCCGGGCCTACCGCGTGCAGATCTTCCTCAACGGCTGGAACCTCGGCCAGTACATCAACGACGTGGGGCCGCAGCACACGTTCGTGCTGCCGAACGGGATCCTGCGCACCCGGGGTGCCAACACCCTGGCGCTGGCCGTGCTGTCCGACGGGACCACCCCCTCCGGGCCGGGGACCGTGCGGCTGACGCTGCTCGGTGCCGCGGCCGGAGGGGTGCCCGTCAAGCCGGTGTGACCGGGCGCCGTCACGCCAGCCGGATCACGTTCCAGGACAGCGGCTCCAGGACGGCGTGCAGCGTGCCGTCCCGCAGGGCCGTGCCGTCGACGGTGTGCGGGGTGACCCGCTCGGGGTCGTCGAGGGTGTTGCGGGCGTCGGGGTCGGCGTCCGCGAGGGCGCTGTGCTCGACGACCGAGGTGAGGCCGAGGCCGCCGAGGGCGACCTCCAGCGGCAGTGGCTCGGTTCGGCTGCGGTTGACGGCGAAGACGGTGACCGTGCCGTCCTCCCCGCGCACGGCGGTGGCGTGCAGCAGGTCGGTCTCGCCGTACTTCCGCGTCTCGTACGTCGGGGAGACGGGCCGTACGTCGAGGACCTGGCCGCGGCCGTACCGCGACGCCTGCGCGAACGGGAAGAACGTCGTCTGCCGCCAGGCCGGGCCGCCCGGCTCGGTCATGATCGGCGCGATGACGTTGACCAGCTGGGCGAGGCAGGCGACCGTGACGCGGTCGGCGTGCCGGAGCAGGGCGATCAGGAGCGAGCCGAAGACGACGGCGTCGGTGACGCTGTAGTTGTCCTCCAGCAGGCGCGGGGCCTCGGGCCAGTCGTGCTGCTCGAAGGTCTTGGCGCGGGCCTCCCACTCGGGCAGGTACCAGACGTTCCACTCGTCGAAGGAGAGGTTGATCCGCTTCTTCGACTTCAGCCGGGCGCCCACGTGGTCGGCGGTCGCGACGACGTTGTCGATGAACGACTCCATGTCGACGGCGGAGGCGAGGAAGGAGTCGATGTCACCGTCCTCGGGCCAGTAGTAGGCGTGCAGGGAGATGTAGTCGACGAGGTCGTACGTCTCCTCCAGGACCGTCGCCTCCCACGCGGCGAAGGTCGGCATGGACTGGCTGGAGGAGCCGCAGGCGACGAGTTCGACGCCGGGGTCCTGCTGGCGCATGGCCCGGGCCGTCTCGGCGGCGAGGCGGCCGTACTCCTCGGCCGTCTTGTGGCCGGTCTGCCAGGGGCCGTCCATCTCGTTGCCCAGACACCACAGCCGGATGCCGAAGGGGTCCTTGTCGCCGTGCGAGACGCGCAGGTCGGACAGGGCGGTGCCCTCGGGGTGGTTGGCGTACTCCTGGAGTTCCAGGGCCTCGGCGACGCCGCGGGTGCCGAGGTTGACGGCCATCATCGGCTCGGCCTGCGGGCCGATCTTGCGCAGGAGGCCGATGTACTCGGAGAGGCCGAAGCGGTTGGTCTCGGTGGAGTGCCAGGCCAGGTCGAGGCGGCGGGGGCGGTTCTCGGCGGGGCCGACCGAGTCCTCCCACTTGTAGCCGGAGACGAAGTTGCCGCCGGGGTAGCGGACCGCTGTCACGCCGAGTTCGCGGACCAGGGCGAGGACGTCCTGGCGCAGGCCCTGGTCGTCGGCCGTGGGGTGGTCCGGTTCGAAGACGCCGGTGTAGACGCAGCGGCCGAGGTGTTCGACGAAGCTGCCGAAGAGGCGGGGGTTCACTTCGCCGACGGTGAAGGCGGGGTCGAGGGTGAAGCGGGCCTTGTGCATGTTCGCCTTTCGGGGTGGGTGGTTCTGTTTCGGTGGCGGCTGCGGGCCTGTGGGGGTTGTTCGCGCGGTTCTCCGCACCCCTGAGGGGCGTTACTGGCCTGCCAGGCCGGTGTGGGCCACGCCCGCCACGATCTGCCGCTGGAAGAAGACGAAGACGACGATCAGGGGCAGGCCCGCCATCAGGCCGCCGGCCATCAGCTGGGCCCACTGGATGCCGTAGGAGTTCATGACGGTCGCGATGCCGTTGGGCATGGTCATCAGGTCGGGGTTGTTGGTCACCATGTACGGCCAGAGGAAGTTGTTCCACGAGGCGATGAAGGTGAAGATGCCGACCGCGGCCAGGGAGGGGCGCGAGAGCGGCAGGACGATCGTGAAGAAGACCCGCCAGCGGCCCGCGCCGTCGATGAAGGCGGCCTCCTCCAGCTCGCGCGGGATGCCCTGGAAGAACTTGTAGAGGATGTAGACCATCGCGGCGGGCGCGCACTGCGGCAGGATCATGCCCCAGTAGGTGTCGACCATGCCCATCTGCTGGACGGTCGTGAACAGCGGGACGCCGAGCACCGCGGGCGAGATCATCAGGCCCGCCATGACCAGGCCGAGCAGGGCCTTCCTGCCCCGGAACTCGGTGCGCGCGAAGCCGTATCCGGCCAGGGCGCCGACCACGAGCACCACCGCGGTCACGCAGACCGACACGACCACCGAGTTCACGAACCAGTTGGTGAGGGTGCCGGACTCGAACAGGGCCTGCCAGGCCTGGCCCGTCCAGTCCTGCGGGAGCCAGTGCGGAGGCACCTCCACGGCCTCGGTCTCGGACTTCAGGGAGGTGAACAGGCCCCAGGCGAAGGGGGACAGGAAGACGATCGAGACGGCCGCCCCGAGGAGCGTCAGGACGGTCTGACCGGGGCTCCACGCCTTGGTGGTCATCGGGCGCTCTCCTCACGGTTGCGCAGCAGCCACATCCTCGCCAGGGCGACGGCCGCGATGATCACGAAGAAGACGACGGAGATCGCGGAGGCGTAGCCCACGCGGTAGCTGGTGAAGCCCTCTTCGAGGGTGAACTGGACGAAGGTCCGGGTCGATTCCTCGGGGCCGGGGCCGAAGTCCTGCATCACCACGGCCTGGTCGAAGACCTGGAGCGAGGCGAGGATCTGCAGGGCGACGACGAGCCCGGTGATGTTGCGCAGCATCGGCAGGGTGATGTGGACCATGCGGTGCCAGGCGTTCGCGCCGTCCAGCCGGGCCGCTTCGTAGAGGTGGCCGGGGATGCCCTGGAGCGCGGCGAGGTAGAGCAGGAAGCTGAAGCCGACCGTCCACCACAGGGTCATGACGACCAGGGCGAGCATCGCGTAGGACTTGTCGGTCAGCCAGGGGGTCTCCAGGCCGAGGACGTGGTTGACCATGCCCGTGCCGGGGTTGAACAGCCACTGCCACAGGTTGCCCGCGACGGTGGACGGCAGCAGGAACGGGGCGAAGAAGCACAGCCGCCACAGCCACTTCCCGCGCTCGATGTGGTGGGCGAGCATCGCGAGGAGGAAGGCGAGGACGGTGATGCACGGCACGACCAGGGCCGTGAAGTAGGCGCTGTGGCCGAGGGAGTCCCACATCAGCGGGTCCCGCAGGGCCTCGCGGTAGTTGTCCAGGCCGACGAAGCGCGCGCCCTCGCCCGTGATGTTGGCGTCGGTGAAGCTGAGGTAGACCCCTCTCAGCAGCGGCCAGATCACGAACAGGGCGAACAGGGCCAGGAAGGGGGCGACGAACCAGCCGCCGTGCTGGAAGCCCTGCCTGTGGCGCAGGGTGGCACCCGCGGCGGCGGCACGGGCCCGGACGGGTGCGGCCAGGGGCTGGGCGCTGGTCGCCGTCATACGGCGGCACCTCCTTGCGCTGCGGTCCTGCCGTCCATGGGGTTCTTTGCGGCGAGCAGGGCGGTGAGGGCGCTCTTCATGCGCCGGGCGGCGGTGTCGGGGGAGGCGGAGCCGGTCGTGGCGGAGACGACGATCGGGCCGACGCGCTGGGCGAGGATGCCGGTGGAGCCGGCGAACCACACCTTCGGCTCGTTGGCCTGGTGGTCCATGGCGGAGACGTACTCGCTCTGCGGGTCCAGCTCCCGGTAGGCGGCCGTGGACAGGGTGGGCGTGTAGGCGGGGATGTGGCCGCCGGCCGCCCACTGCCGGGCGTGGCGGACGACGTAGGCGGCGAGGGCGTGGGCCGCCTCGTTGGTGGCGCCGCCGCGGCCGGCCTGGTGCGGCAGCACGAAGGCGTGCGACTCGGCGTGGGTGGCGGGTCCGCCGAAGACGGGTGGCAGCGGGGTGGCGCCGTAGTCGAGCTTCGCTCCCGAGAAGACCGGCACCGACCAGTTGCCCTCCCAGACGAAGGGGGAGCCGTTGAGGAACTGCTCGGCGCCCGCGCCGCCCCCGAAGCCGGGGTCGGCGTAGCCGTCGGTGACGTGCCGGCGCAGGAACTCCAGGACCTGGACGGCCTTGCCGGTGTCGAAGGTGACCTCGGTGCGGGCGGCGTCGAACCAGGTGCCGCCGAGCTGGGTGTAGAAGGCGACGAAGAACCACCACTGGAAGTTCTGGTCGTTGTGCCAGAACCCGATGGTCTGCAGCCCTTTCCTGGTGGCCTTCCTCGCCTCCTTGAGGGCGTCGAACCACTCGCCGGTGGAGGTGACCGGCACCATCCGGCCGTCGGCGCCGAGCAGTCCGGCCCGCTTCAGCACGTCCTTGCGGTAGAAGCAGAGCTGGACGTGGATGTCGAGCGGCAGGGCGTAGAGCTTGCCGTCGACGACGGCGCGCTTCCACAGGGCGGGGTTGAAGTCCTCCCGCCGTACGCCGTACCGGGCGAGCAGGCCGACGTCCCAGGGGTCGAGGAGGCGGCCGGGTGCGAAGCCGGGGACCCGGCCGAGGTGCATCACGCCGAGGTCGGGGGCGCGGTGGCCCGCGGCGGCCATGGCGAGCTTGGTGTAGAAGGGGTTGCCCCACTGGAGGGTGGAGTCCTTCACCGCGATGTCCGGGTTGTCCCGGCGGAAGGCGTCCAGCATCGCGATCATGTTGGCGCCGTCGCCGCCGCTGAAGAGGTTCCAGTAGCGCACGCGGGTGCGCGCGCCGGTGGCCAGTGCGTCGGCTCCGGTGCCCAGGGCTGCGAAGCCGAAGCTGCTCGCGACGAAGAGTCCGCCGAGCCCGCCGAGAAGCTGCCTGCGATGGAGGCCAGGTCGTCCCATGCCCTGCCCTTACGGTCGATGTTCACGGTCCGTTCGGTATTTCGAAGGTCGCTCGCTACTTCGAACGGGACCGTAAGTTCGTAGCGCTGGCGCGTCAATGGCCCGGTCACATATTCGGCAGGACTTTGCGGCCACGAACGGTCGTTCTCCGTTGAACATCGGACGTCGGATCACATGACGCGCACACTTTCGGGCGCGTAGGCTCGGACGGGCTGCCGACGCCGGCCGGTGGTGAGAAGGGGGAGCGATGGACATCGCGGGCGCGCGGACGATGGCCGCCCGAGTCACCGCCGCACTCGGGCGCACGCGCCGTGGCACCGCCATGCGCGCCCTGGCCGCCGACCTCACCGCCGCGGTGCGCGCCAGGGACCGGCAGCCCGGCGACATACGGTCGTTGTGCCGGGCGCTGTGCGAGGAGATGAGCGCGCGGCGCGGCGGGCGGCCCCTGGAACTGCGCTTCGAGCGCTTCCCGGACGAGATCGAAGTGACCGGCCTGTGGGTGGAGTTCCAGGACTTCGACCTGGTCATCGTCGAGGAACGGGCGGAGGCGGTACAGCAGTTGGTGATCCTCGGGCACGAGCTGTGGCATCTGCACGCGGGGCACGGGCACCACCACGGGGCGGGTGCGGCGGCGGCCCACGCGTTCGCCGAACGGCCGGGCTGGGACGGGGCCGCCCTGGCGGTGGCCGCCCGCGACGGCTCCCGGGAACGGGACGAGGCCGAGGCCGACGCCTTCGGTCACCGGCTGGCGGCCGGCTGCCGGACGCTGCTGCCGGGCGGGCGCGCACCGCAGGCCCCGCTCGAACCCGTGCAGCGGGCGCTGTACTACCGGGGGCCGCGAGGAGGTGCGCCGTGACGACGGTGGCGCTGACCCCGGTCGAGTTCGTCAACCAGTTCTATCCGAACTTCTGGTGGATCCCGGCGGGGGTCCTGGCCGCCGCCCTGGCCATCAAGCTGCCGAGCATCATCCGGCTCTGGACGGACCCCATGCTGCGCGCGGTCGGCGGGCTGCTGCTGCTCGCCTGCGCGGTGTTCGTCTTCGTGGCGCCGTCGACGATCGCCCGGGTCAACCGGCTGACCGGCGTGGCGAACTTCTCCGGCCCCTGGGTGTACTCGCTGCTCACCGCGTTCTGCGCCTTCTGCCTGCTGCTGATCATCGCCTGGCGCAACGGCCTGTCCGACCGCTCGGAGCGCACCCGGCGCGCCATGCGCGGGGTCGTGGCGGTCTACTCGGGCGTGATCGTCGCGATGTGGGTGCTGTTCGCTCTCGCGGACGTTCCGGTGGAGCGGCTGCGGGATCTCGACACGTACTACGCGAACACGCCGTACATGCGCGAGGTGATCGTGCTGTACCTGCTCGCGCACACCACCGCCGCGCTGGTCACCAACGGGCTGATCTGGAACTGGGTGCGCACGGACGGACTCGACTCGCTGCTGCGCTGGGGGCTGAAGTTCCTCGGCGTCGGCTACGCCGCGCAGTTGCTCTTCGACGCCGCCAAGATCAGTGCCGTGGTGGCCCGTTGGGCCGGGCGGGACGTGGACTGGCTGAGCACGGCCGTCGCCCCGCCGCTCGCCTGCCTGTCCGCCGTGCTCATCGCGATCGGGTTCATCCTCCCGCACGCCGGGCAGTACCTGCACGGCCGCTGGCACGTCCGGCTCGCCCACCACGAACTGCGGCCGCTGTACCTGCTGATGAGGACCGTCAACGGCGAGGGGATCCCGTTCCTGCTGCGGGGCACGCCGGAGCTGCGCCTGGTCCGCCGGGAGACCTTCATCCGCGACGTGCTGCTGCCGCTCGCCCGGCACATCGACGAGGACCGGCGCGAGCGGTTCCACGACGCCGCCCTCGCGCTGGGCCACCCGCCCGACCGGGCGAAGGTGCTCGCCGCGACCGCGGCGATCCTGGACGCCGCCGACACCGGCAGCCGGGCCGGGGAGGACGACGGCACCGGCGCGCGTGACACCACGGAACTGCTGCGCGAGATCGGCGCCCTGTCCCGGGCCCTGCGGCACAAGGAGGACCTCCGGGCGATCCGCGCCCTGGCGCGTGACCACTCCGAGGGCCGGTCACTCACCGGCTGACCTCGGGTTTCGCGGGCCGCGGACGCCGTGCCCGGCCGTTATCCCGGACGGAGCGCGCACGGGGGGCCGCGCGCACGGTACGTGAAGGTACGGTGAGAGCCGTCCGGGACGGGGCCCGCACGGCCCGAAAACCGGTGCCGGCGGACGGTGTTGTGCGCTGCACGGCCGTGGCCGGACGCCGGGGAATGCCCGCAGGGCAAGGGAGCCGTCATGGCTGAGTGCGAGGAGTCGCATGTCGCGTAGAGCTGTCGTCATCGGTGCGGGGCTGGCCGGCATGCTGGCCGCGGCGGCGCTGTCCGCCGTCGCGGACGAGGTCGTCGTGCTCGACCGCGACGACCTGCCCGAGGGGCCGGAGCACCGCAAGGGCCTGCCGCAGGGACGTCACGCGCACCTCCTCATGGCCGGCGGTCTGGCCGCCATGGAGGACCTGGTGCCGGGCGTGAGCATGCGCAAGCACCTGCTCGCCGCCGGTGCGCACGAGATACCGCTCGGCTCGGGCATGGTCGCCCTCACGCCCGAGGGCTGGTTCCGGCGCTGGCGCCACCCCGGGCCGCGGATGCTGACCTGCACACGGGCGCTGCTCGACTGGGCGGTGCGGGGGGCCGTGCTGGACAGCACCTCGGTCGTGGTCCGCAAGGCGCGGGTGCTGGAGCTGACGGGGTCGCGGCAGCGGGTGACCGGGGTGCGCCTGTCGACCGCCGACGGGGACGAGGACCTCGCCGCGGACTTCGTGGTGGACGCGAGCGGGCGCGGCTCGCGGATCGTGACCTGGCTGGCGGGGCTGGGCATCGACGACGTGCGCGCGAAGACGGTGGACGCCGGCCTGGTGAACGCCACGCGCCTCTACCGCACTCCCGAGGGGGCGGATCGTTTCCCCTTGACGATGGTGCAGGCGGATCCGTATCAGGGGCGGCCCGGCCGCAGCGGCATGGTGCTGCCGATCGAGGGCGACCGGTGGATGGTCAGCCTCGCCGGCACCCGGGGCGGCGGCGAACCGCCCTCCGACCCGGACGCGTTCCTGCGGTACACCCTGGAGCTGCCCGACCCCATCGTGGGCCGGCTGATCTCCGGCGCGGAACCGCTCACCGAGGTCCACGTCAGCCGCAGCACCAGCAACCACCGCCGGTACCTGGAGAAGACGCGGTCCTGGCCCGAGCGCCTCGTCGTCCTCGGTGACGCGCTGGCCACGTTCAACCCCGCCTACGGGCAGGGCATGTCGGTGGCCGCGCTGGGCGCCCGGGAGCTGGACCGCGAGCTGCGGCGCTCCGGCCTCGACGCGGCCGGGCTCGCCCGGCGGGTCCAGCGGCGGGTGGCCAGGCCGGTGGAGTCCGCGTGGACGATGGCGGTGAGCCAGGACGTCTGGTACCCCGGCACGCGGGGCGGCACCCCCGGGGTCGCCGACCGTCTGGTCACGGCGTACACCCGCCGCATGATCCGCACGGCGACGGGCTCGTACCCGGCGGCGTCGGCGGTCTGGGACGTGATGAGCATGGCGACGGGACCGACGCGGCTGCTACGGCCGTCGACGGTCCTGGCGACCCTGAGCGGCCCCCCACTGCCGCCGGCGGCGGGAGCGCCGCTGACGGAGGCGGAGCGGGGGGTACTGCGACGGCTGGACCGGACGGGGGCTGCGGGCGGACGCCAGGGCTGAGGCCCTTCCTGCGGTGGGGTCCCGGCCGGGCCGATGCCATTCGCGCGGTCCCGGCTGACCCGGTCCCTGCCGGTCGGGCTCCAGCCGGGCCGATTCCGCCTGGTCCGTTCCGACTGAACTGGCCCTCGCCGGGTGAGCCCCGGCCGCCCCGGTCCCGGCCCATCCGGACCTGGTTGGCCCGGGTCGGGTCGGATCGGATCAGCCCGGATCGGATCGGCCCAGGTCGGATCGGGTCAGCTCGGCCCAGGTCGGGTCGGCCCGGGTCGGGTCGGTCCGGGTCGGGAGTCGTCGGCGCTTTGCCGCTCGTCCGCGCGGGTCAGCCGGTGAACGCGGGCTGGGCGAAACCCGTGCCCGCCCCCGGCACCACGAACAGCGATCCCGCCAGCGCGGGCGGCTCGCTGAGCCCCGTGCGGGCGGTCGTGATGTACAGGTCGGTCAGCCCGGCCCCGCCGAACGCGCACGCCGTCACCCGCGGCACCGGCAGCCCGACCACCCGGTCCAGCCGCCCGTCGGGCGTGTACCGCCGCACCGCCGCGCCCTCCCACAGGGCCACCCAGACGCACCCGTCGGCGTCCACGGTCAGCCCGTCGGGGAACCCGGCGCCCTCCTCGATCTCGGCGAGCGTCCGGCGTCCGGACACCCGCCCGTCGGCGTGGTCGAAGACGTCGATGCGCCGGGTGGGCGTGTCGATGTAGTACATGAGCCGCCCGTCGGGGCTCCACCCGGTGCCGTTGCTGACGGTCACGTCGTCGAGCACGACCTCGGCCGAGCCGTCCCCGGTGACGCGCGACAGCGTCCCGCCCCCCGGCGCCTCGTCGTACCGCATCGTGCCGGCCCACAGCGCGCCGTCGGGCGCGACCGCGGCGTCGTTGGCCCGGCGGCCGGGGACGACCTCGCGGTGCAGCCAGCGGAAGTCCCCGTCGGGGTCGAGGAGCCCGATCCCGTCGCGCAGGTTGAGCACCAGGCCGCCTCCGGCCCGCGGCTTGACGGCGCCGACGTGCTGTTCGGTGCGGCGGGTGGTCCGCCGCCCGGTGGCCGGGTCGTAGGTGTGCAGGCGCGAGCCGAGGATGTCGATCCACAGCAGCCGGCCGGCCGCCGCGTCCCAGGTCGGGCCCTCGCCGAGCTCGGCCTCGGCGCGCACGGCGACCTCGTACGGCGCCGTCATGCCACGCTCCGGTGACCGAGGTGCTCGGACAGCTCGGCGGCGCCCTTCGCGGCGAGCTGCTCCAGCTCGGCGCGGCGCTCCTCGCTCCAGCGGATCATCGGCACGGAGATCGACAGCGCGGCGACGACCTGCCCGGTGCGGTCGCGCACCGGCGCGGCCACGCAGGAGACGTCCGGGTTGGACTCGCGGCTCTCCACGGCCAGGCCCCGCGCACGGATCTCGGCCAGGGCCTCGCGCAGGGCGCCCGGGTCGGTGATGCTGTTGGGGGTCATCGCGACCAGCTCGGCGCCGTCGGGAATCCGCGCGGCGAGCTCGTGCTCGGGAAGGGAGGCCAGCAGCATCTTGCCGACGGAGGTGCAGTGCGCGGGCAGCCGGCGGCCGGCGGCCGACACCATCCGCACGGCGTGCGTGGAGTCGACCTTGGCGATGTAGATGACGTCCGTGTCCTCCAGGATCGCCACGTGCACGGTCTCGTCGCAGGTCTCGGCGACGGACCGGGCGACCTGCTGCCCCTCGGCGGCGAGGTCGAGCTGCTCGGCGTACCGGGCACCGAGCTGGTACGGGCGCACACCGAGCCGGTAGCGTCCCGGCTGGCCGGGCACCGGGACGATGTACTTCCGGGCGGCGAGCGTGGTCACCAGCTCGTGCACGGTGGTGCGCGGCAGCTGCAGCCTGCGCACGATGTCGGGGGCGGAGAGCGTCCCGTCCCCGTCGAGAAAGAGCTCGAGAATGTCGAGAGCCCGGGTCACGGCTGGTACGAGTCGTCCCACGACCGGCCCCCTCCCTAATGTGTTCTCAGCGCCCGCGTTCGAGATTTCAACAGGCGATCGGCATGACGAACACAGGCTAGCCATAGAGGTATGCCCGGGCAATGGGCAGCGCCGGGTCGGCCCGGCTCACCGCCTCCCCCGCACCACCCCCAGTTCCCCCCGCAGCCGCTGCGCCCTCAGGACCAGTTCCAGTTCGAAGCGGCGGTCCGGGTCGTCTATCTCGTCGCCCCACAGTTCGCGGATCTGGCGGAGGCGGTAGCGGACCGTCTGGGGGTGGACGCCCAGGCGGGTGGCGACCTCGGGGGCGCCGCCGCGGGTTTCCAGCCAGGCCAGGAGGGTCTCGGCGAGGCGGCGGCCGTGGGTGGGGCCGCAGTGGGTCAGGGGGGCCAGGCAGCGCAGGGCCAGGTCGTCGATGAGTTCCTCGGGCTGCAGGAGGACCAGGGCCTCGGTGTGCTCGGTGCAGTGGAGGACCTCGCCGGCGGGGAGCAGGTCGCGTTCCATGAGGCGGACCGCCGCCTCCGCCCAGCGCAGCGACTTCGCGGCGTCGGCCAGCGGGACGGGCGGGCCGATCGCGCCGGACCAGCCGGTGAGGGCGCGGTGCAGGAGTTCGTGGCGGCCCGCCGCGTCGGGCTCGGGCACGACCATGCGGGGCTGTTCGTACTCCATGTCGAGCAGGACGCCCTGGCCCACCGCGGGGGCCACCGCCTCGCGGGCCGGGCGCACCAGGACACCGACCGCGACCTTCTCCGGCAGCGGCCAGCCGATGCGGGCGGCGCGTTCGGTGAAGGCCTCGGAGGGGTCGCCGCGGTGGTGCTCGGCCAGCAGGAGCTCCATGAGGCGGCGTTGCAGGCGCAGGCGTTCGCCGGCCTGGCGGGCCGCGGCCTCGGCGTAACCGCGTACGGACTGGTCGACCAGGCCGTCCAGGTACTCGTAGCCCGCGTCGACGAGTTCGTACATCGCCGGGGGCGGGATCTCCACGCGCTGGCCGATGTCGGCGAAGCGGCGCCAGGCCAGGCGTACTCCCATGCGGTAGATGGCCTGGAGGGAGTCGAGGGAGCGGCCGTTGAGCCCCTCGCCGCGGCCGAAGTCCTGGAAGACGCCGGGCGGCACGGTCGGGCGGCCCTCCGAGTGCTCCAGGTGCTGCACGAAGACCTCGATGGCGCGGCGGATGCCGACCATCGCCATCGGCTCGCCGGAGTCGTCGAGGACGACGGGCAGGTGCGGGTACTCGCGCTGGATCTCCCGGAGGATCTCCTCGGCGAGTTCGGGCGCCTCGGCCATGGCGATCGCGGCGAACCGGCGCACCTGGAAGCGCGGGACGTCGTGCCAGGCCGAGCGGGTGGTGACGGTTCCGGTGCGGGCGGCCGTCATCCGTCAGCTCCCCTGACCGGCCTGCTCGTACGTGATCAGGGGCGTGTTCGGCTGGTCGGGTGTGGCTTCGAGCAGCGCGACCACGCCCAGCGCGGCCCCCACGGCGAGGGCGGCGGCGAGCGCTACGGTCAGCGCGGCAGCGAGCAGTCTGGACATCGCAGGGTCAGCCTCTCTGTCCGGATTCGTCCGGAGATGGTCCGGAGGTTGCCCCACCCCGGCACCCCGTCCCTGCCTGTCGCGCCCAGTCTCGACAAGCATTGACACCCCGTCAAGAGCCGCCTACGGTTCCCGGCCCAGCCGCACGCGCGCATTCCGCCGCCGTGCCGGTCCTCTCGTACGTCGAGCCGTCCCAAGCCACTGGAGTGCCCGGATGCGCCGTACAACCTCTCCTTTCTCCCTGGTCCTGCTGGGTCTCGGTACGTTCCTGCTGGTGCTGGCGCCCCTGCTCGCCTGGTACGTGCAGCCGCGGGCCGCGGTGAACCCGATCGACATCGACACGACCGCCGTCTACACCGGCCGGGGCAGCGTCTTCGACACTGACCGGATCGAGACGGTGCCCGACCGCAGGATCACCGTCACCCAGCGGGTGCGGGGCAACGTCGAGGACAGCGAGCGCAGCGGCAACGCCGTCTGGGACGTGACGACCACGGTCGACACCGACAAGTCGCTGCCGGCCGCCGATCCGCACGACGCGCTGGACTTCACGCCGCACCGCTGGGTGATGGACCGCCGGACCACCCGGCCGGTGCACTGCTGCGGGGAGAAGCCCCACATCGAGGGCGAGGCGTACCTGAAGTTCCCCTTCGACGTGCAGAAACGCTCCTACCAGTGGTGGGACAACACCCTCGGCGACACGGTGGTGCTGCGCTACCGGGGCACCGAGAAGGTGCAGGGCTACACCGGCTACAAGTTCACCGGCTCGGTGCCGCCGACCCGGACCGGCACCCGGATGGTGCCCGGCACCCTCGTCGACCAGCCGAACCGGCCGCAGGTGCTGGCCGAGGAGTGGTACGCCAACCACGGTTTCGTGCTGATCGTCGACCAGGCCACGGGCCGGGTGCTGTACGCGCAGACCGGGCCGAAGCGCACCCTGCGGGCACCGGGCGCGAAGAAGGACGCGGCGGTGCTGCTGGACAGCGAGAAGGTCGCCTTCACGACGGCGACGCAGAAGGAAGCGGTGCGCCAGGCGAAGGACGACAGCGGCCGGCTGCGGCTCGTCGGGACGACCCTGCCGATCGGCGCCGGGATCGCCGGACTGGCGCTCGCCGCGGTGGGGGGCGTTCTGGTGGCCCGTGGGCGGAAGGAGCCGGAGCAGCCCGCTCCGTCCGATAAGCCGGTTACGCCCCAGCCGACCCTCACGATGTGATGTGACGTCAGCTCTAACAAAGCCGGAAATTGTCACGTCGGTGAGTAGCCGTGGAGAAGGTCCGGGCGAAAACTGTCCAACCCCACCCGAGCACACCCCGTCCACACTCCCCTCCCAGGAAGAGCTCAGGCTCCCCACAGGCCGCCCCCTCCCCTTCGACCCCACCCCCACGCTTTCCCCACCGATTTCCGCACCCCGAGACGAGTTGGAGCACCCATGCCCCAGCACGTACCGTCCGCGCTGCGCGCCGCGTCCCCCAGCGCGCCGCAGCACCCTCCGGCGCTCCCCCCACAACCGCGCCGGATCGTGTTCCTCGCCCACCGCGATCTGGACAATCCCTCCGCCGGCGGCTCCGAGCTGCTGGTCGACCGACTCGCCGACGGACTGACCCGGCTGGGTCACCAGGTCACCCTGCTGTGCGGCGGCCCCGCGTCCTTCCGTGACTACCGGGTCGTGTCGGCGGGCGGCCCCTACGGGCACTACCTGCGCGCCCGGTCGGCCTTCGCCCGCCAGGTCGGTGACTGCGACCTGCTGGTCGAGGTGTGCAACGGCATGCCGTACCTGGCGCCGCTGTGGCACCGGGGCCCGACGCTGTGCCTGGTCAACCACGTCCACACGGATCTGTGGCCCATGCGTTTCGGCGGCCCGCTGGCGCCGGCGGCCCGGATCGGCCGACGACTCGAACACTGGGCGCTGACCGGGGCGCAGCAGCGCAACCTGCTGGTCGCCGTCTCCTCCTCGACCGCCCACGCCCTGCGCGCGATCGGCGTCGAGCGGGAGCGGATCCGGGTCGTGCACAACGGCGTCGAGGAGCCGGGCCCGAGGGCCGAGCGCTCGGCCGAGCCGCTGTTCGTCGCCGTCGGGCGGCTCGTCGAGTACAAGCGGATCGATCTGCTGCTGCGGTTGTGGGAGCGGGTGCGTCCGGTGACCGGCGGGCGGTTGGTGATCGTCGGGGACGGGCCGGAGCGCGAGCGGCTGGAACGGCTGGCGGGGCCCGGAGTGCAGTTCACCGGGTACGTCTCCGAGGCCGAGAAGCACCGGCTGCTGTGCGCGGCCTGGCTGCTGCTGCACCCCTCCGCCGTGGAGGGGTGGGGCCTGGTCGTGACCGAGGCGGCGGCCCGGCAGACGCCGAGTGTCGCCTTCGACGTGCCCGGGCTCAAGGACTCCGTGGTCGACGGGGAGACCGGGATCCTGGCGCGCGGTGAGTCCTCGTTCGCCGCGGCCTGGTGCGCGCTGGCGCTGTCCGGGGAGCGCCGGGAGCTGATGGGCAAGGCGGCCCGGGAGCGGGCCGCGCAGTTCCGCTGGGACCGGACCGTGCGGCAGTTCCGGGTGGTGGCCGCCGAGGCGGTGCGGAGTTGGACTCCGTGACGTCGCCCCTGCGGCGTGTCGGTGCTGCCGTGTCGCGTGTGCGGGTCGTGCGTGGCTGGTCGCGCAGTTCCCCGCGCCCCTCGCGAGCCCCGTGGAAAGACCCCTCGTTGCGACGGAGTGTCGCCCTGTTCCGCGCCTTCCTCCGTGAGCAGGACGACCCCGGGGCCTGCTACTCGCTGCTCGCCCGGGACGCCGTCGACCAGGTCGAGGCCTACGACGGGCCCGTCGCCGGGCGTACCGTCCTCGATGTCGGCGGGGGCGGCGGGTACTTCACCGAGGAGTTCCGGCGGCGCGGGGCCGACGCGTACCTCTTCGAGCCGGACGTCGGCGAACTCGGCGCGGCCCCGCCCGAGTCGGCGGTCGTCGCGGACGGGTACCTGCTGCCCCTGCGGGACGGCGTCGCGGACGTCACCTTCTCCTCCAACGTGCTGGAGCACGTGTCCGACCCGGAGACGTTCCTCAGCGAGCTGGCCCGGGTGACCCGGCCCGGCGGGCTGATCTACGTGTCGTTCACCAACTGGCTGTCGCCGTGGGGCGGGCACGAGTGGGCCCCGTGGCACTACTTCGGTGCCGAGCGGGCCCGGGCCCGCCACGAACGGCGCACCGGCAGGCCCGCCAAGCACACGCTCGGCGAGAACCTGTTCGCGGTGCACATCGGCTCCACCCTGCGGCAGGTGCGGGCCCGGGACGACGTCACGGTCGTCTCGGCGCGCTCCCGCTACTGGCCCTTCCTCGCGGAGGCCGTCGTCAAGGCGCCCGGGATCCGCGAGTTCGCCACCTGGAACCTCCTCCTCATCCTGCGGCGGTGTCCTACATGACAACCACGGTCCAGGCTCCTCCCCCGGCAGCCGTTCCCACCACGGCGACCGCGTCGGGCCCGCCCGACGGTCCCCGGTCGCGGCGCTGGCTGCTGGGGTTCTGGGCGGTGGTGTTCGTGCTGTTCCTGGCGGTGCAGCCGGGACGGCAGACCTTCGACACCAAGCTGGGCGTGACCACCGATCCGGGCCAGTTCCTCGCGGACCTGGGGCAGTTGTGGCACGACCGGGGCGGGTTCGGCGGCATCCAGGACCAGTACGTCGGCTACCTGTGGCCGATGCTGCCGTTCTACTGGCTGTGCGACCTCGTCCAGCTGCCGGTGTGGCTGGCGGAGCGGCTGTGGCTGTCGGTCGTCGTGTCCGTCGCCTTCTGGGGGGCGTTGCGCCTCGCGGAGCGGCTGCGGGTGGGCAGCGGGACCTCGCGGTTGCTCGCGGCCGTGGCGTATGCGCTGTGGCCGCTGTTCACGACGGTCGTCGGTTCCACGTCGGCCGCCGCGCTGCCGGGCGCGTTCCTGCCGTGGGTGCTGCTGCCGCTGGCCGACGAGCGGTACACGGCCCGGGTCGCGGCCCTGCGGTCGGCGCTGCTCGTGCCGTTCATGGGCGGGGTGAACGCCTCGGCGACGCTGGCGTCGCTGCTGCCGGCCGGGCTGTACCTGCTGTCGCGGCCGCGCGGGCCGCGGCAGCGCAGGCTGATCGCCTGGTGGGCCCCGGCGGTGATCGTGGTGACCGCCTGGTGGTGGGTGCCGCTGCTGCTGCTCGGCGTCTACGGCGAGAACTTCCTCCCCTATATAGAGACCGCGCAGACCACCACGGACACCATGTCGGCGGCCGAGGCGCTGCGCGGCGCCGGGAACTGGGTCGCCTACCTGCACTTCGGGGAGGCCTGGCTGCCGGCCGGCTGGACCGTGGCCTCCTCCGTCCTGGTGATCGTGTGCTCGGCGCTGACGGCCGGGCTGGGGCTGGCCGGACTGGCCCGGCGGGACATGCCCGAGCGGCGGTGGCTGGTGCTGACGGTGCTGGTGACCGCGCTGGTGCTGCTCGCCGGGTACGGCGGCGCGTTCGGGGCGCCGTACCACGGCGTGGTGCAGGGCTGGCTGGACGGGTGGTTGTCGCCGTTCCGGAACATCTACAAGTTCCAGACGGGGACGGCGCTGGCGCTCGTGCTGGGCCTGGCCCATCTGGTGGGGGTGGCCGCCGAGCGGCGCGGGGCCCGGCCGGTGCGCGGCCGGCGCTTCGCGCCGCTCGTCGCGGCCGTGCTGATCCTGCCCGGGCTGCTGTGGCCGTACCTCAACGGCTCGATCCTGAACCCGGGTTCCTTCCCGAAGCTGCCCGCCTACTGGCAGGCCACGGCCGACTGGCTGGAGAAGTACTCACCGGACTCGCGCGCCCTGGTCGTCCCGGCCACCGCGCACGGCGTCTACACCTGGGGCTCCCCCATCGACCAGCCGCTCGACGTGCTCGCCGAGTCCCGCTGGGCGCAACGCGACTACGTCCCGTTCGGCACGCCCGGCAACCGGCGCGCGATGGACGCGGTCGAGCAGGCCCTGATGTCCGGCGCCCAGGTGCCGGGCCTGGCCGACTACCTGAGCCGGGCCGGGCTGTACTACGTCGTCGTACGCAACGACCTCGACCCCGACCAGATCGGCCATGTGCCGACCGCGACCGTCAAGCGCACCCTGGAGCAGTCGGGCTACGAGCGGGTCAAGGGGCTCGGCCCGGTGACGACCGGCGGCCGGATCGCCCAGGACGCCCCGCTCCAGGTCGAGGGCCTGTACCCGCGGCAGCGGGCCGTGGAGATCTACCGTCCGGCGGGTGCGGACGTCGTCCGGCCCGGGCAGGCGGGGCTCGCCCCGGTCGCCGACACGGCCGTGGTGTCCGGCGGGCCCGAGGCGCTGCTGCCGCTGGCGGCGGAGCTGCGCGGGCGGGCGGCCGTGCTGACCGGCGACGACCACCCGGGGCTGGGCACGCCGGCCGTGCAGGTGGTGGGCGACGGGCTGCGGCGGGCCGACACCCGGTTCGGGCTGGTCAACTCCGGTACGTCGTACACGTACACGCGCGACGAGCGCAACGCGTCCGGCGCTCAGCAGGACCCCGGCGAGAAGCCGCGGCAGATCCTGCCGACCGAGGGCGCCGAGCACCAGACGGTGGCCGAGCTGCGCGGGGCGCGCTCGGTGACGGCGTCCTCGTACGGCAACTGGCTGTTCCACCTGCCGCAGTACGACCCGGTGAACGCCTTCGACGGCAACCCGGGCACCGCCTGGGCGGAGGGCGCGCCGGACACGCCGGACGGGCAGTGGCTGCGCATCGGCTTCACCGGCCCCTACACCATGCCGTCCTCCTTCAAGGTCACGCCGCTGCCGCAGGAGAGCGTGCGCGCGGCCGCGACGAAGGTGCGGGTGGAGACCGAGAAGGGCACCCGGACCAGCTTCCTGCAGCCCAACGGCACGACCCAGCGGGTAAGGGCGCCCGAGGGCGCGACGCGGTGGATGAAGCTGACGATCGTGGACTCGGTGGTGCGCCGGGCCGGTCTGACCGGCGCGGGCTTCTCCGAGATCGACCTGCCGGACGTGCAGGTGACACGGCTGCTGCGGCTGCCGTCCGACGCGGACGAGGCCACCGCGGCCGCCACCGTCGTCTCCCTGCACCGCGCCTCCGACCCGACCGGCCTGTCCGCGACCGGCACCGAGGCGGGCCTGCACCGCCGCTTCACGACACCGGTCGCCGGCACCTACGAGGTGAAGGCGAGCGCGGTGCCGGTGCCGGGCGCCGAGTTCGACGAGCTGCTGTACGAGGTGGCGCCCGAGCAGCAGGCCCGGATCGTCGCCACCGCCGACTCCACGGCACGGCTCGGCGCGGGCCTGACCGCGCGCAACCTCACCGACGGTGACCTGACGACGGCGTGGATCGCGGGCGACCGGCCGACGATCCACCTGCGCTGGGAGGGCAGGCAGCCGGTCGGCGAACTGGTGCTGGCCCCCGCGGGCGGCCTGTCCGCCCGGGCCTCCGAGGTGCACATCAGCTCACCGGACGGCGCCGCCGTCGCCGGTGTCGACAAGAACGGCTGGGTCCGCTTCCCGGCCATCACCACCGACCGCCTCGACGTCACGATCACCGAGACGGCCCCGCTGACCCTGCACAACCCGGTCGCCGACGAGGACCTGCGCCTGCCGGTGGGCCTGACCGAGGCGTACATCCCGTCCCTCGACCAGTACCGCACCCCGCGGCCGGACGGCGCCCGGGCGTTCTCCCTGCCGTGCGGCAAGGGGCCGGACGTGGCGCTGGACGGGGAGCTGTACCAGTCGAGCGTGAAGGGCACCGTGCGGGACCTGGTGGAGCGCCGGGGCGTGGCGGTGACGCTCTGCCAGGAGGGCCGGGGCGACGCCGAGGTGCGGCTGCCCGCGGGCGAGCACCGGCTGGAGGGCGGTGACGCCGGACCGCTGGCGCTCACGGACGTGACCCTCACGCGCGGCACGGTGCCCGAGGCCGCCGCGGCCGGGCGCGAGCTGCGGATCCGCGACTGGCTGGGCGACCGGCGCGAGGTCACGGTCGGCTCGGGCGCGGCGTCGTACCTGACGACGTACGAGAACGCCAACGACGGCTGGCGGGCCACGCTGGACGGCAAGGAGCTGACGCCGGTCCGGCTGGACGGCTGGCAGCAGGGCTGGCGCGTCCCGGCCGGGGCGGGCGGCACGGTGAAGCTGTCGTACGAGCCGGCCACCACCTACGACATCGGGCTGATCGGCAGCGGCGTCGGCATCGCGGCCCTGCTGGGCCTGGCGCTCTGGCGCCGCCGCGCCCCCAGCCCCGACGCGCCGCAGCCCGCCCCGCCGCTGCCCGGCCTGTGGCTCGGCACGGTGGCGCTGACGCTGGTCGGCGTGGTGATCGCGGGCTGGCTGGCGCTGCTGGTCCCGGCGCTGGCCCTGCTCGCCGCGCGACGGCACGCGCTGCTGGTGCCGATCGCGTTCACCGCCCTGGCCGGGGCGGGGATCGCCGCGGCCTTCGGGGCCGGGGAGCCGGTGGGCGCCGGTACGGGCGCGTTCGGGCACGCGGCCCAGCTGCTCGCCCTGACCGGCCTGTTCGCGGCACTCGTCGGCCTGCGCGAACAGCCCCCCTCACAGGCGCCGACGCGGCCGCTGCCGAGGACGGACCCCGGGGAGGGCGCCACCGTATGACGACACCGGTCCGCATCCCGTTCCCGGTGGTGGACGAGGTCTCCCGGCACTGCCTCCAGGAGGAGGAGCCGGAGACGGTCCACATCGAGGTCCACCTGCCGGGACCGCTCGACGGGGCGCGCCTGCGCAAGGCGTTCCTGGAGGCGCTGCACCGGCACCCGCGCATCCTCATGCGGGAGGCGCGGGGGCCCTGGTACCGGCGGCGCTACGAGTGGGAGCTGACGCGCGAGCCGGACGTGGAGGTGGTGACCTTCGCCCCGCCGGGC
Organism: Streptomyces sp. DT190; assembly: GCF_049846985.1. Lineage (NCBI taxonomy): Bacteria > Bacillati > Actinomycetota > Actinomycetes > Kitasatosporales > Streptomycetaceae > Streptomyces > Streptomyces sp. DT190. The sequence continues at coordinate 166,690 of NZ_JBNCNM010000009.1, read as the reverse complement.
CCGCGCGCCCTGCGCGACGCCCGGACCCGGGCCCTGGCGCAGGCCCCACCGCTGTCGCAGTCCCCGCCGGTACGTCTCGACGTGGTGGACTCCGTCCTCGTCCTCACCGTCAACCACACCGCCCTCGACGGCCCGGCCTGCCTGCGCGTCCTGGCCACGGCCGCCGAGCTGTACGGCGGGCGGGACAACTCCCCCGCCGCGCCCCCGGTCCGCCCCGCAGAACCGCGCCGGGAGACCCCGGACGCCCCGGCCACCTGGGCACCGCCCGCCCGGGTCGCGCCGGGCACCCCCGACCCCTCGCCCGGCAACGGCATGCTCGTCACCGAACTGCCGCTGCCGCACCGCCCCAAGGGCTCCCCGTACACCGTGAACGACCAGCTCATGGTGGCCACGGCGCTGGCCCTCGCCCACTGGAACCGGGAGCACGGCGCCCGGCCCCGCCCGCTGCGCATCACCATGCCCGTGGACGACCGCCCCCGGGACGCCTCGATGCCCATCGGCAACGGCACCCGCCTGGTGGAGGTCCCCTTCGCGCCGCGGGAACTGCGCGACCCCCACCTGCCGACCCTCCTGCGCCGCACCGCGGAACGCACCCGCGCACTGAAGTCCCAGCCGCGCCCCCAGCTCGGCCACGGTGCCGCGCTGCTCACCGCCCCGTGGGCGCCGGTCGCCGCCCGGGCCGCCCTCACCCGCACCCTGCGCCGGGCCGCCGCGCCCTGGACGTCGACCACCCTGCTCAGCAACATCGGCCGCATCCCCTACCCGCTGGACTTCGGCGAGGAGGCGGGCCGCGCGCACGCGGTGTGGTTCTCCGCCCCGGCCCGGATGCCGCGCGGCCTGACGGTGACGACCGCCTCCACGGCGGGCCGCCTCCACCTCGCCCTGCGCTGGTCCCGCGCCCTGCTCGGCCACGGCGACGGCGCCCACCTGCGCGACCTGTTCGAGCACTACCTGCACACCACGGAGGCCACGTCATGACGGCCGTACCGGCCACCGCGCCCCACCCGAAGGACCTGCGCGACTTCTACGAGAACCCGGCCGTGCCCGTCGCCTCCGGCACCCCGCGCAGCCTGCGCCAGGCCCGCATGCTGGCCCGGGCGCTCGGACCGGCCGCCGGCCGCCCGGCGACCGTGCTGGACATCGGCTGCGGCGACGGCACCGCGGCGGCCACCGCCGCGCCCCTGCTGCCGGGCCACCGCCTCGTCGGCGTCGACTGGTCCCAGGACGCGCTGCGCCGCGCCCGCGGCCGCCTGCCGTACGCGGTGCGCGGCGAACTGAGCGGCGGCGGGCTGCCGTTCGCCTCCGGGGCGGCCGACGCCGTGCTGTTCAGCGAGGTGATCGAGCACCTCGTCGACCCGGACGCGGCCCTGGACGAGATCCGCCGGGTCCTGCGCCCCGGGGGCCATCTGATGCTGTCCACGCCGAACCTGGCCGCCTGGTACAACCGGGCGTTGCTGCTCGCGGGCGTGCAGCCCGTCTTCTCCGAGGTCAGCCTGCGCGGCATCCACGGCCGCCCGGGCCGGGAGGTCGTCGGGCACCTGCGGCTGTACACCCCGCGCGCCCTGCGGGAGTTCGTCGCCGCGTCGGGCTTCTCGGTGGTGCGGCTCGAAGGCGCTCCCTTCCACGGGGTGCCGCGCCCGCTGCGGCCCCTGGACCGGCTGGCCTGCGCCCGGCCGCAGCTCGCGTCGATCCTGCTGCTGCACGCCCGGAGGACGTAGCCCATGTGGTGGGGAGTGGCCGCGGCCCTGCTGGCGAACACCCTGTACAGCCTGGGGTTCGTGCTGGAGAAGCGGGCGCTCACCTCGCTCCCCGAGGTGAGCATCCGCCGGCCGGGCCGGCTGCTGCGGCTGGTCCTCGGCAGCCCCCTGTGGATCGGCGGCTCCCTCGCCCTCGCGGCCGGTTTCGGCGCCCAGCTCGTCGTCTACCGCACCCTGCCGATCGCCGCCGCGCAGGGCATCTTCGTCTCCGGCCTGGTGCTGCTCGTGCTGCTGTCGGCCCGGCTGCTCGGCGAGGAGACCACCGGCCGGGAGCGGTACGCGCTGGGCGCGATCCTGCTGGCGCTGCTGATGGTGGTGCTGTCGCTGCGCGAGGGCACGGACCGGGTCGGCCAGGACGCGCCCTACCCGCTGATCCTGCTGGTGTGCGTGCCGTCGCTGGCGGCCGGGGTGTGGCTGTACGGCTCCGCCGAGCGACGCGCCCGCAACCGGCACCGGCGCCCGACGACCGGCGTCGAGTACGGCGTGGCGGTGGGCCTGCTGTACGGCGTCAGCTCGCTGGCCATCAAGGGCGTCTCGGGCCGACTGACGACCGGCGGGGTCGGGGCCGCGGCCCTGGATCTGCTGAGCTCGCCGTATCCGTATCTGCTGCTGTTCACCGGTGTGTTCGGCCTGGTGATGTCACAGGCGGCGCTGCAGCGCTGCCGCGCCTCGCTGATCGTGCCGGTGTGCACGACCGTGACCAGCCTGTTCACCGCGGTGCTCGGCACGCCGGCGTTCGGCGAGGCCCTGCCGGACGAGCCGCTGCGGCTGGCGCTGCGCGTGGCGGGCACGGCCCTCGCGGTGGCCGTGCTGCTGACCATGCCGAAGCACGACTCCGCTCCCCAACCGAACGCATCCGCCGAGGAGTTGGCATCCCCATGAAGTCCGACGACCCGCTGCTGAAGATCCTGGCGTGCCCGCTCGACAAGGGCCCGCTGCACCTGCTGCCCGAGCAGGCCGGGCACGGGGAGGCGCTGTACAACCCGCGCCTGCACCGCCGTTACCCGATCGTCGACGGCATTCCGCAGCTGCTGCCGTCCTCGGGCGAGCAGGTCCCGGACGACGTGCACGAGGAACTCCTCAAGAGGATGGCACCGTGACCAGTCTGGCGGCGCGTCTCGCGCCCTTCCTGCCCACCCGGCTGGTGGCCGCGACGGCCCGGGCGCTGTACCCCCGCTTCGAGCCGGAGCTGGCCCGGCTCGCCGAACTGTGCCCGCCGGACTGCGGCACGGCGGTGGACGTCGGCGGCTGGTACGGCCCGTGGACACACCGGCTGTCGGGCCGCGCCGAGCACGTCGTGGCGATCGAGCCGGTCCCCCACCTGGCCCGGCTGCTGGCGGCCGCCGCCCCGCCGAACGTCCGGGTGGTGCGCGCGGCGGCCTCGGACCGGCCGGGCATCGCCCGTCTGTGGCTGCCGCCGGGCGACGCGGGCGACCGGGGCGTCTCCTCGCTGGTGCGGCGCGACATCCACGGCCGGGCCCTGGACGTGCCCAGCGTGACGCTGGACGAGCTGGGGCTGCGCGACGTCGGCTTCATCAAGATCGACGTGGACGGCAACGAGCCGGCGGTGCTGCGCGGTGCGACCGGGCTGCTGGCCCGCGACCGGCCCGCCCTCTTCATCGAACTGGAGTCCCGCATCCAGCCGATCGCGCCCGTGGTGACCTATCTGACCCTGCTGGGCTACGAGGGCTGGGTGCTGCCCGGCGACAGCTGGGTGCCGCTGGCGAGGTTCCCGCTGGAGGACCACCAGGCCCGTGCCTCCTACGTCGTCTCCCACGGCCTGCTCCGCCGCGTCCTGCCCTCCCCGCTGCTCAGGGGCCCGCGCTACGTCAACTCGGTGCTGTTCCTGCCCGACGGGCGGCGTCCCGGCACCGCCCCGGTGGGCGACGATGGGTCCCATGCCCTCCGCGAAGCGCCCCGCTAGCCCCTTCACCCCGCTCGACTTCCAGCTGGTGCTGCTGCGCCGCATGGCCGACCACAACCCCGGCCCGGTGGAGGACGCCCGGCACGAGCTGGGCGTGTCGATCGCCGGCATGCGGGAGGCCAACAGGCGCTGGCAGGCGATGGTCCGCTCGCCGCGCTCGCGCACGCCCCTGGCCTGCTACCGCTCCGTGCTGGGCGAGCCGGAGTCCCGCGCCGCGCGCCGCATCGGCGACCTGGACTGCGAGGCCTGGCTCTGGCCGGTGCCGCTCTGGCCCGATCTGCGCTTCGAGGTGCTGACCGCCCCGAACGGCGCGGTGTGGAACGAGTGGCTGGTCCGCGCCCCGGGCGCGCCCGGCCCGCTGCTGCGCGCCCTGGACGACCTCACCCCCTGGTCCTGCACGGTCGACGAGGCGGCCCGCGCCTTCGCCCCGGCCCGCCCCCTGCAGGGCTCGGCACCGACCAGATGGGCCCTGGCGTTCACCGCGCCGGACGCACGGGGCGTGCGGCGGGACGTCGTCGCGGAGTTCACCTGGGGGCTGCTGCAGCGGATCGCCGTCACCGATACTCCTGGCTGATCGGCGCCGAGCCGGGCTGTGCCTCCCGCTCGGCGGTCAGCCGGCCGCGGCCAGCACCGCCCGCACCACCCGGGGCACGGAGTCCGGGTGCAGGTCGAGGAACAGGTTCGGCTCGATCAGCTCCAGTTCCATCACCACCGGCTCCCCGTCCGGCCCGGTGACCAGGTCCACGCGCGCGTACAGCAGCTCCGGCCGCCCGGGCACGGCCGCCAGGGCCCGCTCGGCGACGTCCAGTTCCGCGGCGGTCGGCTCCCAGCGCCGCGGGTCGGGGTGGGCGACCTTGTCCGCGTCGTAGGGCGTGCCGGGGGCGAGGACGGCACCTTTGACGCCGGCGTGCAGCAGCCGGCCGCCGAAGTACTGCAGGGCCCGTTCGCCGTGCGTGTCGATGGCGCTCAGGTACGGCTGCACCATCGCCGTGAGCCCTTCGGCGTGCATCCGCTCCACCTGCCGCACGGCGGCGTCCCGCTCCCCGGCCGGGTGACGGGCGGCGTAGCGGGCCCCGGCGCCGGAGGCCGGTTTCACGACGAACTCGTGGTCGGCGGGCAGCTCGACGGGGTCGCCGGGCGCGAGGTAGCGGGTGGGTACGACGGGCACCCCGGCCCGCGCGAGCTGCCCGAGGTAGCGCTTGTCGGCGTTCCAGCGCACCACGTCGACCGGGTTGGCCAGCCGGGTCGCCCGCGCGCAGCGCCCGGCCCAGGCCGTGAACTCGGCGGCGCGCCAGCTGTAGTCCCAGGTGGAGCGGATGACGGCGAGGTCGAAGGCCGCCCAGTCGGCGGACGGGTCGTCCCAGGCGACGGCGGCGGCGTCGGCCCCGGCCGCACGCAGCGCCCCGACCAGCACCGGCAGGTCCCGGTCCTTGTGCGGCTCGGCACCGGGGTCGTAGGTGACGAGCGCGATACGCGGGGTGCCGGCCACGGCGGCTCCTTCCTCGGCCAGACGAACGACTGCGACTTCCGCCGCAGGCTAACAACCGCGTGGGCGTCGTCTTTCCGGCCGGTCCCCCGGGAACGCGATGCGTCACGGCGTCAGCCGGACGTGGTGCCGCAGAACTCCGCGTTCAGGGTGGGCAGGATCTGGGAGATCTCCCAGTCGGCGTTGTAGTTGAACGTCAGCTGATGGCGCCCGTCCTCGGTGGTGGCGACGAACGTGAGGGAGCCGACCGTGCCGCCGTCGCGGTACCAGAGGGTCTCGCCGCAGCTCATCTCGAGCCGCTCGATGCCGAGCCCGTGGGACGAGATCGGCAGATCGGGGTTGACGACGGTCGTCTTGAGCTCGGCGAGCTGCCGCGGCGGGAGCACCTTGCCCCGCATCAGCGCACGGAAGAAGCGGTTCAGGTCGGCGGCGCTGGAGATGACGTCCCCGTCGCCCCACACCTGTGAGCCGTGGAACTCGGTGACGTCGTCGATCCGGTCGGGCTGTGTGTCGAAGAACAGCCTGGAGTAGCCGCGCCCGCTCGGCCGGGGCAGGCCGGTGCTCGCGCCGGGGTGGGAGGTCGCCTTCAGGCCCAGCGGCTCCACGATGCGCCGGCGCACCTCGTTCTCGTAGGAGGTGCCGGCGACCTTCTCGACGATCAGCGCGGCCAGGAGGTCGTTGGTGTGGGAGAAGGCGTGCCGGGCTCCGGGCGCGAACTGCGGGGGGTGGGCCAGCGCCACCCGCAGGCGCTGCCCGGCCGTCAGGGGGTCGTAGCGGTGCTTCAGGAAACCCTCGCCCAGGATGTACTTCTGGTAGTAGGCCGGCTCGGCGAGGTAGTCGAACAGACCGCTGGTGTGGTTCAGGAGCCGGCGCACGGTGATGCCGCGCCCGTCGTTGCCGTTGCCCGTGACCAGGCCGGGCAGGTGGTGCTCGACGGTGTCGTCCAGCGACAGCTTCCTCTCCGCCGTCATCTGCAGCAGGACCGTCGCCACGAAGGTGCTGGTGATGCCGCCGACGCGGAACCGGTCGTGGGTGCCGCGCGCCGCGCCCGTGCGCAGGTCGCCCACGCCCGCCGCCGTCCGCCAGAGCCCGTCGGCGTCCCGTGCCTCGACCGTGACACCGGGGACCCCGGCCGCGACGGCCGCCTCGACGGCCTGCCGGGTGCCCTCGTGTCCGGCGGCCGGGGCTCTCGTGTCCTGGGCCGCCCGGGCGGTGCCCGTCAAGGCCGTGGCCGTGATGAGGACGGCCGCCAGACCGGCCAGGCGGGCTCTCGGCCTCGTCCGTGTCGTCATGTTCCCCACTCCCCGTCGTGTGCGTGGTGCGTCGTCGGCCGACGACACACCGGTCCGGTCCGCAGGCGGCCGCGCGCCGGGCTCCACCACAGCGGTGGCCCGGGAACGCGCGCGGCGAAGCGATGGCCGGGCGGCTCTGTTCCTGCGGACGTGGACCGGCCCGGCGGTGCGGGCGGGCGTTCTCCTCGTACCGGCGCGGCATCCCCGCCCCGGCCGTCCGGTGCGCCGCGCGGGCGACTCACCGCGAGGGCCGCGGGCGCACCTCCCCGGTCGGGAGCCGCGCACCGCCGCTCGGGCCGGGGCGTACCGCGTGCACGGGCCGACCCGCGGCCGCGCGGCCCTCGGCAGCCGCTTCGTCCGCACGGGCGGCCCGGGCCGTCCGTGCGGAATGCTGGCACAGGGCCCGGGGCGAAGTACAGGCGCTCAGGCGGCCCGTGGACCGGTCGCGGCGGCTGTTCACCGGCCGGCCTGTCCGCCCCCTCGAAGCGCCGGCGGCCGGGCCCCTGCGGTGACGCGGCAACGCCGAGCCCCCGCTGCCCGGTGTCCCGTCGCCCGGACACGCCGGCGCGGCCCCCGCCCGGTGCGGTCCCGCACCGGTCCGGGGGTATCGCGGGCCGCGCCCTAGGAGTCGTCCGGTTCCCAGTCCAGGAGCCGTACCTTCGCCACCGTGCGGACGTGGCGGCGCATGGCCGTGGCGGCCTGGCGGGGGTGGCCCGCGGCGATCGCGTCGAGGATGGCGCGGTGCTGGGACAGGGAGCGGGAGGGGCGGCCGGGCTGGCGGAGGGACTCGGTGCGGCTCTCGGCGATCTGCTCGGCGATGGAGCGCATGAACTCGGCGAGCAGGCTGCTGTGGGCCGCCGCCGTCACGGCCGCGTGGAACAGCCGGTCGCCCTCGACGCCGTGACCGCCGTGCGCGATCTCCTCCGTCATCCGGTCGAGCGCGGACCGCATCGCCGCCAGGTCGTCCTCGGTCCGCCGCTCGGCCGCGAGTTCGGCGAGTTTCGTCTCCAGCGCCTCCCGCGCCTCCAGCACGTCGGGCAGCCGCCGGCGGCGTTCCACCATCCGTTCCACGGGCTCGGTGTCGAGGCTGTCCCGCACGAGGTACGTGCCTCCGCCGTGCCGCGCCTCCACCAGGCCCTGGACCTCCAGCACCACGATGGCCTGCTTCACCGAGGCCCGGCTCACCCCGAGCCGCTGGGCGAGGTCCCGCTCGGGGGGCAGCCGGTCGCCGGCGCGCAGTCCGCCCTCGGCGACGTACTGGCGCAGCCGCTCCAGCACCTGCTCGTACAGGCGCTGTTTGGCCATGGGGCGCAGGGCGTCGGTCACGGGATCCCCCTCTCGCCGGGAGCGTAACACCGGGCCTGCGCAGTGGCGGAGTGGCTGAGCCAATTCCTGCGCGACCCCTTGACGGGCGCCCGGGCCGCACCCACGCTGTTCGATCAACGCACCAAGTGGCTCAGCCACTCGTCCACTGTCCGGGTGTGTTCCCAGCCGCTCCGGGGCCCAGAGACGGGAGCCCGTATGTCCCCCGAACTCCTCTCCATCCTCGTGCTCGTCGTGGTGTTCGTGATCGCCACCACCCGTTCCGTCAACATGGGCGCCCTCGCCTTCGCCGCCGCCTTCGGCGTGGGCGGGCTGGTCGCCGGCCTCGACGCGGACGGCATCTTCGCCGGTTTCCCCGGCGACCTGTTCGTCGTCCTGGTCGGCGTCACCTACCTGTTCGCGATCGCCCGCGCCAACGGCACCACCGACTGGCTGGTGCACGCCGCCGTCCGGCTGGTGCGCGGGCGGGTGGCGCTCATCCCGTGGGTGATGTTCGCCCTGACCGGGGCGCTCACGGCGATCGGCGCGGTCAGTCCCGCCGCGGTCGCGATCGTCGCCCCCGTCGCCCTGAGCTTCGCCGCCCGGTACGCCATCAGCCCGCTGCTGATGGGTGCGATGGTCGTCCACGGCGCCCAGGCGGGCGGCTTCTCCCCGATCAGCATCTACGGCTCGATCGTCAACGGCATCGTGGAACGCGAGAATCTCCCCGGCAACGAGGTGGTGCTGTTCCTGGCGTCCCTGGCGGCGAACCTGGTGATCGCGGCGGTGGTGTACGTGGTCTGCGGCGGCCTGCGGCTCACGACGCGCGCGGCGGTGGCCGGGGCGGAGGGCGACGCGGCCCGGGCGGACGGCGACCCGGCCGGGACGGACGGCGACCCGGCCGGAGCGGCCACGCGCCTCACCCCGGCCCGCGTCGCCACCCTCACCTCCCTGCTGGCCCTGGTCACCGCCGTCCTCGTCCTCGACCTCGACGCGGGCCTCACCGCCATCACCCTCGCCGTCGTCCTGAGCACCCTCTGGCCCGAGGACAGCCGTACGGCGACCGGCCAGATCGCCTGGCCCACCGTCCTGCTCATCTGCGGCGTCCTCACCTACGTCGGCGTCCTCGACGAGATGGGCACCATCACCTGGGCCGGCGAGGGCGTCGGCGGCATCGGCGTCCCCCTCCTCGCCGCGGTCCTGCTCTGCTACATCGGCGCCCTGGTCTCGGCGTTCGCCTCCTCCGTCGGGATCATGGGCGCCCTGATCCCGCTGGCCGTACCGTTCCTGGAGCGCGGCGAGATCGGCGCCGTCGGCATGGTCGCCGCGCTGGCCGTGTCCGCGACCGTGGTGGACGTCAGTCCGTTCTCGACCAACGGCGCGCTGGTCCTGGCCGCCGCCCCCGACGTCGACCGCGAGCGTTTCTTCCGGCAGCTGATGGTGTACGGAGGGATCGTGGTGGCCGTAGTACCGGCGGCCGCCTGGCTGGTGATGGTCGTACCCGGCTGGGGGTGATCCCACGGCCCCCGGCCGCCCCCGGCAACCGCCCGCCCGCAACCGGACGCAGCAGTCAAGGAGATGTGACGCGTGACCCCTCTCTTCCCGGCCCTGACCGAGCACCCGGCCGCCGACCGGCCCGCCCTCCGGTTCGGCGAGCGCTCCCTGACCTACGGGCAACTCGCCGCGGCCGCCGGAGCGCTCACGGGCCGCGTCGGCGGTGCCGCGCGGGTCGCCGTCTGGGCGACGTCCACCATGGAGACGGCCGTCGCCGTGGTCGCCGCGCTGCTGGCCGGCGTGCCCGCCGTGCCGCTCAACCCGAAGTCGGGCGAGCAGGAGCTCGGGCACATCCTGTCCGACAGCGCGCCCGGCCTGGTCCTCGCGGGCCCGGACGACCGCCTGCCCGCGCCCCTCGCCGGCCTCGCCCGCGCCGACGTCGACGTGCACGCCACCGGCCCCGCCCCCGAGGACCGCGGCGGGGACGAGGACCCGGCCCTGATCGTCTACACCTCCGGCACCACCGGCCCGCCCAAGGGCGCCGTCGTCCCGCGCCGGGCGATCGCCTCGACCCTGGACGCCCTGGCCGACGCCTGGCAGTGGACCGCCGACGACGTGCTGGTCCACGCCCTGCCGCTGTTCCACGTCCACGGCCTGGTCCTGGGCACCCTCGGCCCGCTGCGCCGCGGCGGCTCGGTGCGGCACCTGGGACGGTTCAGCACACAGGGCGTCGCCCGCGAGCTGAACGCCGGGGCGACCATGCTGTTCGGGGTGCCGACGATGTACCACCGGATCGCGGAGGCCGTGACGGGCGACCCGGAACTGGTGAAGGCCCTGACGGGGGCACGGCTGCTGGTCTCCGGCTCCGCCGCGCTGCCCGTGCACGACCACGGCCGGATCGCGACGGCCACCGGGCGGCGGGTGATCGAGCGGTACGGCATGACGGAGACGCTGATGAACACCAGCGTCCGGGCCGACGGCGAGGCCCGCCCGGGCACGGTCGGCGTGCCGCTGCCGGGCGTGGAGCTGCGGCTGGTCGAGGACGACGGCACGGAGATCACCGCCTGGGACGCCGAGACGGTGGGCGAGATCCAGGTGCGCGGCCCGAACCTGTTCACCGAGTACCTCAACCGGCCCGACGCCACCGCCGCCGCCTTCACCGCCGACGGCTGGTTCCGCACCGGCGACATGGCGGTGCGCGACCCGGACGGCTACGTCAGGATCGTCGGCCGCAAGGCCACCGACCTGATCAAGAGCGGCGGTTTCAAGATCGGGGCCGGTGAGATCGAGAACGCGCTGCTGGAGCACCCCGGGGTGCGGGAGGCCGCCGTCACCGGGGAGCCGGACCCCGACCTGGGCGAGCGGATCGTGGCGTGGATCGTGCCGGACGACCCCCAGGCGCCGCCCGCGCTGGAGGAGCTGGCCGACCACGTGGCCGAGCGTCTCGCCCCGCACAAGCGGCCCCGGGTCGTCCACCACCTCGGCGCCCTGCCCCGCAACGACATGGGGAAGATCATGAAGCGGGCGCTGACCCGTGGCTGAGCGCCTCTCCGCCCGCGAGGTCGTCACCGCCCTCGCCGACGAGGCGACCTTCGACGAACTGCCCGCTCCCGCCCGCGTCGCGCCGCCCGACGGCCCGCTGGCCTGGCCCGGCTACGACGCCGCCCGGGCTCGCGCGGCCGAGCGCACCGGCGAGGAGGAGTCCGTGGTGTGCGGCACCGCCCGCGTCGGCGGCACCCGGGCCGTGCTGATCGCGTTCGAGTTCGGCTTCCTCGGCGGCTCCCTGGGCGAACGCACCGGCGACCGGCTGGAGGCGGCCTACACCCACGCCCGTGAGCGCCGCCTCCCGGTGGTGCCGCTGGTCGCCACCGGGGGCAGCCGGATGCAGGAGGGCATGCGGGCGCTGACCCAACTCCAGCGGGTGGCACGGCAGTCGGTGCTCACCCGGGAGGCGGGGCTCGCCCAGCTGGCCGTGGTGCGCGACCCCACCACCGGGGGCGGGTGGGCGACGCTGGGCGCGGGCGCCGACGTCGTCCTCGCGCTGCCCGGGGCGCAGATCGGCTTCGCCGGCTCCCGGGTGCGGCCGGCCGACGCGGACCCGGCGGCGTACACGGCCGAGGCGCAGGTCGCGGCGGGCGCGGCGGACGCGGTCGTCCCGCCGGCCCGGCTGCGCGCCACGCTGGCGCACTGGCTGCGGCTGCTGACCTGCCCGTCCACCACGCCCGCGCCGCCGCCCGAGCCGCTCGGCGAGACCGCGGTCCTGCCCGCCACCGGCTGGGACGCCGTCCGGCGCGCCCGTTCACCGCTGCGCCCGCGCGCCGAGGCCTACCTGGACGCCTACTTCACCGACCGGGTCGCGATCAGCGGCGACCGCTGCGGCGGCGCCGACCCCGACGGCATGCTGTGCGGCTTCGGCACGCACGAGGGCCGGACCGTCGCCTACGCCGCGCAGACCGGCACCGCGACCCGCCCGGCCGGCTACCGCACCGCCGCCCGGCTGATCCGCCTCGCGGACCGGCTGGGCATCCCGGTGCTGACCCTGGTGGACACCCCGGGCGCCGCCAACGACGCCGAGGCGGAGCGGCAGGGCGCGGGCGCCGCGATCGCCGACCTGTTCGGCGCGGTGGCCGGCGCCCGCACGCCGCTGACGACGCTGGTGATCGGCGAGGGCGGCTCGGGCGGCGCGCTGGCCCTGGCCGCGCCCGGCAACACCTGGGCCACCCCGGACAGTTACTTCTCGGTGATCGCCCCGGAGCTCGCGGCGGCCATCCTCAAGCGGCCGCCGCGCGAGGTGGAGGCGACAGCGGACCGGCTCCGCATCCGGCCGCAGGACCTGGTGGAGCTGGGGGTGATCCGCGGGACGGTCGGTCCCTGAGGCACCGGTGGCTGCCCGGCACGCCATCAAGTACCGTCCGTCACAACGGGAATGCCGAGCGCGAGGACGACGGGGGTGCCGTGGACGGGTTGGTCGAGTTCAGAACCGGTGACGGTGCGGTGGTCACGGTCGAGGCGGCCGAGGAGCGCTCCGGCTCCCGCCTGGTCGCACGGGGCGACGGCACGGTCCAGGCGACGCGCACGTTCGAGGGCGCCCTGGACGGGGTGCGGGCGGCCGCCGAGTCCGCGCTGCGGGTGTTCCGCGACGGCACGCTGAAGCCGGACGGCGTGGAGATCGAGTTCGGGGTCAAACTGGCCGCCGAGACGGGCGCGTTCATCGCCAAGGGCACCGCCGAGGGCCACCTGGTGGTCAGACTCACCTGGTCACCGGCCGCCCCGGAGGCCGAGCCCGCCCCATGAACAGCGCCGAGTGGCACGCCCGGATCGAGTTACGGGGCCGCGTGACGGGAGCGGGCTTCCTCGTCACGCCCCGTACGGTGCTGACCTGCGCCCACGTGGTGGGCGACGGCGAGGACCTGGCGGTGAGCTTCACCGAGCTGCCCGGCACACCGCCCGTGGCCGCCCGCGTCGTCGCCCACGGCGGCTGGAACGGCGGCGCCGCCGACCCCGGTGACCTCGCCGTGCTGGAGCTGGACCGGGAGATGCCGGTCGCCCCGGCCGCCCTGGCCCCGGTCGACGCCGCCCACGGCACGGCCCCGCGCAAACTCGTCGTCTACGGCTACCCGGCCGGCTTCGACGAGGGCACGCTCGCCGAATACCGGGTCACCGCGCCGCAGTTGATCAGACGGGAGTGGCTCCAGCTGGAGGCCTGGCACGCCGGCGGCCAGCCCCTGGCCCCCGGCTTCAGCGGGGCCGCGGTCACCCTGGCCGACACCGGCGAGGTCATCGGCATGGTCACGGCCGCGGCCGACGCCCGTCAGGTGCGCACCGGCCGGATGATGCCCACCCAGGTCATGGCCCGCTACTGGCCGGACCTGCGGGGCCTGGTCCCGACCTCCGACCACACCTCCGCCGAACGGGCCCGGCTGCGCGCCCTGGTGGAGAAGGCGGCCCGGGCCGGTGCCGACTGCGACCCGGTGCGGCTGTACAGCGCGGCGGCCGGCCCGTTCGACCCGCCGCCGCCCGAGGAGGGGTTCGACTCCCTGTGGTCGGCCGCCCTGTTCGTGCTGTGCGAGCTCGACGGCCCGGGCGCCGCACGGACCGTCGCCCGGTTCGCCGACCGGCTCGAAGCGCTGCTGCACACCCCGGCCGTGGCCCCCGCCGCGCCCGACTGGTCCCCGATCCTGGTCGAACTGGCCCACAGCGGGGCGGGGGACGGCCTGGTCCGGGTCGAGGTGTCCGCGTACAGCGAGGGGCGGCGCCACCCGGTCGACTCCGGCACGGTCGAGCAGCACCGGCTGCCCGCGTACGTCCAGGACCGCATCGAGGCGGCGTTCCGGTACCTGACGCCCGGCGCCGACGAACTGGTGGCGTTCGCGCTGCCCCGGGACTGGCTGGACTGGCCCGTCGACCGCTGGGAGAGCGCCCCGGACGACACCACCCCGCTGGGCTGCCTCTACCCGCTGGTCGTCACCGACCACGCCCGGCGCAAGGCCAGCACCCGGCACGTGCTGACCCGCGCCTGGAAGCGGCTCGACGCCTTCCCGGGCGCCCGGCTGCACCGCGTGGAGTGCGGCGGCCCGGAGGAGCCCGGGCGGTTGCGGATGCGGCTGCGGCGGCCCGACGCCTGTCTCGCCGGGTTCGGCACCGCCCCGGCGGCCGGCCGGACCCGGTCGCAGTTCGACGTCTCGCTCACCGCGCCGGCCCCGGTGATCGTCTGGTCGCGGGGCGGCTGCGGCTCCGGGCAGGAGGAGTGCGCCGGGACGGACGGCTGCACGGGCAAGGCGTTCCTGGACGCGCTCGACGCGTGCGTGGCGGCCGTGCCGCCCGCCGAACTGCCGCGGCACATCCTGGCGTTGCGCGAGGAGGCGCACGCGGAGGAGGACCACTGGGCGCACGGCATCCAGTTGCTGTGGGACGACCCGCGGGTCTTCACCGACCCGCACGCCGTCGCCGCCGCGCACGCGGAGTCGCCGGTGGCCTGACCCGCCCGGGTCGCCGGACGGCGGCCCGACACCTTCGAGGAACAGCTGCACGAATCGGAAAGCGGAGAACACCCCCCATGCCGCACTGGTCCGTCTACACCGGCGCCCACGAGCCGCACGACGGCATCGACGACCTGCCGGCCCCGCCGCCCTGGCGCGCCTTCGACGGCGGCCCCGCGCTGCCGCCGCCGCACGACGGCGACGACGCCTCGGCCGTCTCCCCCGACCGGGTGCACCGGGCGAAGTCGTACGTCGCCACCCCGGAGACCGTCCGGCTCGTCAACGCCGCGCTGGTGCTGCGCCGGCCGTTGCTGGTCACCGGACCGCCCGGCACCGGCAAGTCCTCGCTGGCGTACGCGGTCGCCCGCGAGCTGCGGCTGGGCCCGGTGCTGCGCTGGAACATCACCAGCCGCAGCACCCTCGCCGACGGCCTCTACCAGTACGACCCGCTGTCCCGGCTGTACGCGGCCCGGGAGGGCCGGGAGGGGCCCGGCGGCGTCGAGGACCACCTGCGGCTCGGCCCGCTCGGCACGGCCCTGCTGCCCTACGACCGGCCGCGCGCGCTGCTCGTCGACGAGATCGACAAGAGCGACCTCGACCTGCCGAACGACCTGCTGAACGTCCTGGAGGAGGGCCAGTACGAGATCCCCGAACTGGTGCGCGCCGCACGGCACTCGGGCGGCGGGGCCGCCGAGGTCCTCGCCGACGGCACGGACGCGGCCGTCACCGTCCGGCGCGGCCGGGTCCGCTGCCGCGCGTTCCCGTTCGTCGTCCTGACCAGCAACGGCGAGCGGGAGTTCCCGCCGGCCTTCCTGCGGCGCTGCGTCCGGCTGAGGCTGCGCCGACCCGGCCGCGACCAGCTCACCGAGATCGTCCGCGCCCACCTCGACACCCCCGACGGCGAAGCGGACCGGCTGATCACCCGCTTCCTGGAGCGGGCCTCCGGGGGCGAACTCGCCACCGACCAGCTGCTGAACGCCCTCTACCTCACCGGGGTCGCCGGCCTGGAGGCCGACTCCCGTGACGACCTGGCCGAGCAGCTGATGCCCTACCTCAGCGCGGCGGCGGACGGCGATGGCTTCTGACGCCGACCCGCCGCGTGAGCAGACGGCAGCACGGCACGCCGGATCGACACCGCCCCCGAGCCCCGACGCCACCCCCGCCCCGGCGCCCGGTGGCGCGTCCATGTCACGGCGGCTCGGTGGGGGCGGGCCCTCTCCCGTCGCCCGGCTCGCGGCCGTTCTGGGTGCGGCGGGTGGTGAGCCGACGCCGCGGGAGATCGCCGAACTGGTGTGGCTGGCCGACCGGTTGGGCGCCGGGCGGCAGGACGCGGCGCCGGAGGGGACGGCGCGGTCCGAGGCCCCCGCGGCCACGGCCGGCGGGGTGACCGCACCCGCGCCCGCCCCGCCCGCGCCCGCGCCCGCTGACGACACCCCGCCCGAGGGCGCGCCGCTCCTCCCGCCACGGCAGCGGCCGGCCGGCCGGGTGGCCGAGCGCGTGCCGCTGACGCTGCCCGCCCCGCGCTCCCCGGACGGCCCCCGGGGCGGCGGCGGAACCCCCCTGCTGGCCCCCGCGCCCCCGATGCTCCCCCACCCCCTCGCGCTGCAACGCGCCCTGCGCCCGCTGAAGCGCACGGTGCCCTCCCCGTACGCGCGGGTGCTGGACGAACGGGCCACGGCCGACCGGATCGCCCGGCTCGGCGCCCACCCCGACGTGTGGTTCCCGGTGCTGCGCCCGGCCCCCGACCGCTGGCTGCGCCTGAACCTGGTGCACGACACGGGCCCCACCATGCCGGTCTGGCGCCCCCTGGTGAGCGAACTGCACACGGCCCTCGCCCAGTCGGGCATCTTCCGCACGGTCACCCTGCACCCGGCCACGCCCGACGGCCGGGCCCGCCAGGTCCCCGACGCGGACGACGGCCGGACCGTCACCCTCGTGGTGAGCGACTGCATGGGCCCGCAGTGGCGCCCGGGCGAGGCCGGCGAGCGCTGGTACCGCACCCTGCGCCGCTGGGCGCACCGCCTGCCCCTGGCCGTGGTGCAGCCCCTGCCGGAGCATCTGTGGGCCTCGACCGCGCTGCCCGCCGAGCCGGGCCTGCTGACGTCCCCGGCCGCCGCGGCGCCCTCGGCGGTCCTGTCCTTCACCCCGTACGAGGCCGCCGCCCCGGCCCCGCGGCGGGCCCTGCCCGTGCCGGTGCTGGAGCCGGGCGCCCGCTGGCTCGCCCACTGGGCGGCCCTGGTCGCCGGTCCCGGCGGCGCCCGCGCCCCGGGCGCGGCGGCCTGGCTGCCGCCCGCTCCCGCGCCGCCCGCGGAACCGGCCCCGGACCTCGCCGGCTCCTCCCCCGAGGACCTGGTGCTGCGCTTTCGCGCGACCGCGTCCCCGGAGGCCTTCCGGCTCGCCGGGCACCTCGCGCTCGCGGTCCCCTCGGTGCCGGTGATGCGCCTCGTCCAGCGCGCCGTGGACCGCGCCCCGCGCCCCCAGCACCTCGCCGAGGTGATCCTCAGCGGCATGCTCACCGCCGTCCCCGGCCCGCCCGGTTCCTACGCCTTCCGCCCGGGCGTACGGGAGTTGCTGCTGCGCTCCCTGCCCCGCACCGCCCGCGGCCGGACCCGGGAGTTCCTCGCGGAGATCGGCGGCCTGATCGACGAACGGGCGGGGCTCGCGGCCGGGGAGTTCCGGGTGCGGACGGACGGCGGGCAGGACGGCGCGGGCCCGGCGTTCGCGACCGTCAGCGCGGACACGGTGCGCCGGCTGGGCGGCGAGGCGCTGTTCGCCGGGCGGTACCGCCTGACCGGCCGGCGCGGCGGGAACGGGCGGATCTCGCGTGCCGTGGACGTCCGCACGGACCGGCAGGTGATCGTGCGCCGTCACCGCGCGCAGAGCGCCCCGCACGAGCGGTTCCTGCGCGAGGCGGAGGCGCTGGCCGGGCTGGACGATCCGCACGTGGTGCGGGTGCTCGACTTCGGGGTGGAGGGCGACACCCCGTACCTGGTGACGGAGTACGTGGAGGGGCTGACGGTGTCGGAGGTGCTGCCGGGCATCGACTTCCGCACCTTCACCCGCCTGGCCGGCCAGGGCATGGCCGGCCTGGCCGCCCTGCACGCCCACGGCCTGGTACGGGGCGAGCGGGGACCGGGGGGCCTGCTGCTGCGGCCCGACGGCACCGTGCTGCTCAGCCGTTTCGCCCTGGGCGAGGAGTCCCGGGGCAAGGACGCCGCGTCGGACCTGGCGGAGTTCCGCTGGTTGCTGAAGCAACTGGCGGCGGGCCTGCGGGTACCGCCCGAGCACCGGGACCTGGTCGGCCTCGTCGAGCAGCGCCGGATGCCCGAGGCCGCCGCGTACGCGGACCGGCTGGCGGCGACGGGCCCCTGGCCCGCGGCGCGGTCCTTCACGCTGCTCGGCCCGCCGCGCGTCGGCGACGGCGCCGAGGAGATCGCGCCTCCCTCCCCGACGGCGCTGGCGCTGCTGTGCATGCTGCTGCTGCGCCCCGGGCGGCGCCTGTCCCACACCAGGCTGGCCGGGGGCCTGTGGGAGGAGCCGCCGCCGGAGCACGAGGCCGCCGCCCGGCTCCAGGAGCTTGCGGCGGAGGTCCGGCGGGTGCTGCCCCCCGACCGTCTCGTCTCCTTCGGGCGCTCCTACGCCCTGCACGCGCCGGACCTGTACGTCGACGTCACGCACTGCGAGGAGATCTCGGGCAGCGACCCCGGGCGCGCCCTCGACCTCTGGTACGGCGAGCCCCTGGACGGCGTCCCCGGCCCCGCCGCGGCGGCCGTACGGGAGCGGCTGCACGCCCTGCGGCAGGAGCTCCGGGCGGCCCGGGAGCGCGCCGAACGGGCCGCCGCGCCCACCATCGTCTTCGCGGCCGACGACCTCACCGGACACCCCGAGGCCCGCATCACCCTCGAGTACGCGGTGCACGAGATGCTCTCCCGCGGCGCCCTGGCCCCCCACCAGTTCGACGTACGGGTCCGCCCCGACGGCTACGTCGTCCACACCGAGCCCGGCACCTACGTCCTGCCCGTGCTGGTCGCCGTCCTGCGCGGCCTGGCCGAGGTCCTCACCGGGCTGGTCGACCCGCCGCCGCTGACCGTCACCTTCTGGGACGGGCCGGCCCCGCCACCGGCGGCGCCGCCCGTGCCGGCCGGCATCCAGCTGGTCGTCTCCCCGGCCGTGTACGCGCAGTTCGCCGCCAGCTCCGCCGCCCTGGGCCCCCAGCGCCTGCAGCCCCTGTACCGGGACGGCGCCACCGGCACCCCGCCCGTCGCCTGGTACTGCCCGCTCACCCCGCCCGTGGCGCCCGAGCCCGAGCGCCGCGACCTGGTGGAGGGGCCCTTCATCACGCACGACCTGCGCCGGCTGGGGATACCGGCCCCCGGCCGCACGGCCGTCGTCCACACCCGGCCCGACGGGCCGCTCACCCTCCTCGACCCGGCGCAGCCGCACGGCGACCGGCCCACGCGGTCCGTGACGTACTACAAGGTGGACCTGACCACCCACCAGTCCCACCACCGGGTCTCCCTGCCGAGCTCAGGCAAGGGTGCCTTCGCGGCCGCGGTCGAGCTGTCCTGGCACGTGGAGGACCCGGTCGCCTTCGTCCGCGCCGAGGTCACCCGGGTCTCCGAGCCGCTGCTCGGCCATCTGCTGGAGGAGGCGGCCCGGATCACCCGCCGCCACCCGCTGCGCCGGGCGGGCGCGGCCCAGCGGGCGGTCAACGCCCGGCTGCGCCACTGGCCGGTACCGGGCCTGTCGGTGGCGGCGTCGGTGCAGCTGGCCCCGGAGGGCACGGCCCTGCCCGGACCGCAGGGCCCGGCCCCCGCCGGGCGCCCGCTGTCCGCCCTGCTCGGCGAGGCCGAGTCCGTGCTGCTCGGCTTCGACGGCCCCGTGGCCCGGCTGTTCTCGGCGCAGGCGGCGGGCGCGGCCGTACTCGACCTGCTCGCCCTGGTCGCCGAGTACCGCGACCCCCGGGACGCCCCGCCGGCCGCGGTGCGGGACACGTTCACGCATCCGCTGGACGTGCTGCGGGCCTTCGCGCGGGACCCGCTGGGCCCGCTGCTGCGCGACCGTCTCGACGCGCTCGAACTGCGCGCGGTCCCGGACGCGCCCACCACGCACCACTCGGTGCCGCTGGTGCGCGCCCTGCACGACTCCGGCCGCCGCGTCAGCGTGGTCTCGGACGCCGGCGCCCCGGCCGTCCACCGCTACCTCGACCCGTACGGCCTGCCCCTGTCCGGCATCCACGCCCGCCGCGCCGACCTCGCCCTGCTGACCCCGCACCCCGACTGCCTGCTGCGCGCGGTGCACGCGTCCTCCGGCGGCGCGGGGACCGGCGTGCTCATCGGCTCCACGGTCGCCGAGCTGACCGCCGCCCAGCAGGCGGGCCTGCGCTTCGTCGGGCTCGCCCGCAACACCACCGCCGGACGGCTGCTCGAAGAGGCGGGCTGCGAGACGACCGTGACCTCCCTGGCGCCGCTCCTTCAGGCCGCCCGCTCCCTGTAGTGCCGCCGGGAACCCCCGTTCGGGCGTGCCCCGCCCGGCCCCCTCCGGAAGGCGGCCCGGGGCGCCCGCGCGCACGATGCGAGGGAGGCCCGCCGCCCGGCGGCCCCACGTCTGCGAGGCCCGCCACCTGGCGGCCCCCCACGGTCTGTGCTCTCGGGAGGACCTGCCATGACCGCCAGTCTGGAGCAGTTGCGCCGCTGCCATTTCGCCGTCGACCTGGGGGCGGCCCGCACCCGGGTCTACGTCAAGGGCGCCGGGCTCGTCGTCGACCAGCCGTCCGCCGCGGCCGTGAACACCCGCACCGGGGCGCTGATCGCGGTCGGTGAGCTCGCGGAGCAGATGACGGGCCGCACCCCGGATTACATCCGGGTCGTCCGGCCGGTCTCCGGCGGCACCGTCGTCGACATCGAGATGGCCCAGCGCATGCTGCGCCACCTGCTCGGCGACAAGATGCGCCGCAGCCTGCGCCGCAAGCCGATCCTGCGGGCCGCGGCCTGCACCCCGCACGACGCCGACCCGCTCGCCCAGCGCGCCGCGATCGAGACGCTCGTCGGCCTCGGGGCCCGGCGCGTGGAACTGGTGGACACGCTGATCGCGGCGGCGGTCGGCTGCGGACTGCCCGTGGAACAGCCCGAGGCGACCATGATCATGGTGTGCGGGGCGGCGGCCACCCAGGTGGCGGTGCTCTCCCTCGGGGCGATCGTCACCGCCGAGCGCATCCCGGTGGGCGGCGAGGCCGTCGACCAGGCGATCGTGCAGCACCTGCGCCACGAGCACGAGCTGATGCTGCCGAGCCAGTCGGTACGGCCGCTGCAGCTCGCCCTGTCGGGCAACGGCCTCACCCCGCACGGCCCGGCCTCCACGGAGATCCACGGGCGGGACGTCGCCACGGGCCTGGCCCGCTCCGTGCAGGTCGACACGGCTGCGGTGCGGGACGCCATCCAGACGCCGCTCACCGCCATCCTGGACGGCATCGGCAAGGTGCTGCGGGCCTGCCCGCCGGACCTGGTCGCCGACCTGGCCGACCGGGGGATCATGATGGTCGGCGGCAGCGCCCTGCTGCCGGGGCTGGACCAGATGCTGCGGCAGGCCACCCAGATGCCCGTGCACATCGCGGAGCGCCCGGACGTGTGCGCCGTGCAGGGCCTGGGCGCCATGCTGGAGGGCCGGATCGAGCCGCTGGCGCTCGACCCGCTGGGCAGCTGAGCGCCGGGGCCGGCCGGTCTAGAGGGCGAACCAGCAGCGGACGGTCGTGCCGCGGTCGCCCCGGTGCACCCGCACCAGGTCGGCGATCAGGTTGACCAGCAGCATCCCGCGGCCGCCGCGCTGGTCGCGCGGTACGGGCCGGCGCCCGGCCAGGATGTCGGTGAGCCGTCCCTCGTCCCGCACCTCGCACACCACGTACCCGTCCTCGCTCCACACCCGCAGCACGCCGGTGCCGCCGCCGTGCACCACGCTGTTGGTGGTCAGCTCGGCCATGGCGAGGGCGAGGTCGTCGCGCTTGACGCCGGTGAGGCCGAACCGGGAGGCCTCCCCGACGGCGAGGTGCCGGGCCTCGGGCAGCGACTCGGCGTCGAAGGCGAAGGTCAGCGCGTGGGCGACGGGGTCGAAGGGCTGGTTGTAGCGGTCGACGACGTCCCCGGGCGCGTAGGCGGCGCTGTCCCGCGCCGTCCGCGCGCCCGCGGGGATGACGACGGGGTGGGTCGCGTGGGCGTCGGCGAGCATGTGCTCGGGGAGCCCGCCGGTGTCGTACGGGCACAGGATGGTGGCCGTGCTGCCGCGGAAGGCGGCGTTGATGAGCGCCTCGTGCTGGGCGCAGGCGGGGTACTCCGTCTCGGAGCGCCCGGCCCAGATCGGCTCGCCGATGATCCGCACCCGGCGGCCGGCCGGCTGGGTGTCGGCGAAGGCGCGCAGGACGCCGGGGATGATCCGCCCCGGGTTGCGCCCGGCCTCCTCCATGTCGAGCAGCCGCACCGCGGCGGCGTCGTCGCCGAGGGCGTCGCGCACGAGGGCGAGGTTCTTGCCGGGCACCGCGACCGCGACCGGCTCGCCGGCCGCCAGGCCGTCCCGGACGAAGGGCACCGTGACGTCGAGGTACTCCTGCTCGTCCCGGTAGAAGAACGCGGGATGCACGAAGGGGTCGAGGGGCCCGAAGGCGTCCGCCACCTCAGTGGTCATGACACGGTCACCTCGATCCCCTCCTGGTCGGGCCACAGCAGGTCCAGCGTGCGCCGCAGCGCCGCCGGGGGCCGGCGCACCACGAACCGCCGCCCGTCCCGCATCCGGTCGGCGGCGGCCGCGAGCGCACCGGCGCCCGCCACGTCGACGAACGTCACGTCGGACAGCTCCAGGTGGTACACGTCCTCGCCCTCACGAACGGCCTGCTCGAGTACACCTTCCCAGATCGCCCGCGTGGTCAGACCGACCTCCCCCGCCGCACGGACTCCCCGCCCGCCGGCCAGCGGGTACACCGCCAGGCCCGGCGACGGACCGCGGGCCCCGGCGGCCGGCCCCTGATACCGAGTGTTCACGGCCCTCTCCCCACGCTCCTGCACCTCAGCGCTCGTACCCGTACGAGCCGGGCTCATTCCCCCGAACCGCGTGTAGTAAGCCGTACGGCGGGCAAGCGCACCTCACACCGGCGTCGACGGGGGCGAGTGGCGTGGTGCAGTCCGGCGAGACGGACCCGACCGACGAGGACCGACAAGGCGGTGACATGACCTCTGCGGCATCACCACATCTCACAGGAGGGCTGAACACCCTGGTCATCCGTGGCCGCGTCGACGCGGACCGTGCCGAGCTCGCCCCACGCGGCGAGCTCGTCCACGGCTGCGGGGACACCCTGGCCCGGACGCTGGCCGAGCTGCCGGCCGGCATCACCCGGGTCGATCTGGACATGGCCGACGTGCACTTCATGGACACGGCCGGGCTGCAGTTCCTGGACGTGCTGGGGGAATTCCGCCGCAGCCGGTCGGCGACCGTGACGGTGACGAACTGGAACGGCCAGCCGCGCCGCATCCTGGAGCTGGCGGGCCTCGACACCGCCGATCCGCTGACCGCCCCGGACGCCCTCCAGGCGCCCCACCCGTCGGCCGCCCCCGACACCACCGACGCGGCTCCGGCGGCCTCCGTGGTCGCCCTGGAGCGCGCGGAGCGCCTGCACGTGCTGCAGGAGGAGGTGGAGCAGCTGCGCCAGGCCATCGCGTCCCGGCCGGTCATCGACCAGGCCCGCGGCATCCTGATGGCCACGCACGGCTGCACGTCCGACCAGGCCTGGCACATCCTGCGGGAGACGTCCCAGCTGTCGAACACGAAGCTGCGGGACGTGGCGGCGGCGGTGACGGCCAGTGCCGGGGCGGACGGCCCGGCACTGGCCGCCGAGGTACGGACGGCACTGCAACGGGCTCTCGCCAGGCACGGCCGGAGCTGAGGCCTCCCTCCGGGCGGGCGGTGCCAGGACAGTTCGGCGGTGCCAGGGCTGAGGCCTCCGGGGCGACGCCAAGGCTCAGGCCTTCCGGGCGGGCGTGGCCGGTTCCGTGCTCCGTGAGTGCCGGCAGCCGCCCGTCCGGTTTCCCGCGAGAGGCGCTCGGGTACCCAGCAGCAGCCCGCTCCGCCCTCCGGCGAGGAGAACCCCATGGGTCGCGAACCCCTCAGGCACCGAGGCAGTTCCCTCGGACGAGGACGGGTGACGTACCGCCGTTCGCTGGCCGGTGGGGCGCTGTCGGGAGTCGGCGTCGCCGCGTTCGTCGACGAGGTCGTCTTCCACCAGCTGCTGCACTGGCACCACTTCTACGACAGGTCCACCCCCGACATGGGACTGGTCTCCGACGGCCTGTTCCACGCCGGGGGGTGGCTGGCCATGGTGGCGGGCCTGTTCCTCTACGCCGACCTGCGCCGCAGGGGCGGCCCGCTGCGCCCCGCCTGGTGGTCCGGCGTCTGCCTGGGCCTGGGCGGCTTCCAGCTCTACGACGGCACGGTCCAGCACAAGCTGCTGCGCCTGCACCAGATCCGCTACGAGGTCGATCCGCGGCCGTACGACTGGACCTGGAACGTCGTCGCCGCCCTGGTCCTGCTGGCCGGTCTGCTGCTGTGGCGCCGGGCCCGGCGCGTCGTGCGCGGGGCCGCAGGGTGACGGCGCCCGCTGTCCTGCCGGTGGCCGTCCTCGTGTGCTGCCTGCTGTACACGGCCTCGGCCGCCCGGCTGCGGCGGCGCGGGGACCGCTGGCCGGTGAGCCGGGACGCGGGGTGCTGGCTGGGCGGGGCGCTGCTGGTGGCCGCGTTCGCGGTGCCGTGGGAGGCGTGGCTGCCCCCGTTCACCGCGCACACCGCCGCCCATGTCACGGCCGGCATGGCGGCCCCGCTCCCGCTCGTCCTGGCCCGGCCGGTGACCCTGGCCCTGCGCACGCTGCCCCTGCCCGCCCGCCGCGCCCTGGTCCGTCTGACCCGCTCCCGCCCGGTCGCGGCCCTGGTCTTCCCGCCGGTGGCCGCGGCCGTGGACATCGGCGGCCTGTGGCTCCTCTACCGGGGCCCGCTGCCACCGTCCTGGCACCACAGCCCCCTGCTCCTGCTGCACCTGTTCCTCGCCGGTCTGCTCTTCACCTTCGCCCTGCTCGCCGTGGACCCGGTCCGCCACCGGCCGGGTCCCGCGGTGCGCGGCGGCACCCTGCTGGCGGCCGCAGCGGCCCACGCCGTGCTGGCGAAGAGCCTGTGGGCGACGGGCCCGCCCGGCACCGCCCACGCCCCCGCCGACCTGCACCTCGCTTCGCAGCTCATGTACTACGGCGGTGACGCGGTGGAGATCGCCCTGGCCCTGCTGCTGGCGTCCCAGTGGTACCGCGCACAGGGCCGGTCACTCCGGCCGCAGCGGGGTACCCGGCGACCGGCACCGGCGTGAGGAGAGACACGATGAGCGACCAGACACCGTCCCAGGCCGAGGGCGACCGCGAGGACGAGCAGACCACGCCCCCGACGCCCACCCCGACCCCGTCCCAGGCGGAGGGCGACCGCGACGACACGGAACCGGAGGACGACGACACGGCCGGCGGATGACACCCGGGCAGGACGACGAGCACCCGCCGGGCGGGCGGTCCGCCGCCCCGCCGACGGACACCGCGCGGCGCGGCCCCGCCCGGGGTGCTCGGACCGCCGTAGGGCCGGGACGTAATGTCCTCGGTGTGAGTGATGCGCCTGACGACCCGGCCCTGCGGGCGGCCTACCGACTGTGCCGACGCCGGACGAGGACCGAGGACCCCGCGGAGTACGCCCTCATCCAGCTGGTCCCCGCCCCCCTGCGCCCGGCGCTGTACGCCCTGTGGGCGGCGGCCAACGCCCTGGACGACCTCGGCGACGACCGCACCGCCCCGGCCGCCGAACGGGCCGCGCGCGTGGAGGCGTGGATCACCGCCCTGCACCGTGAACTGCCCACCGGGACCAGCCCGGACCCGATCCGCCACGCCCTGGTGGACACCGCGGCCCGCTGGCGCCTGGACCTGTCGGAGCTGGACGAGGCCATGATCCAGGTGCGGGACGACACCGAGGGCCGGCGCTTCCCCGACTGGGCGGCGTGGCGGGCCTGGGGCCGGGAGAACCTGCTGCCCTGGTTCGCCCAGGTCCGCGCGATCCTCGACGGCGCCGGCGTCCCCGTGGCCCTGCGCCTGGACACCCGCGAGGCCTACGAGGAGTTCCTCGACGGCGTCCGGCTCACGGACATCCTCAGCGACCTGTCCGCCGACCTGGCCCAGGGCGACCTGCTGCTGCCCCAGGAGGCCCTCGACCGGCACCCGGGTGCCTCGGACGACCTGACCCACTGCCGCTGGAGCCCCGCCGTGGCGGCCCTGGTGGCCGAACTGACGGGCCTGGCCCGCCGGTGGGTCGGCCAGGAGACCCTCACCCGCGGCATGCACCCCGGCCCCGCGACCGTCCTGCACACCATGGCCGCCCTGCTGCACGCCCAGCTCGACGCCGTCGACGCGGCGGGCCCGGCCGTGCTGCGCGGCCGGCCCCGCCCGGCGCTGCGCACCCGGGCCCGCATCCTCGTCCCGGCCCGCACCCGTGCGGCCCTGGCCTGGTCGCTGACCCCGCTCACGCTGCCGCCGCCCCAGCCGCTCGACGTGCCGCGGCAGCCCCCGGCCCCGGCCCGGCCGGCCACCGCCCCGGCCTTCCGCCGCCCGCCGCCCCACCCCAGCGGTGACCGGCCTCCCGCCGTCCCGGCGGCCCAGCTGCCCACCCACGTCGCGGTGATCATGGACGGCAACGGCCGCTGGGCGCAGCAGCGCGGGCTGCCCCGGCACGAGGGCCACCGGGCCGGCGCCGACGCCGTACGCGAAGTGGTCCACGGCGCCCTGGAGATCGGCCTGCGGCATCTGACGCTCTACACCTTCTCCACCGAGAACTGGAGCCGGGACACCGAGGAGGTCGACGCGATCCTCGGGCTGCTGCGCGACGAGGTGGCCGAGAACCCCTTCCAGGACCTCGACGTCCACATGCGCTGGCACGGCCGTGCCGGCCGGCTGCCCGCCGACCTGGCCGACCTGCTCCAGCTGCGGGAGCGCACCACGCGCGACCGCACGGGCCTGACGCTGACGATGTGCATCGACTACGGCGGCCGGGACGAGATCACCCGCACCGCCGCCGCCCTGGCCCGCCGGGTGCGGGCCGGTCATCTCGATCCGGACCGGATCACCGACGCGGACTTCGCCCGCCACCTGCCCCACCCGGACATGCCGGACGTGGACCTGCTGTGGCGCACCGGCAACGAGCAGCGCACCTCCAACTTCCTGCCCTGGCACGCGGCCTACGCGGAACTGCACTTCACGCCCGGCCTGTGGCCCGACACCGACCGCCGCGACCTCTGGGCGGCCGTCACGGCCTACACCCACCGCCAGCGCCGCCTCGGCGCGACGAACCAGAGCCCCTTGTCCCTGTAGCCGCCTGCGCCGACCCGCCCTCCGTCACACCGTCCCGCCCCGCCGGACGGGCACCTGCAGCCGGAACGACAGGCGCTCCACGGCCTCCCGCGCGGCGGTGACCGCCTCCTCGGCGGTGTCCGCGAGGGCACGCGCGCAGGCCACCCGGGACTCCGACGTCCGCAGCCCGTCGACCTGCGCGCCCGGGCGCGCCCCGACGGTCACCTCGGTGACGCCGGGCACGGCCCGTGCCTCGTCCAGGCCGCTGACGCCGTCGACGACACCGCGGGCGTCGAGGGCGGCGAACCAGATCGCCGAGCAGCGTGCCGGCCGGTCCTCGGCGAGGGTGGCGCGGATGTCCGGCAGGACCTTCTCGCCCAGGGTCTGACGGGCGGTGCAGTCGTCCACGTCGACGCCGGTCACGTCGAGCGTCAGCGCCGGGATCTGGTCGCCGCCCATCCGGACATGGGTCTCGATCAGACGCGGGCCCCGCGCGCCGAGCACGACCTCCGTGTGCGTGGGGCCGAACTCGATGCCCAGGGCGTCGAGGACGCCGGCCACGTACGTGTGGACCTGCTCGCGCACCTCGGGGGCGAGCGGCGCGGGTGACACGTGGCCGAGTTCCACGAAGGTGTCCGGGTCGGAGTACTTGCGGGTGATGGTCACCATCTCGTGCTCGCCCAGTTCGGAGAAGGCCTCCACGCTGTACTGCGGGCCGTCGAGGAACTCCTCCACCAGGACGCCCGTGTTCCGCAGTCCGAGGTAGCTGCCGCCGGCCCGGTCGAACGCCTCGGCGAGTTCGCTGTCGTGCGTCACCTTCGTGACCCCGGCGCTGCCCGAGCTGGAGACCGGCTTCACCACGCAGGGCAGGCCGTGCTCGGCGACGAAGGCGCGCAGTTCGCCGAGGTCGGCGGCGCGGGTGCTGGCCGTGGTGTCGACGCCCGCCTCGCGCAGCCGGCTGCGCATGGCCTCCTTGTCGTGGACGAGGGAGACCGTGGCCGGGCTGTGGGCGGACAGGCCGAGGGCCTCTGCGATGACCGCGTAGTGGTCCTGGTCGCGTTCGCCGAAGGTGCCGATGCGGGTGAAGGGGTGGCGTGCGTGGACGGCGGCGGCCAGGTCGATCCACTCCTGGTCGGGGGCGTCACCGCGCACGCCGACGACCCGGGCGTTCTCGCCGGGGGCACGGACCTTGCCGATGTAGTCCAGCTGACAGATCACCGTCGTGGGGGTGCCGGGCCTGAGGGCGCGGATGCGAGCGGGGAAGTCGCGGCCGGGGCCGACGATCAGGACGTGCTCGGACAAGGTCGTCTCGCTCTCTTCTCGTGGATGACTACTGCCAGGCCGTGTTCTCGTGCCACCAGCGCATGGCCTCGGCCAGCAGCTTGCGGACCGCGTCGGCGGTCCCGGCCTCGACGACGAAGGCGGCCGCCCCGTCCCCGACGTGCTCGACGCCGTCGCACCGCGCCCCGGGTGCGCGCAGCAGCGTCATCTCCGTCCCCGGCACGGGGCACGGCTCGCCCGGCGGCACGAAGGTGCCGTGGCCGGGCGGTACGAGGACGAAACCGACGGCGACCGAGGGGGCCGCGGGCTGGGTCGTCAGGGTCAGCGGCAGGCCGCACTGCGCCCGGAGCCCTTCGCGCGCCAGGTGGACGCCGAAGGCACGCGCGTACTGCTCTCCGACCAGGGATCCGCCGGCGCGGCTGGCGATCTCGCACAGCACGGGCACGCCGTCCGGCCCTGTCCACGCCTCCAGGTGGAAGGCGAGGGGATGCGGAGCGGGCGGCAGGGCGGCGGCGACGTCCTGCGCCATGCTCCGCAGCACGGCCGTGCGGGGGTCGTCGGGTGCCAGCAGCACGCTGCCGATGGGCAGTTCGTCGTGGATGCGCTCGGCGAGGCCGCCGGTGTACCGGCCGGGCCAGGCGTGCACGATCCGGCCGTCGCACATGATGCCGTCGACGTGGAAGAACTCCCCCGTGACGAAGCTCTCGACCATCCACTGGGCCGGCAGGTAGGGCACCTGCGAGGTGCCCTCGCGGTCCAGGAACGCCGTGACGTCCGCCGGTTCGCGCAGGATCGACACGCCCTCGGCGCCCGCGCCCAGACGCGGCTTCACCACGACCGGGAAGCCCTGGTCCTCGATGAAGTCCAGCAGGTCCGCGGGGCTGTCCACGGCGGCGAAGGCGGGCACGCCGATGCCGGCCGCCCCGGCGAGCTGCTTCATGACGAGCTTGTCCCGGTACGCGGTGGCCGAGGCGACGTCCTGGCCCGGCAGGCCCAGGCGGGCCCGTAGCCTGGCCGCCCTGAGCACGTCGCTCTCGCTGGTGC
Source organism: Streptomyces sp. DT190 (assembly GCF_049846985.1). Classification (NCBI taxonomy): domain Bacteria; kingdom Bacillati; phylum Actinomycetota; class Actinomycetes; order Kitasatosporales; family Streptomycetaceae; genus Streptomyces; species Streptomyces sp. DT190. The sequence goes on along the minus strand of NZ_JBNCNM010000009.1, from coordinate 137,731 downwards.
TGGCGACGAGGTCGACCCCGTACGTCCGGGCGGCCTCCTCGGCCGCCCGCTCGGCGGACCAGCTGTGGTAGCCGTCCACCAGACGGTGCATCGGGAAGTGCTCGGCGAGCACGTCCTCGGCGCCCGCCACCGCCCGGGGCGTGGTCAGCAGGACGACCTCGTCCGCCGTGCCGTCCAGCCACTCGTGCAGCGGGCGGGTGGCCAGGGGCTGCCGGGAGAGCAGCAGGGTTCTGGGCATGGTTCACGTCCTCGCTCGGATGGGGGCGGTCACGGGCCGCAGGTCTCCGTGCAGATGCACCAGGCTGTCCTCGGGCGCCCCGTGCCGTACGCGTTCGACGGCGCCCACCAGCAGGTGGTGGTCGCCCAGCCGGAGCTGCCGGTACCGCGTGCAGATCAGCCAGCTCAGGCAGTCGTCGAGCAGCGGGACCCCGCACGGGGCGGGCCGCCACGCCAGCGGTGGTGCGAACCGGTCGCCGGGCCGGGCGAACCGCAGGGCCAGGTCCGCCTGGTGGCCGCCGAGCAGCTGGATGCCGAACCGGTCGCAGTGCTTGATCCGGCTCCAGGTGCCGGAGGTCTCGGCGAGCGTGACGGAGACCAGGGCCGGTGCGGCACTGACCGAGGTGAAGGAGGTCACGGTCACGCCCAGCGGCCCGTCGGCGTCGGCCGCGGTCAGCACGGCGACCCCGGCGGCGTGCGCGCGCAGCACCGAGCGCAGCTCCGCCCCGTCGACGGTGACGGGGTCGGTGCCGCTCACCGTCCGGCCCCGGCGAGGGTCCGGAACCCCGGCCGTGGCAGGCCCAGGTTCTCGCGGAGCGTGGTGCCCTCGTACTCGGTGCGCAGGAGTCCGCGGCGCTGCAGCTCGGGCACCAGCAGGTCGACGATCGCGTCGAGGCCGCCGGGGTGGTAGTCCGGCATGATGTTGAAGCCGTCGGCGGCCTCGCCGACGAACCACTCCTCCAGCTGGTCCGCGACGGTCTCGGGGGTGCCCAGCAGGAACCGGTGGCCGCGGCCCGCGGCGACCGAGAGGTACAGCTCGCGGATGGTGAGGCCCTGCCGCCTGGCCTGCTCGTAGATCATCTGCTGCTTGCCGGTACTGCCCTGCGTGGCGGGCAGCTCCGGCAGCGGCCCGTCCAGCGGGTACCCGGAGATGTCGACCATGCCGAGCTGGTACGACAGCATGCCGAGGCCCACGACGGGGTCGACCAGCGACTGCAGGGTCGCGTACCGGTCCTCCGCCTCGGCCAGGGTCCGGCCGACGACGATGAAGGCGCCGGGCAGGATCTTGACGTGGTCCGGGTCGCGGCCGTGGTCGGCGGCCTGCTTCTTCAGGCCGCGGTAGTGGACCCGCGCCTGGTCGAGGGTCTGCTGCACGGTGAAGACGACCTCGGCCCAGCGGGCGGCGAAGTCCTGGCCGTCCGGTGAGGAGCCGGCCTGCACGATGACCGGCCGGCCCTGCGGCGGGCGGGCCACGTTGAGGGGGCCCCGCACCGAGAAGTGCTCGCCCCGGTGGCCGAGGATGTGCAGCTTCTCCGGGTCGAAGTAGCGCCCGGACTCCTTGTCGTAGAGGAAGGCGTCGTCCTCCCAGCTGTCCCACAGGCCGGTGACGACCTCCATGAACTCGCGGGCGCGGTGGTAGCGGGCCGCGTGCTCGGGCTGCTGGTCCAGGTTGTAGTTGCGCGCCTCGGCGTCGGTCGCCGAGGTGACGACGTTCCAGCCGGAGCGGCCCGCGCTCAGGTGGTCGAGCGAGGCGAACTGCCGTGCCACGGTGAAGGGTTCGTTGTACGTGGTCGACGAGGTGGCCGTGAGGCCGATGTGGGTGGTGTGGACGGCGAGCGCCGACAGCAGGGTGAGCGGCTCGAAGTGGACCATGCGGCCCTGCCGGCTGAGCTCGTCGGCGTCCTTGTACTTGGTGCGCACGCCGGCGCCGTCGGAGAGGAAGACCATGTCGAACTTGCCGCGCTCGGCGGTCTGCACGAGCGAGCGGTAGTAGTCGAAGTCGAGGCCGCCGTCCGGGCGGGCCTCGGGGTGGCGCCAGGCGGCTATGTGGTGGCCGGGCGCCGGCAGGAAGGCGCCGAGTCTCATCATGCGGCGCTGGTGGCTGGTCACCGGTGTTCTCCCTTGCTGTGGGGCGGGCGGGTTCGGACGCGGGGCCCGCGAGCGTCAGCCGAGGCGGCGCACCGGGTCGCCGGCCAGGTAGGCCTCGATGTCCTCGACGGCCTGGCCGTAGTACGTGCGGTAGTTGCTCCGGGTGACGTAGCCGAGGTGGGGGGTCGCCAGGAGCCGGGGCGCGCTGCGCAGGGGGTGGCCGGCGGGCAGCGGCTCGACGTCGAAGACGTCCAGGCCGGCTCCGGCGATGCGTCCCTCGTGCAGGGCGGCGAGCAGGGCGTCCTGGTCGACGATGGCGGCGCGGGAGGTGTTGACCAGGTAGGCCGTGGGTTTGAGCAGGGCCAGTTCCGCGGCGCCGAGCAGACCGCGGGTGCGGTCGCCGAGCACGAGGTGCACGGAGACGAAGTCGCTCCGGCGCAGCAGCTCCTCCTTGGAGGAGGCGAGGTGGACGCCGGCCTCCTCGGCGCGCTCCTCGGTGAGGTTCTCGCTCCAGGCCGTCACCTCCATGCCGAAGGCCAGACCGACCTGGGCGACCCGGCTGCCGATCTTGCCCAGGCCGAGCAGTCCGAGACGCCGGCCGTGCAGGTCCGCGCCGACGGTCGACTGCCAGGGACCGCCGTCGCGCAGGGCGTTGTTCTCGGTGACGATGCCGCGGGCGAGGCCGAGCAGCAGCGCCCAGGTCAGCTCGACCGGCGGGGTGGAGGAGCTGCGGGTGCCGCAGACGGTGACGCCGTTGCGTTCGGCGGCGGCGTGGTCGATGACCGAGTTGCGCATACCGGAGGCCACGAGCAATCTCAGGCGGGGCAGGCGGTCCAGGAGGGAGGCGGGGAAGGGCACGCGCTCCCGCAGGGTCACCGCGATGTCGAAGTCCGCGAGGGCGGAGGCCAGTTCGTCCTCGGAGGCGAAGTGCTCGGTGAAGGGGACGACCTCCACCCGGTCCTGGACGGGGCTCCAGTCGGCCACGGTGGTGGCGACGTTCTGGAAGTCGTCGAGCACGGCGCAGCGCAGCCGCATGTCAGTCCTCTCCGTGGACGGCGTGAGTGAAGGGGGTGGCGTGGGCAGGGGTGGCGCCGATGCCGGGCGCCGTGGGCAGGGTGAGGACACCGCGGTCGATGCGCACACCGGTGAACGGGTCGTCCAGCAGGGCGACCGGCCCGTCCAGGTCGAGGTGGTCGGCGAGCGGGGCGAGCTGTGCCATGGCGGTGGTGCCGAGGGCGCTCTCCACCTTGCAGCCGAGCATGGTCCGCAGACCGCAGGCGCGGGCGAGGACGAGCATCTCGTGCGCGGCGGCCAGGCCACCGCACGTGGCGAGCTTGATGTTGACGCCGCTGACCGCGCCGCGCAGCCGCAGCACGTCCGCGGGCCCGCCGCAGTCCTCGTCGGCGAAGACGGGCACGGGGGAGCGTTCGTGCACATGGCGCAGGTCGTCGAGGGCGCCGGGGGGCACCGGCTGCTCCAGGAGTTCGACGTCGTGCCGGTGCAGTTCCTCGGCGACGCGCAGGGCTTGCTCGCGGCTCCAGGAGCCGTTGCCGTCGACGCGGATGCGTCCGCCGTAGACCGAGCGGAGCACCCCGGCGCGTGTGCCGTCGTCCTCGGGGGTGAGCTTGAGCTTGAGCACCGGCCAGTCGGCCAGGGCGCGGGCCCGCCGGACGAGTTCGTCGTCGGGGCAGGCGCCGAGGGAGAGCGCCGTGGGCTGCAGGGGCATCCCACCGAGGCCGAGGAGCCGGTGCAGGGGCTGGCCGGTGGCCTTGCCGAGCAGGTCGTGCAGGGCCATGTCGACGGCGGACCGGGTGGCCGGGCTCACCGGCCCGAGCCGGTCCAGCACACCGCGCAGCCCGAGGGGGGTGGCGTCGGTGAGCAGCGGTGCGCAGGCGGCGAGTTCGTCCGGTGCGGCACCGCGCGCGGTGCCGTGCCCGCGCAGTCCTTCCCAGGTCAGCTCGACGACGCTCTGACGCACCTCGGTGGTGACGCCGGTGTTGCTGACGAACGGCTCCCGGAGCGCGATGACGACCTCGCGGTGGGCGAGTCTCACCCCAGCACCTCCTCGAACGCCGCGACCGTCGCACAGGCCTCACGGAAGGTCAGGTCCCGGAAACCCGCCGGTTCCACGGGTTCGGCGGCGTCACGCGGGGTGCCGTCGGCCGGCACGCCGCCACCGCTGCGGAAGCGGCCCCGCAGGTACGGCGACAGCCGGTCGCGGTGGGAGTCCAGCCAGCTCAGCGCGGTGTCGTGGGCGACGGCTCCCCCACCCGCCGCCCGTACCGCGCCGAACAGTTCCGTGAGCGCCTCCGCGTCGGCCGGTGCCGTGCTCGGCGGGCAGAGCATGAAGGCCTGCGCGGGCAGCAGCACGAAGGCCACCGGGGCGGCCTCCTCGAAGTGCCGGGTCAGCGGGTCGGTGATGGCCCGCAGGGAGCGCACGGTGGAGCGCCGGGAGAGGTAGCCGCCGCGCCGGGGCGGGCAGCCGGCCATGGCCCGGGCGCCCCAGTGCAGGTGGGTGACGAAGGGCCGCTCGGGCGGGCCGGCCGGGGCGTCCGGGTGGTGCGCGTCCAGCAGGGCGAACAGCACGTTGGTGAGCTGGAGCGACATCACCGGCAGGACCGGGGGCAGATCGCGCATGCGGGCGAAGAAGTCCGCCGGTTCCACCAGCGCCCGCACCGTGAGCATGACCGCCTCGGCGAGCGCCCGGGCCGACGGGTAGCGGTGGCCGTCGAGGACGTAGCCGCCGCCGTCCGGCCGCAGGTCGCAGCGGCGGACCTCGCCGTCCAGCCGTACGGCCTGGCTGATCAGTTCGGCGAACGCCTGGTTGCGGCCCTGTGCGGCGGCCTGCTCCAGCAGCAGGGTGAGCATGTCGGTGACCAGCGGGGCCCGGTCGGTGAGGACGGCGGCCCACTGCCGGAAGCGGTAGCCGGGCAGGGCGAGCATCCGCCGCCAGTGCAGCTCGACGAGCGGGATCAGCTGCCCGTCCACCTCGGCCTGCACCAGGGGGCAGAACAGGGGTCGGTCGCGGTCCCGGCGCACGAAGCGGGTGCCGTCCCAGGTGTGCAGGGGCAGGACGTGCCGCTTGCCCCGCTCGATGAGCGAACCGGGCTGGTACGCCTCGTCGCCGCCCTCGGTGGCGGCCTCGGTGCGGGTGAAGCCGTAGATGAGCGGGTAGCCGTGACCGCCGCCGCAGATCGCGGTGTTGAAGTCCATCGGTCCGGAGCGGCCGGCCGCGATGTCCTCCCAGTTGCCCAGGTGGCCGGTGCGCGGCGGCACCAGGGCGGGGTCGGCGCGCAGGGCGTCCAGCAGCGCGCCCACGGTCACGTCGGTGGTGCCCAGGTGCACCGGGACGAAGGTCTTCGCCCCCGCGCCGAGGGCGTCGGACTCGGCGGCCCGGCGCAGTCCGAGCCGGTCGAGGATGTGGGTGCTCATCCGGACGCGGCCTCCTGAGCGCGCAGCCGTCCCAGCAGGTACGGCAGCGTGCCGCCGGCCAGCAGGACGTCCCACTCGCCCTCCGACTGCACGTCGGCGCGTGCCGTGAACGCCCGCTCGCCGGCGGTGACCGGGACCTCCCCCGTCTGCCGGGCCCGGTCCAGGTCCAGGGCGAACTCCTCGTGACCGGTCAGGCCGAGGCCGGCCCAGCCCTGCCCGGCGGGCAGCAGCAGCGGCAGGATGCCCATGGCGCACAGGTTGGTGCGGTGGATGCGCTCGTAGCTCTCCGCGAGGACCGCCCGCACGCCCAGCAGCCAGGGTCCCTTGGCGGCCCAGTCCCGGGAGGAGCCCATGCCGTAGCTGCGGCCGGCCAGCACGATCAGCGGGGTGCCGGACTCGGCGTAGCGCCGGGCGGCGTCGAAGACGGGCAGCCGTTCACCGCTCGGCAGGTGCAGGGTCAGCCCGCCGCTGTCGCCGTCGTCGCCCAGCAGGAGGTTGTGCAGCCGGGGGTTGCTGAAGGTGCCGCGGGCCATCACCTCGTGGTTGCCGCGCCGCGCACCGTAGGAGTTGAAGTCGCGCACGCCGCGTTCGAGGAGGTGGCGCCCCGCGGGCGAGTCCGCGGGGATGGCGCCGACCGGGGAGATGTGGTCGGTGCTGATGTCGTGGCCGAGGGCGACCAGGGCGCGGGCCCCGGACAGGGAGCGCAGCCCGGGCGCCGGGTCGGCGTAGGCGGGGGGCCGGATGTACGTGGACTGCGGGTCCCAGGCGAAGACCTCGCCGTCCGGGGCGCCGATCGCGTCCCAGGCCGGGGCCGGCGCCTGCTCGTGCGTGAACATCCCGGGCCTGATGAACCGCTCCTCCAGTTCCCGCAGTTCGCCCTGGTGCGGCCACAGGTCGCGCAGGTGTACGGGGTTGCCCTCGGTGTCCGTGCCGAGCGGCTCGTTCTCCAGGTCGGCGCGGACGGTGCCGACCAGGGCCAGCGCGACCACGAGGGCCGGGGAGGCGAGATAGCCCGCGCGGACCTGGGCGTGGACGCGGGCCTCGAAGTTGCGGTTGCCGCTGAGCACGGCGGCCACGGTCAGACCCAGGCGGTCGACGTCCTCGCCGACGCCGGGGTTGAGCGGGCCGCTGCCGCCGTTGCAGGTCATGCAGCCGTATCCGACGACGTGGAAGCCCAGTTGCTCCAGGTCGCCGAGCAGGCCGGACTCGGCCAGATAGCGGGTGACCGCGCGGGAGCCCGGGGCGAGGCTCGTCTTGACGTGTGCGGGCACGGTCAGCCCGCGCTCCACGGCCCGGCGGGCGAGCAGCCCGGCGGCCAGCATCGCCTTCGGGTTGGAGGTGCTGGTGCAGGACGTGATGGCCGCGATGACCAGGTCCCCGTCGGAGACGGTGTCGCCGGTGCGCGGCTCGCCCCCGTGCAGTTCCGCGAAGGAGTCGGGCAGTTCGCCGAGGCCGATCCGCTGGTCGGGCCTGCTGGGGCCGGCGAGCCCCGGGCCGACCTCGCCCAGGTCGAAGTCGACGGTCCGCCCGAAGACGGGGGTGTCGTCACCGCGCAGCAGCCGCTGGCGCAGGCAGTACTCCCGCACCCGGGCCACGTCGGCGTCGGTGCGGCCGGTGCGCCGCAGGTAGTCCAGGGTCTCGTCGTCGACGGGGAAGAACGCGGTCATGGCGCCGTACTCGGGCGCCATGTTGGCGATGGTGCACCGGTCGGGCGCCGTGAGCCCGGCGACGCCGGGGCCGGTGAACTCCAGCATCATGGCGCGCACGTTCTCGGCGCGCAGCCGGCGGGTCAGGGCGAGCACCACGTCGACGGGCGAGGTGCCGGGGCTGACCGCGCCGGTGAGGCGGACGCCGACGATCGGGGGGAGCGTGAGCGACTGGGCGAGGCCCAGCATCTGCGCCTCCGCCTCCAGGCCCCCCACGCCCCAGCCGAGCACGCCGAGGCCGCCCACCATCGTGGTGTGGCTGTCGGTGCCGAGGACGGTGTCGGGGTACGCGGTGCCGTCCGGGCCCGTGGTGACGACGGTGGCGAGCCGCTCCAGGTTGACCTGGTGGACGATGCCCTGGCCGGGCGGGATGACCCGCAGCCCGTCGAACGCGCCCTCGGCCCACTTGAGGAACGAGTAGCGCTCCTGGTTGCGGGACATCTCCAGCGCCTCGTTGAGGCCGCGCGCGTCCGCACGCCCGGCCCAGTCGGTCTGCACGGAGTGGTCCACGACCACGTCGATGGGCAGCGCGGGATTGACCCGGCCGGGCTCGTCGACCCGGTCGCGCAGTGCGGCCAGGTCGACCAGCAGCGGGATGCCCGTGTAGTCCTGCACGAGGATGCGGGCGGGCCGGAACGGCATCTCCAGGCCGGGCTGCTCGCCGAGCGCCAGGCGCTTGCCGAGCACCTCGGCCTGCGCCGGGTCGCCACCGCGCAGCAGGGATTCGATCAGGACGCGGCCCGTGAACGGGACGGCGCCGAGGTCGAACCCGCGCTCCGCGGCGAACGCGGGCAGCGAGGGCTCGGCGGACGACCCGGCGGCCGGTGCGGCCGAGGGGGTGGGGGTCATCGGTCGCAGGCCTTCCGGTAGGTGCGCCCGTGCGGCCCCACGTAGGTCAGCAGCGGCCGGATCAGCACGTTGTTGGACTGCTGCTCCAGTGCCTGGGCGACCCAGCCGGGGGTGCGGCCGACGACGAACAGCGGCACGGCCAGGTCGTCCGGCAGGCCGAGCAGCCGGTAGGCGAGCCCCGCGTAGAGGTCGACGTTGGGGGCGACGCCGTGCCGGCCGTACGGGCCCATCGCGGTGGCCACGGCGTCGAGGATGTCGAGTCCGGTGGTGTCGCCCCGTTCCTCGCTCAACTCGACGACCGTCGACCGCAGATGGCGCACCCGCGGGTCCTCGGTGCGGTAGACGCGGTGCCCGAAGCCCATCACGGGCTCACCGCGGCTCTGCAGCGCCTCGACGTGCGCCCGCGCGTTCGCCGCGGAGCCGACCTGGTCGATGAGGCCGACGACGCGCTCGGCGGCACCCCCGTGGACCGAGCCCGCGAAGGCGGCGACGGCGGCGGTGATCGCGGAGGTCATGCCGGCGCGGCAGCCGATGGCGACGCGGGCGGTGAACGCCGAGGCGTTGGAGCTGTGGTCGGCGTGGACGATGAAGCCCTTGTCGATGAAGCGCACCGCGGCCGGTGAGGGCCGCTCGCCGAGCAGCACGGTGAGGAACGCCTCGGCGTGGGAGGCGTCCTGCGGCGGCTGCAGCGGTTCGCGGCCGGAGCGGAAGGCGTGGTGGGCGGCGACGATCATCGGGATCCTGGCGATCAGCGAGATGCCGGTCTCCAGGGCCTCGGCGTAGCTCTCGTCGGTGCCCGGGGCCCGCTGCGGCCCGAAGGCGCCCAGCGCGGAGACGCAGGTGCGCAGGGCCTCCATCGGGTGGGCGTGCGCCAGGGAGCGGATCAGGCCGAGGACGGGGGCGGGCAGGGTGCGGGCGGCGCGCAGTTGCTTGCCGAAGCTCTCCAGGGCGGCGGCGTCCGGGAGTTCACCGTGCACCAGCAGATGGGCGACCTCCTCGAACGAGGACTGCTCGGCCAGGTCGTGGATGCTGTAGCCGCGGTATTCGAGGACGCCCTCGGCGCCGTCGATGTGGGTGACGGCGGTCCGGTCGAACACGACGTTCTCCAGGCCGCGGTGCACGGTGGGGCCCTCGGGCCGCCCGGGGGCCGCCGCGGGGACCCCCGCGTCCTCGCGGACCGCCCCGGGGGAGCGGGTGGCGGCGAAGGCGCGGACGGCCGCCACGGACCGGAGTCCGAGCGTCAGCTCGTCGTCGATCTCGACGCCGTACTCCTGCTCGACGGCGACCAGCAGCGAGACATGGCCGAGCGAGTCCCACTCCCTGATCGACTGGTAGGCGAGCCCGTCCGTGACGCGGTCCTCGGTGATGCCGAGGGCGCGGGCTATGAGCTGGTCGACGCTGCTCACGATTCCCCTTCTTCGATGGAGGTCAGGCGTTCGTCGAGTCGTCGGAGCACCGCCCGGCGGTCGATCTTGCCGTTGCCGTTGACCGGCAGCTCGCCGACGACGTGGACCGAGCGCGGCACCATGTAGGCGGGCAGCGCGGCGTCGCAGGCCGCGGTCAGCGCGGCGGGGTCCACGGCACCCGTGACCACGGCGCCGACGGTGTCCGTGTCGGGCCACAGCACCGCGACGGCCTCGACGGCACCGGCGCGGCGCAGCACGGCCTCGATCTCGCCCAGTTCGACGCGGTGGCCGCCGACCTTGACCTGCTGGTCGTTGCGGCCGAGGCAGACGTACTCGCCGTTGCGGAGCCGCACCAGGTCCCCGGTGCGGTAGTAGGTGCGGCCCCGGTGGGCGAACCAGCGCTGCGCGGTGATCGAGGGGGCCTGCCAGTAGCCGGGGGTGGTCTGCGGTCCGGCCACGCACAGTTCGCCCGTCTCCCCGTCCGGCACCGGGGTCAGCTCCTCGTCCACGACCAGGGTGTGCAGGCCCGGGTAGGGGCGGCCGATCGGGACGTTGTCGTGCACGCAGGCCGCGGGGCTGGTGGCCGGGTCCCAGCGGTGCGCGGTGCAGGCGATGGTGAGTTCGGTGGGGCCGTAGAGGTTCTCCACGGCCGAGCCCGGGGCCGCCGCCTGCCAGGCCTCGGCGGTGGCGCGGGGCAGCGCCTCACCGCAGAACAGGCTCCAGCGCAGCGTGGGCATGGTGCCGGGCCGCAGCGCCCCGCGTTTGCGCAGCATGGCGGCGACCGACGGCACGGAGAACCACACCGTGATGCCGTTGCGCTCCAGGTACCTGAAGGGCGCCAGGATCTCGATGGGTTCCATCGCGCAGACGCGCGCGCCGTGCTCCCAGGCCATGAACAGGTCGAAGACCGACAGGTCGAAGGTCTGGTCGAAGGTCTGCGTGAGCCGGTCGTCGGGCGTGAGCCGGTAGCGCTCCTGGTTGGCGGCGAGGAACGCGCGGACGTTGGCGTGGGTGACCGGCACGCCCTTCGGGGCACCGGTGCTGCCCGAGGTGAACAGCAGATAGGCGATGTCGTCGGGCGCCACCTCCGGCGGTGTCTCCAGCGGCGCGGCCACGGCCAGGTCCATGGCGTCCAGGACCCGTACGTCCCCGAGGTCGCCGGCCTGGCTGCGCACGACGTCGGGCAGCAGGACGACGGGGCTGCGGGGCAGGCCGCGCAGCAGCCCGGGCAGGGCGGGCAGCGCGGTGGAGTCGACGATCAGCGCGTCGACGTCGGCCCGCTCCAGCATGGCCCGGGTGCGCTCGGCCGGGAACCTGGGGTTCAGCGGCACGAAGGCGGCGCCGGCGCACAGCGCGGCGGCGACGCCCAGGTAGGAGGCCTCGCTGCGCTGGGCGAAGACGCCCACGCGGCCGGGCCGGCCGCCGGCCGCCTCGACCAGCCGGGCGGCCCACCGTCGGGCGGTGGTCGCCGCCTCCTCGTAGCTGTAGTCGCGGCTGCCGATGGTCAGAGCGATGCCTTCGGGCAGGATGCGCGCGTGGTGGAGGAGGCCGGCACCCAGGCGCGCATGCAGTGCTGTGGTCATGTCGATCCAACTCATCGGTGACTGGACCCGACCGACGCTAGCCACGCCGCTTCCCCGTGGCTCGTTTGTGCGCGCTGAATCCCTAAACACCCGTGGCCGGAGAAAAATGCGTTCTGCTCATTTGCGGCGCAAGGGGGTGCCGCCGTGTCCGGGCACACGGAACAGCGGTGCGCTCCGGAGGGTCGCTCCGGAGCGCACCGCTGCCGCGATGCCGAAGAACGGGCCGGTCAGCCGGTGAAGCCGCCCTCGCTCAGCGCCTTGTCGATCCGGGCGCGGTGGTTGGCCTCCCACGCGTCGAGGGATTCCCCGGCCTCCTTGGCCAGCTTCGCGCGGGCCGCGTTAAGGATCTCCTCCTGGCGGGCGGCGGGGGTGACGACGACGCCCTCCTCGTCGGCGACCACGATGTCGCCCGGGTGGACGAGCACACCGCCGACGCGGGCCGGCTCACCGAGCGCGCCGATCTTCTTCTTGGTGCCGGGGATCGGGATGACACCGCGGGAGAAGACGGGGAAGCCGGCCTCGCGCACCTCGCCGAGGTCGCGGATGACACCGTCGACGACGAAGGCCGCGACACCCCGCCGCTGGGCGACGGCGCACACGTTGCCACCGGCGAGCGCGTAGTCCACGTCGCCCGACTCCACGACGACGACCGAGCCCGGTTCGGCCCGGTAGATCGCGGCGTGCAGCATCAGGTTGTCGCCGGGCTCGCACCGCACGGTGTAGGCGGGGCCTGCGACGCGCGGCGAGTTCCACAGCGGCCGGATACCGGTGTCCATGACCTGGGCGCGGCCGAGCAGGTCGGCGAGGGTGGTGGGGGGAACGTCCTTGAATGCGTTGTCCATTGCTTCCTCTGTCTCGGTGTCGAGGTGTCCCGGTCGCCGATCGGTCAGCGGCCCGGCGTCACGTCCTTCTCCGGGCTGTAGAAGTGCTGGTCCCAGGTGGCGCCTCCGTCGGAGGTCGACAGTACGGTCCCTTCGTCGCCGGCGATCCATGCGTCCCGTTCGGTGAGGGCCCGCACGTTCCACAGGGACATACCGGTGCCCGTGGTGCCGGTCCGCCAGGTCGTGCCGCCGTCGTACGAGGTCATGACGGTGTCGCTCCGGCCGACCACGCGACCGGTCCTGCCGTCGGGTGTGAAGTGCACGGCGGTGAAGTTCTGCCGGGTGGGGCTCTCCCGGCGCTCCCAGGTGCGGCCCCCGTCGCGGGTGTGCAGGACGGTGCCCCGGTGCCCGACGGCCCAGGCCGTGGCGGGGTCCACGGCGTGCACGTCGATCAGGTCGTCGGGGCCGCCGCTGTCCTGCGCCTGCCAGGTCGCGCCGCCGTCCCGGGTGGCGAAGACGCTGCCCCGGGTGCCCACGGCCCAGCCGGTGCGGTCGTCGGCGAAGTCCACCGCCCACAGGGCGCAGTCGGTGACCGGGAGCGGCTGGTGGGTCCAGGTGACGCCGCCGTCCCGGGTGCCGAGGACGGTGGCGCCGTCGCCGACGGCCCAGCCGGTGAGCGCGTCGGGGCGGATGTGGACCTCCAGGAGGTCCTTGGTGCTGCCGCTGGACTGCCGCTGCCAGGACCGGCCGGCGTCACGGGTGACCAGGATGGTGCCGGCCCGGCCGGCGGCCCAGGCGGTGGTGTGGCCGGCCGGGGAGACGGAGTACAGGTTCGCGGCCGTGCCGCTGTGCTGCTGGGCCCAGCGCTGTCCGGCCCGCATCGCCAGGACGGTGCCGCCGTCGCCGACCACCCAGCCGTCACGGCCGCCGGGGAGGAGGTGCGCGCCGTACAGGTTGCGTCCCGTGCTGGCGACGGAGGAGGACCAGGTGTCGCCCCGGTCGGTGCTGGCGATGAGGGAGCCGCCGTCGCCCGCGGCACACACCTGCCCGCCGTCGGGCTGCGCCCACACGGCCTTCAGGTTGTCGGCGATGCCGCTGTCCCGCGCCTGCCAGGTGAGGCCGCCGTCCTGCGTCGCGAGCACGGTGCCGGCGTCGCCGACCGCCCAGCCGCGCTCCCCCGACGCCGTGAACGCGACACCCCACAGGCTCACTCGGGTGCCGCTGTCCCGGGGGTGCCAGGTGGCGCCGCCGTCCTCGGTGGCGAGGACGGTGCCGGAGCGGCCGACGGCCCGGGCCGAGCCCTGCGGGCCGGCGTGGACGCGGGTGAGGGTGGTACGGGTCCCGGAGTCCTGGCCCCGCCAGGTGGCGCCGCCGTCGTCGGTGGCGAGGATGGTGCCCTCTCCGCCGACCGCCCAGCCCCGTTCCCCCTCGACCTGCACGCTCAGCAGCGGCACGTCGACGCCCGAGTCCTGCCGCCGCCAGGTCGCGCCGCCGTCCTCGGTGGCCAGGATCGTGCCCTGCGCGCCGACCGCCCAGCCCCGCTCCCCCGCCACCTGCACGCTCAGCAGCGGCACGTCGACGCCCGAGTCCTGCCGCCGCCAGGTCGCACCGCCGTCCTCGGTGGCCAGCAGGAGGCCGGCGTCCCCGACGGCCCGGCCGCGCCGCGCGTCGGGGCGGAAGGAGACGTCCCACAGCTGCGCGCCGGTGCCGGTGTCGCCCACCTGCCAGGTGGCGCCGCCGTCCGTGGTGACCGCGAGGAGACCGTCCCGGCCGACGGCCCAGCGGGCGGCGCCCGCGCCGTGCACCGCGACGAGGTCCTTGTGGATGCCGCTGAGCTGCGGGGTCCAGGTCTCGCCGCCGTCTTCGGTGGCGAGGACGAGGCCGCAGTCGCCGACCATCCAGCCGTGCCGGGTGTCCGGCATGAAGGCGAGGGACACCACGTCCTTGGCCGTGCCGCTGGACTGCGGGGACCAGGTGCGGCCGCCGTCGTGGGAGGCGAGGACGACGCCGTCGTCGCCGGAGGTCCTGACCTCGCGGCCGTCCGGCGCCGCCCAGAGCCCGTACAGGTCGAGGCCGGTGCCGCTGTCAGCCCGCACCCAGGTGGTGCCGCCGTCCTCGGAGCGCAGCACGGTGCCCGTGCGGCCGACGGCCCAGCACCGTTCGGGCGACACCGCGTAGATGCCCCGCAGGTCGACGTCGGCGTGGCTGCGCTGGACGACCCAGGTGGCTCCGGCGTCGGTGGTGGCGTGGATGGCGCCCCGCTTGCCGATGATCCAGGCGGTCTTCTCGTCGAGTGTGAAGCACCGGGTGAAGTGGGTGCCGTCGGAGAACTGGCGCTGCCAGCTCACCCCGCCGTCGGAGCTGGTGAGGATGGTGCCGCTGTCGCCGACGGCCCAGCCGGTGCGCCCGGCGGGGTCGAAGGAGATGCCGTACAGGTTCCGGTCCGTGCCGGTGTCCCTGCGCTCCCAGGTCCGGCCGCCGTCCGTGGTGTGCAGAAGGACGCCGTCGCGGCCCGCTGTCCAGCCGCGCCGGGGGTCGGCGAAGCAGACCGCGCGCAGGTCCTTGTCGGTGCCGCCCTGGGCGTGCCAGCGCCGGCCGCCGTCCGTGGTGGCGAGGATCATGCCGCCGTCGCCGACGGCCCAGCCGTGGGTCTCGTCCACCAGGCAGACGCCCTGGAGGTTGACGCTCCGGGGAGCAATGGTGCAGGTCATGGGTGACACCTCGCGGGGTGGGAAGCGTGGGAGGGGCCTGCCGGGGCGGCCGGCAGGCCACGGGTTCAGGCTGTGGCGGCGGCCTTCTGCGCGGTGGCGGCCCGGCTGCGCACCCCGCGGGCGACGACCGCGGGCATGGCGGCGCCCAGCACGGTGTACGACACGGCCAGGACGATCCAGCCGACGGCGCCGTGGCCGATGATCAGCCAGGTGAAGGCGGCGGGGGCGAACATCTTGCCGATGTCGCCGCCCATCTTGTACGTGCCCTGGTACTGGCCCTGGGCGTGGTCGGGGGCGAGGTCGAACGCGATGGTCCAGCTGCCCGCCGCCTGCCGGATCTCTCCCAGCGCGTGCAGCAGGGCACCGGCGATCAGCAGGACGCAGGCGGTCAGCGCCCCGCTCGAACCGGTCGTCGCGAACACCAGGCAGGCGGCCGCCACGCAGCCCGCGCCCTGCAGACTCGCCCGGGACGCGGACCTGGGGTCGTCGGTGCCGCGGGCGGCCCTGGTCTGGAAGGCCACCACGAAGGTGGTGTTGACGAGCAGGATGACCGCGCTCATCCAGCGCGGGGCGTCCGTGTGGCTGATGACCCACAGCGGCAGCACGATGTCGAGCAGCAGGGCGTGCGTGACGAGCAGCCCGTCCAGGGCGGTGAAGGCCAGGAAGGGCCTGTCGCGCAGGACGGCGAAGGCGGCGCCGGCCGAGGCGGGCACCGGCGGCACCGGCGCCTCCTTGAGGGTGAGCAGACCGGTGGCGAGGAAGCAGACGGCGGTGAAGAGGACGGCGCCCTGGTAGCCGGCGCGTTCCCCCCAGGCCAGGACGAGGCCGGAGATGCACGCGCCGATCGACATGGTCACGTTGAGCGCGGCCCGGATGTAGGCCATGACGCGGGCCCGCTCGCCCTGCGGGACGTTGGCGGCGATCATCGCCTTCCGGGCGTTGTTGCCGGCCCGGTAGAAGAGGCCCTGGACGCAGGTGACGAGCAGGTACGACCAGAACCCCTGGACCAGCACCAGAGCGGCGGTCAGCGGCGAAAGCGCGAGGAACGACCACAGCTGGACCGCGCGCGGCCCGGCGCGGTCGGCGAGGTGGCCGAGCGGGATGCTGGAGACCAGCACCAGGCCGGCCGCGATGCCCACGCTGACGCCGAGCTCACTGGGCGTCAGCCGGATCACGGTCACCGCGTAGATCGCGTTGATGGCCATCCACAGCCCCTGCCCCAGGCTCATCAGCATGGTGATGAAGGTGAGCATCCGGGCCGGACCGGGCGGGGGGAGGATACGGGTCAGCACGGATCGTCTTCCTGTCACGTCGGCCTCCAGTGAGGACTCGTTGGGGAGGCTAGGTCATGGGGGTGGACGCACCACCGTTGTGGGCGCAAACCGACTTGACCGCGGAAAGCCTGTTCTTCTCATAAATCCGACGGCCCTCGCCCGGCCGGTTCCCGTCCCCGTCGCGCACCCCCGGGCAGGGCCGCACGGCCCGGTCCGTGCAGCGCGGGGCGCGGGAGCGGGGCGCCGGCGCACGGCGGTGGCGGTCCGGCAGGTCGTGCCGCCCGGCGAGCAGTTCCTGGAGCCGGACCTTGGCGGCCATCAGGGGCACCCGCAGCCGGCGCTCGCGCGCCTCGGCGCGGCGCTGCCGGCCCGGGTTCCGCGGCCCGTACCGCCAGCGGGCCCAGGGCGCCCGGGGCCGGCCGAGCCGCAGCGCGCCGACGACGAGCAGCGGCGGGCAGAACAGCCCCACGAGACCGGTCCAGGTCTTGCCCTTGAGCAGCGTGACCACGGCGAGCAGGAGCGCGAGCGCCACCTCGGCGGCGAACACCGGGGCGTCCCGGCCGGGGCCGGGGACGCCCCAGCGGTGGAAGCCGGGCGGGCGCAGGCCGATGAGCATCATGCCGCTGAGGACGACGGCGGCGAAGACGGCGTCCACCGAGGTGCGGCCCCGTTCGGTCCAGTAGACGTCCTCCAGGTGCAGGATCAGCGCGAACTCGTCCAGGACCAGGCCCGTTCCGACGCCGAACGCGAGCGCGGCGGCCGTGCGCCACAGAGGCCGGCCGTCCGGGACGGCCAGTGCGGTCACGCCCGCACCCGCCATGAGGACCACACCGAAGACGGCGTGGTGGACGTGGATGCCGCCGAGCCGGATGTTCCCCGGCCACCAGCGCACCCGGGCCCGGACCAGCCGGACGCTGAACCGGATCCCCACGAAGGCGGTGAGCAGCCCGACGAGGAAGCAGAGGAGCGGGAGCCGCCCCGGAACCACGACGCACTGCTGGAACCAGGGCCCGAGACCCCCGGCCGCCGCCATCAGAGCCCGGAGTACAGGTGCTGGGGCCGTCCGCTGTCGCCGTACCGGAGCGTGAGCTGCAGCTTGCCCTGGGCGGCGAGGTACTTGAGGTAGCGCTGGGCGGTCGAGCGGCTGATCCGGGCCAGTTCGGACACCTCCTGTGCGGAGATCTGCTCGTCCTCGTGGTCGGCGACGATGCGCGAGACCAGCTCGGCGGTGCGTTCCGAGTAGCCCTTGGGCATGGGGTGTTCGGCCTCGTGGGTGCGCAGGGCGCCGAACGTCCGGTCGATGCGGGCCTGGTCCATCTCCTTGCCGTCGGCGATGGTGCCGCGCAGCTGGGCGTACGCCTCCAGCTTGCTGCGCAGACCGTCGCTGGTGAACGGCTTGGCGAGGTAGTAGAGGGCGCCGGAGCGCAGGGCCTCGTGGACCGACGCGGGGCGGCGGTCGGCCGTGACCATGATGATGTCGACGCCGTGGCCCTGCTGCCGGAGCCGACGGGTCAGGGACAGTCCGCTCTCGTTCGGCAGGAACTGGTCGAGGAGGATCAGGTCGATACCGCCGCGCTCGATGGCCGCGAAGGCCGGAGCGGCGCTGTGCACGATGCCGGCCACCCGGAATCCGGGTACCTCGGACACGTAATGGGCGTTGATCCTCGCCACGTAGAAATCGTCGTCCACGACAAGTACGTTGAACATTTTTCCCCCGGTCACTGATACGCCCGGCGCTCACACGCCGGCACGCTTTCGCGTCCTACACGCGGCGGCCCACGCGTACGGTGAAGACGGCGCCACCCCCTTCCCGGTCGCCGACGGTGATCGAACCGCGCCGTTCCTCGGTGATGGCCCGCACGAGCGAGAGACCGATCCCGCGCGGCCGCGCGGGCGACGACCGCTTGCTGGACACGCCGCGGTCGAAGATCCGCCGGCGCAGCCGCGGGTCGACGCCCGTCCCGTTGTCGCTCACGCTCAGTTCGATGACACCCTTGTTGTGACGGAGCGTCACCTCCACCGTGGGTGTGGCGCGGCCCGACTCCGTGACCGCGTCGAAGGCGTTGTCGATGAGGTTGCCGACGACGGCGACCACCTCGGCCGCCGCGTCGATCTCCCGGGGCAGGAAGGAGTCCGGGCTGATCCGCAGCCGTATCCCGCGTTCCGAGGCGGCGAGCAGTTTCCCGAGCAGCTGGGCGCGGACCACGGGGTTGCCCACCTGCCGCACCACCTCGCCGGCCCGGGCGAGCGGAACGTCCGGCGGGGCGGCGAACGGGTCCGGCCCCTGCCTGGCGTGGCGGGCGATCTCCAGCAGGCCCCGCGCGGTGTGCAGGGCGTTGCGCCGCTCGTGCCGCCGGACCTCCGCGTCGGCGAACTCCGTCAGCGCGAGGGGCAGTACGGCTCGGTCTCGTGTCGTGCGGGCGTTGGCAAAATCGGCAGAAGTCACGCCGGGCATACAAGCAACGGGCAGCACGCGGCGCCACCGGCTGCGCGCCACGCCCGCCCGGTACGAGCCGAATGTCGCTTCCCGGACCGCAGTGCTCGACCGGGTCTCCATCCCCTCTCCAGTGGCGGTCGTCCGCGGGGCGCCGGGGGCGCCGGTGACCGCCCGGCCGCGAAGGGGTCCCCGCGCCGTGCGCGCCCGGCCGGACGGCACGGGGCGTGGACCCCTGGCCGCCGGTCTACGGCTCCCGGTGCGGGCGGGCCGGCAGGCCGTCGATGCTGGTGCTGTTCTTCAGCCGCATGTAGTCCTCGAGTTCGCCCTCCGACTTGCGCAGGCCCCACTGGTCCTGGAGGTCGCGTTCGCGGACCAGCTCCATCTCCGGCACGGTGAAACCGCACGAGTCGGTGATGCGGGTCAGCGAGGCGACGATGACCGAGCGCGGGATCGGATGCGTGCCGAAACGGCCGATCAGCGCGTCCCACTCGGGGGCGCCGGGGAAGACGCAGCGGGCGGTGCCGTACAGCCGCAGGGTCTTGGGACGGCGGGTGAACGAGCAGAACATCAGGGTGATGCGGCCGCTCTCCCGGACGTGCGCGATGGTCTCGGCCCCGGAGCCGATGAGGTCCAGGTAGGCCACCGTCGTGTCGTCCAGCACGGTGAACGTGTCCATGCCTCCCTTGGGGGAGACGTTGACGTGCCCGTCGGGCGACAGCGGCGCGGTGGCCACGACGTACATCGGGGACCGGGCGATGAAGTCGCGCAGCGCGGGGGTCAGTTGCTCGTAGAGCTTGCCCATCAGCTCCTCCGCTCCGCGCCCGGCGGTACGGCGCCGAGCAGCCGCTCGGGCCGGGGGGCCACGGCCGCGATGGCGCGGGGTGCGGCCGCCGCCGCGTCGGGCCGGGTCCTGATGGTGATCCGGGCGGCCAGTTCACGGGCCCGGGCGCGCGCCTCACCGGCCGACTCGCCGCGCACGATGAGCAGCCCCGACCGGTCGTACGACCAGGCGATGGGGGCCACGGTGTCGCCCGGCGCGACGGAGACCTGCACGGCCACCACCTGCGGGTCCGCGCGGACCTCGGCGGTTCCGGTGACGGACTCGACGACGCCCGGCGGGGCGGTCAGGAAGCGGATGGCGCCGCCGCCGCGGGCGGGGCCGGGCGTGACGGGAGCGGTGCGGCCCGCGTACCAGAGGAAGGCCAGGGCGTCGATGTCGGTCCCGTACACCTCGTGGACCAGGTCGGCGATCCGGTCTCCGCCGCGCCGGTTGTGGGACTCCACCAGGCGGGGACCGTCGGAGGTGACGATGACCTCGGTGTGGGACGGGCCGTCCTCGACGCCGATGGCGTCGAGCATCCGGGAGACCAGCGACTCGATGCGGGCCGTGGTCCGCGCGTCGAGGTCCGCCGGCTGCACGTGGCCGACCTCCACGAACGACTCCAGCTTCTCCTTGGCCGTGTGGGCGACGACGACGTGCGCGCCCGCGAAGCTGAACGCCTCCACGCTGAACTCGGGCCCGCGCAGGTACTCCTCCATGACGAAGGTGTGCAGCCCGAACCGAGCCGCCCAGTCCGCCACCTCGGCGACCGCGTCGGCGTCCCGCACCAGTCGTACGCCGAGGCTGCCGGACCCGTACCGCGGTTTGATGACCGTGGGCCCGAACTCGGCGACGAAGGCGCGGATGTCGGCCTCGTCGTGGCCCAGCCGGGCGGCGACCCCTTCGATGCCGCGCTCGGCGAGCAGAGCCCGGAAGGCCAGCTTGTCCTGGAGCAGGCGGACGGTGTCGAGGCCGGTGCCCGGCAGGCCGAGCGCCGTGGTCGCGGCGGCCGCCGACTCCAGGCCGTCCTCGATCATCGACACGACCCGGGCCAGCGGCCGGTGGCGGTGCACGGCGGCGAGGAGATCGGCGACCGCCCGCGGGTCGCGGTAGTCGGTGAGATGCGCTTCGGTCACCCACTCCAGCCCGGCCCGGTCGAGTTCGTGCGGTCCGTGCACCCACACGATGTCGAAGCCGGCCTGCCGCGCCTTCCTCAGGGCGGCGACCTGGCCACCGATGATCGCGATGCGCGGTGCGCTGTCGTGCGTCATGCGCGCAGCTCCCGTCCCGAGGCGTGCTCCAGCCAGCGCACGACCTCGACGTTGTCGGCGCCCGCCGGCAGTTCCTCGTGCGCCTGCTCCCACAGGGCGCGGCAGGCGTGCCCGAAGGCCGCGGGGCCACCCGCCGAGTCCAGCAGCGACGTGCCGATGCGGATGTCCTTGAGCATCAGGCGCAGCGCGAAGCCGGAGTCGAAGCTGCCGGGCAGCACATGGTCGGGGAGTTTGGTCTGCGAGGCGTGGTTGCGGCCGGTGGAGGCGTTGATCACCTCCAGCATCGTCGCGGGTTCCAGGCCGAACGCCCGCCCGGCGAGCATGACTTCGGCGACCGCGGCGAGATTGACCGCGGACAGCAGGTTGTTGAGTGCCTTCAGCGCGTGCCCCGCACCCGCCGGGCCGACCCGGTACACCGTGCCGAGCGCGCCGAGCACCCGCTCCGCGCGTTCCACGTCCCCGCTCTCCCCGGCGGCCATCAGCGTCAGTTCACCGGCTCGCGCGGCGGCCGGGGAGCCGGAGACGGGGGCGTCCACCACGGACACCCCGTACGCGGCGGCCGCGGTGCCGAGGGCCAGGGTGTCCTCGGGTGCCGAGGAGCCCGTGTCGATGATCAGCGAACCCTCGGCCAGGTGCGGGAGCAGTCGCTCGGCCACCTGCCGCACGGCCTTCCCGTCGGGCAGCATGGTGACCACCACGGGCGCGGCCAGCTCGGCGACGCCCGCCGCCGCCCGTACGCCCGGGTGCGCGGCGGCCGCGGCCGCGACCCCCGCGTCGACGTCGTACGCCACCACGTCGAAGCCGCGATCCGCCAGCCGGCGGCACATCCCGCCGCCCATGGCCCCCAGACCCGCACATCCCACCCGCATGATCCGTTCCCTTCTCGATAGCTGTGCGCGCGTCCGGTCGGACGCGCTCATGCCGTGACGGTGGCGAGCAGCCCCCGGACGGTCAGGACGAGCGCGGCGGCCACCGCGAGGACGAGCACCGCGCCCCGCATCCGCCGGCCGTCCACGTGTGTGCGGACCGGCCCCGACAGCGCGAACCCGGCCACCACCGCGGGCAGCAGCAGGGCCCCGAAGAGCAGTTGCCCGGCCGGCAGACGGCCGACGGCGGTGAGGGAGCCGAGCGAGAGCAGGGCCCCGGCCGTGAAGAAGACACCGAGCGTGCCGCGGACCGTGGGCCCGGGTTCGCGGTGGTAGACGAGCGCGATGAACGGCCCGCCGATGGACGACGTCGTCCCCGTCAGACCCGCCACCGCGCCGGAGGCCAGCAGGGTGCCCCGGGTGCGGGGCAGCCGGGCCGGGTCGAGGACGAGGAGCGAGACGACGCCCAGCGTGATCCCCGCCGAGAGCAGGTCGAGCACCGGCCCCGGGACCACGAGGATCACGTAGGAGGCCGCCGCCGTGCCCACGACGCGCCCGGCCAGCGCCCAGGAGACGCCGTGCCAGTCGGTGTGGGAGATCTCCCGGGCCGCCCCGAGCACGGCCAGGACGGCCGCCACCAGCAGCAGCGACCCGGGCATCAGGCCCGGCGCGGCGATCTGCACCACCGGCGCCGACACCAGGGCCAGTCCCACGCCCAGGCTGCCCTGGACCAGCGCTCCGAGGAACACCGCGGCCGACGCGCAGACCAGGGCGGGCAGTTCAGGCATCCGCGGGCACCGCGGGACGCATCCGGTCGCCGGCCGCGCGGGCGACCCGCTCGGCCGCGCCGCCCGCCGCGACGAGCACCGCCGCGGCCACCACCCAGCCGAGGGCGCCCGCGCCGAGCAGCAGCCCGGTGACCAGCACCGGCCCGAGGACCCGCTGTCCGGCCACGCTGAGGTTGAAGACCGACAGGTAGCGGCCGCGCTGCTCCGGCGGGGCCAGGGCGATGGACAGATCCCACACCGCGGCGTTGGCGATCACCTCGGCCAGGGTCAGCAGCACCACGGCCGCGGCCAGCCACGCCACCGCGGGCCCGGACGCGACGGAGCCGGACGCGGCGAAGCACAGGCTGCTCACGGCGAGCACGGCACCGGTCCAGGTCAGCATGCGGGTGGTCCGCCGCTGGCCGGTCGCCAGCCTGCTGACCGGGATCTGCAGCACCACCACGAGCGCGGTGTTCAGCGCGAACAGCACGGAGACCGTCACCCGCGGGGCGTCCGTGTGCTCCAGGATCCACACGGGCATCGCGACCAGCAGCATCGTGTCGAAGAAGAACAGCAGGAAGTTGAGCACGGTCAGTGTCAGGTAGCGCCCGTCGGGCAGCACCCGGCTGCCGGGGCGCCGTCGTCCGGACGGCTCCGGGGCGGTCCCGGGCACCGGCGCCGCCCGTTCGGGCACCCGCAGCACCAGCACGGCACCGCCCAGGAAGGCGAGACCGATGGCCACCAGGGTGATCCGGTAGGCGGTCTGGGTGTCGCTGGCGAGGGCGGCACCGGCCGCCAGGGCGCCGGCCCCGAGTCCGCAGTTGCGCACCACGTTGACCACGGCGAGCAGCCGGGTGCGCTCCTGGCGCTCGGGCACGGCGACGGCGACCAGTGCCTGCAGCACCGGCGGTCCCGCCCGGTCGCACGCCACCGCGCACAGCGTCACCGCCATGAACTGCCGGAAGTCGGTGACGACCACGTACGCCGCGCAGCACACGCCGCGCCCCGCGTACACGGCGGCGAGCACCCGCCGCGCCCCGTACCGGTCGGCGAGGACTCCCCCGAGCAGCGAGATCCCGAGGGCCACCACACCGGCGAGGGCGAGCCCGGAGGCCACCTGGTTCGCCGAGAGGTCGACCTGCCGCGTGAAGTACGCCATCGAGCTCGCCATGAACAGGCCGATGCCGAGCGACTGGACGAGTGCGGCGACGGCGAGCCGGCGGCCACCTGCGGTGAGCTTCACGTCACTCGGCTCCGAAGTCGAACTCGACCCGGTCCTCCAGCTCCATCTCGCGCACGATGCGCCGCACCCCGGAGAAGTCGCGCACGAGCAGGCCGTTGCCCGCCTGGCGGCGGCAGTCCTCGACGATCTCGTCCGCCTTCTCGAACCCGGCCGCGCGCAGGATGCCGGGCCAGACCGCGAAGTCCTGCTCCACGAAGGCGTGCAGCGCCTCGGGCAGCGCGTCGGTGAAGGCGCGTCGCTGCTCGGCGTTCATGTGCACGTAGAGCGCCTTGGCGACCTCGACCATGACGGAGGAGTGCGCCGACTCGTCGCGGGCGTGCAGCCGGGGCACCAGGGAGTGCAGCGGCTGGACGGTCCTGTCGCGGGAGAGCAGTTCCAGATAGGCGTTGACGCTGATCTCCGAGACGGTCGTCCACACCAGCTTCAGCAGGTCGCGTTCCCAGGACTCCGACACCTTCGCGCCGGCCTGCAGCAGGCGGCGGTAGGTCACCGTGTGCGGGTAGGCGGGTTCGCCGGTGACCTGCCGGATCTCGCGGGTGCGCTGCATGGCGATCATGTGCATGTAGGTGTGCCAGACCTCGTCCACGTGCGTCTGCTGGACGGCACGCTTGAGGTGGACGCCGTCGGCACCGGGGAAGGCGCCGTGCATGATCATGGCGAAGGTCGGGTTGGCGACGTACTCCTCGGCCGCGATGACCCGCTCGTTGTACACGAGCCAGGCCATCGTGAGGACCTTCCGGCGCTGCTCGGGCGTGGCCGCGAGGTACAGCGGGTGCTGGGCGAACGGCAGCAGGCGCTCGGGGTAGTCCGGCAGTTGCTCGTCGTACTCCTCCGGCTCCGAGATCCGGTCCAGGTCGGTGCGGATCGTGGCGCGTCGCGGCCAGGAGTCGGCGATCCGGCGCAGCACGCTCTCGTCGATGCCGTGCCCGTGACCGTCCGCGTGGGCGTCCGCGTGCTCGTCCTCGATCGTCCGCTCGTGCTCGGCGATGCTCACGCCAGGTCCCCCTCGGTTGCGTCGGCTTGCGCGGCGGACGCGATCGCGTCGGCCAGGACGGCGAGGCCGGGCGCGAGTTCGTCGGCGCCCGCCACGATCGGCGGCATGATCTTGAGGACCTGGCCGCGGGCACCGGAGGTCTCCACCAGGAGCCCGCGGGTGAAGGCGGCGCGCGACACCCGGTCCGCGAGCGCCGGGTCGGTGAAGCCGAGCCCGCGGATCAGGCCGCGGCCGAGCACGGTGCAGCCGAGGTCGGCGAAGCGGGCGGCCAGTTCGCCGAGCCGGGCCTGGAGTTCGGCGGCGTTGCGCAGCACCCGCTCGGCGAACTCCGGCTCCGCCCAGCGGTCCAGGCAGGCGGTGGCGGTGACGAAGGCGAGGTTGTTGCCGCGGAAGGTGCCGCTGTGCTCGCCGGGGCCGAGCCGGTCGAACTCGGGCCGGACCAGCACCAGGGCCATCGGCAGGCCGAAGCCGCTGATGGACTTGGACAGGCAGACCAGGTCGGGGACGATGCCGGCCTCTTCGAAGCTGAAGAAGGTGCCGGTGCGTCCGCAGCCGGCCTGGATGTCGTCGACGATCAGCAGGATGCCCCGCTCGCGTGCCAGGGCGGCGAGCCGGCGCAGCCACGACGGGCTCGCCGCCGCGAGACCGCCCTCGCCCTGCACGGTCTCCACCACGAACGCCGCGGGCAGGTCGACACCGCTGCCCGGGTCGTCGAGCATCCGGGCGAGGTAGTCGAGGGTGTCCACGCCGTCGCCCGCGTAGCCCTCGTAGGGCATCCGCGTGACGTGGCCGAGCGGCACACCGGCCGCGCCGCGCTTGAAGGCGGTGGCGGAGGCGGCGAGCGCCCCGAGGGACAGGCCGTGGAAGCCGCCGGTGAAGGCGATGATGTCCGTGCGCCCGGTGACCCGGCGGGCCGTCTTGAACGCCGCCTCCACGGCGTTGGTGCCGGTCGGCCCGGTGAACTGCACCCGGTGGTCGAGCCCGCGCGGGGCGAGCACGACCTCGCGGAAGCGGCGCAGGAACGCGGCCTTGGCGCCGGTGTGCAGGTCCAGGCCGTGCACCGGCCCGTCGGCCCGCAGGTAGTCGATGAGGGCGGCGCGCAGCTCGGGCGGGTTGTGGCCGTAGTTCAGCGCGCCGGCGCCGGAGAGGAAGTCGATGTACTCGCGGCCGGCGGCGTCCCACATGCGGTGCCCCGACGCCCGGGTGAAGACGGCGGGGAAGCGCCGGCAGTAGGTGCGCACGGCGGATTCCAGCTCGTCGAAGACAGCCGTGTCCGCCTCGGCCGCCGCGTGCGCGGTGATGCCCGGTTCGACGGTGGTCATGAGGCGCTCCAGGGGTCGATGGCGGTGATCTCCGCGGTCTCACGGGGGCTCTGCGTCGTGCGCGGGGACAGCGGGAACCAGCCGGCGAGGGTGAGCCGCACCAGCTCGCGCATCCGGTCGGCGATCAGCTCCGGGGTGTAGCGGTCGGCCACGTCGGCCGCGTCGATCACCGGGGTCGGCGGGAAGTACCGTCCGCCGGGTACGGGGCGTACCACGGCGTCCCAGAGGTTGAGGCTCTGGCCGCCCCAGCGGGCCCGGCCGCTGAACACCGAGTACAGCGGCAGGCCTGCGGGGTGCGGGCGGCTCAGGGCCTGGTTCACGGCCTCGCTGACCATCTCGACGATCAGGCCGCAGCCGCCCGCGTCCCTGGCCCGGCGAGCCTGCGCGAACAGCGCCAGCGCGCCGTCCAGGGCGTCACCGTGCCGGGACAGGCCGCCGCTCTGCGGCGTGTAGCCGAGGTGGGCCAGTGTCGGCGTGCCGGTCGCGGCCACGGCCTCGACGCAGCCGAACCCGCCCTCGCCGGCCACCTCGATCTTGACCGCGTCCGCGCCGGCCGCGGTGAACCGGTCGGCGGCGGCCCGGGCCGTGGCGGCGCTGCGGGTCGTGCCGTCCGGCAGGTCGGCGAGCAGGAAGGGCCTGCGGTGCGCAGGGAACTCGGTGTCCAGCGCCTTGCGCACCTCGGCCACCAGGCCGGTCAGGGTCGCCAGGCCCCAGTCCTGCTCGGCGGCGCCGGACAGCGTGGTGCCGCTGCGGCCCAGGTGCGTCATGAAGTACGAGTCGCCGACCATCACGCACTCGACGGGAGCGTCGCGCAGGTCCTCCGCGCGCAGCGCCTCGGCGAGGCCCTCGACCTCGTATCCCCGATAGGCGTTGATCTTCAGTCCGAGTTGTGCGGGGCTGTCGAACCGGTGCAGATACGGAGCCAGCGCGGATGCCGCCGCGGGCCTGGCCACGATGGTGTCAACGGTCAAGGCCGCCCTCCCAGTAGATTTTGTTGATACGGCCGATGGCGTCCGCGACCGCCTCCTCGGGAGCCGCGGTGAAGCAGAGCCGGGCCCGGTCGTCGCAGTGGCCGCCGAACACCCGGCCGGGTGCGAGTCCGACCCCGGCCTCGGCGCAGCGGCGCACGAAGGCGGCGCCGTCGCCGTACCGGGTCAGGTCGAGGAGGGTGTAGAGCCCTCCGGCGACGCGGGTGTGCGGGATCTCCAGTGCGGAGTCGGCCCGCCGCCAGGCCCGTTCCGCCAGCGCCCGGCGCCGCGCCAGTTCCCCGGCGGGTGTGGACAGGGCCCGGAAGGCGGCGTACTGCGCGGCCGTGGACACCGAGTACAGGGTGTGCAGCGACCACTTGGTGAGCGTCTCCTCCACGCCGGGCGGGGAGATCAGGTGACCCACGCGCGCGCCGGGCATGGCGTACGTCTTGCTGCAGCTGTGCACCGAGAACGTGCGCTCGGCCGCGCCGGGCACGGTCGCCGTGTCGATGAACCCGGCGTCGCTGAAGTCGTAGTTCTCGTAGGCGTTGTCGGCGATCAGCCACAGGTCGTGCCGCCCGGCCAGCGCGACGAGCTCGCCCAGGGCCCGCTCGTCCAGGCGGTACCCCGTGGGGTTGTTGGGGTTGTTGAAGTAGACGGCCCGGGTGCGCGGCCCCACGGCCCGCTCGATCGCCGCGACGAAGTCGAAGCCGGGGTCCTCGCTCAGTTCGAGGAAGACCGGCACCTCGCGCGGTGTGCCGCCCGCCGCCCACACCAGGCCGGTGGCGAACAGCCACTGCGGGGACAGGATGAGCACCTCGTCGCCGGGGTTCAGGATCGCGTGCAGGGTCACGGCGATGGCGTGCGTGGCGCCGCCGGTGACCAGGACCTGCCCGGGGTCGACCGGGGTGCCCCGGCGGCGGCTCGCCGCATCGGCGAACGCCGCCCGCAGGGCGGGGACTCCGGCCGGCGGCGCGTGCTCGTGGGCCGCGATCCCGAACTCGTCACGCTCCCAGGTGCCGGGCCGCGCGCACGGCTCGAAGACGGTCCTGCCCTGCTGCAGCGGCACCGGTTCGGCGTGCGCGCCCGAGCGCAGCAGCCGGTCGACGGTCACCAGCGGGGAGGGCGGTATCTCGCTGAGGGTTCTGGCCAAAGACGGCATGAGGTGGGCTCACTCCTGGACTAGTACCGGGCCGGTGCTGAGCGGGAGTTCGGCGGCGGCGCCCCGGGCCGGCCGGTCGAGGCCGAGGTTGCCGCGCAGGGTGGTGCTCTCGTACTCGGTGCGGAACAGACCCCGGCGCTGCAGTTCGGGCACCACGAGGTCGACGAAGTCGTCCAGTCCCTGCGGCAAAACGGGCGGCATCACGTTGAAGCCGTCCGCCGCACCGCCGGTGAACCACTCCTCCATGAGGTCGGCGACGTCCTCGGGGGTGCCGATGACGATGCGGTGCCCGCGGCCCCCGGTCAGGGACCGGTAGAGCTCCTTGATCGTCAGGCCTTCGCGCCGCGCCTTGTCGTAGACGAGCTGCTGGCGGCTGGTGCTGCCCTGGGTGGGCGGCAGTTCGGGAAGCGGCCCGTCCAGCGGGCAGCCGGAGATGTCGACGTCGCCGAGCAGCTGGGTGAGCAGTCCCAGTCCGACGACCGGGTCCACCAGGTCCTGGAGCACGGCGTACTTGTCCTCGGCCTCCGCGCGGGTGCGGCCGACCACCGGGAACAGGCCGGGCATCACCTTCATCCCCTCCGGGTCGCGGCCGTAGGCGGCGGCCTGCCGCTTCATGCCGCCGTAGAACGTCCGGGCCTCCTCCAGGGTCTGGGCGGCGGTGAAGACCACCTCGGCCCAGCGGGCGGCGAAGTCCTGGCCGTCGGCGGAGGCGCCCGCCTGGATCAGCACCGGGTAACCCTGGGGCGGGCGGGCCACGTTGAGCGGTCCGCGCACCGAGAAGTGCTCGCCCTTGTGGTCCAGCAGGTGCATCCCGCCGGGCTCGAAGTAGCGCCCGGCCTCCTTGTCGTAGCGGAACGCGTCGTCGTCCCAGCTGTCCCAGAGGCCGGTGACGACCTCCATGAACTCCCGGGCCCGCTCGTAGCGCGCGGCGTGGTCGGGCTGGGAGTCGCGGTTGAAGTTGCGCGCCTCGGCGTCGGTCACCGAGGTGACGATGTTCCAGGCCGCGCGGCCGCCGCTGAGGTGGTCGACGGAGGCGAACTTCCGGGCGATGTGGAACGGTTCGTTGTACGTCGTCGACGCGGTCGCCGCGAGGCCGATGTGCGTGGTGTGCACGGCGAGGGCGGACAGCAGCGTCAGCGGGTCGAACTGGAGGAAGCGGCCCCAGCGGCTCAGCTCGTCGGCGTCGCGGTAGGGGGTGCGGATGCCCACCCCGTCGGCGACGAAGAACATGTCGAACCTGCCGCGTTCGGCGGTGTGCAGCAGCTCGCGGTAGTGGGCGAAGTCCAGTCCGCCGTCCGCCCGGGCCGCCGGGTGCCGCCAGGAGGCCACGTGGTAGCCGGGGGTCAGCAGGAAGGCTCCCAGACGGAGCGTACGGCGGGTCACGCCCATGACAGATCTCCGTGTCCTTGCAGGCGGGTTCTCCGGATGGACAGGGACATTAGAGGAGCGCCCGGGCCCGGACACGGTTCTGCGTGCACTGTGGCTTTACCTCGGAAAACCCCTTCTGCTTCTTTTGACCACGGCGAGCAGAACGATTTTTCCGGCCTTTAACGAGGTATTCGCCGGTACCGGCCGGGTACCGCCGCACACTTCTAACCTCGATGCCGCACGCGTCCCGATGCGTGCTTCCACAGGCCCTGGGAGGTGCTGGTGACAGCAGGAGCGGAACGCGACGTCCTGGCGTTCGTGGACAGCGACTACGCGGACACCCCGTACGACAAGTGGGCCGCCGACACGGGTGTACGCCCGCACCTGCTGGTCTCCGCGGCCAGGTTCCCGCAGTACCGGCACATCCCGGGCGCCGTGCCCGTCGCCGCCTACCACCGGGACGGCGGCGCGGAGCAGGCCGCCCTCGACCTCGCCGCGCGCCTGCCGTTCACCGCCGTGCTCGCCCGCATGGAAGGCGATCTGCTGCGCGCCGCGCGACTGCGGGAACTGCTCGGCGTGCCCGGGCAGGATTTCGCCGGCGCTCTCGCGTTCCGCGACAAGGTCCATATGAAGACCCTGGTGCGCCGCAGCGGGCTGGAGGTCCCGGAATTCGCCGCCGTGCGCGTCGCCTTCGACCTCTTCGGATTTCTCCGCGAGCACGGTTATCCGGTGGTGGTGAAACCGGCCTTCGGTTCGGGTTCCACCGGCACGCGGGTGCTGCGCGGCCCCGCGGACCTGGCCGGGCTCCTCGCCGCGGGCCTGCCGGAGCACGCCCAGGTGGAGCGGTTCGTCGAGGGTCCCATGTACGTGGTGGACGGGCTGGTGGTGGCGGGGACACCGGTGGCCGCCTTCGTCTCGCGCTACCTCAACGACTGCCTGTCCTTCCACGACGGCACCTACCTCGGCTCGGCGCAGCTCACCCGGGACCACCCGCTGACCGGCCGGCTCATCGGCTATGCGCGCGAGGTCCTCGCCGCGCTGCCGACCCCCGAGTGCACCACCTTCCACCTGGAGGTCTTCCACACGCCCGACGACCGCCTGGTGCTGTGCGAGATCGGCAGCCGCACCGGCGGCGCGCTGACCGCGCCCGCCATCCGCGCCGCCACCGGCTTCGACCTCGACCGGGAGTGGTTCCGCTCCCAGGTCGCCCCGGACGGGCCGGCCGGGACCGGGGTGCACGTGGTCGCGCCCGGACGCAGCGCGGGCTGGGTGGTCTTCTATCCGGAACACGGCACGCTCGCGGCCCTGCCCGCCGGTCCCCCGTCCTTCGTGGTCGAGGAACGGCTGCGGGGTACGGTGGGCACGGCGTACCGGGGAGGCGTGAAGTCCGGTGTGTACGTGGCGGGTTACGTGCTGACCGGGGCCGACGACCAGGAGGTCGAGCGCCGGGCGCAGGACCTCGCCCGGTGGTACGCCGCAGGGGTGCGGTGGACCGGACGCCACGGCGACGACGGCCACGCGCCCCCCACCTGACATCGGATCGCACCAGCGGGGAGCCGGAGGCCACATGCGCTACATCATCATCGGGTCGGGAGCGGTCGGCGGTTCGATCGGGGGCCGGCTGCACGAGAGCGGCCGGCAGGTCGTCCTGGTCGCCCGCGGCGCGCACGCCGACGCGCTGCGCGACAGGGGGTTGCGGCTCACGGTCCCCACCGGCACGCTCACCCTCGACGTGCCCGTGGCGGCCGGGCCCGAGGAGGTCGGCCTGCGCGAGGACGACGTGCTCGTGCTCGCGGTCAAGACCCAGGACAGCGTGGCCGCCCTGGACGCCTGGGCCGCACGGCCGGTGGCGGGCGGCGGCCTGGCGGGCGAGCGCCTGCCCGTGGTGTGCGCGCAGAACGGCGTGGAGAACGAGCGCCTGGCCCTGCGCCGCTTCCGCGAGGTGTACGGCATGTGCGTCGTCCTGCCCAGCAGCCACCTGGTCCCCGGCGAGGTCGTGGCGCCCTGCGGCCCGTACACCGGCGCCCTGGTCGTCGGCCGGTACGGCGCCGGCACGGGCGGCACGGCCCGGCGGATCGCCGACGACCTGGAGAAGTCCTGCTTCCTGGCTCCGGTGGTGGCGGACGTGATGCGCTGGAAGTACGGCAAGCTCCTCGGCAACCTCGCCAACGCCGTCGAGGCCGTGTGCGGCTCCGCCACGGACGCGGCCGCCCAGGACCTGATCGCCCGTGCGAAGGCCGAGGGCACCGCGGTCCTGGACGCCGCGGGCATCGGCTACGCGGGCGGAGCGGAGATCACCGGGCTGCGCAGCGGCACGGTCGACGTCCAGCCGCTCCCCGGGGAGCCCACGCGCAGTTCGACCTGGCAGAGCCTGGCGCGGGGCGCGGGTTCGATCGAGACGGACTACCTCAACGGGGAGATCGTGCTCCTCGGCCGCGCACACGGCGTGCCCACCCCGGTGAACGCGGCCCTGGCGGCCGCCGCGCGGGAGAGCGTGCTGCTGGGCCGGGAACCGGGCGGCCTGACCGCCGGCGACCTGAGCCGGCGCGTCGACGGGAACGCCGCCGCCTGAGGAACGCCGCCGCTCCCCGGCCCCGCGGATGGAAACGGTTCTGCGCGGGGAGCGCGCAGTGGGGCGGGTGGGACTCGAACCCACGGCCGACGGATTATGAGTCCGCTGCTCTAACCGGCTGAGCTACCGCCCCATAGCGGCGTGTCGCGTACATGTGTGCGCGCCGTCTGCCGCAGCATAGCCGCTCATACGATCTCCTGCTTCGGATGGTCGGCTCGGCCACGGCGTTCGTGACCTTGATGACTCCGCCACGGGCCGGGCGGTTCCACCGGACATGAAAAAGGACCCCTGAGGGGTCCTCGTTCATCGTGCTCCCCCGACTGGACTCGAACCAGTAACCTGCCGGTTAACAGCCGGCTGCTCTGCCAATTGAGCTACGGAGGACCGAGCTCCCCGGACTGGACTCGAACCAGTAACCTGCCGGTTAACAGCCGGCTGCTCTGCCAATTGAGCTACCGAGGAAGGTCTCGTTTGCATCGAACGTACCTACCTGGGTATTCGCCAGGGGGCGCGCGCTCGCTGCGACACATACATTAGCGCAAGCAGGGGGGTGCTCCGCCAATCGGTACTCCCCGGCGCCGACGCCGCACCGAAGACCTACGCAAGGGAAGGGTGGCAGCCATGCGTTACCGGCTCACGTTCGTCGCCGGAGTCGTCCTGGGTTACGTGCTGGGCACGAGGGCCGGACGAGAGCGCTACGAGCAGCTGAAGAAGTCAGCCCGGCAGTTCGCGCAGAACCCCGCCGTCCGCAACACCGCGGAGACGGCGGCCCAGCAGGGGCGCGAGTTCGCGGGCAAGGCGTACCACGTGGTCAGCGACAAGGTCGGCGACCGCGTCCCGGACTCGGTGGCCGACCGCGTCCGTCACCTCAAGGAGCGCGCCACCCACAACGGCGGCGCGGACGACTGGGGCACGAGCAACACCTGAGCGGTTCTCTTCGATGCCGGTGTGGTGCCGCCCTCAGGGGGGCGGGGAACTGCGCGACCAGCCACGACGAGACCCGCAGTCACCACCCGGCACCGCCCCCTGCGGCGCCCGCGGCCCGGCCCGGCGCAGCCGTACGGCAGAATTTTGGCCATGGGGATAGTCGCCGGGTTGGACAGTTCACCCGAATTCACTCGCATCGTCGTCTGTGACGCGGACACCGGAGCCGTGCTCCGGCAGGGCTACGCGCCGCATCCGGTGGAGAGTCCCGACGGCGGCCGGCCCTCCGACGTCGACCCGCAGGCCTGGCTGCTGTCCCTGGGCGAGGCCGCGGGCGGCGGACTGCTGGAGGGCGTGCAGGCGATCGGCGTCTCCGCGCAGCAGAACGCGGTCGTGCCGCTGGACGCGCAGGGCAACACGGTGCGCCCGGCGATGGTCGGCGGCGACAAGCGCACGCAGGTCGCCGCCGCCGATCTGGTCGACGCGCTCGGGGGGCGCGAGGCGTGGGCGCAGGCCGTGGGCTGTGTGCCGCAGGCCGCCCAGCCGGTGACGAAGCTGCGCTGGCTGGCGCGGACCGAGCCGGAGAACGCCCAGCGCACCGCGATCCTGCTGCAGGCGCACGACTGGCTGGTGTGGCAGCTGCTGGGCCGGCCCGTCCGCAGGACGACCGACCGGGGCGGGGCGTCCGGGACCGGGTACTGGTCGGCCGCCACCGGCACCTACCGGACCGACCTGGTCGAGCTGGCGCTCGGGCACCAGGCGATGCTGCCGGAGGTGATCGGCCCGGCGGACGCGGCGGGGACCACGCCCGAGGGGCTGCTGATCTCCGTGGGGACCGGCGAGACCATGGCGGCGGCTTTCGGGCTGGGCATCGGCCTCGGGGACGCGGTCGTGTCGCTGGGGGCGTCCGGGTCGGTGATGGCCGTGCACCCGGAGGCGCTCGTCGACGGCTCGGGGATGATCACCGCACTCGCCGACGCGACCGGCATGCACCTGCCCGTGGTCACCACGCTGAACGCCGTGCGGACGCTGCGCGGGACCGCCGAGCTGCTGGGGCTGCCCGATCTGGAGAGCCTGTCCGACCTGGCGATGAAGTCGACGCCCGGAGCGCACGGGCTGGTGCTGCTGCCCTATCTGGAGGGCGAGCGGACACCGAACCTGCCCCACGTCGCCGGGACCCTGGCGGGCCTCAGGCGCGAGTCGATGAAGGCGGAGCACCTGGCGCGGGCCGCGTTCGAGGGCATGCTGTGCGGGCTCGCCGACGCGCTGGACGTGCTGCGCGGGCGGGGCGTGGAGGTGCGGCGGGTGTTCCTGCTGGGGCCGGCCGCCGAACTGCCCGCCGTGCAGGCCGCGGCGCCCATGCTGTTCGGGACGCAGGTCGTCGTGCCGCAGCCCGCGGACTACGCGGCGATCGGCGCGGCCCGGCAGGCGGCCTGGGCGCTCGGGGTGTCGCAGGGCACGCTCGACACGCGGATGCCGCCGCTGTGGCAGGGCGCGGTCGCGCAGGTGCTGGAGCCCGGGGAGGAGCTGGCCGTGGGGCAGGCGGTGCGGCAGCAGTTCGTGTCCGTGCGGGACCAGACGCACCCCGGGGCGTTCTGAGGCCTCGACCGCCTGTTGGGTTAATTCGGTTGAGGTAACGCGGGTGGAGTGTTCGACGATAGGGGCCAGGGGCAACCAACCGCCCCGTCGACCACCCCGAGAGAAGCAGCGTGCTCATACGACTTCTGCGGACCTGCCTCAGGCCCTACAAGAGACCCATCACCCTGCTGGTGCTGCTGCAGTTCCTGCAGACCTGCGCCACGCTCTACCTGCCCACGCTGAACGCCGACATCATCGACCAGGGCGTGGTCAACGGCGACACCGGCTACATCATGGGCTACGGCGCCCTGATGGTCGGCATCTCGCTCGTCCAGGTCGTCTGCAACATCGGGGCCGTCTACTACGGTGCCCGCACCGCGGCGGCGCTCGGGCGGGACCTGCGGGCGGCCGTCTTCGACCAAGTGCAGTCGTTCTCCGCGCGTGAGGTCGGCCACTTCGGTGCGCCGTCGCTGATCACGCGGACGACCAACGACGTCCAGCAGGTGCAGATGCTGGCGCTGATGACGT
This sequence comes from Streptomyces sp. DT190, assembly GCF_049846985.1. Taxonomy (NCBI): domain Bacteria; kingdom Bacillati; phylum Actinomycetota; class Actinomycetes; order Kitasatosporales; family Streptomycetaceae; genus Streptomyces; species Streptomyces sp. DT190. Next base: position 103,044 of record NZ_JBNCNM010000009.1, on the reverse strand, counting down.
TCACGCTGATGGTGTCGGCGCCGATCATGTGCGTCGGCGGCATCGTGCTGGCGCTGGGCCTGGACGTGCCGCTGTCGGGCGTGCTGGTGGCGGTCGTACCGGTGCTGGGCATCTGCGTGACGCTGATCGTGCGGCGGCTGCGGCCGCTGTTCCGGTCGATGCAGGAGCGGCTGGACACGGTGAACCGGGTGCTGCGCGAGCAGATCACCGGCAACCGCGTGATCCGTGCCTTCGTCCGCGACGAGTACGAGCAGCAGCGCTTCCGGAAGGCCAACACCGACCTCACCCAGTTCGCGCTGGGCACCGGCAACCTGCTCGCGCTGATGTTCCCGATCGTCATGACGGTGGTGAACCTGTCGTCGATCGCCGTGGTGTGGTTCGGCGCGCACCGCATCGCCGGCGGGGGGATGCAGATCGGTGACCTGACCGCGTTCCTCGCCTATCTGATGCAGATCGTGATGTCCGTGATGATGGCCACCTTCATGTTCATGATGGTGCCGCGCGCGGAGGTGTGCGCCGAGCGCATCCAGGAGGTGCTGGACACCTCCTCCAGCGTGGTGCCGCCGTCGGCGCCGGTGCGGGAGCTGCGCCGGCACGGGCATCTGGAGCTGCGCGGGGCGGGCTTCCGCTATCCGGGTGCCGAGGAGCCGGTGCTGCGGGCGGTGGACCTGGTGGCGCGGCCGGGCGAGACGACCGCCGTCATCGGCTCGACCGGCAGCGGCAAGTCGACCCTGCTCGGACTGGTGCCGCGGCTGTTCGACGCGACCGAGGGGCAGGTCCTCGTCGACGGGGTCGCGGTCGCGGAGCTCGATCCGCAGCTGCTGGCCAGGACCGTCGGGCTGGTGCCGCAGAAGCCGTACCTGTTCGCGGGCACGGTGGCGACCAACCTGCGCTACGGCAATCCCGACGCCACCGACGAGGAGCTCTGGCACGCTCTGGAGGTGGCGCAGGCCAGGGACTTCGTGGAGCGGCTGGAGGGCGGGCTCGACTCCCCCATCGCGCAGGGCGGGACCAACGTCTCCGGCGGGCAGCGGCAGCGGCTCGCGATCGCCCGGACGCTGGTGCAGCGGCCCGAGATCTACCTCTTCGACGACTCCTTCTCCGCGCTCGACTACGCCACGGACGCGGCCCTGCGGGCGGCGCTCGCGCGGGAGACCGCCGAGGCGACCGTGGTGATCGTCGCCCAGCGGGTGGCGACCATCCGGGACGCCGACCGGATCGTCGTCCTCGACGAGGGCCGGGTCGTCGGCACCGGCCGGCACCACGAGCTGATGGCGGACAACGAGACCTACCGGGAGATCGTGCTCTCCCAGCTGACGGAAGCGGAGGCTGCCTGATGGCGGGGCCCATGGGGCGGATGATGGCCGGGGGCGGCCCCGACCAGCGCTCGCTGGACTTCAGGAAATCGGGCGGACGGCTCGTCGCGCAGTTCCGGCCGGAGCGCGTGACCATCTACGTGCTGCTGCTGTGCGTGGTGCTCAGCGTCGGCCTGAACGTCGTCGGGCCGAAGATCCTCGGCAAGGCCACCGACCTGGTCTTCGCGGGCATCGTCGGGCGCGGCATGCCCGAGGGGGCGAGCAAGGAGCAGGTCCTGGAGCAGATGCGGCAGCGCGGCGACGGCGACGTCGCGGACATGCTGCGCAGCACCGACTTCACCCCCGGCGAGGGCATCGACTTCACGGCCGTCGGCCATGTGCTGCTGCTCGCGCTGGGCGTGTTCACGGTCGCCGGGCTGCTGATGGCGGTGGCGACGCGGCTGGTCAACCGGGCCGTGAACCGCACGATGTTCCGGCTGCGCGAGGACGTGCAGACCAAGCTGTCGCGGCTGCCGCTGTCCTACTTCGACAAGCGCCAGCGCGGCGAGGTGCTGTCGCGGGCCACGAACGACATCGACAACATCGGGCAGACGCTGCAGCAGTCGATGGGGCAGCTCATCAACTCGGTGCTGACGATCATCGGCGTGCTCGCCATGATGTTCTACGTCTCCTGGATCCTGGCGCTGGTCGCGCTGGTGACCGTGCCGCTGTCGTTCGTCGTGGCCACGCGCGTGGGCAAGCGGTCGCAGCCGCACTTCGTGCAGCAGTGGCGCTCCACGGGCACGCTGAACGCGCACATCGAGGAGATGTACACCGGGCACGCCCTGGTGAAGGTGTTCGGGCGGCAGGAGGAGTCGGCCGCGCAGTTCGCCGAGCAGAACGAGGCGCTGTACGAGGCGGGGTTCCGGGCGCAGTTCAACAGCGGGGTCATGCAGCCGCTGATGATGTTCGTGTCAAACCTCAACTACGTGCTGGTCGCGGTCGTCGGCGGGCTCCGGGTCGCCTCGGGCGCGCTGTCGATCGGCGACGTGCAGGCGTTCATCCAGTACTCGCGGCAGTTCTCCATGCCGCTGACGCAGGTCGCGTCCATGGCGAACCTGGTGCAGTCGGGCGTCGCCTCCGCCGAGCGGGTCTTCGAACTGCTCGACGCCGAGGAGCAGGACGCCGACCCGGTGCCGGGCGTGCGGCCCGGGGAACTGCGCGGGCAGGTGGCGCTGGAGCACGTGTCGTTCCGCTACGACCCCGACAAGCCGCTCATCGAGGACCTGTCGCTGAAGGTCGAGCCGGGACACACGGTCGCCATCGTCGGCCCGACCGGCGCCGGCAAGACGACCCTGGTCAACCTGCTGATGCGGTTCTACGACGTCACCGGCGGGCGCATCACCCTCGACGGCGTCGACATCGCCCGGATGTCACGGGACGAACTGCGGGCCGGCATCGGCATGGTGCTGCAGGACACCTGGCTGTTCGGCGGGACGATCGCGGAGAACATCGCGTACGGGGCGTCCCGGGAGGTGACCCGCGGCGAGATCGAGGAGGCGGCCCGGGCCGCGCACGCGGACCGGTTCGTCCGGACGCTGCCGGACGGGTACGACACGGTGATCGACGACGAGGGCACGGGCGTCAGCGCCGGTGAGAAGCAGCTCATCACCATCGCCCGGGCGTTCCTGTCCGACCCGGTGATCCTGGTGCTGGACGAGGCGACCAGTTCGGTCGACACCCGGACCGAGGTGCTGATCCAGAAGGCCATGGCGAAACTCGCGCACGGGCGGACCTCGTTCGTCATCGCGCACCGCCTGTCGACCATTCGGGACGCCGACACGATCCTCGTCATGGAGAACGGAGCGATCGTGGAGCAGGGCGCGCACAACGAGCTGCTGGCGGCCGGTGGGGCGTACGCGCGGTTGTACGAGGCGCAGTTCGCGCAGGCGGTGGCAGAGGTGGACTGATGCGCCGTAGTTCCCCGCGCCCCTCGAGTACGTGCGGCTGACGTCCCTTCAGGGGCGGGGGGAACTGCGCGGCCGGCCCCCACCGGGCCGCGGACGGGCTCAGTCCAGATAGCCCCGCAGCTGGTCCGCGAAGGCGTGGTCCCGCAGCTTGTTCAAGGTCTTGGACTCGATCTGCCGTATCCGCTCCCGGGTCACCCCGAAGATGCGGCCGATCTCCTCCAGGGTGCGCGGGCGGCCGTCGGCCAGGCCGTAACGGAGCTGGACCACCTTCCGCTCCCGCTCCCCCAGGGTCGACAGGACCGCCTCCAGGTGCTCCTTGAGCAGCAGGAACGCGGCCGACTCCACCGGTGAGGCCGCGTCGCCGTCCTCGATGAGGTCGCCGAGGGCGACGTCGTCCTCCTCGCCGACGGGCGCGTGCAGCGACACCGGCTCCTGGGCGAGGCGCAGCACCTCGCCGACCCGCTCGGGCGGCAGGTCCAGGTGGGCGGCGACCTCCTCGGCCGTCGGCTCGTAGCCGCGCTCCTGGAGCATGCGGCGCTGGACGCGGACGACCCGGTTGATGAGTTCCACGACGTGCACCGGGACCCGTATCGTGCGGGCCTGGTCGGCCAGGGCGCGGGACATGGCCTGCCGGATCCACCAGGTGGCGTACGTGGAGAACTTGTAGCCGCGGGCGTAGTCGAACTTCTCGACGGCGCGGATGAGGCCGAGGTTGCCCTCCTGGACGAGGTCGAGCATGGTCAGGCCGCGGCCGACGTAGCGCTTGGCGACGGAGACGACCAGGCGCAGGTTGGCCTCGATGAGGCGGCGCTTGGCCATCCGGCCCATGACGACGAGCCGGTCCAGATCCAGGGCCAACTGGCTGTCCAGGTCGGGCGCGTTGCCCAGCTTCTCCTCGGCGAACAGCCCGGCCTCGACACGGCGGGCGAGTTCGACCTCCTCGGCCGCGGTCAGCAGCGGGATGCGGCCGATCTCCCGCAGGTACTGGCGGAAGAGGTCCGAGGAGGGGCCGCTGCCGGTGTCGGCGCGGGCCGGGGGCGGTTCCGCGGCCTCGGCGGCCCCGGCGGTCCCGACGGACTCGGCGGGCGGCTCCTCCGGTTCCGGTTCCGGTTCCGTCTCCGCCTCCGTCTCCCGGTGGTGCGCGACGCGGCTCTGCGCCGGGACCGCGGACAGGGCGTCGGCCCCCGCCGCTTCCGGCACCGCCCCGGCGGTGCCGAGGGCACCACGGACGTCGGTCTGGGTGAGGGTCTGGGTCTGCACGGGGGCGACCTCCAGGATGATCGCTGCCAGGGGGTGCGACAGCGGTACTTCGGGGGCGGAGTCGACGGCCTCGCCGCATTCCGTCCCGTACGCGATGAGCGGAACCGCGGGGATCTGGGACCCGTCGGTGACGGGCCGGCCGCGTTCCGAGGACTCAGGCACCGGAACCCAGTGTGGGGTAAGACACATCCTCGCCACGAGGGGCGTGCGGTGACTTTTTGCTTCCGGTCCGTGACCGTGCGGTCGCCCCTCGTGGGAAACCCGGATGCCTCACCCGCCCCTGGTCTGCGACGATCGGCCGATGTCCGCTTCCCTGTACGAATCGCACGTGACGGTCGCCTGCTCCGGTCCGGGCGAGTCCGCGCGGCTGCGCCGCTGGGCGGCCGCGGGCGGGTTCAAGCTCACCCACATCGTGCTGGCCAGGGGCCGGATGCGGGACCAGCCGATGCTCACGCTGTCCGGTTCGCCGTCGTACGGCGTGGAGGCGGCGCGGGTGCGGGAGGTGGCGGCGCGGCTGCGGGCGGACGGCTTCGATCCGGTGCGTGTGAAGATCGAGTCCGCGCCGTGGGCGCCGGAGGTGCCGCGCGAACCGTGCGACGACGGACGGTACTTCGAGCACCACGTGAAGCTGCTGCTCACCGCGGACACGGACCTGGCGGCGCTGGCGGCCCGGGTGGTGCCGCACGGGGCCCATCTGTCGTGGAACGCCCGGCGGGTGCGGGGCGCGCGGCACGAGCGGTTCGTGACCCAGCGCTGCCGCGCGGTGGACGCCGAGGGCGCCGGCCGGGCGCTGGAGCGTCTGCTCGCGGGGCTCGGCGACTGCGACGTGCTGGATGTGGAGCGGGAGTTCGTGCTGTACGACAGCGACGTGACGGTGGACGACGGATGGCTGGAGGAGCCGGTGGGGGTACGGACATGACCGGGACGGGGTGGGAGGGGTTCGACTGGCGCAGCACCGAGGTCCCCCGCGAGCCGCTGGACGAGGCCACCCGCAGGGCGGGGCGACTGCCGAGGACGCTGCGGCCGGTGCCCGGGGACGACGTGGTGCAGCGTCCCGTCTTCGACCCGGCCCTGAAGCAGTACCGCAACGCCTACCGGGCCACCGACCCGCGTTTCTCCGACCCGGAGCGGGGGGAGGCGTGGCGGGCGGCCCGGCGGCACGCCCTGGATCTCGTGCTGGCCGCGATCGCGGACTCGCCGTGGGTCGACGCGCTGGTGCTGCGGGGCAGTGTGCTGATGTCGGCCTGGTTCGGTGAGGCCGCGCGTGAGCCCGGTGACCTGGACTTCGTCGTGGTGCCGCACACCTGGCGGATGGAGGACGGCCGCACGGACCGGATGCTGTCCGGGATCGCCGAGGCGGCTCAGGCGCTGGCCGACGCGCGCGGCCGGGAGGTCGGCATCTCGGCGCGCGGCGCGGTCGTCGAGGACATCTGGACCTACGAGCGGGTGCCGGGCCGGCGCATGGTGCTGCCCTGGGGCGCGCCCGGGCTGCCCGGCGGCCATGTCCAGCTGGACTTCGTCTTCAACGAGCGGCTGCCCGAGGAACCCGAGCCGGTGGAGCTGGCGGGCGGTGCGGTCGTCCAGGCGGCGACGCCGCAGCTGTCGCTGGCGTGGAAGCTGCTGTGGGTGATCAACGACGCGCACGTGCAGGGCAAGGACCTGTACGACGCGGTCCTGCTGGCCGAGCGGCATCCGCTGCGCCGCGAGCTGCTGCACGAGGTGTTCCGGCTGTCGGGCGAGTGGCCCTACCCGTACCAGGAGGAGATTCTGCTGGAGCACGTGGTGGAGGCGGTCGGGTACGTGGAGTGGAACCACTTCGTGACGGAGTATCCGCGGTTCAGGGATGCCGAGGGGGAGTTCGCCGAGCGGCTGGTGCGGGCGGTGACGCCGGCCTTCGAGGAGGGCTGAGCGGCCTCACAGGGCGGCGGCGCCGTGCTCCCGCAGGGTCTGGTCGTACTGCTGCAGGACCCACAGTTCGTTCTGGACGGCGGCCAGCTGGGCCGGGTCGCCGTGGGAGCCGAGGCGGGTGAGCTGGCCGGTGATGTCGCGGATGCGGCGCTCCACGGCCCGGCGGCGGACCGTGACCAGCTGGGCGCCCGCGTAGTTCTCGTCGACGCCCTTCACGCCCTTGTGCAGCATGATCGCCTCGACGGCCAGTTCCGTCACCATCGCGCGGACCGCGTCGTCCGGGGCGGCCTCGCGGACCCGGACCAGGTAGTCCTGGGGGTCCGCGACACCGAGTTCGGCGCCGCCGGCGTCCTGGATGGCCTGGCGTACGGCGGCGTAGGGCGGGGCCGTGAACTCGTCGACGCCGTACGCGTCGAAGGCCGGGGAGACCAGCTCGGGGCGCTGGAGGGCGAGCTTGAGCAGCTCGCGTTCGGTGGCGTAGACCGGGTTGCGGAGGTTGAGGGCCGGGCCCCGGGGGGTGGTCTGCTCGGGCGGTCCGGCGTAGGGGCGGCCCTGGGGGGAGCGGTCCGGGCCGGGTCCGTTCTTGCCGCCGCGGTCGCGGGCCCAGCGGGCCAGCTGGGCCACGCGCTTGACCACGAACTGGGTGTCGAGGATGCCGAGCATGCCGGCGAGCTGCACGGCGACCTCGTGCTGGGCGCCGCTGTTCTTGATGCGGGCGACGACGGGGGCGGCCTCGTCGAGGGCGGCGGCGCGGCCGGCCGGGGTGTCGAGGTCGTAGCGGCTCACGATCTGGCGCAGGGCGAACTCGAAGAGGGGGGTGCGGGGTTCGACCAGGTCGGCGACGGCCTCGTCGCCCTTGGCCAGGCGCAGGTCGCAGGGGTCCATGCCGTCGGGGGCGATGGCGATGTACGTCTCGGCGGCGAACTTCTGGTCGTCCTCGAAGGCGCGCAGGGCGGCCTTCTGGCCGGCGGCGTCGCCGTCGAAGGTGAAGATGACCCGCGCCGAGCCGTTGTCCATCAGGAGGCGGCGCAGGATCTTGATGTGGTCGCCGCCGAAGGCGGTGCCGCAGGTGGCGATGGCGGTCGTGACACCGGCGAGGTGGCAGGCCATGACGTCCGTGTAGCCCTCGACGACGACCGCGCGGGAGGCCTTGGCGATGTCCTTCTTGGCCAGGTCGATGCCGTAGAGGACCTGGGACTTCCGGTAGATCGCCGTGTCGGGCGTGTTGAGGTACTTGGGGCCGTTGTCCGCCTCGTAGAGCTTGCGGGCGCCGAAGCCGACGACGTCGCCGCCGATGTCGCGGATGGGCCACATCAGACGGCCGCGGAAGCGGTCGATGGGGCCGCGGCGGCCCTCCTGGGAGAGGCCGGAGAGCAGCAGTTCCTTGTCGCTGAAGCCCTTGCCGCGCAGGTAGCGCGTGAGGTGGTCCCAGCCCTGGGGGCTGTAGCCGACGGAGAAGTGCCGGGCGGCGGCCTGGTCGAAGCCGCGCTCGGCGAGGAACTGGCGGCCGGTGTCGGCCTCCGGGCTGGTCGCGAGCTGTTCCGCGTACCACTCGGCGGCGATCTTGTGTGCCTCGACCAGGCGGATCCGCTCGCCGCGCTGGTGGGAGGGGTTGTACCCGCCCTCCTCGTAACGCAGGGTGATGCCCGCCTGGCCGGCCAGGCGCTCGACCGCCTCCGAGAAGGTGAGGTGGTCGATCTTCATCACGAACGTGATGGTGTCGCCGCCCTCCTGGCAGCCGAAGCAGTGGAACAGGCCCTTGCTCGGGCTGACCTGGAAGGAGGGCGACTTCTCGTCGTGGAACGGGCACAGCCCCTTGAGGTTGCCGCCGCCCGCGTTGCGCAGCTGGAGGTACTCGGACACCACGGCGTCGATCGGGACCGCGTCCCGTACCGCCTTCACGTCCTCGTCGTTGATCCGTCCTGCCACGCGTGAATTCTACGGGGACGGACTGACACTCACGGTGCGAGGTCTTCGAGCGGAACGCGGGGGTCTGCGAGGTTCTCCGTGGTCACGCGGGCCTTGCCGCGGATCAGGCGCTGGATCGGGTCCGTGACGTTCCACACGTTCACGTTCATCCCGGCCAGCACCCGGCCCTCCTTCACCCAGAACGCGATGAACTCCCGCTTGCCCGCGTCGCCCCGGACGACCACCTGGTCGTAGCTGCCCGGCGGTGCCCAGCCCGAGTACTCCATGCCCAGGTCGTACTGGTCGGAGAAGAAGTAGGGCACCCGGTCGTAGGTCACGTCGTGGCCCAGCATGGCGCGTGCCGCCGCCGGGCCGCCGTTGAGGGCGTTGGCCCAGTGCTCGACCCGCAGCCGGGTGTCGAACAGGGCGTGCGGGAAGGAGACGACGTCGCCGGCCGCGTGGATGTCCGGGTCGGAGGTGCGCAGCCGCTCGTCGACGACGATGCCGCCGCCGTGAGCGGCGTCGGCGATCTCCAGGCCGGCCGCCTCGGCGAGGTGGGTGCGCGGGGCCGCGCCGATCGCGGCCAGCACGTCGTGCGCCGGGTGCTCCTCGCCGTCGTCGGTGCGGGCCGCCAGGACCATGCCGTCCTGGCCGGTGATCTCGGTGAGCCGGGCCCCGAAGTGGAAGCGGACGCCGTGCTCGCGGTGCAGCTCGGTGAAGAGCTGGCCCAGCTCGGGGCCGAGGACCGAGTGCAGCGGTGTCGGCCCGCGGTGGACCACGGTGACCTCCGCGCCGTACTCGCGGGCCGCCGCCGCGACCTCCAGGCCGATCCAGCCGGCGCCGGCGATCACGAGGTGGCCGTTGTCGCGGCCGAGGTTGGTCAGGACGTGCTTGAGGCGCTCGGCGTGGGCGAGGCGGCGCAGGTGGTGGACCCCGGCCAGGTCCGTGCCCGGGATGTCGAGGCGGCGGGGCTCGGCGCCGGTCGCCAGGAGGAGTTTGTCGTAGCGGACGGCCGTGCCGTCGTCGCCGAAGCGGACGGTCTTGGCCGCGCGGTCGATCGCGTCGACCGTCTGGCCGAGGTGCAGCTCGACGTCGTTCGCCGCGTACCAGGCCGGCTCGTGCACGAAGACGCTGTCGCGTTCCTCCTTGCCCAGGAGGTAGCCCTTGGACAGCGGCGGGCGCTCGTAGGGGTGGTCGCGTTCGTCGCAGATCAGTATCACCCGCCCGGTGAAGCCCTCCGCGCGGAGCGTCTCGGCCGCCTTGGCCCCGGCCAGTCCGCCTCCGACGATGACGAATGTCTGATCCGCGTCGACCACTTGATGCCTCCTCGTCAGGGTGTCGCCACTTGCGAGCGTCCCGCACGGAGCGTGATGCGGGAAGAGGGAGTGACCCGATCAGGCCACGGAGGGTCACAATCGGGCGTGCCGGAGACCCTCGTCCCCCGCCCGTCTCACGCGTGCCCCGTCAGCCGGGCGTGCAGCGAACGGGCGGAGGTGTCGGTGAGGGAGGCGATCTGGTCGACGATCACCCGCTTGCGGGCGCGGTCGTCCGGCGCCCGGTCGAACAGCGCGCGGAACTGCGGGTCCAGTCCGTCGGGCGCGCGGGCGGTGAGCGCCTCGGCCAGTTCGGCGACGACGATCCGCTGGTCGGCGCGGAGCCGCTCCTGCTCGGCGCGCTGCATGACGTAGAGGTCCGCGACGGCCTTGAGGACGGCGCACTCCATGCGGGTCTCGCGCGGGACGACCAGTTCGGCCGCGTACCGGGTGAGCCGGCCGGTCCCCCAGGCGGCGCGGGTGGCGGTCTCGGCGGCCAGGCAGAAACGGCCGATGAGCTGGCTGGTGGCGTCCTTCAGGCGGGCCTGGGCCACGGCGGTGCCGTCGTAGCCGTGCGGCCACCACTCCTGGGCGAGGAGCCGGTCGAGGGCCTCGGCGAGTTCGGCGGGGTCGGTGCCGGAGGGCACGTAGCGGCCGACGGCGACCCGGAAGACGTCCTGCCGTTCGGGGTCGGCGTGCAGGCAGTTGGGGTCGATGTGCCCGGCGTGCAGGCCGTCCTCCACGTCGTGCACCGAGTAGGCCACGTCGTCGGACCAGTCCATGACCTGCGCCTCGAAGCAGGTGCGGGTGCCGGGCGCGTCCTTGCGGACCCAGTCGAAGACGGGGCGGTCGTCGTCGTAGACGCCGAACTTCGGCGACGCCGGGTCGGTGGGGTGGGCGCCGCGCGGCCAGGGGTACTTGGTGGCGGCGTCCAGGGTGGCGCGGGTGAGGTTGAGGCCGACGGAGCCCTCGGGGGTGAACCGTTTGGGCTCGATGCGGGTGAGGAGCCTCAGGGACTGGGCGTTGCCCTCGAAGCCGCCGCAGTCGGCCGCGAACTCGTTGAGGGCCTGTTCGCCGTTGTGGCCGAAGGGCGGGTGGCCGAGGTCGTGCGAGAGGCAGGCGGCTTCCACCAGGTCGGGGTCGCAGCCGAGGGCGGCGCCCAGTTCGCGGCCGACCTGGGCGCACTCCAGGGAGTGGGTGAGGCGGGTGCGGGGGCTGGCGTCCCAGGCGGGGCCCAGGGTGCCGGGCGTGACCACCTGGGTCTTGCCGGCGAGTCTGCGCAGGGCGGCGCTGTGCAGGACCCGGGCGCGGTCGCGCTGGAAGGCCGTGCGGCCGGGGCGTTTGTCGGGTTCCGGGGCCCAGCGGTCGACTGACGTCGGGTCGTAGGCCGTGGGGTTCGTCGTGGTGCCTGCCATGGGTCGACAGTACGGGCTGCTCACACCGTGGTCCGCGTGTCATCCGCTCGAGGTCAGTGCGGCGCGCCCCCGCGGGCTGAGGGGACGGTCGGCGGTTCTCCTGATGACCGTCACGGCGACCAGTGTGACCAGGCAGTAGAGGAACGCCACACCTGAGGCGATCAGGCTTCCGATGAGGTTCTGGGCGTTGGGCGCCGCCACGGCAGTGATGGCCAGGGCGGCAGTGCTCTGCCGGACCAGGCGCATCCTCTTGGCCGCGTAGACGTGAAGCGGTTCCTCGTCCTCGCGGTGGGTGCGGTCCCGAGAGACGTCGACCAGCACGCCGAGGGAGGCCAGGACGGTACCGATCACGGACACCACGGTGGTACTGGCCGCCATCAGGAGCAGGGCGAACGCAGAGAGCGCCATGCACAGAAGGGCGGTCATGCGTACGTCGCGGAACTCCCTGTCTGTCAGTCGGTACCCCAGATCCACCTCGATGCGGGCCATGCCGTCGTCCTCGTTCCGCTCCGAGGACCGCCCGTCGCGCAGGTCGAACTCCTGCAGTCCGGAGGCATCCGCCTCGCGGTGGACGGGAGTCAGTGCGGGACCCGACCGTTGCAGCACTCCGGCCGCCTCCAGCCCTGCGGGTGTGACGAACTCCACCCGGTTGCGCACCTCCATGGGCAGCATGAAAGTCACCGAGACAACCACCCGCCCCCAGCCGTCACGCCGCGTGGTGCAGCTCTCCTGGTACTCGTAGCCCACCTCGGAGGACAGGCCCGGGAAGACATCGAGCAGGGCTACCACCGGCGTGTAGCGCATCACGTCGCCGATGCGGTCCTGCAGGTAGACCTCCACCTCGTCCGACTGCTGAGTACGCAGCAGCAGGTCATGGAGTTCGTCGGGGCCGGTGCGCCAACCGAGGACGCCGAGGCGGTGGGACAGCTCCGCGCGCGACGAGGTCCCGGCGGCCTCCTCCCCCGCGCCCAGCAACCGGCCGACACCACGGGCCAGGGCACGGACCGTCTCGCTCGCACCCAGGACGTTCACCGGTCGCATACCGCGTTCCGTGAGCCGCAGCGTGTCCAGGCGCTCGCCTCGATCGGCCGGCAGCAGGTCGGCGAGGACCATGGTTCGCCCGGCCTGGTTCGCACTGGCCAGCTTGGTCACCACGTGGTGCTGAGCCAGGGCGCTGGACAACAACTCCACGCGCTGAGTGCGCATGGTGATGGTTCTGGACGGCTGGGCAAGAGCCTCCAGGAGGCGCAGTTCACCACCGAGAACCGGCATCCCTCGCGGATCCACCACGGCCGTTGCGTCGGGGACGACCTGAGCGGTCAGCGGGGTGACCTGGGCCGGTGGCTCCGTGTAATAGACGACGAGATCGCGAGCGAGCCCCACCAGACGGTCGGCCGCCGGATCGGCATGTGTCCCGTAGCGGGCAAGGAGGTCGGCCAAGCGGAGAACCATGGCCCGCTCGACCTGTGAGGGCTCACTCAGGATCTCCGCGACGGCCTGGATGATCCGGGCCAGGGACAGGTCCTCGGCCTCCGTGGACTCGCCGCCGACGAGCGCGTCGGCGGCCCGACCCGCCGCCTCGGCATATCCGGCGATCAGGGCATCGTGGGCGAATGCGGCCAGCCGCTCCGTCGCCTGCTCGGGGCGGGCGGCCGCCAGATGTCGCACCTCGTGGACGTACCAGCTGAGCCGGTCGGCGTGCAGAGGGTCCAACGGCTGGTGATAGTAGTCAGCCGCTATCCGATGCGCTCGGCGGAAGGCCGACAGACGCGCCTCGCGCATCCGCGCTTCCAACGCCGTCTTCAGTATCGGCCGTACGCGGTACCGCTGCTCACCGCCCGGCAGACTGTGGCGCACCGGATCGAACCCGACGAAGGGAGAGTCGGCCAGCCGCTCCGCCGTCATGTCCACATCGAGACGGGCGGCTGTGTAGGCAATGACGTCCGGGTCGAACCATCGATGCACCGTCAGCGCCTCGATCAGCCGCGCCTCGTCCGGCGGCAGCCTGTCGAAGCCGACCAGAGCCTCGTGAGCGAAGGGTTCCTGTGTCATGCCATCAGCCGTCCCTGCTGTCACGGTTTGTGATACGGGAACCTTCCTGTCCTTCGGGTGGGTCTCCGCGCTTGTCCGCGTGCTGACGGAAGAACTCGGCGAGCAGGCCCGGCACGCCGCCGTACCGGCTGTAGATCGACACAGCGCTGTCCCGCAGGTCGTCCAGTCCGAGTTCCTCGATCCACTCCTCCACAGCAGCCACGTCGAACGGTGGGAGCACCAAGGTGTGGACGGCTTCCGCGAACGCGGACGGCACCCGCGGCAGTTCGCGTCCGGCGACGAAAACGCTGACCTCTCGCCGGGACAGCAACTTGGGGAGCAGGTGCCGGCCGAGCCAATTGCGCATCGGACCCGCGCACACCTCGAAGCCGTCGAGGCAGATGACCGGCCTACGAACGCCGCCGACCAGGTCATCCAGCACGGCGTCGCTCATGGAGGCGGTTTCCAGGAGGCGGTCCTTGCTCGCGGAGAGCAACTGGATCGTCGATTGGCGCGCACGCACATTGTGGAGGCTGATCTGCGCCGACCTCGACTGCTGCACGATCCGGTCCCGCGTGGTCCGGTAGCTCGGCGAGCCGACCCCCTGCCACTGTGCTTGCGCAGCGAGCGCTTCGAGGACTTCCCCCTCCTGGGACGTGTCTTCCAGGTCCACGTAGTACGCGCCGTCAGAACGGTGCCGCCGGTAGATCTCGAAGAGCAGAGACGTCTTGCCGATGTTCTCCGGCCCTTCGAAGAACAAGGCCTGCCGATCACCCTCCTGCGCCGCTTCCCGCCCTGTGACGCGTGCGGCGTTCCGGAGCTGCTCAGCTCGATCGATATGTCGGTGCTGTGCATCTTCAGGCACCCTTTTGCCTACTCCTTGTCCGCGGTTCCGTCGTGGGTGCTATCGACGGTCCTCACCGGCGAGCGGCGAGGGCGGATCCGCAGGGCGCGGCAGGTAACCGTCGTCGGGCGTGATCTCCAGACGGCTCCCCCGAGTGAAACGGGCCTTCCTGAACGAGGTTCTCGCCGACTTCACCATGCGTATGGAGGACCTGCTCACCTTCAGGCCGTCGGCCTGGATCGTCTGGTTCCCCAGCGGCTTTGCCTCCGCATGCCCCTCGATGCCGGCGGTCACACCCATGCCTTTCACGTGGGCGCTTTTCAGCCGACCGCGCCACAGGCCGACCGCGATCAGCGTCAGGACGGCGAGCACGATGACACCGATGACCCACAACTCCGTAGCGGTGAATCCACCCATGGAATGCCTCCCCCTGTCGCCCCCGGCAGGCCGCGGCGGTCCCGGTACAACACCGCGCGTCCGCTCAGGAGTTACCGGAGCATTCCCGGCACTCACAAGCTCTATGCCGAAGCTGCGGCCGGTTCCTGAGGCACGCGCGTGGCCAACGCCTGTTGATAACGGTGGAGGACGAGGTGGGCCATCGACGGGTGGGTGGCGAGGGGGGCCGCGGTGATCCAGGGGGCCGCCTGGGCGCACTCCGTGGCGAAGCGGCCGGGGGCCGTGAAGTAGGACGCCAGGGCGATGTGGCGGCGGCCGCGGGCCAGGAGGGTGCGGACGGCCGCGGGGACCGTGGGGGTCGCCGCCGAGGCGTAGGCCGGCAGGACCGGCACGCCCAGGCGGGCCGCCAGGAGGTGGGCCGTGCGGGCGGTGTCCGTCTTCGCGTCCGGGTCGCGGGAGCCCGCGGCGGCGAGGACGACCGCGCTGGTGCGGGGGTCGGTGGCGCCCCAGCCGGCCTCCGTGAGGCGGTCCTGGAGGGCGTCGACGAGGAGGGGGTGGGGGCCCAGGGGGGCCGCCACCCGGGTGCGGGCCGGGGAGGCCGCCGCCATCTCGGGGATGTCCTGCTTGACGTGGTAGCCGCGGCTGAGCAGGAGGGGGACCAGGACGGCCTCGGTGTCTCCCAGGGCGGCGAGGGTGTCGGGGAGCAGCGGGGCGTTGAGCTCGATGTGGCCCAGGTGCACCGGCACGTCGGGGCGCAGGGCGCGGACGCGGTCCAGGAGCGCGCGGACGGTGCTCAGCGCGCGCGGGTCGCGGCTGCCGTGGGCCACGACGACGAGGGCGGGCGCGACCGGGCGGCGCGTGGCGGGCGGCGGGACGAGGCTGAGCTGACTGGGCATGCGTCGATGGTCGCGGCGCCACGTTGCCTGCCCGTTGCGGGGGCGTCACGGGTGTTTACCAGCCGTTCACGATCCGGGGCGGGGAGTGTGTGAGGTGCCGTGACCTGGAGTTTCCAGCTCGGAAGTGAAGCTGCTCACGCGCCGGCGGACGAACCGGGCGGCCTCCTGGGACGTCCCTGACTGTCGAGAGCCGACCCGGGGAGGGACGTCCGATGCGTCGTACGGCGTTGCGCAGACCGCGGCTGCCGCGAACCCGCCGGGGGCAGCGGCGGCTCGCGCAGGCCGTGATGGCCTTGTGCGTGCTCGCGCTGCTCCCGTCGACGTGGATGTACATCGTCACCGGCGACCGGTTGCGGACGGCGGACGCTGTGCCGCGGACCGACGTGGCCGTGGTGTTCGGGGCCGGGCTGTGGGACGGGGAGCCCTCGCCGTACCTCGCGCACCGGCTGGACGCGGCGGCGGAGCTGTACCGGCGGGGGCGGGTCGAGGTGGTGCTGGTCACCGGGGACAACAGCCGTGAGGACTACGACGAGCCGGACGCGATGCGCGGCTACCTGACCCGGCACGGGGTGCCCGACGCGCGGATCGTCAGCGACTACGCGGGGTTCGACACCTGGGACTCCTGTGTGCGCGCCAAGAAGATCTTCGGGGTGGACGAGGCCGTGCTGATCAGCCAGGGGTTCCACATCCGGCGGGCGGTGGCGCTGTGCGAGACGGCGGGGGTCGCGTCGTACGGGGTCGGGGTGGACGCCGAGCACGACGCCACCTGGTACTACGGGGGCGCGCGGGAAATCCTCGCCGCCGGGAAGGCCGCCCTGGACGCGGTGTTCCGGCCCGATCCGCGGTTCCTCGGGCCGCGGGAGCCGGGGGTGGAGCGGGCGCTGGGCGGGGCCCGGTAACCGGTGCCTCACGCGGGCCGGAGGGCGGCGGGGAGGTCCCCGTCCCGGCCGTGTAACAGGGAGCCGTCCCGGGCGTAACACGGCCGAAGCACGCTGGGCGGCATGCAGAACACCGTCACGCCCACGCACTGCCCGTACTGCGCCCTGCAGTGCGGGATGAACCTGACGCCCACCCCGGACGGGACCGTCGAGGTGAGTGAGCGCGCGGACTTCCCGGTGAACCGGGGCGCGCTGTGCGGCAAGGGCCGTACGGCTCCCGCGGTGCTCGCCGCGAACGTCCGCCTGACGTCGCCGCTGGTGCGCGACGGGGCCGGCGCGCTGGTGCCCGCCTCCTGGGACGAGGCCCTGGACCGGATCACCGAGGGGCTGCGCCGGACGCGCGCCGGGCACGGGCCGGACGCGGTCGGGGTGTTCGGCGGGGGCGGCCTGACGAACGAGAAGGCGTACACGCTCGGCAAGTTCGCGCGGGTCGTGCTCGGCACGTCGCAGATCGACTACAACGGCCGCTTCTGCATGTCGTCGGCGGCCGCCGCCGGCATCAAGGCGTTCGGGCTGGACCGCGGGCTGCCGTTCCCGCTGGAGGACATCCCGAAGTCGGGCTGTGTGATCCTCGTCGGGTCGAACCCGGCGGAGACCATGCCGCCGTCGCTGCGGTTCTTCACCGAGCTGAAGGAGAACGGCGGCACGCTGATCGTGATCGACCCGCGGCGGACGAGGACCGCCGAGCAGGCCGATCTGCACCTGGCGCCGCGCCCGGGCACGGACCTGGCCCTCGCCCTGGGCCTGCTGCACCTGGTGATCGCGGAGGGGCGGGTGGACGAGGAGTACGTCCGTGAGCGCACGGCCGGCTGGGAGGACGCCCGGGCCGCCGCCATGGCGCACTGGCCGGAGTACGTGGAGCGGATCACGGGGGTGTCCGTTCCCGAACTGCGCGAGACCGTGCGGCTGTTCTGCGAGCCGGAGGCGGCGATGGTCCTCACCGCCCGCGGCCCCGAGCAGCAGTCCAAGGGCACGGACACCGTCGGCGCCTGGATCAACCTGTGCCTGGCGACCGGCCGGGCGGGCCGCCCGCTGTCGGGGTACGGCTGCCTGACCGGGCAGGGCAACGGGCAGGGCGGGCGCGAGCACGGCCAGAAGGCCGACCAACTGCCGGGCTACCGCAAGCTCGACGACCCGGCGGCACGGCGGCACGTCGCCGAGGTGTGGGGCGTCGACCCCGACAGCCTGCCCGGGCCCGGGCGCAGCGCGTACGAGCTGCTGGACGCGCTGGGCACCGACATCAGGGCGCTGCTGCTGATGGCGTCCAACCCGGTGGTGTCGGCGCCGCGCGCCGCGCACGTCGAGGAGCGCATCAGGTCGCTGGACTTCCTGGCGGTCTGCGACGTGGTGCTGTCGGAGACGGCGGCGCTCGCGGACGTGGTCCTGCCGGTCACGCAGTGGGCGGAGGAGACGGGCACGACGACCAACCTGGAGGGCAGGGTCCTGCTGCGCCGTCGGGCGATCACCCCGCCGGACGGGGTCCGCAGCGACCTGGAGGTCCTGCACGAACTGGCCGCCCGGCTGGGTGTGGAGAAGGGTTTCCCGACGGACCCGGAGGAGGTCTTCGAGGAGCTGCGCCGGGCGAGCGCGGGCGGCCCGGCGGACTACTCGGGGATCACCTACCGCAGGCTGGTGGAGGAGAACGGCGTGTTCTGGCCCTGCCCGGCCCCGGTGGAGACGGTGGAGGACGGCGAGGACGCCCTGCTCGACGCGCCGCTGCCCGACGACCCCGCCCGCGAGACACCGGCCGCCCATCCGGGCACGCCCCGGCTCTTCCTCGACCGGTTCGCCACGCCCGACGGCCGGGCCCGGTTCGTGCCGGTCTCCCACCGGGCGATCGCCGAGGAGCCCGACGAGGAGTACCCGGTGCTGCTCACCACCGGGCGGGTCGTGGCGCAGTACCAGTCCGGGGCGCAGACCCGGCGGGTGGCGGAGCTGAACGCCGCCGCGCCCGGCCCGTTTGTGGAGATCCACCCCCGGCTGGCGGCCCGGCTCGGGGCCGCCGAGGGCGATCCGGTCGCCGTGGTGTCCCGGCGGGGCCGGGCCGTGGCGCCCGCGAGGATCACCAGCGCCATCCGGCCCGACACCGTCTTCATGCCGTTCCACTGGCCGGGCGAGGGCCGCGCCAACTCCCTCACCAACCCCGCGCTCGACCCGACCTCGCGGATGCCGGAGTTCAAGGCGTGCGCGGTGCGGCTGGAGACGGTCGGACGGGAGCCGGTCGGCCCACGTTGACCGCACGCCAGGCGGCGGCCACCGCCCGGTGCTCCGGGCCGCCGGGGAGCCGGTGGTCCGGAGCAGTCGTAGCGGACGTGCCGGGTGCCGTCGTCGTCAAGGACGACTCGCGGACCGTCGTCCGCTGGTCCGGGGTGGGGCCGAGGTTGCCGGCGCGAGTCAAGGCGGCACGGACCTGGCATGTCCATAGCCCCGCTGTGGAGGTGCGTGAGGGTGCAGGATCGTTCCTGTGACCCTGCCTTTCTTCGTCTACGGCACCCTGCGTCCCGGGGAGGTCAACCACGGCCTCTTCCTGCGCGGCCGCACGTGCTCCGAGGAGCCCGGACGGCTGGCGGACACCGTGCTGTACGAGGGGCCCGGGTATCCGTACGCGGTCGAGGAGCCGGGCGGCGGCGAGGTGCGCGGGGAGCTGGTGACGGCGCTGCCCGGGGCGTACGCGGGGCTGCTCGCCGAGCTGGACCGGCTGGAGGAGTACGTGCCGGGTGATCCGCGCAGCCTGTACGTGCGCGTGGAGCGGGAGGTCGTCCGGGACGCGGACGGGGCGGGTGTGCGGGCGTGGGTGTATGTCGCGGGGGCGGACGTGGCGGCGCGGCTGCGGCGGGCCGGGCGGCGGGTCGAGGGTGGGGAGTGGCGAGGGGTGGTGGGGCGGGAGCGGGAGTGGGAGCGGAGGCTCGGGTGAGGAAGGGGGGTCGGGCGCGGGGTGGTCGGCTCGGGCCGGGGGCCGGGTGCGGGTTGTCGGTGGTTGCTCGCGCAGTTCCCCGCGCCCCTGAGGGCGTCGCCGCCCGGGCCGGTTCGGGACTGAGGTGGTCCGTGCCGGGCGGTCGTGGTTGGTCGTGCGGCGCCCCGCGCCCCTGAGGGCGTCGCCGCCCGAGCCGGTTCGGGACTGAGGTGGTCAGTGCCGGGCGGTCGTGGTTGGTCGTGCGGTGCCCCGCGCCCCTGAGGGCGTCGCCGCCCGAGCCGGTTCGGGACTGAAGTGGTCGGCGCCGGGCGGTCGTGGTTGGTCGTGCGGTGCCCCGCGTTCCTGAGGGCGTCGCCGCCCGGGCCGGTTTCGATGCTCAGGTCGTGTACCGGCGTTTTGCTCTGGCCTCCTTCAAGGCCTGGGCCCACCAAGCCAGTTGGTCCAGCATGGTCTTGGCCGCCGCGTCCGGGCCGGACGGGTCGCGCAGGGCGCCGCGGTCGTCGAAGGACGCGCCGGCGTTGTGGAAGGAGACGGTGTCGCGGACCGTCACGGCGTGCAGTTCCGCGAAGACCTGGCGCAGGTGCTCCACGGCGCGCAGGCCGCCGGCCAGTCCGCCGTAGGACACCAGGGCGACCGGCTTGGCCCGCCACTCGCCGTAGTGCCAGTCGACGAGGTTCTTCAGGCCCGCCGGGAAGGAGTGGTTGTACTCGGGGGTGAGGACGACGAACGCGTCGGCGCGGGCCAGCTTCGGCGTGATGCCCGAGAGCACGGCGCTCGCCTCGGGCGTCGGTTCGAGGGAGGTCGGCAGCGTGGCGTCGGCGACGTCCACGACCTCGGCGACCAGGTCGTCGCGGTCGCGCAGCCGCTGCAGGAGCCAGTCGGCGACGACCGGGCCGAAGCGGCCGTGGCGGTTGCTGCCGACGACGAGCGTGACCCGGAGGGCGTCGGTCCGCTCGGGGGCGGGTGCGTCAGAGGGTGTCTTCATGCGTCACAGCCTCATACCTCGACCTTGCTTGAGGTCAAGCCCGGGCGCGTCCGGGCGGGTCACCCGTTCACCCGCGCCGGACGCGAATTTTCCGGTGCCGCCCACCGCACGACCGGTGACCTGGCCAAACGCCTTCTGACACCCCGTCGGGTCCGCCGCGGCCGACACCCGTTCACCCCAATTCTGACGGGCTCTCAGAAAGCGCGGCGGCCGCGCTGCCCGTTACCTCGGAAGGGCAGGTGCACGACCGAACCGCGCGAAGGAGCACCGATGCGACGTACCGCCCGGCCGCTGACCGCCACCGCGCTCGCCGTCGCCGCCGCGGCCCTCGCCGCCGCCCCCGCGCACGGCGCCGCGGCCGGTGACCTCCGGATGTCCCCCGCCTCGGTCGTCCCCGGCGAGCACGTCACGGTCCGCACGCCGGCCTGCGGGCCGGACGGCACGGCGACGGGTGACGCCAGCGCGGTCGGGGCCGGCGCCTTCACGCTGGCGCCGGAGCGCCGCGGGACGGCGGCGAGCGGGCGGTTCAGGGTGCCGCCGAGCGCGCAGCCGGGCACGTACGAGATCACCGCGACATGCGCCGGGAGCGGCCGGCGGGTCGTCGCGGACCTGGTGGTCACGCTGACGGCCGGGCACGAACAGGTGTACCCCCGGGGGAGTGTGAAGACGGGGGTCGGCGGCGCCCTGGGCCCCGACCCCGTGCAGACCGCGGCCGGTGTGGCGGCCCTCGCCGTCGCCGCCGCGGGCGGTACCTGGCTCCTGCATCGCCGGGCGAGAGGCGACGGGATCTGACGGACACCCTCCGCTGTCCGTCGCCGGTACCGCAAGTCCCCTCCCCCTCCGGGTCCGACGCCCCTCGCGGCCCGGAGGGGGGCACGGGGCCGCTCCCGTCACGCAGAGGGAGAACAGGAGAGGGTGGGTATGCGCAGGTTCCGTAGGTCCGGCGGCCCCGTGGGCAACCCGGCGAACGCGGCCATGGCGGCCGTCACGGTGTTCGCCCTGTGCTCCGGGGTGTGGCTGCTGCGCGACGGCGCCGTGTCCCACGCCCCGCCGCAGCCGTCCGCCGCGCAGGCCCGCGCCGGAGTGGACGGGCGGGCCGGTGAGCCCGAACGGGCCGCCGCGCCGGCGCTGCCGCCGTCGCCGCCCGACCGCATCCGCATCCCGGCGATCGGCGTCGACGCGCCGCTGACCGGGCTCGCCCTGACCCGCACCGGCAGCCTCGGCGTGCCGCCGGCCGAGCGGGCGGACCTCGCCGGCTGGTACGAGGCCGGCACCACCCCCGGGGAGCGGGGCACCGCGATCGTCGCGGGCCACGTCGACAACGCCGACGGCCCGGCCGTCTTCCACCGCCTCGGCGCCCTGAGGAAGGGCGGCACGATCGAGGTGGACCGGCGGGACGGCAGTGTCGCGGTGTTCACCGTGGACGCCGTCGAGGTGTACGCCGCGCGGGACTTCCCCGACGAGCGGGTCTACGGCGCCGCCCGCCGCCCCGAGCTGCGGGTGATCACCTGCGGCGGCGGCTGGTCACGCGCCACCGGCTACCAGGGGAACGTCGTCGTCTTCGCGCATCTGACCGGGAGCCGGTGACCCGCCCAGCACATGGGTCCTGCCCCACGCCCCCAGGGGTTCCAGCGCCTCGTTCAGGGACGCGCCCCGGGGCGTGAGGGAGTACTCCACGCGGGGCGGCACCTCGTCGTACGCCTCACGGTGCACCAGACCGTCGGCCTCCATCTCGCGCAGGTGCGAGGCGAGCACCTTCTCGGTGATGCCCGGCAGCTCCCGGCGCAGTTCGCCGAAGCGGTGGGGCCGCTGGTGCAGCGCCCACAGCACGAGCACCTTCCACTTGCCGCCGATCACGTCCATGGCGGCGTCGATTCCGCACACGTACGCCCCCGGCCGCCGCCCCGTCGTCCCCATGCCCGCGCTCCCTCCCGTGCCGCTGCCTGGATCCTTCCCCCGGAGTAACCACCCACTTCCAAGTGCGTACTTGAGCGGGCGCTCCCCCGCGACGAGCCTAAACGCCATGACCGACACCACAGCTGCGCCCCACACCCCGCTCACCCTCCTCGGCACCGGCGCCATGGGCACCGCCCTGGCCCGTGCCTGGCTCGCCGCCGGGCATCCGGTGACCGTCTGGAACCGCAGCCCCGCCCGGGCCGAGGCCCTCGCCGCCGAGGGCGCCGCCGTCGCCCCGAGCGCCGCCGCGGCCGTCGCGGCCAACCGCCTGGTGGTCGCCTGCCTGCTGGACGACGCCTCCGTCGGCGCGGCCCTCGACGGGGCCGACCTCGCCGGCCGGGACCTGGTGAACCTCACCACCGGCACCCCCGGCGAGGGCCGGGCGCGCGCCGCCTGGGCCGAGGCGCGCGGCGCGCGGTTCCTGGACGGCGGGATCATGGCCGTACCGCCGATGATCGGGGTCCCGGAGTCCGGCGGCTACGTCTTCTACAGCGGCTCCCCCGAGCTGTTCGAGGAGCACCGCGCCACCCTCGGCGTCCCGGCCGGCACCCACTGGGTCGGGACCGACCCCGGGTTCGCCGCCCTGCACGACGTGGCCCTGCTGAGCGCCATGAACGGCATGTTCGCGGGCATGCTCCACGCCTTCGCCCTGATCCGCCCGGAGGACATCGCGCCGAAGGACTTCGCGCCGCTGCTCGCCGGCTGGCTGACCGCGATGGCCCCGGCCGTCCACCAGACCGCCGAGCGGCTGCAGAGCGGCGACTACACCGGCGGCGTCGTCTCCAACCTGGCGATGCAGGCGGCGGGCGTCCCGACGTTCCTGCGCACCGCCGAGGAGCAGCGCGTCAGCCCCGAGCTGCTGACGCCGTACCTGGAGCTGATGCGTCAGCGGGTGGCGCAGGGGCACGGCGACGAGGACGGGACGGGGATGATCGAACTGCTGGACCTGCGCGGGAGGTCCTAGGTCGTGTCCGCGACGCACACGGCTCAGGCGAGCCACTGCTCGTACGCGAGGTTCGCCACCAGCGCGAACACCACCGTCAGCAGCACCACGCGGACGAAGCCGCTGCCCTTCTTCAGGGCGGTGCGGGCGCCGAGGGTGCCGCCCGCCAGGTTGAAGACGGCCATCAGGGCGGCCAGCTGCCACAGGACCGCGCCCTGCCAGGCGAAGGTGGCGAGGGCACCGGCGTTGGTGCAGCAGTTGACGATCTTGGCCGTGGCGGAGGCCGTGACCAGGTCGAGGTGGAGGACGGCGGTCAGGGCGAGGACCAGGAACGTGCCGGTGCCGGGGCCGATGAGGCCGTCGTAGAAGCCGATGCCGAGGCCCGCGAGGCCGATCGCCGCGAGGATCTGCCGGCGGGTGGCCGGACCGGTGGCGGGGGCCGTGCCGAAGGCGGGCCGCAGGATCACGAAGGCCGCGACGCCGAGCAGCACCACCATGATCACCGGCTTGAGGACCTCGGTGCTCATCCCGGCCGCGAAGAAGGCCCCGCCCGAGGAGCCGGCCAGGGCGGCCAGCCCGATGCGGACGGCGGTCCCGACGTCCACCGGGGCCTTGCGGGCGTACGTCACGGCCGCGCCCGTCGTGCCGACGATGGCGACCGCCTTGTTCGTGCCGAGGGCGTGCGCGGCGGGCGTGTGCGACGGCAGCCCGAGCAGCAGCACCGGCAGCAGCAAGAGACCGCCGCCGCCGACCACGGCGTCGATCCAGCCGGCGGCGAGGGCCGCCAGGCAGAGCAGGACGATCATGGTCAGCGATATGTCGGGCATGATCGGGACCCTATGCGAAGCGCCCCTCACAGGCCCCGGCCGCCCGCATCCCGGAACCCTCACACCCACTCCCCGCCCCCGCTGAGGGCAGCGTTCCCCGTGGGAAACAGAGGTGATGCTGCCGGGTAACACCCGCATCGCACGCTCGATGACATGACCTCGAATGAGCGTGTGGTGGTGATCGGCACCGGCCTCGCGGGCGTGCGGCTCGCCCGGCGGCTCGGTGAGCTCGGCACGCCCGCGACCCTGATCGGCGAGGAGGAGCACCGGCCGTACAACCGGGTGCTGCTCGCCGAGGTGCTGGCCGGACGGTACAGCCCCGAGGTGATCGCCCTGCCGGCACCCGCGCAGGTGGTGCGGGCACGGGTCACCGGGATCGACCGCGAGCGGCGCAGCGTCGCCTGCGCGGACGGTTCCGTGATCGCATACGACCGGCTGGTCCTGGCGACCGGCTCCAACCCGGTGCTGCCGCCGCTGCGCGGGTTGTTCACCGAGGACCGCGAACTGCCCGAGGGCGTCCACGCGTTCCGCACCATGGACGACTGCCTGGGCCTGTCCAAGGCGGTCCGGCCGGGTGTCCGGGCGGTCGTCATCGGCGGCGGGCTCCTCGGGGTCTCCGCGGCCCGGGCGCTCGCCCTGCGCGGCGCCCAGGTGGTGCTCGCCCAGCAGTCCGAGCGGCTGATGGAACGCCAGCTGGACCCGGCGGCCTCCCGGCTCGTGCGGCGGCACCTGACCGACCTCGGCGTGGAGGTCCACACCGAGTGCCGGGTGCGGGACGTGCGCTGCGTCGGCGGCGCGGTCCGCTCCGTGGAGCTGGCCGACGGGTACGCCCTCGACGCCGACCTGGTGGTCGTCGCCTGCGGGGTCCACCCCCGGGCCGGGCTGGCGCAGGCCGCCGGCCTCGACGTGCGCAAGGGCGTGGTCGTCGACGACGAACTGCGCACCTCCGACCCGTACATCCACGCGATCGGCGACTGCGCCCAGCACGACGGCGTCCTGTACGGGCTCGCCGCTCCCGCGCTGGAGCAGGCCGACGCCCTCGCGGACCTGCTGGCCGGCGACCCGGCCGCCCGCTACACCGGCACCCGCTCCCTGACCCGGCTCACGCTGAACGGGCACGACAGCCCCTTCGACCTCGCCGCGTTCGGCGAGACCGAGGCGCTCCCGGGCGACGACGTCGTCCAGCTCGCCGACGCCACCCGCGGCACCTACCGCAAGGTCGTCGTCCGCGACGACCGCCTGGTCGGCGGGGTCCTCGTCGGCGAACTCGGCACCGTCGGCGCGCTCGCCCGCGCCTGGGAGGGAGCAGAGCCGCTCCCCTCCGACGGCGGCCCGCTGCTCCACCTGCTCACCAACGATGGAGGCTCCTGATGACGGCCACCCCCGGGGCTACCCCCACGATCGTGCTCGTCGGCCACGGCATGGTCGGCCAGCGCTTCCTCGAAGCGCTCGCCGAGCGCGGCCTGACCGCCACGCACCGCGTGGTCGTGCTCTGCGAGGAGCCGCGTCCGGCCTACGACCGGGTCCAGCTCACCTCGTACTTCTCGGGCAGGACCCCGGAGGACCTGTCCGTGACGGACCTGGCCTTCATCGCGGACCACGGGATCGAACTGCACGTCGGCGACCCGGCCGAGACGATCGACCGGGAGGCCCGGCGGGTCACCTCCCGCAACGGGCTGGTCGTCGACTACGACGTGCTGGTGCTGGCCACCGGCTCCTACCCGTTCGTGCCGCCGGTGCCGGGCAAGGACGCCGAGGGCTGCTTCGTCTACCGCACGATCGAGGACCTGCTCGCCATCGAGGAGTACGCCGCGAGCCGGGCCACCACGGGTGCCGTGGTCGGCGGCGGTCTGCTCGGCCTGGAGGCCGCGGGGGCGCTGAAGGGACTCGGACTCGACGCCCACATCGTGGAGTTCGCACCCCGGCTGATGCCCGTCCAGGTCGACGAGGGCGGTGGCGCCGCCCTGCTGCGCACCATCGAGGAGATGGGCCTGAGCGTCCACACCGGCGTCGGCACGCAGGAGATCGTGGTCGGCGAGGACGGCGCCGTGCGCGGCATGAAGCTGTCCGACGGCTCCGAACTCGCCACCGACCTGGTGGTGTTCTCCGCCGGTGTCCGCCCCCGCGACCAGCTGGCCCGCGACTGCGGTCTGACGGTCGGCGAGCGCGGCGGCATCGCGGTCGACGAGCAGTGCCGTACGGTCTCCGACCCGCACGTGTTCGCGATCGGCGAGTGCGCGCTGGCGGCGGACGGCCGCGTCTACGGCCTGGTCGCGCCCGGCTACGAGCAGGCGGAGACCGCGGCCGCGACGATCGCCCGGGACGAGGCGGAGTTCACCGGCGCCGACCTGTCCACCAAGCTGAAGCTGCTGGGCGTGGACGTGGCGTCCTTCGGTGACGCGCACGGCACCACCGAGGACTGCCTGGACGTCGTCTACTCCGACTCCCGCGCGGGCCTGTACAAGAAGCTGGTCATCGGCCGCGACGGCACGCTGCTCGGCGGCATCCTGGTCGGCGACGCGGAGGCCTACGGCACGCTGAAGGCGTTCACCGGTTCCGTCCCGCCCGTCCCGCCCGAGTCGCTGGTGCTGCCCGCCGGAGCCGGCGCCCCGGCCCAGCTCGGCCCGGCAGCCCTGCCGGACGAGGCGATCATCTGCTCCTGCAACAACGTCACCAAGGGCACGATCCGCGGCGCGGTCACCGAGCACCGGTGCACCACCGTGCCCGAGGTGAAGAAGTGCACCAAGGCCGGTACGACCTGCGGCAGTTGCGTGAAGGTCCTCGGCCAGCTGGTCACCGCCGAGCTGGAGGCGTCCGGCGTCGAGGTCGACAAGGGCCTGTGCGGCTGCTTCTCCCAGACCCGCGAGGAGCTGTACGAGATCGTTCTGGCCCTGCGCATCACCTCCTACCAGGACCTGCTGGACCGCCACGGCCGTGAGGAGGCCCGGGGCGGCGACGGCTGCGAGGTCTGCAAGCCGACGGTCGGCTCGATCATCGCCTCCCTCGCCCCGACGATCGGCGCGAGCGGCTACGTCCTGGACGGCGAGCAGGCCGCGCTGCAGGACACCAACGACCACTTCCTGGCCAACCTGCAGAAGAACGGCTCGTACTCGGTCGTGCCGCGCATCCCCGGCGGCGAGATCGCCCCGGAGAAGCTGATCGTGATCGGCGAGATCGCCCGTGACTTCGGCCTCTACACGAAGATCACCGGCGGCCAGCGGATCGACATGTTCGGCGCGCGCGTCGAGCAGCTGCCGCTGATCTGGGCGCGTCTGGTGGACGCCGGCTTCGAGTCCGGCCACGCCTACGGCAAGTCGCTGCGCACGGTGAAGTCCTGCGTCGGCTCCACCTGGTGCCGCTACGGCGTCCAGGACTCCGTGAAGATGGCGATCGACCTGGAGCTGCGCTACCGGGGACTGCGCTCCCCGCACAAGCTGAAGTCGGCCGTCTCCGGCTGCCAGCGCGAGTGCGCCGAGGCCCAGTCGAAGGACTTCGGCGTGATCGCCACGGCCAACGGCTGGAACCTGTACGTCGGCGGCAACGGCGGCGCCACCCCGCGCCACGCCGACCTGCTCGCGCAGGACCTGTCGGACGCCGAACTGGTCCGCCTCATCGACCGGTTCCTGATGTTCTACATCCGCACGGCCGACCGTCTGGAGCGCACCTCGACCTGGCTGGAGCGGATCCCGGGCGGCCTGGACCACGTGCGGGACGTCGTGGTGCACGACTCGCTCGGCATCTGCGACGAACTGGAGCAGCTGATGCGGGCGCATGTCGCGCACTACCGCGACGAATGGTCCGAGACCATCAACGACCCCGAGAAGCTCGCCCGGTTCGTGTCCTTCGTGAACGCGCCGGACACCCCCGACCCGGTCGTCGCGTTCGTGCCCGAGCGCGACCAGATGAAGCCCGACCTGCCGCTGCTGTCCATCGGCATGCGACCCGCCGACGTTCTGGAAGGAAGCGCCCAGCGATGACCCTGGCACCCGAGACCACCGACCTGAAGGTCCAGCTCTCCCTGGACGGCGACTGGTTCACGGTCTGCGAACTGAGCGCGCTGTTCCCGGGCCGCGGGGTGGCCGCCCTGCTGCCCGACGGCCGGCAGGCCGCGCTCTTCCGCGACCGCACCGGCGAGCTGTTCGCCCTCGACAACCGCGACCCCTTCACCGGCGCGGCCGTCCTCTCCCGCGGCCTGACGGGCACCCACCGGGGCCGCCCCTTCGTCGCCTCCCCACTGCTGAAGCAGCGCTTCGACCTGGCCTCCGGCCAGTGCCTGGACGACGAGGGAGTCCGGGTGACGGCGTACGAGGTACGCACCGCGTAGCCGCGGCCGACGGGAGCCGCGGCATCCCTGGACCGCCAGGGGGTGCCCGGCGCCGGGGCCCGGCCGGGCGGAGCCGTATCGCGGGGCGGGGCGCCTCGCCCCCTCGCTGTCGAGTTCCTGTCGAGTTGCGCCGACCCGGTCCGTCTCCGGGGGCGCGTCGCGTTTCATCGGATGCGTCGCGTCACACCCCCACCTTCCACGGAGGCCCGACCATGACTCGGAACCCTCTCCGTCCGTCCCGGCGTGCGGTGCTCGGCGGTGCCGCCGCCGCACTCGCCGCGGCGGCCGCAGGCACCGGCACCGCGCAGGCCGCTCCCGGGAGCGCCTGGCCGACCGAGTTCCCGCTGCCCGACGGCTGGCTGCCCGAGGGCATCACGATCGGCGGCAGGCCGTACGCGTACCTCGGCTCCCGCGCGAACGGCGCCGTGTACCGCGCCGACCTGCGCACCGGCAAGGGCGAGGTGCTCCACGCCGGCGGCACCGGGCTCGCGTCCATCGGGCTGAAACTGGACCGCGACGGCCTGCTCTACGTGGCCGGCGGTGGCGGCGGCACCGCGAGGATCGTCGACGCGCGCACCGGCGGGCTGCTCACCACGTACCGGCTCACCGAGGACACCGCGCCCTTCATCAACGACGTGGTGCTGCACGAGGACCGCGCCTGGTTCACCGACTCCCGCGCCGCGGTCCTGCACGGCGTCCCGCGCGGGCGCCCGGGCAGGGTCCGCGCCCTGCCGCTGACCGGCGAGTGGGTGCAGGCGCCCGCCGGGACCAACAGCGCCAACGGGCTGGTCGCCACCCCGGACGGGAGCGGGCTGATCGTCGTCAACGCGGGCCGCCTGTACCGCGT
The DNA here is from genome assembly GCF_049846985.1 of Streptomyces sp. DT190. Lineage (NCBI taxonomy): Bacteria > Bacillati > Actinomycetota > Actinomycetes > Kitasatosporales > Streptomycetaceae > Streptomyces > Streptomyces sp. DT190. Next base: position 74,074 of record NZ_JBNCNM010000009.1, on the reverse strand, counting down.
GTCCCTCCGGACCGGCCACGCGGCCGTGATCGCGCTGGAGGGCGCGGCCGACGTGACCAACGGCGACGGCCTGGTCCGCGTCGGCCGCACGCTCTACGTCGTCCAGAACCGTCTGAACAAGGTCACCGTCTTCCGTCTCGACCGGCGGGCCGGCACCGCCACCCTGACCCGGACGATCACCGACCCGCGCTTCGACGTGCCGGCCACGGCCGCCCGTTGGGGCGACCGCCTCTACCTCGTCAACGCCCGCTTCACCAGCCCGCAGACCCCCGAGACCACGTTCAACGCGGTGGCCGTGCCCCGGTAGACGCCTTCGGGGAGGAACGCCCGGGAGCCGGTGAGGTGCCCGGGTCCGCGGCGCGCTCGCAGTGCGGCCGGTCGCCGAAGTCCCGCTTCCGGCTCCACAGTTTCCCGGCCGCCTGGATGTGCCACTCCGGGTCCGGGAAGGACGGGCAGTCGGCGATGGCCACGGCCTTGTCCGGTGCCTCCGGGAACACCGAGCGGACCCGCTGCCGCACCTTCTGCTCGGGCCACAGTGGCTCACCCGGGCACCCACGGGCGGCTCACAGCATGCCGCCCCGCGGCCACTGTTTGTCCATGCTCCGTCAACCCCGTGCCCCTAGCGTCCTTTTCGCCTCCCCCCACGCACGACCCTGCCGTCGACCGGCGGCGGGGCGGTACGGCACCTCTGGAGTGAGAGTGGAACGTCGTAGCCTCCTGCGTGCGGCCGTCCTCGGCGGCACCTCGGCCGCCCTCGGCGGAACCCTGTGGCGCGGCGCCGCGTACGCGGCCCCGGCCCAGCCCGGCGCCGGCCCCTACGGGGCCCTGGGCTCCCCGGACGCCAACGGCATCAGACTCCCCGGCGGCTTCACCAGCCGGGTGATCGCCCGCTCCGGCCAGCGGGTCGGGAACACGTCGTACACCTGGCACAACGCCCCGGACGGCGGCGCCTGTTACGCCGACGGCACCGGCTGGATCTACGTCTCCAACTCCGAGATCAACCCCTCGGGCGGCGCGAGCGCGGTGCGGTTCTCGTCGACGGGCGCGATCACCGGCGCCTACCGCATCCTGTCGAACACCCGCACCAACTGCGCGGGCGGCAAGACCCCGTGGAACACCTGGCTGTCCTGCGAGGAGGTGGACCGCGGCTACGTCTACGAGACGGACCCCTGGGGCGTGCAGGCGGCCGTGCGCCGTGACGCGATGGGCCGCTTCAAGCACGAGGCGGCGGCTGCGGACCCGGTCCGGCGGGTCGTCTACATGACGGAGGACGTCACCGACGGCTGCTTCTACCGCTTCCGGCCGACGACCTGGGGCGACCTCTCCTCCGGCACGCTGGAGGTCCTGGTGGCGGGCAGCGGCACGAGCGGCCCCGTCACCTGGGCCCGGGTCCCCGACCCCTCCGGCGCCACGGCGACCCGCAACCAGGTCTCGGGCGCCAAGCGCTTCAACGGCGGCGAGGGCTGCTACTACGCCGGCGACACCTGCTGGTTCACCACCAAGGGCGACAACCGCGTCTGGCAGTACAACGCCGCCGCCCAGACCATCGAACTCGCCTACGACGACTCCCTGGTCACCGGCGGCACGGCCCCGCTCACCGGCGTGGACAACGTCACCGGCTCGGCCTCCGGCGACCTGTTCGTCGCCGAGGACGGCGGCACCATGGAGATCTGCGTCATCACCCCCACCGACGTGGTCGCCCCCTTCCTCCGCGTCGACGGCCAGTCCGGCTCGGAGATCACGGGCCCGGCCTTCTCCCCGGACGGCACCCGCCTGTACTTCTCCAGCCAGCGCGGCACCAGCGGCAGTTCCTCGGGCGGCATCACCTACGAGGTCCGCGGCCCGTTCCGCACCTGACCCGACCCGCACTGCTTCACGTGACCATCACGAAATGGTCACCTCTCCCTCATCCGAGACCGCCCGGATCTACGGTCATCCCCTCACGTACCACCCCTGGGGGGATGACCATGACCCATCCGTACGCCGGACCGCACAACGGTCCGTACCCCGCTCCGCGGCCGGACCGGCCGGCACCCCGCTGGGCCCGCAAGCGGTATGTGCTGCCCGCCCTCGCACTGGCCCTGTTCGTCGGCGCCGGGATCGGCGCCGGCGGCGGGGAGAGCGGCGCCGACGCGAAGCCCGCTGCCGCGAAGCCGCGGCCGACCGTGACGGTCACCGCGACGGCCACGGCCACCGCGACCCAGGCCGCCGAGAAGCCGGAACCGGCGCCCACCGTCACCGCGACGAAGACCGTCCGGGCCACCACCACCGTCACCGCCCGGCCCGCGCCCGGCGGCGTCGACGACGCCGGGGGCGACACCGACACGGGCGGCGGCGCGGGCGTGTACTACGACAACTGCAGCGAGGTCCGGGCCGCCGGGGCCGCCCCCATCCGCCGGGGCGAACCGGGGTACGCCTCCCACCTGGACCGGGACGGTGACGGGGTCGCCTGCGACACGTGAGCCCGGCCCCGCCGGTGACCATCGGCGGGTTCGGCCGTTCCTCCGTTTGGGCAGTTCGTCCGGGCTGTCCTGCCGACGGAAGGGACATCACCGTGGACACGACCGCGCCCGCCACCGACGTACCGCGCGTGCTGCCGCGCGCCGAGTGGGTCAAGACGCTGCCGCAGGCCATCGTCGCGTCCTGCGTCCTGCTGCTCGACCCGCAGGACCGGATCCTGCTGCTGCGCTACGCCCCGGGCCAGCCGGGGGCCGGGCTCTGGGGACTGCCGGGCGGCATGCTCGACCACGGCGAGGACCCCCTCTCGGCCGCCTGCCGCGAGGTGTGGGAGGAGACCGGGATCGTGCTCGACGGCACGCCCCGGTTCCTCGGCTACGACCACCGGGCCGACGTGAAGGGCACCGGGCCGGTGATCGACTTCTACTTCCACGGCGGCCGGCTCGCCGCCGCACCGGACGTCCGGCGCAGCGGCGAGCACGACGACCACGGCCTGTTCGCCCTCGACGACCTCGGCTCCACCGCCCTGCTGCCCCAACTGCGCGCCCTGCCCGCCCTGCACGCCGCGGCCCTGGCCGGCACGGTCGTACAACTGCGGGAGGGCCTGCCGCGGTGAGGCGGCGCCGGCCGTCGCCTGCGCACAAGAGGACAGCGGGCCCCCCTCCGCACAAGGGGGACCCGCTGTCCTTCGCGGGCCGGAGCCGCCGCGATCGGTGAGGGTCGGGGACCGTCGGCGGCTCCGGGTCCGTGCGTCCCGGCTAGCGGTGGTCGCTGCCCTGGGACTGGACCGCCGCCCGGCCCGCTTCCAGGCGGGCGACCGGGATGCGGAACGGGGAGCAGGAGACGTAGTCGAGTCCGACCTCGTGGAAGAAGTGGACCGACTCCGGGTCGCCGCCGTGCTCGCCGCAGACGCCGAGCTTGAGGTCGGGGCGGGTCTCGCGGCCGGCCTTGGCGGCCAGCTTCACCAGGGAGCCGACGCCGTCCTTGTCGATCGTCTCGAACGGGGAGACACCGAAGATGCCCTTCTCCAGGTAGGCGGTGAAGAAGCTCGCCTCCACGTCGTCCCGGGAGAAGCCCCACACCGTCTGGGTGAGGTCGTTCGTGCCGAAGGAGAAGAACTCGGCCGCCTCGGCGATCTGACCGGCGGTCAGGGCGGCGCGCGGCAGCTCGATCATCGTGCCGATGGACAGCTTCAGCTGCGCGCCGGAGGCCGCCTCGACCTCGGCGATGACCTGGTCGGCCTCCTCGCGGACGATCTCCAGCTCCTGGACCGTGCCGACGAGCGGGATCATGATCTCGGCGCGCGGGTCGCCCTTGGCGGCCTTGCGCTCGGCGGCGGCCTCGGCGATCGCCCGCACCTGCATGGTGAACAGGCCGGGGATGACCAGGCCCAGGCGGACGCCGCGCAGGCCGAGCATCGGGTTCTGCTCGTGCAGGCGGTGCACGGCCTGGAGCAGGCGCAGTTCGTTCTCGTGCGGCTCCTGGCGGGACTCGGCCAGGGCCACGCGGACCGAGAGCTCGGTGATGTCGGGCAGGAACTCGTGCAGCGGCGGGTCCAGCAGGCGGACGGTGACCGGCAGGCCGTCCATCGACTCGAAGAGCTGGACGAAGTCCTGCTTCTGCAGCGGCAGCAGCTGCTTGAGGGACTCCTCGCGCTCGGTGTCCGTGTCGGCCAGGATCAGCCGCTCCACCAGCTCGCGCCGGTCGCCGAGGAACATGTGCTCGGTGCGGCACAGGCCGATGCCCTGGGCACCGAAGCGGCGGGCGCGCAGCGCGTCCTCGGCGTTGTCGGCGTTGGCGCGCACGCGCAGCCGGCGCTTGCGGTCGGCGAAGGCCATCATGCGGTGCACGGCCTCGACCAGCTCGTCGGCGTCGTCGGCGCCGGGGTGCATCCGGCCCTCGAAGTACTCCACGACCGGCGACGGCACGACCGGGACCTCGCCGAGGTAGACCTTGCCGGTGGAGCCGTCGATGGAGACGACGTCGCCCTCCTCGACGACGTGCCCGCCGGGGACGGTCATCCGGCGGCGCTTGGTGTCGACCTCCAGCTCCTCGGCGCCGCAGACACAGGTCTTGCCCATGCCGCGGGCGACGACGGCCGCGTGGGAGGTCTTGCCGCCCCGGGAGGTCAGGATGCCCTCGGCGGCGATCATGCCGTCCAGGTCGTCGGGGTTGGTCTCGCGGCGGATCAGGATGACCTTCTCGCCGGAGCGGGACCACTTGACGGCCGTGTAGGAGTCGAAGACGGCCTTGCCGACGGCCGCGCCCGGAGAGGCGGCGATGCCACGGCCGACCGTCGCGACCTTGGCGCTCTCGTCGAAGCGCGGGAACATCAGCTGGGCCAGCTGGGCGCCGGTGACGCGGGTGAGCGCCTCGGCCTCGTCGATCAGGCCCTGGTCCACCAGCTGGGTCGCGATGCGGAAGGCCGCACCCGCGGTGCGCTTGCCCACCCGGGTCTGGAGCATCCACAGCACGCCGCGCTCGATGGTGAACTCGATGTCGCAGAGATCCTTGTAGTGGTTCTCCAGGGTCTGCATGATCTGCATCAGCTGGTCGTACGACTTCTTGTCGATCGACTCCAGCTCGGCGAGCGGCACGGTGTTGCGGATGCCCGCCACGACGTCCTCGCCCTGCGCGTTCTGCAGGTAGTCGCCGTAGACGCCCTGGTGGCCGGAGGCGGGGTCGCGGGTGAAGGCGACGCCGGTGCCGGAGTCGGGGCCGAGGTTGCCGAAGACCATGGAGCAGACGTTGACGGCCGTGCCCAGGTCGTGCGGGATGCGCTCCTGGCGGCGGTAGAGCTTGGCCCGGTCGCCGTTCCAGGAGTCGAAGACGGCCTTGATGGCGAGGTCCATCTGCTCGCGCGGGTCCTGCGGGAAGTCCCGCCCGGCCTCGGTCTTGACGATCTTCTTGAACTTGGTGACGAGCTTTTTGAGGTCGGCGGCCTCCAGCTCGGTGTCGACCGTGACCTTCTTGGCAGCCTTCGCCGCCTCCAGCGCGTCCTCGAACAGCTCGCCGTCGACGCCCAGCACGGTCTTGCCGAACATCTGGATCAGGCGGCGGTAGGAGTCCCACGCGAAGCGCTCGTCGCCGGCCTGCTTGGCCAGGCCCTGCACGGACTTGTCGGAGAGTCCGATGTTGAGGACGGTGTCCATCATGCCGGGCATGGAGAACTTGGCGCCCGAGCGCACCGACACCAGCAACGGGTCGTCGGCCTGGCCGAGCTTCTTGCCCATGCGGGCCTCCAGCGCCTCGAGGTGCGCACTCACCTCGTCACGCAGTGCCGCCGGCTCCTCGCCGCTGTCCAGGTAGACCTTGCAGGCCTCCGTGGTGATGGTGAAGCCGGGCGGAACCGGCAGGCCCAGGTTCGTCATCTCGGCGAGGTTCGCGCCCTTGCCACCGAGGAGGTCCTTGAGGTCCTTGTTGCCCTCGGTGAAGTCGTAAACGAACTTCACGCCCTCAACACTCGTACCGTGCTCAGCTACGTGGGGATCTTTGTTTTCCGACACGGGTCTCGACTCCTCGAGGACGCGGTGGCTGCCCTGACGGCGAGGAACATACCCAGATCAAAGGCGTCTGGGGAGGTCCACTCGCGCGTCATGCGCCTGTAACCACTCGTCCGCCAGCGGATCGAAAGTCAAGGCTCGGCAAGCGATCACAGCCGCATGTTTTCACTTCTTGAACGCAAGAACCTCCTCGAATCCCATCGAGCGCTCATGTGAGCGGAGTTTCCGCACATTTGATTTCGCTCGATGAACGATCAAAGGGTGGCACTCAGTGCCACCCTTTGGAGAAGTGCAGCCGCTCAAGATCCGCTCATCTGAGCGGAACCCTTATCAAGGGTGGCGAGAATCACGCTGCCACAGCCGACCGGATTTCACCATGCGGACGCGTCTTCGGACCGAAACCCGCCCGTCACACGCCGAGCGCGCGCAGCCGCTCCTCGACCCGCTCGGGCGCGTAGAGGTGCTCCACGACCATCGCACCGGCTCCCACCAGCCCGGCCCGCTCGCCCAGCCGCGCGGTGACGACGTCCAGGTGGGCGGTGGAGCGGGGCAGCGCCCGCTGGTAGAGCAGTTCGCGCACGCCCGTGAGGAAGGGGGTTCCGGCCAGATCTCCGGCGATCATCAGCACGCCGGGGTTGAGCAGGGTCACGACGGTCGCGAGGACGTCCCCGACGCGGCGCCCGGCCTCCCGGGCGAGTCCGACCGCCTCGGGGTGCCCCGAGGCCAGCAGGTCCCGCACGTCCGAGCCGGAGGCGGCCGGCACCCCGGTCTCCGCGAGCCGCCGCGCGACCGCGCCGCCGCTCGCGACGGCGGCCAGACAGCCGTAGGAGCCGCAGCGGCACAGCGCACCGGCGCCCTCCGGCACCCGGATGTGGCCGATGTCCCCGGCGCCGCCGTCGACGCCCCGGAACACCGCACCGTCGACCACGACCCCGGCGCCGATGCCGGTGGAGACCTTCACCAGCACGAAGGCGGAGCAGTCCGGATAGCCGGTGCGCTGCTCGCCGTAGGCCATGAGGTTGGCGTCGTTGTCCACCAGGACCGGCACCGGGCCGGCGCCCGTGTGCTCGGTGAGGGCGCGGGCCAGCCGGCCGCGGAGGTCGTAGCCGTCCCAGCCGGGCATGATCGGCGGCTGCACGACACGGCCGGTCTCGCTGTCGACCGGCCCGGGCACCGCGAGCCCCACCCCGCACACCTGCTGGACCCCCTGCCCGGCCTTCTCCAGCAACTCGGCGAACCAGCGGCCCAGTTCGCCGAGCACCTCGTCCGGTCCGTCCTCGACGACGAGGGTGCCGGAGTGCTCGGCGAGGATCTCGCCGCTCAGCGACAGCACCGCCGCCCGCGCGTGCCGGGTGTCGAGGTCGGCGGCCAGGACCACCGCGTGCTCGTCGTCGAACTCCAGCGTGATGGAGGGCCGTCCGCCCAGCGGGGAGTCCACCGGGCCCCCGGCGCCCTCGCGCAGCCAGCCCGCGCGGAAGAGCCTGTCCAGCCGCTGCCCGACGGTCGCCCGGGACAGTCCGGTCGCCTGCTGCAGCGCGCCCCGGGTCGTGGCGCGACGACTGCGCACCAGTTCGAGCAGATCGCCGGCGCTGGCCTGACCCGTTCCTCTTCCGGTCCTCCCGGGCCGTCCGCTCATGCACACCCCCTTGTGTTTCTCAACCTTGCCTTACATAGTGGGTTTTGCGTGTTAAATAGACGTAACCCCACGGTAGCCGTAGCCGAGCCGGCCGGCCGGACGTCTTTCGGAGAGCCCCGAGTGGACAGCACCGCCCAACGCGCCCTTCGTCCCACGGGACGCGCCCTTGCATACGATCCGTCAGACACCGCGCCGCCCCTGCACGTCCGGGCCGCCGCCGTGCTGGAGGACGGCTGGACCGGCACCTCCACGGTGCCCTCGCGCGGCCTGTACCCGCACCAGTGGTCGTGGGACTCGGCGTTCATCGCGATCGGCCTGCGGCACCTGTCGCCGTTACGGGCCCAGACGGAACTGGAGACGCTGCTCGCGGCCCAGTGGGGGGACGGGCGGATCCCGCACATCGTCTTCAACCCCTCCGTCCCGCTCGACGCGTACTTCCCGAGCCCCGACTTCTGGCGCTCCTCGGCCGCCGGGCGCGCGGCCGGCGCCCCGCGCACCGTACAGACCTCCGGGATCGTGCAGCCACCGGTCCACGCCCTGGCCGCGTGGCTGGTGCACCTCGCCGACCCGGGCCTGTCCCGGGCGCGCGGCTTCCTCACCCGGGCCTACCCCCGGCTCGCCGCCTGGCACCGGTACCTGCTGCACCGGCGCGACCTGGGCGGCGGCGGCCTGGTCTCCGTCGTGCACCCCTGGGAACAGGGTATGGACAACAGCCCCTGCTGGGACCGCCCGCTGTCCCGGGTCACCCCGGCCCCGGCCCGCTCCTTCCGCCGCGCCGACCTCGCGCACGGCGCGCCCGAGGACCGGCCCACCGACCTGGACTACGGGCGTTACGTGCGGCTGGCGGCGGACTACCGCGACCGCGGATACGCCGACGGCCCGGGCGACTTCGCCGTCGAGGACCCCGCGTTCAACGCCCTGCTCATCGCCTCCGAGTACGCCCTGGCCCGGATCGCCCGCGAGCTGGGCGCCGCAGGTCCCGGCCGGCCGGAGCGCGCCGGGCGGCTGACGGCGGCGCTCGTGGAGCGGCTGTGGGACCCGGCGGCGGGGATGTTCCTGTGCCGGGACGTGCGCGCCGGGGAGAAGATCTACGAGCGCGGGGTCTCCGGGCTGATCCCGCTGCTGCTGCCCGGCCTGCCGCGCGACCTCGCGGCCGCCCTGGTCCGCACGGTGTGCGGGCCGCACTTCGGCCTCGGCGGCACGACCCGCCTCGTCCCGAGCTACGACCTGCTCGGTGAGTCCTTCGACGCGCACCGCTACTGGCGCGGCCCGGCCTGGTTCAACACCAGCTGGCTGCTGGAGCGCGGACTGCGGCTGCACGGCGAGCGCGGCCGGGCCGACGCCCTGCGCAAGGGCATCCTGCACACCGCCGGCGCCTCCGGCTTCGCGGAGTACGTCGACCCGTACACGGGCCAGGCCTGCGGCGCCACCGGCTTCGGCTGGACCGCCGCGCTCACACTCGACCTGCTGCACGACCGTCCCACAGGGGACCGGAACGGCCTCACGGCGATCAAGGGAGGGGACCGGGGATGACGGACCGGCATCATCTGCTCGTGCACGGCCAGACGTTCGCCGCCGTGGGCGACCGCGGCGACATCAGCGGCTACCGGGGCGGCAGCGCACCGGACGGCCTGTTCGTACGGGACGCGCGGCACCTGAGCCGGTGGCAGCTCACCGTCGACGGCGCCGTGCCGGAGACGCTGACGCCGGTCGCCGACGGGGACACCGCGCGCTGCGTCCTGGTCCCGCGCGGCGGCCGCAACGAGCCGCCCGCGTACACGCTCTTCCGTGAACAGGCCGTCGCGGACGCCGCGTTCGTGGAGTCCCTGCGCGTCACCAGCAACCGCCCGGTGCCGACGACGGTCCGCCTTGCGGTGACGGCCGACGCCGACTTCACCGACCAGTTCGAGCTGCGCTCCGACCACCGCACGTACACCAAGGCCGGTGCCGTCCGCTCCCGTCAGGTGCTGGACCACGGCGTGGAGTTCGTCTACCGGCGCGGCGAGTGGCGGTCCGTGACGAGCGTGACCGCCGAGCCCCGGCCGGACGCCGTGGAGGAGACCGGCACCGGCGCCCGCCGCCTGGTGTGGACCGTGGACCTCGATCCGCACGGCACGGCCGAGCTGGTCCTGCGGGTCATCGCCCGCCCGCACGGCGACAGGCGTGCCCTGCGCGTGCCCCGCTCCCCCGACGCCGTCCAGCGGCATCTCATCGCCCGGGAGGGCGCGTTCATGGAGGGGGTGGCGTTCCCGAGCGGCTGGCCGGAGCTGGCCGCGGCCTGCGCGCGGGGCCTGGCCGACCTGGCCGCGCTCCAGGTCCCGGCGACCGGACCCGACGGCGAGGAACTGCGCGTCCCGGCGGCCGGCGCCCCCTGGTTCCTCACCCTGCTGGGCCGGGACGCCCTGCTCACCTCGCTGTTCGCCCTGCCCTACCGGCCGGGACTGGCCGCCGCGACGCTGCCCGCGCTGGCCGCGACCCAGGCCACCCGGACCGGAACCGACGAGGTCGCCCAGCCGGGGAAGATCGTGCACGAGGTGCGGCACGGCGAGCTGGCCCACTTCGGCCAGGTCCCCTACCGCCGCTACTACGGCTCGGTCGACGCGACCCCGCTCTTCCTCGTCCTGCTCGGCGCGTACACGGAGCTCACCGGTGAGACGGCCCTGGCCCGCCGCCTGGAATCCCACGCCCGCGCGGCCGTCGGCTGGATGCTCGACCACGGCGGTCTCACCTCGCGCGGCTACCTGGTCTACCGCGCCGACCGGGGCGGCCTCGCCAACCAGAACTGGAAGGACTCCCCCGGCGCCATCTGCTCGGCCGACGGCGCCCGCCCGCACGGCCCGGTCACGGCGGCGGGCGCGCAGGGCTACGCCTACGACGCGCTGCGCCGCACGGCGTGGCTCGCGCGCACGGTGTGGCAGGACGGGACGTACGCGGACCTGCTGGAGCAGGCGGCCGGTGATCTGCGCGACCGGTTCCAGCGGGACTTCTGGATGCCGGAGCACTCCTTCCCGGCGCTCGCGCTCGACGGCCGCGGCCACCGGGTGGACGCGCTCGCCTCCGACGCCGGCCACCTGCTGTGGTCGGGTCTGCTGGACAAGGAGTACGGCGAACTGGTCGGACGGCGCCTGCTGGAGCCGGACTTCTTCTCCGGCTGGGGCGTGCGCACGCTGGCCGCCGGGCAGCCGGCGTACCACCCGCTGTCCTACCACCGCGGTTCGGTCTGGCCGCACGACAACGCGCTGATCGCCCTGGGCCTGGCCCGCTACGGGCTGCACGACGAGGCCCGGGCGGTCGCCCACGGCCTGGTCGACGCGGCGGCCGTGACGGGGCACCGGCTGCCGGAGGTGCTCGCGGGCTACGGACGGGACACCCACCCGGAGCCGGTGCCGTACCCGCACGCGTGTGTGCGCGAATCCCGCTCGGCGTCGGCCCCGTTGGCGCTGCTCACCGCGGTCGGCGGCGCCTGAGGGCCGGTTGGCCGTCCGTTTGCCGGGTGTTTGCCGAGCGCTGGCCCGGCGGGCTGAACGCACCCGGTGGACGCCCCGTACGGAACGGCGGCGGACCCGTTCCCCCACGCGGGTCCGCCACCTCGCCGGGTTTCGTACGGGAAGGACCTCCGGGTGCCTGTCTTCACACGCCTCCGTCAGCCGCCGCCGGAGGAGCCCTCCGGGGAAAGGCCCTCCGGGGAGGAGCGCTCCGAGGAGGAGCCCCGCGGAGAGCGGCCCCTCGGGGAGGAGGTCCGCACGGCGGACGCGGGCCCGGCCGCCCCCGGGTCCCGGCTCGCGCACCTGCGGGCCTGGCGCACCCGCCGCCCCCGGGCCGCCCGAACCCTCCACCGCGCGACGACCTTGGTCGCCGCGGTCCTGGTCCTCGGTGCGCTGCTCCTGCCCAACACGTTCCCGGCCCTCGAAGCGGAGAGCTTCGCCCGCGTCCCGGCGGAGGCGGTCGTCGGCGCGGTCGTCGTGCTGGCGCTGCCGCGCCGGCCCCGGCTGGCCGCCGCGGTGCTCTACGGGCTCGGCCTGACCGTGCTGACGGCCGTGAACCTGCTCGACATGGGCTTCAACGAGTACCTGGGCCGGGGGTTCAACGCGGCGCTCGACTGGGACCTGCTGCCCGACGCCCAGGCCTACGTCCGGGACACGCTGGGCGGAACGATGGCGACCGGCGCCGCCGTCGGCGCGGTCGTGCTGGTCCTGCTGCTGGCGGCGGTCCTGGTCGCGGCCACGGTCCGGCTGGCGGAGACCCTGGCCCGCCACCGGGCCCGGGCGACCCGGGGGGCGCTGGCCGCCGGCACCGTCTGGGTGACCTGCTCCGCCCTGGGGCTCACGCTGTTCGGCGGGCCGATCGCCTCCGAGCGGGCCGCCGGCGCGCTGCGGGCGCACGCCCAGCGGACGGTGGACTCGCTGCGGGACGAGGCGGCGTTCGCCCAGCAGGCGAAGGCGGACAGCTTCGGCGGCACCCCGCCCGATCAGCTCCTGCCCGATCTGCGCGGCAAGGACGTGATCTTCACCTTCATCGAGAGCTACGGCCGCAGCGCCGTCGAGGACCCGGCCATGGCTCCCGGCGTCGGCCGGACCCTGGACGCGAGCACCGCGTCCCTGGCCAAGGCCGGTTTCCACGCCCGCAGCGGCTGGCTGACCTCGGCGACGTTCGGCGGCAGCAGCTGGCTCGGCCACTCCACGACCATGTCCGGCCTGTGGATCGACAACCAGCGCCGCTACCGCACGGTCACCGCGGGGGACCACCTGACGTTGACCAAGGCGTTCCGCAAGACGGGCGCGTGGGACACGGTGGGTGTGATGCCGGGCGTGCAGAAGGGCTGGCCGGAGGAGGAGTGGTACGGCCTCGACCAGGTCTACGACGCGTTCGACCTGGGGTACCGCGGGCCGAAGTTCAGCTGGTCGACCATGCCCGACCAGTACGCGCTGGAGGCGTTCCAGCGGCGGGTGCACGGCAAGAAGCGCGACAGGCCGCTGATGTCGTTCGTCATCCTGACCTCCAGTCACCAGCCCTGGGCCCCGATCCCGAGGATGGTCGGCTGGGACGACCTCGGCGACGGCTCGGGCTTCGACGCGATCCACAAGGCCGGGAACAAGGCCTCGGACGTCCTCACCGACACCACGAAGTCCCGCGAGGAGTACGGGAAGTCGATCCGGTACTCGGTCACCAGCCTGATCCAGTGGCTTCAGCGCTACGGCACCGACGACACCGTCCTGGTCTTCCTCGGCGACCACCAGCCCATCGCCCGGGTCAGCGGCCCCCGCGCCTCCCGGGACGTGCCGGTGTCCCTGGTCGCCAAGGACCCGGAAGTCCTGGAGAAGATCGACGGCTGGAACTGGACGGAGGGCCTCAGGCCCGCCTCCGACGCGCCGGTGTGGCGGATGGACTCCTTCCGCGACCGCTTCCTGAAGGCCTACGGCTCGACGCCGCACCCCTCGAAGGGCTGATCAGCCGCCGGAGGTGTCGAGTTCGGCGTCCTCGCCGACGCCGGCGCAGTCGTAGGGGTCCTTCAGCCAGCCGTCCGGCAGCACCACCCGGTTGTTGCCGGAGGTGCGGCCGCGGGGCCCGTCGGCGCCGGTGGGCCAGGGCTGGTCGAGGTCCAGTTCGTCCAGGCCGGAGCGCAGTTCCTCCAGCGAGGAGGTGACGGCCAGGCGCCTGCGCATCTCGGAGCCGACCGCGAACCCCTTGAGGTACCAGGCGACGTGCTTGCGGAAGTCGATCACGCCCCGGGACTCGTCGCCGATCCACTCGCCGAGCAGGGTGGCGTGCCGGACCATGACGTCGGCGACCTCGCGCAGGGCGGGGCGGGCGATGTCGTCGGTGCGGCCCTCGAAGGCGGCGACCAGATCGGCGAACAGCCACGGCCGCCCGAGGCAGCCCCGGCCCACGACCACGCCGTCGCAGCCGGTCTCGCGCACCATGCGCAGGGCGTCCTCGGCGGACCAGATGTCGCCGTTGCCGAGCACCGGGATCTCCGGGACGTGTTCCTTGAGCCGGGCGATGGCGTCCCAGTCGGCGGTGCCGCCGTAGTGCTGGGCGGCGGTGCGGCCGTGCAGGGCGATGGCGGTGACGCCCTCCTCGACGGCGATCCGGCCGGCGTCGAGGTAGGTGATGTGGTCGTCGTCGATGCCCTTGCGCATCTTCATCGTCACGGGCAGGTCGCCGGCGCCGCTGACGGCCTCGCGCAGGATGGCCCGCAGCAGGTTCCGCTTGTACGGCAGCGCCGAGCCGCCGCCCTTGCGGGTCACCTTGGGCACCGGGCAGCCGAAGTTCAGGTCGATGTGGTCGGCGAGGTCCTCCTCCGCGATCATGCGGACGGCCTTGCCGACGGTGACCGGGTCGACGCCGTAGAGCTGGATCGAACGGGGCCGCTCACTGGCGTCGAAGTGGATGAGCTGCATGGTCTTCTCGTTGCGCTCGACCAGCGCCCTGGTGGTGATCATCTCGCTGACGAACAGGCCCTTGCCGCCGCTGAACTCCCGGCACAGGGTGCGGAAGGGCGCGTTGGTGATCCCGGCCATGGGGGCCAGGACGACGGGCGGCTGGACGGTGTGCGGGCCGATCTCCAGGGGCGTGGACATGCCTCCATTGTGCCGTGCAATGACATGGCAAAATTCATTAGTTAGCCACACTATCGAAATCGGCGTACGATGACGTCCATGCCCGAGCCCAGCCCCCGCCGCCGCATGCTGGTGCTCGCGATCTGCTGCATGAGCCTGCTGATCGTGAGCCTGGACAACACGGTCCTCAACGTGGCCCTGCCGTCCATGCAGCAGGACCTGCACGCCAGTACCTCCGGCCTGCAGTGGACCATCGACGCCTACACGCTGGTCCTGGCCTCGCTGCTGATGCTCGCGGGCTCCACCGCCGACCGGATCGGCCGCAAGCGCGTCTTCATGGCGGGCCTGGTCGTCTTCACCGCCGGCTCGGTGCTGTGCTCCCTCGCACCGAACCTCCAGGCGCTGGTCGTCTTCCGGATGGTCCAGGCGGTGGGCGGCTCGATGCTGAACCCGGTCGCCATGTCGATCATCACCAACACCTTCACGGACCCGCGCGAGCGGGCCCGGGCGATCGGCGCCTGGGGAGCCGTCGTCGGCATCTCCATGGCCGCCGGACCGCTGGTCGGAGGCCTGCTGGTGGAGTCGGTCGGCTGGCGCTCGATCTTCTGGATCAACCTGCCCGTGGGCCTGGCGGCGCTGCTGCTCACCCTGCGCTTCGTCCCCGAGTCCCGCGCGCCCCGGGCCCGCCGCCCGGACCCGGTCGGACAGGTACTGGTGATCGCGCTGTTCGGTTCGCTGACGTACGCGATCATCGAGGCGCCGAGCACGGCCTTCACGTCCCTGGCCCCGCTGGTGATCCTGGCCCTGGCGGCCCTCGCCGCACTGCTCCGGTACGAGCCGCGCCGCGCGGAGCCCCTGATCGACCTGCGCTTCTTCCGCTCGGCCCCGTTCAGCGGCGCCACGGTCATAGCGATCAGCGCGTTCGCGGCGCTCGGCGGCTTCCTGTTCCTGTCGACGCTGTACCTGCAGAACGTGCGGGGCCTGACCGCCCTGGAGGCGGGCCTGTGGATGCTGCCGATGGCGGTGCCGACGTTCCTGTGCGCGCCGCTGTCCGGCCGCCTGGTCGGCACCCGGGGGCCCCGTGCGTCCCTGCTGATCGCGGGCCTCGCGATGACGGCGAGCGGTGTCCTGTTCGCCGCGTTCGAGGCCGAGACGTCGAACGTCACGCTCTTCGCCGGCTACGTCCTGTTCGGCATCGGCTTCGGCTTCGTCAACGCGCCCATCACCAACACGGCGGTCTCCGGCATGCCGCGCGCCCAGGCGGGCGTGGCGGCCGCGGTCGCCTCCACGAGCCGGCAGCTCGGGCAGACGCTGGGCGTCGCGGTGGTGGGCGCGGTGCTCGCCTCCGGTGTGGGCGGGTCCTCCTACCGCGAGGCGTTCGTGTCGGCCGCGCGGCCGGGGTGGTGGATCCTCACGGTGTGCGGGTTCGCGGTGCTGGTGCTGGGGGCCCTGACGAGCGGGCGGTGGGCCCGGGGCACGGCCGAGCGGACGGCGCAGCGGCTGCGGTCGGCGGAGGCCCGCCGACCGGTCGTCACCGGCGGCTGAGCGGCCCGCACCGCACGGGCGCCCGTACCCACGCTCGGTGTGGCCGGCCTCGGCACGCTGGTCCTGTCCCTGGTCCCCGCGACGGGCATGCGGGACGCCCTGGTCGTGACCCCGCTGGTGCAGCTCGCCGGGGTGGCGCTGACCGGCCTGCCGAGCCTGCGGTTGCCGCGCACGGTCGCCCGACATCGCTCACAGCCTGATAACCGTGTTCCGGGGAAGCCCTGTTGATGTCGGTCCTGCTGCAGACTCCTGACTGCGAGCGGGCCGGATCTTTCCAGGATCCCCGGACGCGGGAGGCGTCATGGCGCACATGGACACGAGCAAGGTGAGTCGCTGGGACCTGCACGGGCGCGAGCACGTGGTGCAGGTGCGGCGTACGGGCGTGCAGCGCACGATCAGATGCGACACCTGCGGCTGGCGCAGAGGCGCCCAGTTCCTGCCCTGGCTGAAGGCGGAGGAGCACCTGGCCGAGGCCCACCAGGCGACGGTGGACCCGACGGCGGCGTGAGCGGCCCGGGCGGCAGTGGTGCTAGTAGAGGATCGAGGGCAGGTAGGCCCCGTCCGGAGGGTGGTAGAGGCCGACGGTCATCAGGCTCATCAGTTGCACGACCTTGAGGCCGTGGGCCAGACACCATCTCAGCAGCACCGCGTCGCTCACCGGGACGAGGACGCCCGGGCCGCCGAACCGCGGGGCCGCCGCGATCAGCGCCTGGAGGTCCGGGGTGGTCTCGCCCACGGCGTGCGCGAAGAACGCCAGGTCGGTGGCGTACCCGGTGACACGCCCCGCGCGCTCCACGACCCGGGCGGTGCCCTGGTGCAGCGCGTCGGCCACCTCGCCGCCGCGGTCGACGCCGTGGACCTGCCGGCACAGGTCGTTGCAGGCGCCCAGATCCGCGTCCACGGCCTCGCGCACCGGGTACCCGGGCAGCGCCTGCCGGATCGGCGGGCCCTGGACACAGGCCACGGTGGCGCGGTGGACGAAGCCGAGGCTGACGTACAGGGAGAACGACCTGTTGTGGTAACCGCTCTGCAGCAGACGGACGCCCGGTGCGCCGCGCTCGGCGGCCCGCTCCATCACGTCCCGCATCAGGCGGCGGCCCACGCCCGCGTTCTGCACGGCCGGGTCGACGGTGACGGGTCCGACCCCGGCGACGGCCGAGCGTTCGTCGAGGAAGTTGCTGCCGACGATCCGCCCGTCGAGCTCGGCGACGACACTGTAGAACCCCGGGTGCGCCAGAGCCCCCTCGATCAGCGCGACACCGGCCTCGGGGCTGGGGATGTCGGGCGGGAACGCGTGCGCCTCGGCGACTCCGGCGAAGGCCTCGTGGCAGATCCGGCCGCACTCCGCGGCGTCCTGCGGGAGACCCGGACGCAGTATGAGATCCACGATCGCCATCCCCTTACGCGAACGTCCCCCGTGACGGCCCGCCCCTCCCTTACCATCCTGGGCGCCCCGGGGCCCGGGCGCACCCGGTGGGGGCTGCTCCCCCTCAGGCGCGCAGCCCCCGCATCAGCACGTCGACGACCGCCGTGAAGTCCGCCTCGGCCCCCGGCTCCTCCCACTCCCGGGCGTAACCGGGGTCGTGGAAGCGGCCCGTGGCCTGGAAGACCGCGCGGGCCGTGGCCTCCGGGTCGCCGGAGGCGAAGGCGCCGGTCTCGACGCCGTCGCGGACGATACGGGTCAACTGGGCGGTCAGGTCGGCGATGTGCTCGCCGACCGCCGTGCCGTTCTCGCCGGTGAGGACCGAGTACGTGGCGAACAGCTCCGGATCGGCGCCCGCCTTGCGGCGCTTGGCGGCGAACAGCGCGGCCAGCCACTCGCGCAGCCGGGCCTCCGGGTCGCCGTGGCCGGCCGCGATTCCGGACAGCTCGCCCGACGTGCGGTCCAGCCAGCGCTTGGTGACCGCCTCGCGCAGCGCCGCCTTCGTCCGGAAGTGCCGGTAGACGCTGCCGTGGCTGACGCCGAGGGCGCGGGCCACGTCGACCACGGTGGCCTTGGCCGGGCCGTGGCGGCGCAGCACCTCCTCGGTCGCCTCCAGGATGCGCTCGGCGGTCAGGGTCTCGCTGGTCGGTGCCATGCCCTGACCGTACCCGCAGCCCGGTTCACGCTTCGAGGTGCGCCATCTGGGCCGCCGGGTAGCGGTCGCCGGCGGCGGCTCCGGCGGGCACGGCCTGTTCGATCGCGGCGAGGTCGGCCGCGTCCAGCGTGACGTCCAGGGCGCCCAGCGCCTCGGTGAGCCGGTCGCGGCGGCGGGCGCCGACCAGCGGCACGATGTCCGCGCCGCGGCTGAGCACCCAGGCGATGGCGATCTGCGCGACGGTGACGCCCTTCTGCTCGGCGATCTTGCGCAGCGCCTCGACGAGGCCGAGGTTGTGCGTGAGGTTGTCGCCCTGGAAGCGCGGCGACATCGCCCGGAAGTCGCCCGCGCCGAGCTGCCGGTCGGCGGTGAAGTGGCCGGAGATCAGCCCCCGGGAGAGCACGCCGTAGGCCGTGACGCCGATGCCCAGCTCACGCACGGTGGGCAGGATCTCGGCCTCGATGCCGCGGGAGATCAGGGAGTACTCGATCTGGAGGTCCGCGATCGGGGCCGTGGCGGCGGCCCGGCGGACGGTCTCGGCGCCGACCTCGCTGAGGCCGATGTGGCGCACGTGCCCCTGCTCGACCAGTTCGGCGATCGCGCCGACCGTCTCCTCGATCGGGACGTCCGGGTCGAGCCGGGCGATGCGGTAAACGTCGATGTGGTCGACGCCCAGCCGCTGCAGGGAGTACGCGGCGAAGTTCTTCACGGCGGCGGGCCGGCCGTCGTAGCCGGACCAGCCGCCGTCCGGGCCGCGCAGGGCCCCGAACTTCACGCTGGTGAGGGCCTGTTCGCGCCGGGCGGCGGGGGCCGTGCGCAGCGCCTCGCCGATCAGCATCTCGTTGTGGCCCATGCCGTAGAAGTCGCCGGTGTCGAGCAGGGTGACGCCCGCTTCGAGCGCCGCGTGCAGGGTCGCGATGGATTCGGCCCGGTCCGCTTCGCCGTACAGCGCGGACATGCCCATGCAGCCGAGACCGAGGGCGGAGACCTGGGGGCCGGTGGAGCCGAGGGAACGGGTTCGCGTCGTCATGACCTCCACCCTGCCATGACAGCTGACAGATTTCAATATCTGTCATTCGATACTTGTCAGCGAGCCGTGAACGCCAGCTTGGTCCCGAGCGCCACGAAGGACCCCGCGAAACCGTGCCGCAGCCACGCCAGCACCCGCGGCCGGCCCACGACATGGCTGCGCACCGACGCGGCCAGCACCCCGTACAGGGCGAACACGGCGAAGGTGGCCAGCATGAACACCCCGCCCAGGCCCGTCATCCGCAGCAGCGCGTGCGGCTCCGCCGGGCTCACGAACTGGGGCAGGAACGCGAAGAAGAAGATCGTCAGCTTCGGGTTGAGGAGGTTGATCAGTACGCCCCGCAGGATCACCGTCCGGGCCGGCACCGGCGCGGCGGCCCCTTCCTCCACCACGAGCGCGTCCTTGTCCCGGATCGTCGCCCACGCCATGTACAGGAGATAGGCGACCCCGGCGTACTTCAGCACCTGGAAGGCGGTGGCGCTCGCGTGCAGCACGGCCGCGACGCCGGTGACCGTGGCCAGCAGGTGCGGCACGATCCCGAGCGTGCAGCCGACGGCCGCGACGGCACCGGCCCGGCGGCCCCGGGAGAGCGCGGCGGCGAGGGTGTAGACGACGCCGGTGCCCGGCGTGGCGACGACCACCAGGGTGGTCAGCAGGAAGGCGATGCTCATGGACCCAGCCTGGCGCCGCCCCGCCCGGGGATACAGGACCAATCGGCGCCCCCGCTGCGGGACCAATCCCCGGGGCGCCCCGCCGGGTTGCCCACACACGACGGTGCCGGGCCCTCCGCGAGGAGGACCCGGCACCGGGTGCGGAGTCGGGGCGTCAGCAGCCGACGAGGCGGGCCGCCAGGTAACCCTCGATCTGGTCGAGGGAGATGCGCTCCTGCTTCATCGAGTCACGCTCGCGGACGGTGACCGCGTTGTCCTCCAGCGTGTCGAAGTCGACGGTCACGCAGAACGGCGTGCCGATCTCGTCCTGACGGCGGTAGCGGCGGCCGATGGCGCCGGCGTCGTCGAACTCGATGTTCCAGTGCTGGCGCAGCGCCTGGGCGAGGCCCTTGGCCTTCGGGGACAGCTCCGGGTTGCGGGACAGCGGCAGGACCGCGACCTTCACCGGGGCGAGGCGGTGGTCCAGGCGCAGCACGGTGCGCTTCTCCATCTTGCCCTTGGCGTTGGGCGCCTCGTCCTCGACGTAGGCGTCCAGCAGGAACGCCAGCATCGCGCGGCCGACACCGGCCGCGGGCTCGATGACGTAAGGGGTCCAGCGCTCGCCGGCCTCCTGGTCGAAGTAGGTGAGGTCCTGGCCGGAGGCCTTGGCGTGGGCGCCGAGGTCGTAGTCGGTGCGGTTGGCCACGCCCTCCAGCTCACCCCACTCGCTGCCGCCGAACTGGAAGCGGTACTCGATGTCGGCGGTGCGCTTGGAGTAGTGGGAGAGCTTCTCCTTCGGGTGCTCGTACCACCGCATGTTCTCCTCGCGCAGGCCCAGGCCGGTGTACCAGTTCCAGCGCTGCTCCATCCAGTACTCCTGCCACTTCTCGTCCTCGCCCGGCTTGACGAAGAACTCCATCTCCATCTGCTCGAACTCGCGGGTGCGGAAGATGAAGTTGCCGGGCGTGATCTCGTTGCGGAAGGACTTGCCCATCTGGGCGATGCCGAACGGCGGCTTGCGGCGCGAAGTGGTCTGCACCTGCGAGAAGTTGGTGAAGATGCCCTGCGCGGTCTCGGGGCGCAGGTAGGCGACGGAACCGGAGTCCTGCGTCGGGCCGAGGTGGGTGGACAGCAGGCCCGAGAACTGCTTGGGCTCGGTGAACTGGCCCTTGTTGCCGCAGTTGGGGCAGTTGACGTCGGCCAGGCCGTTCTCCGGCAGGCGCTTGTGCTTGGCCTCGTAGGCCTCCTCCAGGTGGTCCGCGCGGAACCGCTTGTGGCAGGAGGTGCACTCGGTCAGCGGGTCCGTGAAGGTGGCGACGTGACCGGAGGCGACCCAGACCTCGGGGGCCAGGATCACGGACGAGTCGATACCCACGACGTCCTCGCGCGACGTCACCATGTAGCGCCACCACTGGCGCTTGAGGTTCTCCTTGAGCTCGACACCCAGCGGACCGTAGTCCCAAGCGGCGCGCTGGCCGCCGTAGATCTCACTACAGGGGAATACGAAGCCACGGCGCTTGCTCAGGCTGACGATGGTGTCGATCTTGTCGGCGGCCACGGTGCTCTCTTCATTACGACGACGAAACTGACGGGGGCGGCGCGAAGTGCCTCGATGAGGGGTGGTGGTCGGGAGACGGGCGGGCGAAACGAGGCGCTTCCAGCGAATGACTCAGGTTACCGGCGGGGGCGCCCCCTCAATCAAATCGCTCCCCCTCCGGCGCCCTCAAGGCCCCGGTCGGGACGTTTGTTGACAACGGTTTCCATATTTGTTGAAAATGAGTGTCATGAACGTACGACGACGCCTCATACCCGCCGCCCTCGCCTCCGCTCTCGGCCTGGGCGCCCTGACCGCCTGCTCCAGCGACAGCGCGGCGACGGGCAACACGGACAAGTTCGACGTCGTCGCCTCCTTCTACCCGATGGCGTTCCTCGCCGAGCAGATCGGCGGCGACCACGTGAACGTCTCCAGCCTGACCGAGCCGGGCCAGGAACCGCACGACCTGGAGATCAGCACCAAGCAGCGGGCGCAGCTGGAGGAGGCCGACGCGGCGCTCTTCCTCAAGGGCCTGCAGCCCGCCGTCGACGAGGCGGTCGCGCAGACCGGCATCAAGACGAAGATCGACGCGGCCACGCTCACCACCCTCGAGGACCACGGCACCGGCGGCCACAGCCACGAGGGTGAGGAGGGCCACTCCGAGGAGGGAGGCCACTCCGAGGAGGAAGGCCACTCCGAGGAGGAGGAGCACGCCCGCGACCCGCACGTCTGGCTGGACCCGGTGAAGTACGCCGAGGTCGCCGAGGGCGTCGGCAAGGCCTTCGAGAAGGCCGACCCGGAGCACGCGGCCGACTACAAGAAGAACACCGCGGCCCTGGTCACGAAGCTGAACGGCCTGAACAGCGCGTTCGAGAACGGCCTGAAGAACACGAAGACCAAGGTCTTCTTCACCAACCACGCCGCCTTCGGCTACCTCGCCGAGCGCTACGGCCTCACCCAGGAGGCCATCTCCGGCCTCGACCCGGAGAGCGAGCCCAGCGGCGCCCGGGTGCGCGAGCTCCAGGAGGAGGCCAAGGCCGACGGCGTCACCACCGTCTTCTACGAGACACTGGTCTCCGACAAGACCGCGAAGACCCTCGCCCGCGACGCGAACCTGAAGACGGACGTCCTCGATCCGCTGGAGGGCATCACCGACAAGTCCCGCGGCGACGACTACTTCCAGGTCATGGAAGCCAACCTCAAGGCCCTGCAGAAGGCCCTGGGAGCCAAGTGATCGACCCATCGGAGGACGGCATGACCGAGCCCGTCGTATCCCTGCGCGGCGTCCGCGCGGAGCTGGGCTCGCGCCTGGTGCTGCGCGGCATCGACCTCACCGTCCGCCGCGGCGAGGTCGTCGCGCTGCTCGGCGCCAACGGCTCGGGCAAGTCGACGGCCGTGCGCAGCGTCATCGGCCAGGTGCAGGCCACCGCCGGCGAGATCCGGCTGTTCGGCACCGACCGCGGCCGGTTCCACGACTGGCACCGCGTGGGCTACGTCCCGCAGCGCACCACGGCCGCCTCCGGCGTGCCCGCCACGGTGACCGAGGTGGTCTCCGCCGGACGCCTGTCCCGGGCCCGCTTCGGCGTGCTGCGCAAGGCCGACCACGCGGCCGTGCGGCGCGCCCTGGAGCTCGTCGGCATGGCCGACCGGGCCAAGGACCCGGTCGACGCCCTCTCCGGCGGGCAGCACCAGCGCGTGCTGATCGCCCGCGCCCTCGCCTCCGAGCCCGAGCTGCTGATCATGGACGAGCCGATGGCGGGCGTCGACCTGGCCAGCCAGGAGGTCCTCGCGCACACGCTCCGGGAACAGGTCTCCCAGGGCGCGACGGTCCTGCTCGTGCTGCACGAACTGGGCCCGCTGGAGCCCCTGATCGACCGGGCGGTCGTGCTGCGCGACGGCTGCGTCGTCCACGACGGCCCGCCCCCGAAGGCCGTCGGACAGCACGCCCTGCCCGGCCACGACCACGTACACCCGCACGCGCCGGCGGGCGCCGAACCGATCCGCACGGGACTGCTGAGCTGATGGACTTCCTCGACTACGCCTTCATGCAGCGGGCCCTGCTCGCCGCCGTCCTGGTCGGCATCACCGCCCCGGCCGTCGGCATCTACCTCGTGCAGCGCCGCCAGGCCCTGATGGGCGACGGCATCGGCCACGTGGCGATGACCGGCGTCGGCCTCGGCTTTCTGCTGAGCTGGTCCCCGGTGTGGATGGCGACCCTCGTCTCCGTCCTCGGCGCGGTCCTCATGGAGCTGATCCGCTGGTACGGCAGGACGCGCGGCGACATCGCCCTGGCGATGCTCTTCTACGGCGGCATGGCCGGCGGTGTGATGTTCATCAACCTCGCGCCGACGGGCTCCAACGCCAACCTGACCTCGTACCTGTTCGGCTCCCTGTCGACGGTCTCGGAGTCGGACGTCACGGCCATCTGCGTGCTGGCCGCGTTCGTCGTGGCCGTCACCCTGGGCCTGCGCCGGCAGCTGTTCGCGGTGAGCCAGGACGAGGAGTTCGCGCGGGTGACGGGCCTGCCGGTGCGCGCGCTGAACCTGCTCACGGCGATCACCGCGGCGGTCACGGTGACGGTGGCGATGCGCGTGGTCGGGCTGCTCCTGGTGAGCGCCCTGATGGTGGTGCCCGTGGCGGCCGCCCAGCAGATCGCCCGCAGCTTCGCCGCGACCTTCGTGGTCGCCGTCGCCATCGGCGTGAGCGTGACGATCGGCGGCACGGTCACCTCGTACTACCAGGACGTGCCCCCCGGGGCGACGATCGTGCTGCTCACCATCGGCGCGTTCATCGCGCTGACGGCGCTCGCGGCCCCGCTGGCCCGTCGCCGCGCCCGGGCCCGGGCCGCCGCGCAGAGCACGGGCGATCCCACCGAGTGCGCGATTCCGGGCAGCCGGGAGGCCGCCGACGAGGTCGGCGTCTGACCGCCCCCGGTACGGGCTGGCACAATGGCCCGGGCAAGGCAGACGTGAGGAGGCAACGGTGACGACCGCTGGACCGTCCGTGAAGGGCCGCGCCACCAAGCAGCGGGCCGCTGTGGCGGCGGCCCTGCAGGAGGTCGACGAGTTCCGCAGCGCGCAGGAACTGCACGACATGCTCAAGCACAAGGGCGACTCGGTCGGGCTCACCACGGTCTACCGCACCCTGCAGTCCCTCGCCGACGCCGGCGAGGTCGACGTCCTGCGCACCGCCGACGGCGAGTCCGTCTACCGCCGCTGCTCCAGCGACGACCATCACCACCACCTCGTGTGCCGCGGCTGCGGCAAGGCCGTCGAGGTGGAGGGCCCGGCCGTGGAGAAGTGGGCCGAGGCCATCGCCGCCGAGCACGGCTACGTCAACGTGGCCCACACGGTGGAGATCTTCGGCACCTGCGCCGACTGCGCGGCCGCCGCCGGCGGCTGAGCCGCCGGCGGCGCCACCCCGCGCGCCTACTCCTGCCTGCCCTCCATGGCCAGCAGCTCCTCGTTCGGGATCGCCCCGCCGAAGCGCCGGTCCCGGGAGGCGAACTCGACGCAGGCCCGCCACAGGTCGCGCCGGTCGAAGTCCGGCCACAGCACGTCCTGGAAGACCATCTCGGCGTAGGCGCTCTGCCAGAGAAGGTAGTTGGAGGTGCGCTGCTCACCGCTGGGCCGCAGGAACAGGTCGACGTCCGGCATGTCCGGGTAGTACAGGTACCGGGCGAAGGTCTTCTCGTTGACCTTGGCCGGATCCAGCCGCCCCGCCCTCACGTCCTCGGCGAGCGCCTGCGCCGCGTCCGCGATCTCGGCCCGCCCGCCGTAGTTCATGCAGAAGTACAGCGTGAGCCTGTCGTTGTCCTTGGTCTGCTCCTGGGCGATCTGGAGCTCCTTGGCGACCGACTTCCACAGCTTGGGCATACGGCCGACCCACCGCACGCGGATGCCGAGCTCGTCGAGCTGGTCGCGGGTCTTGCGGATGAAGTCGCGGTTGAAGTTCATCAGGAAGCGCACCTCCTCCGGTGACCGCTTCCAGTTCTCGGTGGAGAAGGCGTACAGCGAGATCGCTCCGACGCCCATCTCGACCGCGCCCTGGAGGACGTCCAGCACCCGCTCGGCGCCGACCTTGTGCCCCTCGGTACGCGGCAGCCCCCGCTCCTTCGCCCAGCGGCCGTTCCCGTCCATGACGATCGCCACGTGCTTCGGGATCAGCTCGCCGGGGAGCTTCGGCGCGCGGGCACCGGACGGATGCGGCTCCGGCGCCCTGTACTCGCGGCGCTGACGCCCCAGGAACCCGCGTACGACCATGTGCTTCTCGTCTCCCTTACTTTTCCACGTACCGAAGCGAGCGCAGCCCGCGCTCCAGATGCCAGTGCAGATAGGCGGACACCAGGCCGCTGCCCTCCCGGACGTACCGCGCCTCGCAGGCGTCGGCCGTCCCCCAGTCTCCCGTAAGCAGCGCGCCCAGCAGTTCGAGCGTCTGCGGCGACGGTACGACGCTACCGGGCACCCGGCAGTCGGCACAGACCGAGCCCCCGGAGGCCACCGAGAAGAAGCGGTTCGGCCCGGGCATGCCGCACTTCGCGCAGTCGCCGAAGCTGGGGGCGTAGCCGTTGACGGCGAGGGAGCGCAGCAGGAACGCGTCGAGCACGAGGTGCGGCGCGTGCTCCCCCCGGGCGAGGGTGCGCAGCGCGCCGACGAGCAGCAGGTACTGCTGCACGGCCGGCTCGCCCTCGTGGTCGGTGAACCGCTCGGCGGTCTCCAGCATGGCGGTGCCGGCGGTGTACCGGGCGTAGTCGGTGACGATGCCGCCGCCGTAGGGCGCGATGGTCTCGCTCTGGGTGCACAGCGGCAGGCCGCGTCCGACCAGTTCGCTGCCCTTGGAGAAGAACTGCACGTCGACGTGGGAGAAGGGTTCGAGGCGCGCACCGAACTTCGACTTCGTCCGGCGCACGCCCCGGGCCACCGCGCGCACCCGGCCGTGACCGCGCGTGAGCAGCGTGATGATCCGGTCCGCCTCACCCAGCTTCTGGGTGCGCAGCACGATGCCGTCGTCGCGGAACAGACTCATGGCGCCATTCTCGCAGGGTCAGCGCGTCAAGGGACCTCGCCCCTGCTGCGGGCGTTGGCATACGCGGTCGCCGCGCGCAGCCGCTCGGCCGGGGTGGCGTGCCGGACGGTGCCGGGGTCGGCGTCCCATTCCCGGCCGCCCCCGTACGGCCGCAACTGGACGTAGGGGCCCTCGTGCCCCATGACGATGCCGATGCGTCCGCTGCGGGTGTCCACGACGTAGGCGCCGACGGGGGGCTTCATCGCACCACCGCCGCGGTCCGGCGTGCGGCCGGGGCGCAGCGCCGGGCCGGCTCCGTGAGCGGGCAGGGCGCTTTCCACGCGAAACTCACCGGGTCGGGTCCGGATGAGGGCTGGATGATTCCGGCCTTGGCGAGTTCTGCCCGCAATTCTTTCACCGTGTCCTCCGCTCCTTCGGCGCAGAGCGCCGAACGTCGTGCCTCCACCGTGCTCCCCGCCCTTGCGGAGTTTCACTCTTCGCGTCTTACCGGTGACTCTCCGCGTCTACACTCGGGGAGGGTCTGTGCCGTACAACTGCGGGAGGGCGCCCAGGGGTTCGGGCCCGGTCACGTCGTGCGCGCGACGTCCGGGCCGGGGGGTAAACCCCCGTCGCGATGCGGGAGTTGGCCGGATGGGGGCTGGGGCCGGGGCCCGTCAGGATCGGCGCATGGACACCCAGCAGATCTTCCGTCGCGCCTCATGGGCCGCCGCCTCGGCGGTCCTGTTCTGTCTCGCCGTCCCGCTGACCGCGTCCGCCGGCAGCGCCGAGCCGCTGAAGTGGTCCGCCTGCCCGGGAGAAGGCCTCGACCCCCGGCAGCGGTGCGCCACCGTCGAGGTCCCGATGGACTACTCCGACCCGGACGGGCGGACCCTGCAGATCGCCGTCTCCCGCATCCCGAGCGAGAAGCCGTCCGCCCGCCGGGGCGTGCTGTTGCTGATCCCCGGCGGCCCGGGCGGGGAGAGCCTCGCCGACCCCTCCGGCAAGGGGCAGAAGCTGCCGCAGCAGGTGCGCGACGCCTATGACCTCATCGGCTTCGCGCCGCGCGGCATGGCCCCCTCCACCGCCGTCGACTGCAAGCTCGACCCCGCCGACCTCGGCAGGACCAAGCTGCTGCCCTGGCCCGCCCCGGACGGCTCCGTGGCCGGGAACATGGCCACGGCCCGGCGCATGACCGAGGCCTGCGGGCGCAACGGCGGTGAGCTGATCCGGCACATCAGCACCGCCAACGAGGCCCGCGACCTCGACCGCGTCCGGGCCGCGCTCGGGGAGTCCAGGATCTCCGCGTGGGGCGTCTCCTACGGCACGTATGTCGGCGCGGTCTACCGCCAGTTGTTCCCGCACCGCACCGACCGCGTCGTGCTGGACAGCAACAACGACCCCGACCCCACCCGGGTGACCCGCGGCTGGCTCGCCGCCTTCGAGCGGGGCGTCGAGGACAACTTCCCCGAGTTCGCCGCCTGGGCCTCGCGGCCGGGCAATCCGCACCGGCTGGCCCGCACGGCCGCCGAGGTGCGCTCCGGCTTCCTGCGCCTCGCCGCCCGGCTGGACCGCGAGCCCCTGCCGTGGCCCGGCTCCGGCAGCGGGCGGCTCGACGGCAACGAGCTCCGCCAGACCATGCTGTCCAGCCTCTACGACCCGGACGACTATCCCGTCCTGGCCCGGACGATCCTGGCCGCCCGCGCGGGCACGGTGCCGCCCGCGCCCGGATCCCCGCCCGAGTCCGTGCTGCAGAACGTCGCCGCGGTCGGTCTCGGCACCATCTGCAACGACGTCGACTGGCCGGACTCCGCCGCCGCGTACGAGAAGGACGTCGCCGAGAGCCGGGTGAGGTTCCCGCTCACGGCGGGCATGCCGCGCGGGCCGATGGCGTGCGCCGCCCTGCCCTACGAGCCGCGGGAGCCGGCCGTGCGGATCACCGGCCGCGGGCCGTCCAACGTGCTGCTCGTGCAGAACGAGCGGGACGTCGCCACCCCGCTCGGCGGCGCCCTGAAGCTGCGCCGGGCGCTCGGCGACCGGGCGGTCATGGTCACCGTGAACTCCACCGGCCACGACGCCTACCTCGCCAACGGCAACGCCTGCGGCGACCGGACCGTCTCCCGCTTCCTCGCCACCGGCAAGCGGCCCGGCTCCGACCTGTACTGCGCCTGACGGCGGCCCGGCGTCAGCGGGGGCGGCCGAAGCGCCGTACGTACCGCCGCTGCCAGGGCGTCTCCACCGCCCGCCGGTCGTAGTGCCGGCGGACGTAGGCCACGGCCTGCGCGGCGGGGACGCCGTCCAGGACCGCGAGGCAGGCCAGGGCCGTGCCCGTACGGCCCCGCCCGCCCCCGCAGGCGATCTCCACCCGCTCCCCGGCGGCCCGCTCCCACGCCCCGGCCAGGGCGGCCCGGGCGGCCTCCGGGTCGGCCGGGAGGCGGAAGTCGGGCCAGCGGATCCAGTCCGACTCCCAGGAGACCGCGGGCGGGCGGCGGCCCAGCAGGTACAGGCCGTACGAGGGGAGGGGCGCGGCGGGGTCCAGGGGGTGGCGCAGGCCCCGGCCGCGCACCGCCCGGCCGGAGGGCAGGCGCAGCACGCCGGTGTCGTGCTCGCTCCACAGGTCGCTCACACCCGCCATCATGCCGCCCCCGCGCCCCGCCGGCGGCGGGATCAGCCCGGACCGCCGGGCTCCCGGGCCTTTCGGGCCGTCCGCGCCCCGGCGCCCCCGAAGTGCACGGCCAGGGCCCGCCGGGCACCGTGCGGGTCCCGGGAGTCCGACGTCCCACCTCCGGCGGTACCCGGTACCGCAGCGCCCCTGACAGGGCGTCAACCCGGGCCACGCGTCCGTGCCATGGGTGCGGCCTCCGGCGGATGGGCCATTCGTGTGCGAGCCCTTGACCGGCTCCACGGCCCCTCCTATGGTCGCGCTGACCACAGGACGTAGGACGTCGTATCTCCTCAAGTCAGTCCCCTCCCCCCAGACCTCTCGCTGGAGGACCCGTGCGCGACGTGACCCCTGACGTGCCGGCGCTGCACCGCCGGTCGTTCCTGAAGTACACCGGCGCGCTGGGCGCGGCCGCCGCCGTCTCCGCGTCGCTGTCGGCCTGTTCGTCGGGGCCGGAGTCCACGAACGACACCGGCGACGGCGGCAGCGGGGCGAACCGGACGCTGACCGCGGTGATCGGCTACGGCAACGACGGCAGCTGGGACCCCACGCAGACGGCGTCCGCGTTCTCCATGGCCGCCAACCACCACATCTACGAGGGCCTGCTGGATACGGACCCGATCTCCCGGGAGCCGTACGCCGCCCTGGCGACCGAGGTGCCGAAGGACCCGGGCGGCACGTCCTGGAGGTTCACCCTGCGGGCCGGTGCGACGTTCCACGACGGCAAGCCCGTGACCGCCGACGACGTGGTCTTCGTCTTCGACCGGATCCTCGACCCGGACACCCAGACCCTCGCCAAGGGCTTCTTCGCGAGCTGGCTGAAGGAGGTCCGGAAGATCGACGCGCGGAACGTCGAGCTGGTGCTCAAGTTCCCCTTCCCGGAGGGGCTTTCACGGCTGACGCTCGCCAAGGTCATGCCGAGGCACGTGTTCGGGCGGCCGGGCGCCTGGGACGACGCCATCAAGGGCAAGGCGATCGGCTCGGGCCCCTACCGGCAGACCGCGCACCACCCCAAGTCGAACACGACCTTCGAGGCGTTCGACGGCTACAACGGCCCGCGCAAGCCGGCCTTCCGGAGGATGAACTGGCTGACGATCGTGGACGCGGCCCCCCGCGTCGCCAGGATCTCCGGGTCGAGCGCGGGCGCGCAGATCGCGGACAACATCCCCTACGCCAACATCGGCCGGCTGGAGAGCAGCGGGCTGACGGTGGCCGGCGGCGCCGGGATGAACAACCTGTTCCTGATGTTCAACACCCGGCGCAAGCCCTTCGACGACGTGCGGGTGCGCCAGGCCCTGCACTACGCCATCGACACCGAGAAGATGGTGGAGGTGGCGCTCAAGGGCCACGGCACGCCGTCGAGTTCCTTCCTGGACGAGAGCAACCCGTCCTACCGCCGGGCGAAGACCGTCTACGACCACGACCCCGACAAGGCGAAGGCGCTGCTCGAGGCGGCCGGGGTCAAGGGGCTGAGCATCGACCTGCTGGCCGTGAACGTCAGCTGGATCGTCGACTGCCTGCCGACGATCAAGGCGTCCTGGGACGCGATCGGCGTGCGGACCACCCTGTCCCCGCAGGAGACCACGGCCGTCTTCACGAAGATGGACCAGAAGCAGGACTACCAGGTCGTGGCCGCCGCCTCGAACCCCAACCAGTTCGGTGTCGACGCCGACCTGATCATGCACTACAACTACGGGCCCGGGAACCTGTGGATGCAGTACGCCCGGTGGGCCTCGCACCCCGTCGCCAAGCGGCTCTTCGCGGACATGGACCGGGCGACCCGGCAGCCGGACCCGGACAAGAAGAAGGCGATGGTCCAGGACTACATCGACGTCGTCGCCGAACAGGCCGTGCTCTACCCGGTCGTCCACAACGAGCTGATGACGGCCTGGGACCCGAAGCGGCTCAGCGGCATAAGGGCCCAGCCCTACCCGGGCATCAACCTCCTCCGGGCCACGTGGGCCTAGCGGCATGACGGCCGTCCTGCGCATCCTGCTCCGCCGCGTCGCCCTGCTCGTGCCGCTGATGCTCGGCATCGTGCTGTTCGTGTTCCTGGTGATGCGGTTCTCGGACGTCGACCCGGCGTCCGCGTTCTTCCAGGGCGCCAACCCCACCCCGCAGCAACTGCGCGACTTCCGCGAGGAACACGGCCTGCTCGACCCGCTGCCGGTGCGCTACGCCGCCTTCGTCGCCGACCTGCTCCACGGCGACCTGGGCACCAGCGCGCTGACCCGGGCGCCGGTGATCGACCAGGTGACCACCGCGCTGCCGCTCACCCTCCAGCTCACCTTCCTGGGGCTGGGCATCGCGGTGGTGCTGTCCCTGGTGGGGGGCGTCACGGCGGCCGTCCACCGGGACCGGTTGCCCGACCAGATCATCCGGGTCGCCTCGCTCACCGGGGTCGCCGCTCCCGGCTTCTGGCTGGCGCTGCTGATGATCCAGTACCTGGCGGTCGACCTGGGCTGGTTCCCCACCGGCGGCTACATCAACCCGGCCGACTCCTTCACCGGCTGGCTGAGGACCATGACCCTGCCGGCGTGCGCGCTGTCGCTGCCCGTGGCCGCGCAGCTGACCCGGATCGTGCGCACGGCCGTGGTGGAGGAACTGGACAAGGACTACGTACGGACGGCGATCGGCAGCGGGCTGCCGCCCCGGGTGGTGGTCGGGCGGAACGTCCTGCGGAACGCCCTGATCAACCCGCTCACCGTGCTCGGCCTGCGGGTCGGCTACCTCCTCGGCGGCGCGGTCGTCATCGAGACGATCTTCTCGCTGCCGGGCATGGGCAAGCTGATGATCGACGCCGTGAAGAACGGCGATCCGGCCGTCGTCCAGGGCGTCGTGCTGACCACGGCGGCCGGGTTCGTCGTCGTGAACCTGGTCATCGACGTCCTCTACCTGCTGGTCAACCCGCGACTGAGGGATGCGCGCACGTGAGGACCCGCAAGAGCCTTTCCACGGCCCTGTCCCGGCCCGGGGTGCGGCTGCGCGGCCGGCGCCGGCTGCCGCCGCTGTCGAAGATCGCCGTCTGCTTCCTGGCGGTCGTCGTCCTCATGGCCCTGCTCGCGCCGCTCCTCGCCCCGCACGACCCGCTCGACCAGCAGCCGCCGGTCGACGGCACCGGGCACCCGTCCGCCGGGCACTGGATGGGCCAGGACAGCCTCGGCCGGGACATCCTGA
The DNA here is from genome assembly GCF_049846985.1 of Streptomyces sp. DT190. Taxonomy (NCBI): domain Bacteria; kingdom Bacillati; phylum Actinomycetota; class Actinomycetes; order Kitasatosporales; family Streptomycetaceae; genus Streptomyces; species Streptomyces sp. DT190. Next base: position 42,241 of record NZ_JBNCNM010000009.1, on the reverse strand, counting down.
GCCGGCTGATGTACGGGGCGCGCTGGTCGCTCGCGATCGGGCTCGGCGCGACCGGGCTCGCCCTGGTGGCCGGCGCGCTGCTCGGGGCGGTCGCGGCGACCTCGCGCAAGGCCGTCGACGAGACGCTGATGCGCTGCCTGGACGTGGTGATGGCGTTCCCGGGCATCGCGCTGGCCGCCGTGCTGGTGGCGGTGTTCGGCGGCGGGATCACGGTGCTGATCTGCGCGATCGCGTTCCTGTTCATCCCACCGGTGGCCCGGGTGGTCCGGGCCAACGTCCTCGACCAGTACGGCGAGGACTACGTGACGGCGGAGCGGGTCATCGGCGCCCGCACGCCGCACATCGTGCTGAAGCACGTGGCGGTCAACTGCGCCGCCCCGGTGCTGGTGTTCTGCACCGTCCAGGTCGCCGAGGCGATCGTCTTCGAGGCGTCGCTGTCCTTCATCGGGGCGGGCGTGCGGCCGCCGGACCCGTCCTGGGGCAGCGTCATCGCCGACGGCAAGAACATGGTGCTGACCGGGGGCTGGTGGGCGACCGTGTTCCCGGGGCTGCTGATGCTGGTCACGGTGCTGTCCCTGAACGTGCTGTCCGAGGGCGTGTCCGACGCGTGGGCGGCCCCGTCGGACCGGCAGGTGAGGGCACCGGAGGACGACCGGCTGGAGGCGCCGGAGCCCGGCAGCGGCCGGATCGTGCCGCTGCCGGGCCTGCCGGAGGCGGCGCGCAGGCTGCGGTCCCGGGCCCGGCACGTCCCCCGGGACGGGCAGCCGGTGCTCGCGGTGGAGAACCTCGCCATCGGCTTCGACCGGCGGCACGGCGGCGTGGACGTCGTGGACGGCATCAGCTTCGAGGTGCACCCCGGTGAAGTGCTCGGACTGGTCGGCGAGTCGGGCTGCGGCAAGTCGCTGACCGCGCTGGCGGTCATGGGGCTGCAGCCGAGGGAGGCGCGGGTGCGCGGACAGGTCCGCTTCCACCAGCGGGACCTGCTCGCCGAGCCGATGCGCGTACGCCGCAGGCTCCTCGGCCACGAGATGGCGATGATCTACCAGGACGCGCTGTCCTCCCTGAACCCGGCCATGACGATCCGCGCCCAGCTGCGGCAGGTCGTGCGGCGCGGCGGGCGGCGCTCCGCCGTCGAGCTGCTGACGATGGTCGGCCTGGACCCCGAGCGCACCCTGCGCAGCTATCCGCACGAGCTGTCCGGCGGGCAGCGCCAGCGCGTCCTGATCGCGATGGCCCTCTCCCGGGACCCGAAGCTGATCGTCGCCGACGAGCCGACGACCGCACTGGACGTCACCGTGCAGGCGCAGGTCATGGAGCTGCTGCTGCGGCTGCGCGAGGAGCTGGGCTTCGCGCTGATCCTGGTCTCGCACGACCTGGCCCTGATCGCGGACGTCACCGACCGGGTGGTGGTGATGTACGGCGGGCAGGTCGTGGAGACGGGTGTCACCGCCGACCTGGTGGAGGCCCCGGCCCACCACTACACGCGCGGCCTGCTCGGGAGCGTGCTGTCGCTGGAGTCGGGGCAGGAGCGCATGCTGCAGATCAAGGGCGTCGTGCCGTCCCCGGCCGACTTCCCGGCGGGCTGCCGCTTCGCCGGCCGGTGCCCCCGCGCGAGCGAGGTGTGCCGGGCGACGGCTCCCGTCCTGACCGGTACGCCGGCGCACACGGCGGCCTGCCATCACCCGGCCATAGAGCTGTCGGCCACCGGGACCGAGGCGGTGTCATGAGCGAGCCGGTCCGCACGCCCGCCCCCGCCCTGGTGGAACTGGCCGGCGCGCACGTCGTGCACAGGGCCCGCAGCGGCGGCCTGTTCACCCGGGACCGGGTGTACGCCCTGACCGGGGCGGACCTGGCCGTCGCGCCCGGTGAGACGGTCGGCGTGGTCGGCGAGTCGGGCTGCGGCAAGTCGACCCTGGCGAAGGTGCTCGTCGGGGTGGAGCGGCCGGTCCGCGGGACGGTGACGTTCCGGGGGCGGGACCTGTGGGCGATGCCGGCCGCCGAGCGCCGCAGGACCGTCGGCGCGAGCACCGGCATGATCTTCCAGGACCCGTCGACGGCCCTGAACCGCCGTCTGCCCGTCCGGCGGATCCTGCGCGACCCGCTGGACGTGCACGACCGGGGCACCCGCGCCGGACGCGAGGAGCGGGTGCGGGAGCTGATGTCCCTGGTCGGTCTCCCCCGGGCCCTCGCCGACGCCCTGCCCGGGCAGTTGTCGGGCGGGCAGCGCCAGCGCGTGGCGATCGCCCGGGCCCTGGCCCTGGACCCGGACCTGGTCGTGGCGGACGAGCCGACCAGCGCCCTGGACGTCTCCGTCCGGGCCCAGATCCTCAACCTGCTGCTGGAGCTGAAGGAACGCCTGGGCCTGGCCCTGGTGTTCGTCTCGCACGACATCCAGACGGTGCGGCGGATGAGCGACCGGGTGATCACCATGTACCTGGGCCGGATCGTCGAGGAGTCCCCGGCGGCCCTGGTCACCGACCGGGCCCGGCACCCCTACACCCGCGCCCTGTTCTCCGCCACGCCCGGCCTGCTCGACCCGATCGAGCCCATCCCGCTGGCCGGTCCCGTCCCGTCGGCGACCCGGCCGCCGAGCGGCTGCCCGTTCCGCACGCGCTGCTGGAAGGCGGACGGCGTCTGCGCGCAGGAGATGCCGGGGTTCTCCGCCGCGTCGGCCCCTGCGCACCGCTTCCGCTGCCACCATCCTGTCCAGGAGGACGAGTCGACCCGTGACCTCGTCCACCGGAGCGACCCGATGGAGGCCCCATGACGAGCACCCCGCCGACCGGTGTCATCCCGCCCCTGTGCACGCCCCTGACACCGGACGGCGAGGTGGACGTCCCCTCGCTGCTCAGGCTCGTCGACCACCTGGTGGAAGGCGGGGTGCACGGCCTGTTCGTGCTCGGTTCGACCTCCGAGGCGGCCTATCTGACGGACGCGCAGCGCAGGCTGGTGGTCGAGTCGGTCGCGCGCCATGCCGGCGGGCGGCTGCCGGTGCTGGCCGGGGCGATCGACATGACCACGCCCCGTGTGCTGGACCACGTCGCCGCGGTGACCGCTGCGGGCGCGGACGCGGTCGTCGTCACCGTGCCGTTCTACGCCCGCACCCACCCGGCGGAGATCGTCCGCCACTACCGCGCCGTCGCCGCCGCGAGCCCCGTCCCGGTCATCGCCTACGACATCCCGGTCGCCGTCCACACGAAGCTGCCCGGGGACGTCGTCCTGGAGCTGGCCGCCGACGGCGTCCTGGCCGGGCTGAAGGACTCCAGCGGCGATCTGGCCGCCTTCCGGCAGGTCGTGACCGGTGTCCGCGACCACCCGGGCATCACCGGCTTCAGCGTGCTGACCGGCTCCGAGCTGATCGTCGACGCGGCCCTCGCCCTGGGCGCGGACGGCACGGTGCCCGGCCTCGGCAACGTCGACCCGCACGGCTACGTCCGCCTCGACCGCCTGTGCCGCGCCGGGCACACCGCGCAGGCCCGGGCCGAACAGGAGCGGCTGTGCGCCCTGTTCGGCATGGTGTCCGTCGGCGACCCGGCCCGTATGGGCCCGGGCTCCTCGGCGATCGGGGCGTTCAAGGCCGCACTGCACCTGCGGGGCGTGATCGACTGCCCGGCGACGGCCACCCCGCAGGTCCCGCTGTCACCGGACGAGGTCGAACGCGTCGCCGGACACCTGACCGCGGCCGGGCTGCTCTAGAGCTCACCGGCCGGGATCCGGCGGAACTCGATCGTCTCGTACGTGCCCCGCACGCCGGTCTCGTAGAGGATGCCCACCGCCCCGCGGCCCAGCGGCACCAGGTCGGAGTAGGCCGCGGGCCGCTGCGAGAGCGTCAGCGCCCTGGTGAAGGTGGCGCCTCCGTCGGTGCTGCGCCACACGGCCATCGCCCGGCGGGCGGTGGGCACCGAGGGGCCGGAGAACAGCAACGGAGCGTGGCGGCCGGGCGGTTGCAGGACGCTGCCCTGGACGACGGGGACGTCGTGCAGGGCCGGCTGCACGGTGTAGGGCCGGTCGAGGGACGTGCCGCCGTCGCCCGACCGGCTGTCGAGGCGGTGGCCCGCGTCGGTGCCGTGCTGGTCCCGGGCGTTGAAGTAGACGGAGCCGTCCGGGAGTTGGGCCGCCGTGGACTCGTTGGCGTTGACCCTGCCGTCGTAGGAGTCGTCGACGAAGCCGGTGCGCCAGGTCCGGCCGCCGTCGTCGCTGAGGAGCGCGTGGGCGCCGTAGTGGCGGGGTTCGCGGCCGGTGTCGGGGGAGCCGGCCGGCGGGGACGCCGAGTGGTTGGCGGGAACGACCAGACGGCCCGCGAAGGGGCCGTGGGTGAGGGCGAGCGCGTGGCCGGGGCCGGTCGCGTACCAGCGCCAGGACGGGCGTTTGACCTGCGCGGTGATCTCGCGGGGCGGGGTGAAGTGCCGGCCGTCGTCCCGGCTGCGCTGCACGAAGACACGGCGGCCCTGCGCGGGCGTGACCTCGCCGCGCATGATCTGCTCCTCCGTCACGTCACCGCTGTTGTAGCAGGTCAGCAGTACGACGGCGCCGCTGCGCGGGTCGACGACGGGTGCCGGGTTGCCCCGGGTGTCACCGTCCCCGGCGGCGACCACGGTGAGCGGGCCCCAGGTGCAGCCGCCGTCCGTGGAGCGTCTGAGGACGACGTCGATGTCGCCGCTGTCGCCCGCCCCGCCGCGTCTGCCCTCGGCGAAGGCGAGGACCGTGCCCCGGGGCGTGGCGAGGGCGGCGGGGATGCGGTACGTGGCGTAGCCGCCCTCGCCCGAGACGTACGGGACGGAGGACGTGCAGCCGGGGACGGCCGACGCGGTGGCGGTGCCCGCGGTGAGGGGGGTGAGCAGGACCGAGGTGACCAGGAGGGTGCGGCTGAGGAGTCTCATCCCTCAGATGCTCCCCGGCGTCACCATCCCCGACTCGTAGGCGACGATGACCAGCTGGGCCCGGTCCCGCGCCGCGAGTTTGCCCATGATGCGGCTGACGTGGGTCTTCGCGGTCAGCGGGCTCAGGCCCAACGCATCGGCGATCTCGGTGTTGTTGAGGCCGCGCGCGACCAGCGTGAGCACCTCCCGCTCGCGGTCGGACAGGCACTCGGGCCCGCCGGTCACCGGCGGCGAGGGGCTGCGCAGGAACCGCTCGATCAGCCGTGCCGTGGGCCCCGGCGACAGCAGGGCCTCACCGGCCGCGACCGTCCGGATGGCGTCCAGGAGTTCGGCCGGCCGGGTGTCCTTGACCAGGAACCCGGAGGCGCCGGCGCGCAGCGCGTCCACGATGTTCTCGTCGGTGTCGTACGTGGTCAGCACGAGCACCCGGACCCCCGCGAGGTCCTCGTCGGCCGCGATGAGCCGGGTCGCCTCGATGCCGTCCAGGTCGGGCATGCGGATGTCCATCACCACGAGGTCGGCGCGCGCGCTGCGGGCCAGCGCCACGGCCTGCCGGCCGGTGGCGGCCTGCCCGACGACCGCCATGTCCCGGGCCGACTCCACGAGCATCGCGAACGCCTCGCGCACCAGTGTCTGGTCGTCCGCGAGCAGCACCCGTATGGTCATCCGGTCCTCTCCCCCGTCGTGGTCAGCGGCAGGACCGCCGTCACCTCGAAACCGCCCCCGGCCCGTGGTCCGGCGTCGAGTGTGCCACCCACGCTGCGGGCCCGCTCCCGCATCCCGACGAGCCCGAAGCCCGGGGTGCCGCCCGGGGCCGGCCCGGCGCCGTCGTCGCTGACCGACAGGTGCAGGGCGCCCTCCCGTTCGTCCAGCTCGACCCGGACGGCCGGTCCGGGTCCGGCGTGCCGTACGGCGTTGGTGAGGGCCTCCTGCACGATGCGGTAGGCGGCGGCGCCGACGGCGGGCGGCACGTGCCGGATCCGTACGCTCTGCTCGACCCGGGCACCGGCCAGCCGCGCGGCCCGCGCCAGGTCGGGCAGCCCGTCCAGGCCGGGCAGCGGGCCGCGGGCGTCCCCGCCGTCCTGCGCGGCCTCGTGCGCGCGCAGCACCTCCAGCGTCGTGCGGAGTTCGCCCCGGGCGCTGCGGCAGGTCCCGGCGATGTCGTCGAGGGCCTTGGCGACCGTCTCCCGGTCCAGCCGCTCGGGGTCGGCGGCCAGCACGTGCGCGGCGACGGAGGTCTGCACGCCGATGAGGGTGATGCTGTGGGCCAGCAGGTCGTGCAGGTCCCGGGCGATCCGCAGCCGCTCCTCGGCGACGCGCCGCCGGGCCTCCTCCTCGCGGGTGCGTTCGGCCCGTTCGGCGCGCTCCACGATGGAGGCGACGTACTGGCGGTAGAAGCGCACGTCGACGCCGCAGAACAGCACGGCGACCACCCAGCCGGAGATCTTCAGCACCTCCAGGGCCTCGTGGGTGCTGACGGTGAGCATCACGCTGACGGAGAGGCCGACGACCCCGGCTCCGACCAGGACGGCACGCAGCGGGCGGCCGGTGACGGCGACGGTGTAGAGGGCGATGTAGGTGCCCGGGCTGGGCGCGGCGTGGACGTTGTCCAGGGCGTGGTACGGCGCGACGCAGGCCACGATCAGCAGCAGCACGAGCAGCGGCCGGCGCCGCCGCCACGGCAGCGGCACGTGGCTCGCGAGCAGCAGCGCCCAGCCGAGCGCGTCGGGCCGGCGCCCGTCGTCGACGAACAGCGCGATCCCGGCCGCGAGCGCCGCAGCGGCGAGGGCGAGCAGGGTGTCGTTGCGGACGGCGTGCGGGGCGGTCAGGGGGTCGCGGTTGATCACGGCCATGATCCGCTCGGCGGGACGCGACCGACTCGGGGACGTGGAGTGCTGCACGGGCATCATCCTCGGCGCGGAGGGCGTCCTTCCGGGAGGGGAGGGACGCCGTCGGCCGGTCAGGGGGCGTGCGCGGCCACGGGCTCGCCCTCCCGCGCGGGTGTCCGCAGCGGTGCCCGCGCGAGCCGGCCCGGCCACCACATGCGCCGTTTCAGCAGCACACTCGCCGTCGTCACCAGGTACGTCCGCACCAGGAACGTGTCCAGCAGCACCCCCACCGCGATGACGAACCCGAGCTCGACCAGACCGACCATCGGCAGGGTCGTCAGCACCGCGAACGTCGCCGCCAGCACCACCCCCGCCGAGGCGATCACCCCGCCGGTCGTGCGCAGCGCGGTCAGCGCCGCCGCCTCCGGCTCGGCCCCCTTCACGGACTCCTCCCGCATCCGGTGCATCAGGAAGATGCCGTAGTCGACCCCGAGGGCGACCAGGAACACGAACGACAGCAGCCCGAGCCCCGGATCCGTCCCGCCGAAGCCGAGCACCGGCTCGAACACCAGCCCTCCGATGCCGAGCGCCGCGCCCCACACCGCGACCACCGCCACCAGCAGCAGCAGCGGCGCGACCAGACTGCGCAGGAGCCCGACCAGGATGACGAACACCGCGGCGAGCACCAGCGGCACGATCACCTTGCGGTCCCGCGCCTCCGCGGCGGCGAGGTCGATCTGCTGGGCGCTGGGCCCGCCGACGTGCGCGCCCTGCGGGTCGAGCCCGCCACGCAGGGCCTCGATGGTGCGGGTCTCGGCCGCCGTCTCCGGCGGCGCGGTGGTGAAGACGGCGATCTCGGTCCAGCCCCCGCCGCTGCGCCCCGGGACCGCCTCGGCGACACCGTCGGTCGCCCGGGCCCGGTCCAGCACCGCCGCGGCCCTGCCCTCGGGGGCGATGACGGTCACGGGCCGGCTGCTGCGCTCGGGGTACTCCCGGGCCAGCGTCCGCATCGCGGTGATCGACTCGGGCCGCTCGGTGAAGGAGTCCTCCTGCTTGACGCTGCCGGACAGGTTGAGCGTGCCGAGCGCGAGCGCCCCGAGCAGGACGCCGCCACCGGCGAGCACGGCGGCGGGCCGGCGCGTCGCCGAGGTGCCCATCGCGGCGAACAGCGACCGCCGGGCCTTCGGCTCGCTGCCGAACGCGGGGATCAGCGGCCAGAAGACCCGGCGCCCGAGCAGCACCAGCACCGCGGGCAGCAGCGTCGTCATGGCGGCCAGCGCCGCGAGCACGCCGACCATGCCGACGGGGCCCATGCCGCGGCTGCTGTTGAGGTCGGCGGCGAGCAGGCACAGCAGCCCCGCCGCGACGGTCCCGGAGGAAGCGAGGACGGCCGGCCCGCAGCCGCGCAGGGCGGTGCGCATGGCGTCGTAGGGCCGCTCGTGGCGGCGCAGTTCCTCGCGGTAGCGGGAGACGATCAGCAGCGCGTAGTCGGTGCCGGCGCCGAGGACGAGCACGGTCATCACGCCGCCGCTCTGTCCGGTGACGGTGACGTCGAACAGGGCGTGCAGTCCGTAGCCGGCGGCCATGGCCACGGCGGCGGCGACGCCCGCGACGGCGAGCGGGACCAGCCACAGGAAGGGGCTGCGGTAGATGAGGACGAGCAGGACGGTGACGACGCCGAGGGTGGCCAGCAGCAAGGTGGCGTCGAGCGTCTCGAAGACCTTGTTCATGTCGGTGTTCAGCGCCCCGGGGCCGCCGACCTCGACGCTCAGTCCGCCCCCGCCCTCGGCGATGTCGCGCACGCCCTCGACGAACGCGTCCCGGGCCTCCTCGTCCTGGCCGGGCTGCGTGCTGGAGACCGGGTACATCAGGGTGGAGCCGTCCCGGGAGGGGATGCCGCGCGGCTCACCCGCCAGGTCGTAGGCGCCGCGCACCTCGGCGAGCTGCTCGGCGGCCGTGAGCCGGTCGGCGCCGGTCAGTCCCCCGCCGCGGTGGTACACCAGCACCAGGTCGGTCGACTCGCCGCCCGGCAGGGCGTCCTGAACGCGCGCCACCTGGGTCGAGTCGGCGCTGTCGGGCAGGTAGTCGACCGCGCGGTTCTGCTGGATGTCGCCGAACTTCCCGGCGAGCGGCCCGAGCAGCACCAGCGCGGCGATCCACAGCCCCGCCACCACCCAGGGCACGGCCCGCCCCCGCCCCGTACGCGTCCTTGTGGCCCCCATCGGTCCGGCTCCCTCCGGTCGGGTGTCTGGAACGCACTCCAGACTCCCGGCCGGCGGGGCCCGGCACGTCGGGCGTGAGACCGAGCCGGGGGTTACTGCGGGGGGCGGTGCGGAGGCGGGGTTACTCCCCCGGGAGTACCGCGGCCCGCCGCGTTCGCCGTCGCGCAGCCGGCCGACGTCGACGTGAACGAGATCGTCGTCCGGCCCACCGCGCGGAACCGAACCGGCCGGGGCCCGCGGCCCTCCTCCGCACGACCGCCCCACTGCGTTCGGCCGGGACGGCGTAAGGGCCGCGGTCGGTCAGGACTGCGTAGGGACCGCGCTCGGTCAGGACGGGGTGCGGGCCGCCGCCGCCAGCAGGCGGGTCACGTCGTCGGAGCAGATCGTGAGCGCCGCTCCGACCGTCGCCAGCACGTCCCGCTCGGCCGGGGTGTACGGTCCGTCCGCCAGGGCGATGCGGGCGCCCTGCAGCAGGATCGACTCGCGGCCGACGGTGGCGAGGTGCGGGGCGAGCGGGTCGAGGGCCTCGTGGAGCTCTATGGCCAGCCCGGCGCCGCAGGGTTCGCCGGTGATACGGCCGGTGTCCGCCGCCAGCGCCTCGACCAGGGCGGCCAGTTGCTCCTCGGTGCAGTCGTCGAAGCCGGCCGCGCGCACGGCGAGCACCGCCGTCTCCAGCGCGGTGCGGGATCCGGCGCCGCCCGCGGCCAGCACCGCGAGGGCGACGGTGTGCACGGCGTCGCGGAGCATCGCCGAGAAGCGGATCGTGGTCGGGTGGTCGAGCACGTCCGTGCCGAAGTGGCGGCGGCAGGCGGCGCACTCCACGACCGGGCCGGTCTCGCCGCGCGGCAGCACGGGCACGCCGAGCAGGGTGAAGCGGCGCTGTCCGGTCAGCCGCTGGTAGTTGCGGTCACCGCCGCAGCCGGGGCAGAAGAACTCCCCGTCGCCCGCGGCCGTCCACGCGGTACGGGTGCCCAGGATGCGGGCAAGCCCGGCGGCACGGCCGTTTCGTCCCCGTCCTGGCAGCACGTCGCACCTCCGTCACGCCGCACGGCAACGTCGCCGCGCTTGCGTGATGTTAGCCACATCCACGAGGAGGAGTCAGCACCCCGGAGGAGACCTTTCCGTGACCCTCACAGCAATTGGCCGGTATGTGACGGGGCTCCGCCCGCCGGACATCGGCGGACGGAGCCCTCAAACCGCCTCCAGGGCTGGTCAGCGCGTCGCGCGGTTGACGGCCGAGACGACGGCCTTCAGCGAGGCGCGCGTGGTGTTCGCGTCGATTCCGATCCCCCACAGGACCTTGCCGTCGATGGCGCATTCGATGTAGGAGGCGGCCTGCGCGGAGGCGCCCTCGCTCATCGTGTGCTCCTGGTAGTCCAGCAGGCGTACGTCGATGCCGACGGACTGCAGGGCGTCGAAGAACGCCGAGATGGGGCCGTTGCCGGAACCGGTCAGGACGGTGTCCCGGCCGTCGACCGTGGCCTCCACCTGCAGCGTGTCCACGCCGTCGGTGTCGGTGGTCGACTGGTTGTTCTTGACCTGGATCCGGCCCCAGGGGTTGTCGGGGTTGGGCAGGTACTCGTCCTGGAAGACGGCCCAGATGTCCTTCGGCGTGACCTCGCCGCCCTCGGCGTCGGTCTTGGCCTGGATGAGCTTGGAGAACTCGATCTGCATCCGGCGCGGCAGGTCCAGCTTGTGGTCGTTCTTCAGGACGTAGGCGATACCGCCCTTGCCGGACTGCGAGTTGACCCGGATGACCGCCTCGTAGGAGCGGCCGACGTCCTTGGGGTCGATGGGCAGGTAGGGGACGGCCCACTCGATGTCGTCGACGGTGACGCCCTTGGCCTGCGCCTCGGCCTCCATGGCGTCGAAGCCCTTCTTGATGGCGTCCTGGTGGGAGCCGGAGAAGGACGTGTAGACCAGGTCGCCCACGTACGGGTGGCGCGGGTGGACCTCCATCTGGTTGCAGTACTCCCACGTACGGCGGATCTCGTCGATGTCGGAGAAGTCGATCTGCGGGTCGACGCCCTGGGAGAAGAGGTTCATGCCCAGGGTGACCAGGTCGACGTTGCCGGTGCGCTCGCCCTGGCCGAACAGGCAGCCCTCGACGCGGTCGGCGCCGGCCATCAGGGCCAGCTCGGCGGCGGCGACGGCGGTGCCGCGGTCGTTGTGCGGGTGGATCGACAGGCAGACGTGCTCGCGGCGGGAGAGGTTGCGGCCCATCCACTCGAAGCGGTCGGCGTGGGTCGAGGGGGTGGAGCGCTCCACGGTGGCGGGCAGGTTGAGGATGATCTCGCGGCCCGGGCCGGGCTGCCAGACGTCCATGACCGCCTCGCAGACCTCCAGCGCGAAGTCCAGCTCGGTGTCGGTGAAGATCTCGGGGCTGTACTGGTAGCCGAACTCGGTCTCGGGGCCCAGCAGTTTCTCCGCGTACTCCATGACCAGGCGGGTGCCGTCGACGGCGATCTGCTTGATGTCGTCCCTGGAGCCGCGGAAGACGACCCGGCGGAAGACCGGAGCGGTGGCGTTGTACAGGTGGACCGTCGCCCGCCTGGCGCCCTTCAGGGACTCCACGGTGCGCTCGATCAGGTCCTCGCGGGCCTGGGTCAGCACGGAGATGGTGACGTCGTCGGGGATGGCCCCCGGCTCCTCGATGATGGAGCGTACGAAGTCGAAGTCCGTCTGGCCCGAGGCGGGGAAGCCGACCTCGATCTCCTTGTAGCCCATCTTGACCAGCAGGTCGAACATGGCGCGCTTGCGGGCGGGCGACATGGGGTCGATCAGGGCCTGGTTGCCGTCGCGCAGGTCGGTGGAGAGCCAGCGGGGGGCGGTGGTGATGCGCTGGTCCGGCCAGGTGCGGTCCGGGATGTCGACCTGCTCGTAGCGGCCGTACTTGTGGATCGGCATGGAACTGGGCTGCTGGCGGTTCGCCATGATGCTGTGGGCTCCTCAGAGGGTGTCCGGAAGGACGGCCGACGACGCAGCACCAAGCTCCGCGGGGAGGGAGTCGGCCTCGACTACAGGCCCTCGCCGCGGCAGCTAAGGAGAAGCAGCCCGAAACGCATGATGCGCAGCATGCTAGCCGAGCCCCTCTCTGCGCGTGGGGTCGTATCAGTATGCGGGACCCGGCGCCCAAACGGGACAAAAAGTGCGCTATACCACTTCACTACGGAGAGTGAAGTCCGTTGTCCCGGTATTTCACCAATCATGGTGGCCACTAGTGACAGTCTCGTCACGCAGTGCAAGGGTGCCGGGCATGACGACTCACGGGGGCTTCGAGCCCGTCTTCTGCACCATCGTCCCGCCTCATGTCCTCGACAAGCTCGCCCAGGCCGACGACCCGGCCCTCGCCGGTGCCGCCCGCCGCACCCTGCAGCGCGACGCCTACGAGCGCACCCAGCGCCGCCTGACCACCGTCCTCGGCGCCACCGCCGTGCCCTCGGCCGCCGACGGCAGGCCGCGGCGCACGATCCACGACGCCCGGCACGGCACCGACCTGCCCGGCCACAAGGTCCGCGGCGAGGGCGACGCCCCCGGCAAGGACGCCACGGTCAACCGGGCCCACGCCGGGCTCGGCGCGACCTTCGAGCTGTTCCTGCGGGCGTTCGGGCGCGACTCGATCGACGGCAGCGGCCTGCCGCTGAACGCGACCGTGCACTACGACCGCGACTACAACAACGCCTTCTGGAACGGCGAGCAGATGGTCTTCGGCGACGGGGACGGCGAGATCTTCCTGGACTTCACCATCCCGATCGACGTCATCGGCCACGAACTCGCGCACGGCGTCACGCAGTACACGGCCAACCTCACCTACTTCGGCCAGCCCGGGGCGCTCAACGAGTCCCTGTCGGACGTCTTCGGCGCGCTGATCAAGCAGTACACGCTCGGCCAGACCGCCGCCGAGGCCGACTGGCTGATCGGCGCCGGACTGCTCGCACCTCGCGTGACGGGCACGGCGCTGCGCTCCATGAAGGAGCCGGGCACGGCGTACGACGACGACGTGCTCGGCAAGGACCCGCAGCCGGCCACCATGGACGACTTCGTCCGCACCGGCCGCGACAACGGCGGCGTCCACATCAACTCGGGCATCCCCAACCACGCCTTCTACCTCGCCGCGACGGCCCTCGGCGGGCACGCCTGGGAGCGGGCGGGCCAGGTCTGGTACGACGTGCTGACCGGTGGCGAGCTGAAGGAGCAGGCGCTGTTCGCCGACTTCGCCACCCTCACCGTCAAGGCCGCCCGGGAGCGCTTCGGCGACGGCGAGGAGCTCGACGCCGTGTCGAAGGCCTGGGAGCAGGTCGGGGTGCGGACGCTGTAGTTCCGTACTAGACAGGTGCCATGCGTATTCAGGTGCGGCGCACGGGCGGTTTCGCGGGCATCGAGCGGCACGCCGAGGTGGACACCTCGGGCCGCTCCGATGCCGCCGAGTGGCACGCGCTGGCCGAGCGGGCGCTGGCCGACGGCCGGACCACGCCGCCGGTCGGGGTCCCGGACGGGTTCGCCTACCAGATCACCGTGGACGGACGGACCGTGTACGCGGCCGATCCGCGGCTGACCGGCGAACAGCGCGCGCTGATCTCGCGCGTACTGAAGGAGGGGGCGTAACGGCCGTTTACCGGCGAGGCCGTTGACTTCCGTTACCGACGGTACGGATGATCCGGCGCATGGCGACTGACGCAGGCACTCCGATCCCCCGCTTCCCGCCCGGCTTCCTGTGGGGCGTGTCGACCTCGGCGCACCAGATCGAGGGCGCGGCCGAGCTGCGCGAACCGTCCGTGTGGGACGCCTTCACGGCCGAGCCGGGGCGGGTCGGGGACGGCTCGACGGCGGCCGTGGCCTGCGACCACTTCCACCGCCACCGCGAGGACGTGGCGCTCCTGGCGGACCTGGGCGTGAACGCCTACCGCTTCTCGGTCTCCTGGCCGCGCGTGCGCTCCGCAGGGGGCCTGGACTTCTACGACCGGCTGGTGGACGACCTGTGCGCGGCGGGCGTCCGCCCGGTGCCGACGCTGTTCCACTGGGACCTGCCCGTGGACCTGGACTGGCTCGACCGGGACACCGCCGCGCGGTTCGCCGAGTACGTCGAGCTGGTCGCCGGCCGGCTCGGCGACCGTGTGTCCCGGTGGATCACCCTCAACGAGCCGGCCGAACACACCCTGCTGGGCCACGCCCTGGGGGTGCACGCGCCGGGCAGGCGGCTGCTGTTCGACGCCCTGCCGGTCGCCCACCACCAGCTGCTCGCCCACGGCCTGGCCGTCCGCGCCCTGCGCGCCGCGGGCGCCACGGACATCGGCATCGCCAACTCCCACGGCCCGACCTGGGCGGCCTCGGCCGAGGCGGCCGACCTGGAGGCGGCGGACTTCTACGACCTGCTGCTGAACCGCCTGTTCGCCGACCCGCTGCTGCTGGGCCGCTACCCGGACGGCATCGAGGCACTGCTGCCCGGGGACGTCGAGGCGGATCTGCGGGTGATCGCCGAGCCGATCGACTGGTACGGCGTCAACTACTACGCCCCGACGCGGGTGGGCGCACCGCGGGGGACGGAGATCGACTTCGGCGGGGTCACGATGCCGGCGGAACTGCCCTTCTCCGTGCGGCCGATCGAGGGCCGCCCGGTCACCGACTTCGGCTGGCCGGTCGTACCGGAGGGCCTCACCGAGCTCCTCACCTCGTTCCGCGACCGCTACGGCGACCGCCTCCCGCCGGTCGTCATCACCGAGAACGGCTGCGCGTACCCCGGCGTGGACGACCCGGAGCGCATCGCCTATCTGGACGGTCATCTCCGGGCCCTGCACCGGGCGGTGGAGGCGGGCGTCGACGTGCGCGGGTACTTCGTCTGGTCGCTGCTCGACAACTTCGAGTGGGCGGAGGGCTACGCACGCCGCTTCGGCCTCGTCCACGTCGACTTCGAGACCCTCAGGCGCACGCCCAAGGCGTCCTACCGGTGGTTCCGGGACGTGCTGCGGGAGCAGACGGGACCCCGGTGAGAGGGCCCGGCCCTCAGAACCCCAGCCGCCGCAGCTGCTTGGGGTCCCGCTGCCAGTCCTTGGCGACCTTGACGTGCAGGTCCAGGAAGACCGGCGTGCCCAGCAGCGCCTCGATCTGCTTGCGGGACTTGATGCCGACCTCCTTCAGGCGCTTGCCCTTGGGGCCGATGACGATGCCCTTCTGGCTGGGGCGCTCGATGAAGAGGTTGGCGTGGATGTCGAGGAGGGGCTTGTCGGCGGGGCGGTCCTCGCGCGGGAGCATCTCCTCCACCACGACCGCGATGGAGTGCGGCAGCTCGTCGCGGACGCCCTCCAGGGCCGCCTCGCGGATCAGCTCGGCCACCATGACCTGCTCGGGCTCGTCCGTCAGGTCGCCCTCGGGATAGAGGGCGGGGCCCTCCGGGAGCATCGGGATCAGCAGGTCCGCCAGCAGCTCGACCTGCTGGTCGCCGACCGCCGACACCGGGACGATCTCCGCCCACTCCATGCCCAGCTCCTTGCCGAGCTGGTCGATCGCGATGAGCTGCTCGGCCAGGGCCTTGCTGTCGACCAGGTCCGTCTTGGTGACGATCGCGACCTTCGGCGACTTCTTGATGCCCGCGAGCTCCTTGGCGATGAAACGGTCACCCGGACCGATCTTCTCGTTCGCCGGCAGGCAGAAGCCGATCACGTCGACCTCGGCCCAGGTGGTGCGCACCACGTCGTTCAGGCGCTCGCCCAGCAGGGTGCGCGGCTTGTGCAGTCCCGGGGTGTCCACCAGGATCAGCTGCGCGTCCGGCCGGTGCACGATGCCCCGCACGGTGTGCCGCGTGGTCTGCGGCCGGTTCGAGGTGATCGCCACCTTCTGCCCGACCAGAGCGTTCGTCAGCGTGGACTTGCCCGCGTTGGGGCGGCCCACGAAGCAGGCGAAGCCGGCACGGTGGACGGTCTCGCCCGACTCTTGGGATGACTGCATACGAACGCTCATGCCGCCCATTCTCCCTGATCCAACCGACCCCTCCGCACCGCGCCCCGCACACCCGCCGTCATGGGCTCCGGGGCCGCCTCGCCCCGGTCGCACCCGCACGGGTCCGGTGACAGCGGAGTTCAGCCGGCGGTGACCGTGCTGCGGACCGTCCCGTCGAGCCCCGCAAGCAGCACCGGCGTCTGCGCGCTGCCGAGGTCCCGCACGGCCGCCCGGTCCTCGTCGGAGACCGACTGCGCCTCGGTGACCACGGCCGCCGCCTCCAGCGACCGCGCCCCCGAGGCCACCGCCATCGCCACCGCCGTGCGCAGGGCGCTGAGCTGCAGGGAGTCCAGGGCCACCGTGCCCGCGACATAGGTGCGTCCGGTCTCGTCCCGTACGGCCGCCCCCTCGGGGACGCCGTTGCGGGCCCGCGCGGAACGGGCCAGGGTGACGATCTTGCGGTCCTCGGGGTCGAGCGCGCTGCTGTCGGTCATGATCCGAGCATACGGAAGCGTCAGGGGCGGTCGAGTCGGAGGCGGTCCGCTCGCGGCAGGCCGGCCACCACGAGGTCGTAGGAGTCCTCGATCAGCTCCCTGACCAACCGGTCGGGGAGGTCTCCGTCGGCGGTGACGGTGTTCCAGTGGCGCTTGTTCATGTGCCAGCCCGGCACGATGAGCCCTTCGTGCTCGCCGCGCAGGCGGACCGCCTCGTCGGGGTCGCACTTGAGGTTGACCTTCAGGGGGCGCGCGTCCAGGAAGGACAGGGCGAACAGCTTGCCCCGCACCTTGAACACGGAGATCTCCGGGCCGAAGGGGAAGTCCTCCTCCGCCGCGTTGAAGGACAGGCAGAACGCGCGCAGCTCCTGGGGGGTCACTCCGGCTTCTCCTCCTGCGGCGGCTCCGGCGGCTCGACCGGCTCGGCGAGCACGGTCACGATCTTGTTCCGGCGGCCGGCCGCGGCCTCCGCGGTCAGGCGCAGTTCCCGGCCGTCGGGGAGGGCCACCACGGACGACGCCCCGGCGATGGGCACCCGGCCCAGGGCCTTGGCGAGCAGACCGCCGACCGTCTCGACGTCCTCGTCGTCGTACTCCTCCAGGCCGTACAGCTCGCCCAGGTCGCCGATGTCGAGGCGGGCGGTGACACGGAAGCGGTCCTCGCCGAGGTCCTCCACCGGCGGCAGTTCCCGGTCGTACTCGTCGGTGATCTCGCCGACGATCTCCTCCAGGATGTCCTCGATGGTGACGATGCCGGCCGTGCCGCCGTACTCGTCGATGACGACGGCGACGTGGTTGCGTTCCTTCTGCATCTCGCGCAGCAGGTCGCCGGCGTTCTTGGTGTCGGGCACGAAGAACGCCGGGCGCATGGCGGTGGACACCTGCTCGGACTCGGCGTCGCGGCTGATGTGCGTCTTGCGGACCAGGTCCTTCAGGTACACGATCCCGACGATGTCGTCCTCGCTCTCGCCGGTGACCGGTATGCGCGAGAAGCCCGAGCGCAGGGCGAGGGTGAGGGCCTGGCGGATGGTCTTGAAGCGCTCGATGACCACCAGGTCCGTGCGCGGCACCATGACCTCGCGGACCAGGGTGTCGCCCAGCTCGAAGACGGAGTGCACCATGCGGCGCTCCTCGTCCTCGATGAGGGACTCCTTCTCGGCGAGGTCGACCAGCGCGCGCAGCTCCGCCTCGGAGGCGAACGGGCCGCGCCGGAAGCCCTTGCCGGGCGTGAGCGCGTTGCCGATGAGGATCAGCAGCGACGGGATCGGGCCCATGATCCGGGCCAGCGGCACCAGCACGTACGCCGAGACCGTCGCCGTGTTCAGCGGGTGCTGGCGGCCGATGGTGCGCGGCGAGACCCCGACGGCGACGTACGACACGAGGACCATGACCGCGATGGCGATCAGCAGGGCCTGTGTGGTGCCGTCGAACTCCTGCAGGCAGCCGTAGGTGATCAGCGCGGCGGCGGCCATCTCGCAGGCGACACGGACCAGCAGCGCCACGTTGAGGTAGCGGGTCGGGTCGGCGGCGACCTGGGAGAGCTTGGCGCTGCCGCGGCGGCCCGAGCGCACGGCCTCCTCGGCGCGGAAGCTGGAGACGCGCGCGAGGCCCGCCTCCGCGCAGGCGGCGAGCCAGGCCACGACCACCAGGGCGACGGCGCCCAGGGCGAGTTGCGGACTCATCGGCGGCTACGAGACCGTCGGCGCCGGGGACGGGCCGGTCAGGCCCCGCTCCGCGCGCCAGCCGTCCACGATGGCCGCCTGGAGGCCGAACATCTCGGCCTTCTCGTCCGGTTCCTCGTGGTCGTAGCCGAGCAGGTGCAGCACACCGTGGACGGTGAGGAGCTGGAGCTCCTCGTCCATGGAGTGCTGCGTGTCCGCTTCCCTGCCCTGCTTCTCGGCGACCTCGGGGCACAGCACGATGTCGCCGAGCAGCCCCTGCGGCGGCTCGTCGTCGTCCTTGGACGGCGGGCGCAGCTCGTCCATCGGGAACGACATGACATCCGTCGGGCCGGGGAGGTCCATCCACTGGATGTGGAGCTGCTCCATGGCGGCCGCGTCCACGACGATCACCGAGAGCTCGGAGAGCGGGTGGATGCGCATCCGCGCGAGTGCGTAGCGGGCGATGTCGAGGATCGCCTGCTCGTCGACCTCGGTTCCGGACTCGTTGTTGACGTCGATCGACATGGTGCTGTGTGTGTCTACTTCCCCTTGTGCCCGGCCTTGCCGCGGCCCTTGTGCGCGCCGTTCTCGGTGCCGTGCTTCGTGTCGTACTTCTCGTACGCGTCGACGATACGGCCCACCAGCCTGTGCCGGACGACGTCCTGGGACGACAGCCGCGAGAAGTGCACGTCCTCCACGCCGTCCAGGATGTCCTGGACCTGCCGCAGACCGGACTTCGTGCCGTCGGGCAGGTCGACCTGCGTCACGTCACCCGTGATCACGATCTTCGAGTCGAAGCCGAGGCGGGTGAGGAACATCTTCATCTGCTCGGGGCTCGTGTTCTGGGCCTCGTCCAGGATGATGAAGGCGTCGTTGAGCGTGCGGCCGCGCATGTAGGCGAGCGGCGCGACCTCGATCGTGCCCGCCGCCATCAGCCGCGGGATCGAGTCCGGGTCGAGCATGTCGTGCAGCGCGTCGTACAGCGGGCGCAGGTACGGGTCGATCTTCTCGTAGAGCGTGCCGGGCAGGAAGCCGAGGCGCTCGCCGGCCTCGACCGCCGGGCGGGTCAGGATGATGCGGTTGACCTGCTTGGACTGCAGGGCCTGCACCGCCTTGGCCATCGCCAGGTACGTCTTGCCGGTGCCGGCCGGGCCGATGCCGAAGACGATCGTGTGCTTGTCGATCGCGTCCACGTAGCGCTTCTGGTTGAGCGTCTTGGGGCGGATCGTGCGGCCGCGCGAGGACAGGATGTTCTGCGTGAGCACCTGGGCCGGGGTCTCCTGGCCGTCGCTCTCGCCGCTGTCGCTCGCCTTGAGCATGGCGATCGAGCGTTCCACTGCGTCCTCCGTCATCGGCTGTCCGGTGCGGAGCACCAGCATCATCTCGTCGAACACGCGGGCGATGAGGGCGACGTCCTTCGGGTCGCCTGCCGCGCTGATCTCGTTGCCCCGGACGTGGATGTCGGCCGCCGGGAAGGCCTTCTCGATCACGCGCAGGAGGGAGTCGCCGGACCCCAGCACGGTCACCATGGGGTGTTGGGCGGGGACGGTGAACTGCGCTCTCGCCTGCTCCTGCGCGGGGGTGTGAGCTGTGGGTGTCTGAGTCATGGGCCGGCGCTGAAGGCCTGCGGTTCCTCCTCGTCACGGCCGCGTAGCTGAGGGCGGCCTCGCGACTCCCAGGGTACGACGGGCAAGTGACAACGCCGTAGGGGTTTTGGAAGCGAGGTCGCGATCCGGGGCCCGGGGGGTCCCGGCCGCGGGGTCAGGCCGAGCGGCGGAACCCGATCGTGGGGACGGCCCGCCGCAGCGGCCAGGGCCGCACCAGCTCCTCGGGCACCAGGTCGGCCAGGAACCCGTACCGCTCCAGCGCCGCCGCCGACTGCCCCTCGACGGACTGCACCCTGCGCCACCACGCCGCGATCTCCGACCACCCCGGCGCCGACAGCGAACCGCCGAACTCCTGCACCGACAGCGCCGCCGTCAGCCCGGCGAAGGCCAGCCGGTCCGCCAGCGGCCAGTCGGCCAGCGTCCCGGCCACGAACCCGGCGACGAACACGTCCCCGGCCCCGGTCGGGTCGAGCGCCTCGACCTCGATCGCGGGCACCTCGGCCGTCTCCCCCGTGCGCCGGTCCACCGCGTACGCGCCGTCCGCCCCGAGGGTGACCACGGCGAGCGGCACGTACTCGGTCAGGGCGTGCGCGGCGGCCCGGGGGCAGTCCGTGCGCGTGTACCGCATGGCCTCCTCCGCGTTGGGCAGGAACGCCTCGCAGTGCCGCAGGTCGGGCAGGCCGGCGAGATCCCACGCCCCGGTGTCGTCCCAGCCGACGTCGCCGAAGACACGGGTGCCGCGGCTCGCGGCCTGGGCGATCCAGGGCGCGCTGACGCCGGGCGCGAGGGAGGCGACGGCGGCACGGG
This sequence comes from Streptomyces sp. DT190, assembly GCF_049846985.1. Classification (NCBI taxonomy): domain Bacteria; kingdom Bacillati; phylum Actinomycetota; class Actinomycetes; order Kitasatosporales; family Streptomycetaceae; genus Streptomyces; species Streptomyces sp. DT190. The sequence continues at coordinate 21,809 of NZ_JBNCNM010000009.1, read as the reverse complement.
CGCGGGGCGGGCAGGAGGGGGCCGGCTCCTCGGGGGGCGGCTCGTGGCCGTGCGAGACCATCGTGCGCTCCCCCTCGTACGCCATGGAGACGGTCACCGGGGAGTGCCAGCCGGGCACGGTGCGCGACGGGGAGAGGTCGATGCCCTCGCCGTGTTCCAGGGCGTCCCAGCAGTAGTCGCCGTAGTGGTCGTCGCCGAAGGCCGCGGCGAGGGACGTGCGCAGGCCGAGGCGGGCGAGCGCGGTGGCCATGTTGGCGACACCGCCGGGGCTCGACCCCATGCCGCGCGCCCAGGACTCCGTCCCGCGCACCGGGGCGGAGTCGAGGCCGGTGAAGACGATGTCGAGGAAGACCGTGCCGGTGAGGTAGACGTCCCAGGGCGGGTCGTCCGGCCTGCGCAGGGGGGCGAGGGGATCGACCTGGGTCTGACGGTGCGATCCCTTTCCGGCCGGGGCGGTGGACGCGATCACGATGCGCTCCCTGACGTGGTGCGGATCAGGCCAGTCTGCACCACATCGCCGACAGCGTGACGCCGATCACGCCCGCCCCACCCGTCCCGTCAGCTCGCGCCCGGCCGCCGCGCGCCCCCCGCTTCCCCGGGCGCCGGGCCTACGCGCGCGGTACGGGGGGCGTGTGGTTCACAGGGCGGCTCCCACCAGGTCGAGTCCGGAGCGCAGGAGGGCGTCGAGGGCCGCGAGGTCGGCGGGCGAGGGGTCGGTGAGCGGGGCGCGCACGGGGCCCACGGCATGGCCGCGCAGCCGGGCCGCGGCCTTCACCAGGGACACGGCGTACCCGGGGACGCGGTCGCGCAGTTCGACGAGCGGGACGTAGAAGTCGCGCAGCAGTTCGTCGACCGTGCCGTGGTCGCCGTCGCGCAGGGCGGTGAAGAAGGCGTCGGCGATCTCGGGCGCGAAGGCGTGGACGGCGGAGGAGTAGGCCGGGACGCCGACGGCGGCGTAGGCGCGGGCCTGGATCTCGGCGGTGGCGGCCCCGTTGAAGAACAGGAAGTCCTCGGGTGCGGCGAGGGTGAGGCGTTGCAGCCGGTCGAGGTCGCTGTGGCCGTCCTTGAGGCCGATGACACCGGGCAGGGCGGCGACGCGCCGGAGCGACTCGGCGGTGAAGGAGACCTGGCCGCGCTGGTAGGCGATCAGGGGCAGCGGGGTGCGGGCGGCGATCTCCTCCAGCTGGGCGACCAGGCCGTCCTGCGGGGCGGCGACGAGGTAGTGCGGCAGGACGAGGAGCGCGTCGGCTCCGGCGTCCTCGGCGATGCGCGCGAACCGCACGGCCTGCGCCCAGCCGTAGCCGGTGCCCGCGACGACGGGGACGCGCCCGGCCGCCTCCTCCACGGTGATGGCGACGACCTGCCGGTACTCGTCCTCGTCCAGCGAGAAGAACTCGCCGGTGCCGCAGGCGGGGAAGACGGCGCCGGGCGCGGCGGCCAGCCGCTCGGCGACGTAGCGGCGGAATCCGTCCGGGTCGAGGGTGCCGTCGTCGCGGAAGCTGGTCAGCGGGAACGACAGCACGCCGCCCGCCATGCCGTCCCGCAGCCGCTGCGCGACCGCCACCGGTCCACCGCTCACGGTCATCTCCTTATGTAGACGTCATCCATGTATGAGAATGAAGGTTAGGTAGCCGAACAGGGGCCGTCAACCGGGCACGGCGGGCGGCCCGGGCCGATTACGATCGGCCCATGTCGGAGACAGGGGGCGTGCGCGAGGTGAAGTCCGCGGCGCGCACGGTCGAGCTGCTGGAACTCCTCGCGGCGCGCGGCGACCGCCCGGCCCGGCTGCAGGAGCTGGCCGGCGAACTCGGCGTGCCGCGCAGCTCGATGTACGCGCTGCTGCAGACCCTGATCTCACGCGGCTGGGTCCGCACCGACGTCACCGGCTCGCTGTACGGCATCGGCATCCACGCCCTGCTCACCGGCACGAGCTACCTCGACTCCGACCCCCGGGTCCGGGTGGTGCGGCCGTATCTCGACGAGGCGTCGGACGCGCTCGGCGAGACCATCCACCTGGGCCGGCTGGACGGCCGGGACGTGGCCTACCTGGCCACACGCGAGTCCCACGAGTACCTCAGGACGATCAGCCGGGTGGGGCGGCGCCTGCCCGCGCACGCCGGCGCGCTCGGCAAGGCGCTGCTGGCCGAACGCCCGGACGAGGAGCTGCCCGAGGGGCCGTACGAGGCGCTCACCCCGAACTCGCACACCAGCCGGGCGTCCCTGGCGGCCGACCTCCGGCGCGTCCGGGACCGCGGCTGGTCCGTGGACCGCGAGGAGGGCGTGCCCGGCATCGTCGGCTTCGGGTTCGCGCTGCGCTACGACACCCCCGCGCAGGACGCGATCAGCTGCTCGGTGCCGGTCGCCCGGCTCACCCCCGGGCACGAGGAGCGGATCGTCGCCGTAATGCGGGAGATCCGGGCGAAGATCGAGGCGACGGTGCCCACGGGGGCCGGATCGGTGCACTGGCGCTAGCGGAGCACGCGCGCCTCACCCTGCGAGAAGCGCTCGTTTACCCGGGCTTCACCACCCCAAACGCAACGTGCTCCACATCACATCCCCCGGGCTCCCGGGTCCGGGTACTTGCTTGATACAAATTGCCCGCGCGTTCCTGTCCGTCGACGGTCGTCGCCCTCCCCCTCATCTGCCGCTCCTTTCGCATGCCTTGGGAACGCCCGTGTTCGCCCGCACCACCCCCTGGCCCCTCGTCGCCCTTTTCACGGCCGGGTACCTCGCCCCGTATCTGCTGCCGACCACCGTCGGCCGGCTCGACTCGGCCCTTCCGCTCTCCGCCACGCAGGCCGGTGCCGTCGGCAGCGCGCTGCTGCTGAGTTCGGCCGCCGCCGGATTCGCCCTGGCCTCCAGGGTGGAGCGGATCGGCGCCCGCACCCTCGCCCGGCTCGGTCTCGTGCTGGCCGTGCTCGGCTACGGCGGTGCCGCGCTGAGCACCGCCGTCCCGGCCGTCGTCGCCGGCGCGATGGTCGGCGGCTTCGGCTCCGGCACCGCCACCACCGTCGCCGCCACGCTCATCGCCGCCCAGAAGGACCCGCACCGGGCCTCCACCGCCGGGCTGCTCAGCGTCTCCGCCCTCGCGGGCACCGTGTATCTGACGGTTCCGCACCTCGGCCCGGGCCACGGCCTGCCGCTGTCCGCGATCGCCCTGACGGCCCTGACCGTGTGGCCGCTCACCGCCGGCCTGCCCGCCGGCACGCCCGCCGTGCCGGCGGGCAGGCGGGAGCGGGCCCGGCTGCCGCACGCCCGTTCCGGCCTGGTGCTGGCGGCCGCCATGGTCTGCTGGTCGCTCGCCCAGAACTCCCTGTGGGGCGTGAGCGGGCGCATCGGGCTGGAGCAGGCCCACCTCGGGGAGGCCACCGTCGGTGTGGTGTTCGCCGTGGCGCTGGGCGCCGGGCTGGCCGGTGTCCTCGCGGCGGGCGCGCTCGGTGCGCGGCTCGGCCGGGCGGTGCCGATCGGCCTGGGCACGGTGCTGATCGCCGGCTGCATCGTCCTGAGCGCGTCCGCGACCGGCCTCGGGAGCTTCGCGGCCGGGGAGATCGCCTGGAACACGCTGTACCCGGTGGTGCTGTCGTACCTGATCGGGCTGGCCGCCTCGCTCGACCCGCGCGGACGGTGGGCGGTGCTGGTCGGCTCGGCGTCCTCGCTGGGCACGGCCGCCGGACCGCTCACCGGCAGCGTGCTGTCGGCGCAGGCCGGGTTCCCGGTGATGGGCCTGGTCCTCGGCGCCGGTCTGCTGGTGATCGCGCTGCCGATGACCGCCGTCGCCCTGCACACCGGCGGACGTCCGCTGCTGGCCGGCGCGATCCGCCGCCGCGGCGGGCACCCGGCCGCCCTGGTCGCCGCCGCCACCGGCACCCCGACCGGCGCGGTCCCCGAGATCGGCGCCCCGGAGCAGCCGGTGGTGGAGATCGAGGTGGAGACCCCGGCCGTCCCCGCCCAGCGCGCCTACGGCAAGGCGGGGTCGGAGGCCCGGTGAGGCCCGGCTAGCCGAAGGTGTAGGCCTCGACCTCGGCGAGGTAGCGCGCCCGCAGTTCCTCGTCGTCCTCCAGGAAGGAGGCGAGGAAGGAGTTGCGGGCGAGCTCGCGCAGCCGCTCCCGGCCGAGGCCGAGACTCTCGCGCACCGCGTCGAAGTTGTCACCGGCGTATCCGCCGAAGTAGGCCGGGTCGTCGGAGTTGACCGTGCACAGCAGGCTCGCCTCCAGCATGGCGGGCAGCGGGTGGTCGGCGAGGGTGTCCACGGTGCGCAGCCGGACGTTCGACAGGGGGCACAGCGTCAGCGGCACCCGGTCCCGCACCAGCCGCTCGACCAGCGCCGGGTCCTCCACGCAGCGCAGCCCGTGGTCGACCCGCTCGACGCCGAGCACGTCCAGCGCCTCGGTGATGTACTCCGGCGGCCCCTCCTCGCCCGCGTGGGCGACCCGCCGCAGGCCCAGCGCGGCGGCGGCCTCGTAGACCTCGCGGAACTTCGCCGGCGGGTGCCCGACCTCGGCCGAGTCCAGCCCGACGCCGGTGATCCGGTCCAGGTGGGGCCTGGCCGCCTCCAGGGTCGCCAGGGCCGACTCGGCGGACTCGTCGCGCAGGAAGCACAGGATCAGCCGGGTCGAGACGCCGTGGTTGTCCTGGCTCCTTCCCAGCGCCCGCCACAGCCCCTCGACGACCGTGCCGAGCTCCAGACCGCGGCTGGTGTGGGCCTGCGGGTCGAAGAAGATCTCCGCGTGCCGCACGCCCTGGGCGGCGGCCCGGGCCAGGTACTCGTTCGCCAGGTCCTCGAAGTCCCGCTCGGTGCGCAGCACGGCCATGAGCTCGTAGTACAGGTTCAGGAACGACTGGAGGTCGTCGAAGCGGTAGGCCTCGCGCAGTTCGTCCGTGTCGGCGTAGGGCAGGGTGAGGCCGTTGCGCGTGGCGAGCTCGAAGGCGAGTTCCGGTTCCAGGGTGCCTTCGATATGAAGGTGCAGTTCGGCTTTGGGGATGGGCATCAATGCATCGTACGGGCGTTTCACCGTCGCTTCGGAACCGGCACCCGCAGGAGGTCGTGGGCCACGGTCAGCTCGCCCTCGTACCCGGCGGCCCGCGCCTGCCGCTCGAACTCGTCCGGCTCGGTGTAGCGCTGGCTGAAGTGGGTGAGCACCAGGTGCCGCACCCCGCTCTCCCGCGCCACCCGGGCCGCCTGACCTGCCGTCAGATGGCCGTGCTCGACGGCGAGTTCCTCGTCCTCGTCGAGGAACGTCGACTCGATGGCCAGCAGGTCGCAGCCCTCGGCCAGCGCGTACACGCCGTCGCAGAGCCGGGTGTCCATGACGAACGCGAACCGCTGCCCGCGCCGCACCTCGCTGACGTCCTCCAGCGAGACCCCGCCGAGTGATCCCTCGCGCTGGATCCGGCCCACGTCCGGGCCCCGCACGCCGTGCGCGGCGAGCCGCTCGGGCAGCATGCGGCGGCCGTCGGGCTCGACGAGCCGGTAGCCGTAGGACTCCACCGGGTGCGACAGCCTGCGGGCCTCCAGGGTGTAGCCGCCGGTGCGGGCGAGGGACCCGTCGGTGTCGACCGGCGCCTCGGTGATGCCGACGGTCTCGCGGTAGGCGGTGGCGTACCGGAGCCGGTCGAAGAAGCGCTGCCCGGAGCGCGGATAGTGGGCGGTGACCGGGTGCGGGACCTTGTCGAGGTTGATGCGCTGGATCACACCGGCGAGGCCGAGGCTGTGGTCGCCGTGGAAGTGCGTGACGCAGATCCGGTTCAGGTCGTGCGCGGCGACCCCGGCGCGCAGCATCTGACGCTGCGTGCCCTCGCCGGGGTCGAACAGGATGCCCTCGCCGTCCCAGCGCAGCAGGTAGCCGTTGTGGTTGCGGTGCCGGGTCGGGACCTGGCTGGCGGTGCCGAGGACGACGAGTTCGCGTACGGACACAGCGGCTATCCCGGGGGCCATTCGAGGCCGCGGCCGCCGATCACGTGGCCGTGGACGTGCCAGACGGTCTGGCCGGAGCCGCTGCCGGTGTTGAAGACCAGGCGGTAGCTGTCGAGCTTCTCCTCGTCCGCGACGGCCTGGGCCTCGCGGAGCACGTCCGCGGTGAGGGCCGGGTCGGCGGCGGCGAGGGCACCGGCGTTCTCGTAGTGGGCCTTGGGGATCACGAGGACGTGGGTGGGTGCCTGGGGGTTGATGTCGCGAAACGCGAGGGTCGTCTCCGTCCGGCGGACGATCGTCGCCGGGACGGTGCCCGCGACGATCTTGCAGAACAGGCAGTCGTCCTGGGGTTCCCCTGCCATTTTCCCTCCGGGGGTTGGCCGAATACGGTCCGACTCGGGCATCGTATCGTCGTCGGGTGCGGGTACTCCGTGGCTGGTCCCGACCTTGCCGGTGCCGGTCAACCGGGCAGGCCCGGAGGCGTTTTCGCCGGTGCCGTCTCCAGGCTCTCCAGCGCCATGCGGATGGCCTCGTCCAGTTGGGGGTCCCGGCCCGCCGCGTGGTCCTGCGGGCTCTGCACCACTTCCACGTCCGGGTCCACCCCGTGGTTCTCCACGCCCCACCCGTAGCCCTCCAGCCAGAACGCGTACTTCGGCTGCGTGACCAGGGTGCCGTCGACCAGGCGGTAGCGGCTGTCGATGCCGATGACGCCGCCCCAGGTGCGGGTGCCGACCACCGGGCCGATGCCGAGCGCCTTGATCGCGGCGTTGACGATGTCGCCGTCGGAGCCGGAGAACTCGTTGGCGACGGCGACGACCGGGCCGCGGGGCGCGTCGCGCGGATAGCTCTCGGCGCGCATGCCGCGGGGCAGGTCCCAGCCGACGACGCGGCGGGCCAGTTTCTCCACCACCAGCTGCGAGGTGTGCCCGCCGCGGTTCTCGCGGACGTCGACCACCAGGCCCTCGCGGGCCACCTCCACGCGCAGGTCGCGGTGGATCTGGGCCCAGCCGGGCGCCTGCATGTCGGGGACGTGGAGGTAGCCGAGGCGGCCGCCGGACTTCTCGTGGACGTAGGCGCGGCGGTCGGCGACCCAGGCGTGGTAGCGCAGCGGTTCCTCGTCGGCGACCGGGACGACGACGGCGTGCCGCGGCTCGCCGCCGCCGGACGGGGAGATGGTCAGCTCCACCGGCTTGCCGGCCGTGCCGATCAGCAGCGGGCCCGGTCCGGTGACGGGGTCGACGGGCTGTCCGGCGACCGCCACCACGGCGTCCCCGGGCCGTACCGCGACGCCGGGTGCGGCCAGCGGGCTGCGGGCGTCCGGGTCGGAGGTCTCCGAGGGCAGGATGCGGTCCACGCGCCAGGTGCCGTCCTCGTGGCGGGAGAGGTCGGCGCCGAGCAGGCCCTGGCGGGGGCCGCGGCCGGAGCCGCCGCGCGGGGTGACGTAGGCGTGGGACGTGCCGAGTTCGCCCTGCACCTCCCACAGCAGGTCGACGAGGTCGTCGTGGGTGGCGAGCCGCTCCAGGACCGGGCGGTAGCGGTCGAGGACGCCGCTCCAGTCGACGCCGCTCATGTCCGGCCGCCAGAAGTGGTCCCGCATGATGCGGCCGGCCTCGTCGAACATCTGCCGCCACTCGGCGGCGGGGTCGATCATCTGGCGGACCCGGCTCAGGTCGACGGTGATGTTGCTGTCGCTGTCGTCGTCGCCGGAGGCGCGCCGGTCACTGGGGACGACCTTCAGCCGTCCGTCGGTCCACAGCAGCACCCGCTTGCCGTCGCCGCTGACCTCGAAGTGGTCGGCGTCCACGGCGAGATGCTCGACCCGCTGCTGAACGAGGTCGTAGCGCTCCAGCTCGGTCTTGGGCTCGGGGTCGTCGGGGGTGGCCCGGGAGGCGCCGAGCACCCCGGCGACCGGGTGGCGCAGCCACAGCACCCCGTCCTTGGCGGCCCGCAGGTTGGAGTAGCGGGCGGCCTCGACCGGGAACGGCACGATGCGGTCGGCGAGGCCCTCCAGGTCGATCCGGGTGGTGGGGGCGCCCTCGCTGTCCGGGGTCTCCTCCCGGTCGGGCGTCTCGAAGGACCGGCCGTGCCGCTGCGGCCCGAACGGCGACGGGGTCGTGGCCGCGAGCGTGATGAGGTGCGGCCGGGCGCCCTCGACGAAGGCCAGGTCGAAGACGTGCTCGTCGTAGACCGGGTCGAAGGAGCGGGTCGACAGGAACGCGAGGTGCTTGCCGTCCGCGGTGAACGCGGGCGCGTAGTCCTGGAAGCGCAGCGGGGTCGCCTCGGTGACCGACAGGTCGGTGGTGTTGGCGAGCCTGAGCTGGCTCAGCGGCCGCGGGCCGGGGTGGGACCAGGCCAGCCAGGCCGAGTCGGGCGAGAAGACCAGCCCCGAGACGTCCCCGTCCTCGCTGCGGTCCACCTCCCGCACCTCGCCGGTCTCCCGCTCCACGAGCAGCAGCCGCCCGTCGTGGGAGGCCACGGCCACCCGGCTGCCGTCGGGGGCCACCGCGAGGTCCAGCACCCTGCCGAGCTGTCCGGCGGCGAGCCGGCGCGGGGTCGCGCCCGGGGCGAGGCCGGTGGCGGGCGCGAACTCCAGGGCGTCGTCGCCCTCGGCGTCCGTCACCCACACCACCCACTCCTCGCCGTCCGCGCGGAACGCCCGCGGCAGCCGGGCCCGTACGCCGGGCGTCGCGGCCAGCGCCCGGGCCGGGCCCGAGCGGTGGGTGACCCAGTGGACGGTGCCGCGTACGGAGACGGCGCTGCCGCGCGCGGTGTGGTCCGGGGACGCCGAGCCGAACCAGCGGGCGGCGTTCACAGCGAACGGCTGCAGGTCGGCGCGCTGCCCGCCCAGCCGCACCTCGAGCCGGCGCGGCTCGGCCCCGTCCAGGTCGTCCAGCAGGTGGAGTTCACCGGCGCTGGAGTACACCACCCGGGTGCCGTCGGTCGCGGCGTGCCGGGCGTAGAACCCGTCGAGCGGGGTGTGGCGGCGCAGGTCCGAGCCGTCGGCGAGGGACGAGTAGAGCGCGCCCGTGCCCTCGTGGTCGGAGAGGAACGCGACCCGGTCCCCCACCCACAGCGGGTACTCGATGTTGCCGTCGAGGTCCTCGTGCAGCCGGACGAAGGTGCCCTCGCCCTCGCGGTCGATCCACAACTTGCCCGCCGTACCGCCCCGGTACCGCTTCCACCAGGCCGCCTCGCGCCCCATCGGCGCGGACAGCAGCACCGTGTGCGGCCCGAACGCCACGTCGCCGACCGGCCCGTACGGCAGGGCGGCGGCCGGGCCGCCGTCCAGCGGGACGGCACGCGCCCAGGTGCGGCGCAGGCTGGCCTGCCCCTGCGAGCTGATCGCCAGGACCTCGCCGCCGGGGGTCCAGCCGCGCACCTGCGTCCTCGAACTGCCCCAGTGGGTCAGGCGCTTGGCGGGACCGCCGTCGACCGGGGCGACGAGCACCTCGGGGGCGCCGTCCCGGGTGGAGGTCCAGGCGACGGTGGTGCCGTCGGGCGAGACACGGGGGTGGGTCACCGGCGTGTTGTCGGCGCTGACCCGCCAGGCCCGCCCGCCGTCGAGCGGCGCGAGCCACACGTCGTCCTCGGCGGTGAAGGCGACCAGGTCGCCGTGCACGTGCGGGAACCGGAGATAAGCAGGCGATGTCACCTGATCACCCTATGCAGGGAGGGCGCCGCGCGGACAGGGTTCCGATCACTTGCCCTCGACCGGGCGGCAGTCCGGGTACCGGTCGCACCAGATGGTCTGCGTGACGGTCACCGTGACCGTGGCCCCCGGCCCGTCGTTGCCCGGTCCGCCGCCCACCGGGGGCGGGCTGGTGGCGTTGCAGTCGCCGAGCCCGTCGACCCGGAACCAGACCTTGCCGTCCACCTTGGCGGTGATGTTCCCGCGCACACAGGCGCCGTCCACCGCGTGGGTCACCTTGCCGTCGACGGTGATGTCCTTGCCGTCGTCGGTCTCGCCCTGGCAGTCGACGGCCGCGACGGTCCTCTCGCTCGCCGAGGGCGACGCCTTGGTGTTCTTGCCGCTGTCGCCGTAGGACGCGGTGCAGCTGAGCCAGCGCACGCCCGCCTTCTGGCGGTCGAGTTCCTTGGTCACCACCTCGTCGGTGGTGTACGCCACGGCCGCGGAACCGATGCCGTCGCCCGGCTCGCAGGCGACGGTGCCGCCCACGGCGACGACCGCGAACACCGCCGCGACAGCAGCCCGCCGGCCGCGCGGCCCCCGTCGAAACCTCCTCGAAGCCCCCATGGAGGGCAGCCTGCCACCGACGGGGGCGGCGCGGTAGGGCGCAAAGGCGTCAACCGCGCAGCAGCAGCCACTCTTGGAGCTCCACCAAGTTGCCCTCGGGGTCCTTGAGATGGGCGACCCGCATCCGGTCGGTCAGGGGCGCCGGACCGTGCAGGACCGTGCCGCCGCGCAGCGTGATCTCCTCGCAGTACGCGTCCAGCGCGTCCACCCGCAGCACCACCAGGGACCGGTGCCCGGCGGCCGGTTCCCCCACCTCGCCGAGCACCTCGGCCATCATCGACCGGTCCTGCAGCGCGATCCCCGCGGAGCCGACCGCGGGACTGAACTTCTCGTACGGGCCCTCGGCCGCGCCCGACTGCGGCTTGAGGCCGAGGACGTCGCCGTAGAACCGGTAACACGCGGCGAAGTCGGTGACGAGCAGGCGTACTTGGGCGAGTTCCACGGTGCCTCCAGGGGGTCAGGACCAGCGGCCGGTACGGGCCAGCAGGACGGCGGCGGCCGCCGTCCCTGCCGTCGATGTGCGCAGCACACTGCGCCCGAGGCGATACGCCCCGGCCCCCGCCTCGGCGAACAGCGCCAGTTCCTCCGGCGCCACACCCCCCTCGGGTCCCACGACCAGGACGATCTCGCCGGCCGTCGGCACCTCGGCCGTCGCCAGCGGTTCCTCGCCGCTCTCGTGGAGCACGGCGGCGAAGTCGGCCTGCCGCAGCAGTGCGGCGACCTGCTTGGTCGTGGCCGCGTCGGCGACCTCCGCGAAACGCACCCGGCGCGCCTGCTTGCCGGCCTCCCGGGCGGTGGCCCGCCACTTGGCGAGCGCCTTCGCCCCGCGCTCGCCCTTCCACTGCGTGATGCAGCGGGCCGCCGCCCAGGGCACGACGGCGTCGACGCCGACCTCGCTCATGGTCTCGACGGCCAGTTCACCGCGGTCGCCCTTGGGCAGTGCCTGTACGACGGTCACCCGCGGCTGCTCGGGCGGCTCCTCGCCCACCGAGTCCAGCTGGACGATCAGCCGGTCCTTGCCCTCGGTGCCGAGCACCACGCAGTCCGCCCAGCGCCCGGCCCCGTCCGTGAGGACGACGTCCTCCCCGGCCCGCAGCCGCTTCACGGAGACGGCGTGCCGCCCTTCCGGCCCGTCCAGCACGTACCGTCCGCCGCCGCCCGCGTCGAAGTGCTCGACGACGAACACCGGCGCGGTCATCGCAGGCCTCCGCCCGGGACGCCCCCGCCCGACAACGCTGTCCGGGCGGCGGCGAGTTCACCGGCCAGCACCTCCACCAGCTGCCCCGCGGGCAGCTCCCGCGCCATCCGGTGCCCCTGCCCGGCCCACAGCGCCATGCCCTGCGCGTCCCCGGCCTTGGCGGCGGCCTTGCGCAGCGGCGAGGTCAGGTGGTGGATCTCCGGGTAGGCGGCGGGCGCGTACGGGCCGTGCTCGCGCAGGAACCGGTTGACGAGCCCGCGCGCCGGACGGCCCGAGAAGGCCCGGGTCAGCTCCGTGCGCACGAACAGGGGGTTGGTCAGCGCCTGCTTGTGCAGGGCGTGCGCGCCGGATTCGTGGGTGGCGAGGAAGGCCGTGCCCAGCTGGGCCGCGGACGCGCCGGCCGCGAGGAGTCCGGCGATCTGGCCGCCGCGCATGATGCCGCCGGCGGCGATGATCGGGATGCCGACGGCCTCCCGGATCTGCGCGACCAGGGTCAGCAGCCCGAGGCCGGAGCCGTCGGTCTCGGGGACGTCCCGGTGGGTGCCCTGGTGGCCGCCGGCCTCGACGCCCTGCGCGATGACGGCGTCCGCCCCGGCCCGCTCGACGGCCCGGGCCTCGTCGGGGGTGGTGGCGGTGGCCAGGACGAAGGTGCCGACGCGGTGCAGGGTGTCGACGACCTCGCGGTGGGGGACGCCGAAGTGGAACGACACCACCGGGACGGGGTTGTCGCGCAGCACCGTGAGCTTGGTCTCGTAGCCGTCGTCCCGGCCGCTCTCCGGATCGCCGAGCTCGGCCTCGTACCAGGTGGCCTCGCCGGCCAGCTGGTGGGCGTAGACGTCGACGGCGGCGGGGTCGGCGTACTCCGGCTGCGGCATGAAGAGGTTGACCCCGAAGGGCCGGCCGGTGAGGCTCCTCAGCTGCTTGATCTCCTGGTACATCCCGTCGGCGGTCTTGTACCCGGCGGCGAGGAAGCCGAGCCCGCCCGCTTCGCACACGGCGGCGGCGAGCTTCGGCACGGAGACGCCGCCCGCCATGGGGGCCTGCACGATCGGGAGCGGGAAGAGATCGGTCAGTGCGGAGGACATGACCGCATGTTGTCACGTCCTCCGGACAACTCCGAAACCGGCCTGCCGTGTGGCATAGACCAGAGGAACTACCGCTTCCGCACCCCCGGCGCGACCGGCCCCAGCGACCGTTGAACGCGTCCTTCAGCCGCGAGAACAGCCCCTGCCGACCGGGCTGACCGTGCCGACCCGGGGGGCGACCCCCGGACCCCCGGCAGCCCCCGGGCTTCCGCCTCAGCGACCGTTGAACGCGTCCTTCAGCCGCGAGAACAGCCCCTGCTGGCCGGGCTGGAACTGGCCGGTCGGCCGTTCCTCGCCGCGGAGCTTGGACAGTTCGCGCAGCAGGCGCTCCTGCTCGGGGTCGAGCTTGGTCGGTGTCTGGACCTCGACGTGGACGATCAGGTCGCCGCGTCCGCCGCCGCGCAGGTGCGTGACGCCCCGGCCGTGCAGCGGGATCGACTGGCCGGACTGGGTGCCCGGGCGGATGTCGACCTCCTCCATGCCGTCGAGCGTCTCCAGCGGCACCTTCGTGCCCAGGGCCGCCGCCGTCATCGGGAGCGTGACCGTGCAGTGGAGGTCGTCGCCGCGGCGCTGGAACTGCGCGTGGGGCAGCTCGTGGATCTCGACGTAGAGGTCACCGGCCGGACCGCCGCCGGGCCCGACCTCGCCCTCGCCCGCGAGCTGGATGCGCGTGCCGTTGTCCACACCGGCCGGGATCTTGACCGTGAGCGTGCGGCGGGACCTGACGCGGCCGTCGCCCGCGCACTCGGGGCACGGCGTCGGGACGACCGTGCCGAAGCCCTGGCACTGGGGGCACGGGCGGGACGTCATGACCTGGCCCAGGAAGGACCGGGTCACCTGCGACACCTCACCGCGGCCGCGGCACATGTCACACGTCTGCGCGGAGGTGCCCGGGGCCGCGCCCTCGCCGTTGCAGGTGTTGCAGACGACGGCCGTGTCGACCTGGATGTCCTTGGTCGTACCGAAGGCGGCCTCGTCGAGCTCGATCTCGATACGGATCATCGCGTCCTGGCCGCGGCGGGTGCGCGAGCGCGGTCCGCGCTGCGACGCCGTGCCGAAGAAGGCGTCCATGATGTCCGAGAAGTTCCCGAAGCCACCGGCTCCGAAGCCGCCCGCGCCGGCGCCGCCGGACTGCGAGAGCGGGTCGCCGCCGAGGTCGTAGACCTGCTTCTTCTGCGGGTCCGACAGCACCTCGTAAGCGGCGTTGATCTCCTTGAACCGCTCCTGGGTCTTCGGATCGGGGTTGACGTCCGGGTGCAGCTCGCGGGCGAGCCGCCGGAAGGCCTTCTTGATCTCTTCCTGCGACGCGTCGCGGCGCACGCCGAGTACGGCGTAGTAGTCGGTGGCCACTACGACTCCGCCAGGATCTGTCCGACGTACCGTGCCACTGCGCGTACCGCTCCCATCGTTCCCGGGTAGTCCATGCGGGTCGGTCCGACCACGCCGAGCTTGGCGACTGCCTCGCCGCCCGAACCGTAGCCGACCGACACGACGGACGTGGAGTTGAGTCCTTCGTGGGCGTTCTCGTGACCGATACGGACGGTCACGCCCGGATCCTTCGCCTCGCCGAGCAGCTTGAGGAGCACGACCTGCTCCTCCAGCGCCTCCAGCACCGGCCGGATCGTGAGGGGGAAGTCATGACCGAAGCGGGTCAGATTGGCGGTGCCGCCGATCATCAGCCGCTCCTCGTTCTCCTCGACGAGCGTCTCCAGGAGTGTGGAGAGCACCGTGGAGACCGTACCCCGGTCCTCGTGCTCGAAAGCCTCCGGGAGATCCTCCACCAGACCCGGCACATCCGCGAAACGGCGGTTCGCCACCCGGCTGTTGAGCCGCGCCCGCAGATCCGCGAGCGAGGCCTCGCCGAAGGGCGCCGGGCAGTCGACCACCCGCTGCTCGACCCGGCCGGTGTCCGTGATCAGCACGAGCATCACCCGCGCGGGCGCCAGGGAGAGCAGCTCCACGTGGCGCACGGTGGACCGGGTGAGCGACGGGTACTGCACGACGGCGACCTGGCGCGTGAGCTGCGCGAGCAGCCGCACCGTGCGCGCCACGACGTCGTCGAGGTCGACGGCGCCCTCCAGGAAGTTCTGGATCGCGCGCCGCTCGGGTGCGGTCATGGGCTTGACGCCGGCGAGCTTGTCCACGAACAGGCGGTAGCCCTTGTCGGTGGGGATGCGCCCGGCACTGGTGTGCGGCTGGGCGATGTATCCCTCGTCCTCCAGGGCCGCCATGTCGTTGCGGACGGTCGCCGGGGAGACGCCGAGGTTGTGCCGCTCGGTGAGGGCCTTGGAGCCGACCGGCTCCTCGGTGCCGACGTAGTCCTGGACGATGGCGCGCAGCACCTGAAGCCTGCGTTCACTGAGCATCGCGCACACCTCCAGAAGTCGTCCGCCCGTGGCCCGCCGTTCACGGCCTGGCACTCTGCTCGTGCGAGTGCCAATGTTCCCCGGCCCAGTGTACGGCGGTGGGGTACGCCCCCGGCAAGGCTGGTCGTGCGCGGTCGTGCCCCGGGCGGGCCGCACGGCTAGCGTCGCCGTATGACGGTGACTTGGGAAGAGGCCGGATGGGAGCGCCTGGCCGCCGGGGTGGGCCGGTGCCGGCTGCCGGTGTGGGACTGCACGGCGGGGCTGGTCGCCGGGGAGGGCGCGGTCCTGGTGATCGACGCCGGGTCGAGCCCGGCCGAGGGTGCGCGGGTGCGCGCGCAGGCGCAGTCGATCACCGGTCACCGTGTGACACATCTCGCGCTGACCCATCCCCACTTCGACCACGTCTTCGGGGCCGCGGCGTTCCCGGAGGCGGAGGCGTTCGGCGCGGTCGGCGTGGACGCGGTGCTGACCCGGGCGCGGGACCGCGAGGAGCTCCGCGCCGACGCGGTGCGCAACGGCCTGGCCGAGGACGTGGCGCGGGAGTCGGCGCTGCGGCTGGCCGCGCCCCACCACCTGGTCTCCGGCGAGTGGACGCTCGACCTGGGCGGCGGCCGCCAGGTGCTGCTGGCGAACGTGGGCCCGGGGCACACCGCGCACGACCTGGTGGTGCTGGTGCCGGGCGATCCGGAGGTGGTGTTCTGCGGCGACCTCGTCGAGGAGTCGGGCGAGCCGCAGGCCGGCCCCGACGCGGTGCCCTCGCAGTGGCCGGCCGCGCTGGACCGGCTGCTCGCGCTGGGCGGCGCCGACGCACTGTACGTGCCCGGTCACGGAGCGGTGGTGGACGCGGCGTTCGTCCGGGCCCAGCGGGACGCGCTGGCGGCGCGTTTCGGCGTGTCTCCGTGATCGCCCCGCGGCTTCTCCTATCGTCATCCGAATGCGCCAGTACTCTCCGGACCTGACCCCGCCGTGGAAGAAGCCCCAGCCGGTCCCCGAGGTCCCGGCGGAACCGGGCCTGGTGGTGGAGGAGCCGGGCACGGGTTTCTGCGGGGCGGTCGTGCGCTGCGAGGCCGGCACGGTGACGCTGGAGGACCGCTTCGGCAAGGACCGCGTGTTCCCGATGGAACCGCGCGGCTTCCTCCTGGAGGGCAGGGCGGTGACGCTGGTGCGCCCCTCCTCCGGTGCAGCGGCCCGCCCGGCCCGCACGGCCTCCGGATCGGTGGCGGTGCCCGGCGCACGCGCGCGCGTGGCCCGCGCCGGCCGCATCTACGTCGAGGGCCGGCACGACGCCGAGCTGGTGGAGAAGGTGTGGGGCGACGACCTGCGCGTCGAGGGCGTGGTGGTGGAGTACCTGGAGGGCGTGGACGACCTCCCGTCGATCGTCGAGAGCTTCGCGCCCGGCCCCGACGCGCGCCTGGGCGTCCTGGTCGACCACCTCGTACCGGACTCGAAGGAGTGGCGCATCGCCCGGGCGGTGACGAGCGAGCACGCACTGGTGGTGGGTCACCCGTACATCGACATCTGGGAGGCGGTGAAACCGTCGTCCCTGGGCATCGAGGCCTGGCCCCGGGTCCCGAGGGGCCAGGACTGGAAGACGGGTGTCTGCCGCGCCCTGGGCTGGCCGGAGAACACCGGCGCGGCCTGGCAGCGGATCCTGTCGGGCGTCCACTCGTACAAGGACCTGGAGCCGGAGCTGCTGGGCCGGGTGGAGGAACTGATCGACTTCGTGACGGCGTAGCCGCCGCGGGCGTGCGGGCCGCGAGGGGCGGCACGGGTGGGCGCGGCGGCACGGGTGGGCGCGGCGGCACGGGTGGGCGCGGCGGCACGGGTGGGCGCGGCGGCACGGGTGGGCGCGGCGG
>NZ_JBNCNM010000009.1:0-5039 GCF_049846985.1 Streptomyces sp. DT190 | reverse complement strand
CCACCCCGCCGCGCCGGGCTGCGGAACCCCCCGCGCCCGGCACCGGCGCCGCGCGTCTCAGTCCACGAGATCGCGCACCACGCCGTCGGCCAGCAGCCTGCCCCGCAGGGTGAGCACGGCCCGCCCCTCCGCGTACGGCCCTGCCTCCAGCAGCCCGTCCGACAGCGCCCTGCGCGACGCCGCGAGCCCGTCCTCCCGCAGCAACGCCAGCGGCACCCCCTCCCGCAGCCGCAGCTCCAGCAGGATCCGCTCGACCCGCCGGTCCTCCTCCGACAGCACCTCACGCCCGGCCCCGGGCGACCTGCCCGAAGCCAGTGCGGCCGCGTACGCGCCCGGGTGCTTCACGTTCCACCACCGCACCCCGCCGACGTGGCTGTGCGCCCCCGGCCCGGCACCCCACCAGTCGGCTCCCCGCCAGTACAGCTCGTTGTGCAGGCACCGCCCCGCCGGCGAGGTCGCCCAGTTCGACACCTCGTACCACCCGAACCCGGCGCCCGAGAGCACCTCGTCGGCGATCAGGTACCGGTCGGCGTGGACGTCGTCGTCGGTCATCGGCACCTCGCCCCGGCGGATCCGCCGCGCCAGTTGCGTGCCCTCCTCGACGATCAGCGCGTAGGCGCTCACGTGATCGGGCCCGGCGGCGAGCACCGCGTCCAGCGACGCCCGCCAGTCGTCGTCCGACTCCCCGGGCGTGCCGTAGATCAGGTCGAGGTTGACGTGCTCGAACCCGGCCGCGCGGGCCTCCGCGACACACGCCTCCGGCCGCCCGGGCGTGTGCGTGCGGTCCAGCACCTTCAGGACGTGCCGGCGCGCGCTCTGCATCCCGAAGGAGATCCGGTTGAAGCCGCCCTCGCGCAGGGTCGCCAGATAGGCCGGGTCGACCGACTCCGGGTTCGCCTCGGTCGTGACCTCCGCGTCCTCGGCGAGCCCGAACTCCTGACGCACCGCGTCGAGCATCCGCACCAGGTCCGCGGCGTCCAGCAGCGTCGGCGTGCCCCCGCCCACGAACACCGTGCGAACGGGCCGGGGGTCGTCGCCCAGCACCTTCCGCGCCAGCCGGACCTCGTCCACGAGCGTCTCGGCGTAGTTGTCCCGGGAGGCGAGCACACCGCCGGTGCCCCGCAGCTCGGTCGCCGTGTAGGTGTTGAAGTCGCAGTAGCCGCAGCGGGTCGCGCAGTACGGGACGTGCAGGTAGAACCCGAGCGGACGGCCGGCGGCCCCGGCGAGCGCGGACGCGGGCAGCGCGCCGTCGTCGGGGACGGGCTCGCCGTCGGGGAGTGCGGAAGGCATGTCCCCCATTGTCCCGCACCGGCGCGGTGCCCCGGCCGGGAGCTGCGGCTCACTCCGCCTGGAGCACCAGCAGCGCCAGGTCGTCCGCCGGGGGCCGCGCCCCGAACTCGTGCACGAGCCGCTTGATGCGCTCGGCTATGAGCTCCGCGTCCAGCCCGGCGCACCCGGCCAGCGCCGCCGCGAGCCCGTCCCCGTCGTCGAACTGGCGGGAGCCGGAGCGGCGCTCGGTGACGCCGTCGGTGACGCACAGCAGCGTGTCGCCGGAGCGCAGCTCGAAGGTCTCGCTGGTGTACGTGACGTCCTCGACGACGCCCAGCAGGGTCTGCGGCTGCGCGCACGGGTGGACCTCACCGTCCGCCCCGAGCCGCAGGGGCAGCGGGTGCCCGGCGGAGGCGACGGTGCAGCGGACTCCGCCGTCGAAGGGGACCAGCTCGCCGTAGAGCAGGGACAGGAAGCGGGTCTGCGGGCCGTCGCCGGGCGGGGTGGGCCGCGCGCCCGCCGCCACCAGGGCCCGGGCCGCCGCGTCCGCGGCCTCCGTGGCGTCGTCGAGCAGCAGCTGGTTGAGGCGGTCCAGGACGTCGGCGACCCGGTAGCCCTCGCGGGCCAGCAGCCGCAGCCAGGGCCGGGCCAGCCCGATGACGACGGCGGCCTCGGGTCCCTTGCCCTGGACGTCGCCGACGGCGAAGCACCAGCGGCCGTCGCCGGCCGGGAACAGGTCGTAGAAGTCGCCGCTGGGCCCGCCCTTGTCGCAGGGCTCGTAGACGAGGGCGCTGCGCACGCCGGGGATCTCGGCGACGGCCCCGGGCAGCAGCCCGCGCTGCAGGACGGCGCTGATGGTGGCCTGGCGGGCGTACTGCCGGGCGGCGCCGATGGCCAGGGCCACCCGGCGGCCGAGGTCCTCGACGAGGCCGGTGATCTCGTCGGGGAAGCGGGCGGTGCCGGACCGTCCGATGACCAGGGTGCCGAGCGGACGTCCCCCGGCGACGAGGCGGTACGCGAGGGCCGAGCCGGACTCCCCCGGGGTGTCGCCGAGCGCCTCGCCGGGCCAGGGGCACGCGACGGGCCCGGAGCCCGCGAGGTCCGACGAGGGCGGCGGTTCCTTCTCCAGGGTCCGGCGCAGCTCCTCGATGCGGTTCTCGCTGCCGTGCCAGACGCGGGCCAGCCGGGGACCGCCCGCCCCGCCGCTCCAGCCGCCGCCGGTGGCCTCGTCCTCCAGCCAGACCGCGCACCAGTCGGCCAGCCGCGGCACGATCAGCTGCCCGGCGAGCGCGGCGACCAGGTCCTCGTCGAGCTGCCCGGCGAGCAGGTCGGAGGCCTCCGCGAGGAAGGACAGGGCGCCGCGCCCGAGCCAGGAGCCGTCGGGTCCGTCGCGCCCGTCGGGGTTCTCGTGGCGGTCGCGCCAGTCGCGCAGGTCGCTCCAGTCGCGCAGGCCCGGGGCGTCGCGCGGGCCGGGGGCGTGGGACGAGCCGCGGGTGCCTCCGTCGCCGGGGGTGTCCGCGGGGCCAGGGGTGTCCACGGGGCCGGGGGTGTTTGCGGGGCCGGGGGTGTCCACGGGGCCGGGGGTGTCCACGGGGCCGGCGGCGTGCCGTGCGGCCCGTGCGTCCTCGTCCGCGGCCTCCGGGGGCGGCTCCGGCGCCAGGATCTCGGCCATCCGTAATCCGCGCGCCAGCGCGCGTTTCTCCCCGGCGTACGCCTCGATCTGCTCCCCGGCCACGCCCCCCACGGCGGGCAGCCGCGCCCAGACGGTCTTCCGACCGGTGCGGTAGGTGATCCCCCAGGCCTCGGAGAGCGCGCCGACGAGCCGCAGTCCGCGCCCGTACTCCGGGGTGTCGTGGGGCGTCTCCTGCTCGCCGCCACGCGGGGCGCGGGACGGGTGGTGGTCGGAGACCTCGACGACGAGGGCGGCTGTGTCCGGGGTGTCGCCCTCCAGCCGGCACTCCATCTCGACGTCGGTGCCGGCGTGCACGACGGCGTTGGTGACGAGTTCGCTGACGACGAGCGTGGCGTCGTCGCGAAGGCGGTCGGTGAGGTGCTCGGCGCCGGGCAGGCCGCGCACGCGCCACTCCGCGAGCGCCTCGCGCACCAGGGCGCGGGCGGCTCCCGGCGCGACGGAACTGCCCGGCAGCGTCGTGTACGCCCGCGCGCGCTCCGGCGCGGGCGCCTCGGCGACGGAGACGGGCACCACGCCGCCGTCGTCGTCGGCAGCGAAAGCGGCAGCGGCAACCGCCGCAGCGGACACGGGCACGGACGCCATGCCGTCGCGGGCGGACACGGGCACGGACGCCATGCCGTCGCGGGCGGACACGGGCACGGACGCCATGCCGTCGCGGGCGGGCACGGGCACGGACGCCATGCCGTCGCGGGCGGGCACGGGCACGGACAGCCCGTCCTCGGGAGCGCACGCCTCGGAGGCGAGTGCCTCCGCAGCCGGTGCGGGCTCCTCGAAGGCAGGCCCCTCCTGAACGGGCACGGACGTCTCCCCAGCGTGTGCAGGCGCATCTGAGGCACGGAAAGCGGTCTCCCGTTGCGTCGGAATGGCCCCCATGGACAGCTCCCCGGGCAGTTCGTACGAATACGCCACAGTCGATGCCGACAGAGTGACAGACTGACCGCGCCCATAAGCGCCGAGTTACCGAAGTGGGCCGCCATGAGTGAGAACCGTGCTACTCCTGTGGTCGAAGACCGACACGAAGACGGTCAGATTCGTGCATCCGATCTGCGTCCCCTGCTCGCGGCCATGACGGCCGCCCGGGACGGCGACTTCGTCAAGGTGCCCGAAACCGGCCACGGCATGGTGGCCGAACTCACCGCGGTCCACAACCAGATCATGGACCGCAGCGTCCACTTCACCACCGAGGTGCGGCGCGTCCGGCGCGAACTGGTGCGCCACGGCCGCCTGGACGAGCGGCTCTCGGCCAGCCCGGGCCAGGGCCTGTGGACGTCCCGGATCGACGACGTGAACCAGCTGCTCGACGCCCTGGTCGCCCCGGCGGCCAACGCCACCCGCGTGCTGGACGCGGTGGCGGGCGGCGATCTGACGCAGCGGGTCGACCTGCACGACGGGACCCGGGAGTTGCGCGGCGACCTGCGCCGCCTCGGCCGGGCCGTGAACAAGATGGTCGACCAGCTGTCCCTGTTCACCGGCGAGGTGACACGGGTCGCCCGCGAGGTCGGCACCGAGGGGCGGCTCGGCGGCCGCGCCAAGGTGCAGGGGCTGTCGGGCAGTTGGCGGGACGTGACGGAGGCCGTCAACACGATGGCGTCCCGGCTGACGGCCCAGGTGCGGGACATCGCGGCCGTGACGACGGCGGTGGCGCGCGGCGACCTGACCCGTACGGTCACGGTGGAGGCGACCGGCGAGCTGCTGGAGCTGAAGCTGACCGTGAACACGATGGTCGACCAGCTCTCCGCCTTCGCCGACGAGGTCACGCGCGTGGCCCGCGAGGTCGGCACGGAGGGCCAGCTGGGCGGCCGGGCCCAGGTCAGGGGCGTCTCCGGTGTCTGGAAGGACCTCACCGACAACGTCAACTTCATGGCGTCGAACCTGACCTCGCAGGTCCGCAACATCGCCCAGGTGACGACGGCCGTGGCCAACGGCGACCTGTCGCAGAAGATCACGGTCGACGCGCAGGGCGAGATCCTGGAGCTGAAGTCGACGATCAACACGATGGTCGACCAGCTCTCCGCCTTCGCCGACGAGGTCACCCGCGTCGCCCGCGAGGTCGGCACCGAGGGCAACCTCGGCGGCC
>NZ_JBNCNM010000008.1:39151-308590 GCF_049846985.1 Streptomyces sp. DT190 | reverse complement strand
AGATCACCTCCTCGGCCGGCGGCCTGAACTTCACCACCAACAACCTCACCGTCAGCGGCGGCTGACCCGGCCGGGGGGGGGGGGGCGGCCCCCCCCCCCCCCCCCCGGGGGGTGTGATCCGCGCTACACCCGCCCGGCCAGGCGGTTTACGCCGCTCGGCAGAGGTGAGGCGGCGGGGACGTTACACCGGCATCCCCGCGCCGTCTGCCCGGCAGGACGCGTCCGCGCCCCTGCGGTCCCCCCGCACGCCCCGTGGAGGACCCGGTGAGCGAGGACACCCTGCGCATCCGCGCGGTCGCGACCGACGGCACCGAACGGCAGCAGCGGCCCCCGGCTCGACAGGAGGGGCGGCGGGACGCGTCCGCCGCCGGTCCACGAGCGATACGGCGTCCGGACCCACCGGTCGCCGGGAGGATGCGCCCCGGACGAAGGCGTGCCCGCCCGTGCCCCGCGGGACCTGACGGACGCCGCGCCGAACCGGCTACACTTCTACACAGCTGTAGAAATACGGCTCCCTGCGACAGCCCTCCCCTGTGAAGGAGTGGACGCCACCATGGTGTTCAAACGACTGCTCGGCGCGCTCGGTGTGGGCGGCCCCACGGTCGACACGGTGCTCGACCCCGCCCCCGTCCGGCCCGGCGGCACGCTCGCCGGCCGGGTCCGGCTCAAGGGCGGCGACGCCGGCTTCGACATCGAGCACATCACCCTGGAACTGGTGGCCCGGGTCGAGGCCGAACACGAGGGCGGCGAGAGCGAGGGCGTCGTCGCCTTCGAGCGCTTCACCGTCGGCGGCGGCTTCCGGCTCGCCGAGGGCGAGGAGCGCGAGGTGCCGTTCGGCGTGACCGTGCCCTGGGAGACGCCGGTCACCGAGCTGCGCGGCCAGAGCATGGGCGTCGTCCTCGGCGTGCGCACCGAGCTGTCGGTGGCGGGCGCGAAGGACAAGGGGGACCTGGACCGGCTGGACGTCGCGCCGCTCCCCGCGCAGGAGGCGGTCCTGGAGGGCTTCGGCGAGCTCGGCTTCACCTTCCGGTCGGCCGACCTGGAGTACGGGCGCATCGGCGGCTCGGGCCAGCGGCTGCCCTTCTACCAGGAGATCGAGCTCCTCCCGCCGCCCGGGTACGCGCACCGGGTCTCCGAGATCGAGCTGACCTTCCTGGCGAACCCCGGCGGCCTGGAGGTGGTGCTGGAGGCGGACCGGCGCGGCGGCCTGCTGTCCCCCGGCCACGACGCGCTCACCCGCTTCACGGTCACCCACGAGCAGGTGGAGCACCAGGACCCGGCCGCGCTCGTCGACGGCTGGGTCCGTCAACTGGTCGAACACCGCGCGTCCTACGGCTCCCCGGCCGCGTACGGCCCGGACGGCCACGGCCCCGAGGGCCACCACCACGACGGCCACCACCACGACGGCCACCGCTCCGGCCCCGGCACGGGCACCTCTGTCGCCGTGGGCGCGGCCGGTCTGGCGGTCGGGATCGCCGGCGGCATGGTGGCGGCCGAAGTGGTCGACGAGGTCGGGGACTTCGCCGAGGGCGAGGAGGAGGAAGAGGCAGAGGAGGGCTGAGGCCCGCCCGTGAGGCCTCTCACAGGGGTGTCGCCGCGTACAGGATGAACACCATCGTCACCGCCGAGTTCGCCGACGACATCGCCGACACCGCCGTCCCGGCCGCCGCGCCCCACACGGCCAGCCCGACCGAGGTGAACGCCGGAGGCCAGGTGCGCGCCGCCGGTGCCGGGCCGAGCAGTGCCGCCACCCGGCGCGGCACCGGCCCGGGCGCGGCCAGTCCCGCGAGTGTCGGCGCCGGGGTGCCCCGGGAGAGCAGCGCGGCGGTGCCGATGGCCCGGGCCACCGTGCGGCGGCTGCCGATCGCCCGGGCCGCCTCCTCGTCGGCCCAGCGCTCCGCCGTGTACGCCACGGCGGTGCCCAGCGGCCGCAGGAACGGGTTGGCCCGGGCGGCGAGCCGCACGGCGAGCAGGAAGCGGTCGTGCCGGCCGGCCAGATGGGCCCGCTCGTGGGCGAACAGGGCCCTGCGCTCGGCCGGCGCCAGCCGGTCCAGCAGGGCGGTGGTCACCACGACACGGCCGGCCCGGGCCCGGCGGGCACGGCGGCCGGGCAGCGCGTACGCGTAGGGGGCGGCGTCGGGCAGGACGGCCACCTCCGTGTCGGGCAGCCCGGCCAGCGCGCGGTGGGCCCGGCGCCGCACCAGGGCGTGCCGCCCCAGGGTCCGGGCGCAGGCCACCAGCACGGCGCACAGCGCGGGGATGGCGGCCTTGCCCACGATCTCGTCGTACGGCACGGCCGCCCGCACCTCGGGGTCGGACCAGCCGTCGGGCAGCGGGTTGCCGGGCAGCTGGGCGGTGCCCACCACCATCACCAGGCCGAGGCACACCGTGCTGCACAGGGTGAGCACCACGGCCAGGGCGGTGAGCAGCCGGGTCGCGGTGCGCGGATGCAGGTGCTGTTCGGCGAGGCGCGCGACCGGCCAGGCCGTGAGCGGCAGGACCAGCGGCAGAAAGACGAAGACCCCCATGAGGCTTCAGCCTTCCCCCTCGCCGTGGGCCTGATCCAGCAGCTCCCGCAGCAGCCGCTCGTCGTCCGGACCGAGGCCGGTGAGGAAGCTGGCCAGCACGGCCTCGCGGTCGCTCTCGGCGTCCAGCACCTTGCGCATCTTCCGCGCGGCCAGGCCCGCCTGGTCGGAGGCGGGCGTCCAGGCGAAGGACCGGCCGACCCGCTCCCGGGTGACCGCGCCCTTGCCCAGCAGTCGGGTCAGGATCGTGATCACCGTCGTGTACGCGAGGTCGCCGCCGAGGCGTTCCTGCACCCAGCCGGCCGTCGCCGGACCGTCCGCCTCCCGCAGCGCCGACAGCACCAGCGCCTCCAGCTCGCCCTGTCCCCGCCGGGGACGCTGCCGGGGATCCGTCACCGCCCTGCCTCCCTCGTGCCGCCCTGCGTTGTCCGTGCGCACATCGTATAGATCCGCCGGACCGGCCCCACCATCTTCTACAGTGCTGTAGATTTCAGGGGCACACCACCGCACACACCACCACCGCACACGTCACCAAGGAGTACCCCGTGGGAGTTTCCCTGTCCAAGGGCGGCAACGTCTCGCTCAGCAAGGAGGCGCCCGGCCTCACCGCGGTCCTGGTCGGTCTGGGCTGGGACGTGCGCACCACCACCGGAACCGACTACGACCTCGACGCCTCCGCGCTGCTCCTCGACGCGTCCGGCAAGGTCCCGAGCGACCTGCACTTCGTCTTCTACAACAACCTCAAGAGCCCCGACGGCTCGGTGGAGCACACCGGCGACAACCTCACCGGCGAGGGCGAGGGCGACGACGAGAGCGTCCGGGTGGACCTCGCCGCCGTGCCCGCCGAGATCGACCGGATCGTGTTCCCGGTGTCCATCCACGACGCCGAGAGCCGCGGCCAGAGCTTCGGCCAGGTCCGCAACGCCTTCATCCGGGTGGTCAACCAGGCGGGCGGCCAGGAGATCGCCCGCTACGACCTGTCCGAGGACGCCTCCACCGAGACCGCGATGGTCTTCGGCGAGCTCTACCGGCACGGCGCCGAGTGGAAGTTCCGCGCCGTCGGCCAGGGCTACGCCTCGGGACTGGCCGGGATCGCCTCCGACTTCGGCGTCGGCGTCTGACCCGGACGCCGACGCCACCGGGCCCCGGCACCTGCCGGGGCCCGGCCTCCCCACGTGCCCTGCCCGACGACCGGCCAGGAGACCCTGTGACCCACCCGCCCCGCCTCCGGCCGGAGGGCCACGCGGACTTCGCAGCGGCGGTGGACCCGGCGCTCGGCACCGCGGACGTCCGCGACGCGCTCGCGGCGGATCCGGGCGGCCGGACCGCCGCGCCCCTGAGCGCCGACGCCCTCGCCCGGCCCGGCACCCTCGCGGCGGCCGCCGCCGAGCCGTACCGCGTCTGTCCCGCCCCGCGCGAGGCGGCCCGCGGGGAGAACCCGCCGGGCGGCGGGGGCGGTCCGCTGCCGGCCCTCGCGGTGCTCACCCCCTCGTGGCGGGCACCTCCGCCGCGCCCGCACGTCCGTCTCGCCGCCCGCGAGCTGGCCCGCCGCGACGGCCGCCTTGCGCAGCTGCTCCTGGCCGGCGGCGTCCTGCGGGCGGCCCGCGCGCCCGGCACCCTCGCCGCGGCCGGCTGGACCCCGGCCCTCGTCGCGGCGCTGTCCGGCCTCGCCGCCCCGGCCGCCCCGCTGCGCACGGCCCTGCGCCACGACGCGGTCCCTCCGGCCCCGGACCGGGTGGAGCGGGCCCGCCGGGTCCGGCGTCGGGCGCTGCTCGACCACGGCGTGCGGCCGCACCCGCGCCACCCGCTCGCCCCGCGTCCCGAGGCGGCGATCACACCGCGCTCCCCGGCCGATACGCTCACGCCGTGCCCGGCCCGGGCGAGAAAGGACAGGACACCGTGTTCGGACTGAGCGAGCTCGCGATCATCCTCATCGTCGTCATAGCCGTCATCGGGATCAAGAAGCTCCCCGAGCTGTCACGCTCGGCCGGCAAGGCGGCCCGCATCCTCAAGGCCGAGGCCCGCGCCGCCAAGGACGAGGAGGCCGGGACGGCGCCCGCGCCGCGGGTGGTCCAGGGCGAGGTCGTCCCGCCGGGCACCGGCACGCCCCCGCCCGGCGCGCGGGCGGGGGACGCCCCGGACCGGCGCTGACCGTCCGGGCGGCGTGACGGCTACAGCGTCCGCTCCAGACGGTCCGCGACCAGCTTCACGAACTTCGCCGGGTCCTTCGGCTGGCCGCCCTCGGCGAGCACCGCGAGGGTGTGGAGCAGCTCCGCGGACTCGGCCAGTTCCGTACGGTCCGCGCGCTCCTGGTAGGCCTGCTGCAGGCCCTTCACCAGCGGGTGGCCCGGGTTGAGCTCCAGGATCCGCTTGGTGCGCGGCACCTCCTGGCCCATGGCCCGGTACATGTTCTCCAGGGCCGGGGTCAGGTCGTGCGCGTCGGAGACGACGCAGGCCGGGGAGACGGTGAGCCGCGTCGACAGGCGCACCTCCTTGATCTCCTCGTCGAGCTGCTCGCGCATCCAGCCGAGCAGGCCGGCGTACTCCTCGGCCTGCTTCTCCCGCTCCTCGCCGGCCTTCTCCGCCTCCTCGGCGTCCAGGTCGAGCTCGCCCTTGGCGACGGAGCGCAGCTTCTTGCCCTCGTACTCGCCGACGGCGTCGACCCAGACCTCGTCGACCGCGTCGGTGAGCAGCAGGACCTCGATGCCCTTGGCCCGGAACGCCTCCATGTGCGGGGAGTTCTCGATGCTCTGCCGGGACTCGCCGGTGAGGTAGTAGATGTCCTCCTGGCCGTCCTTCATCCGCTCGACGTACTGGGCGAGCGTGGTCGGCTCGTCCCCGTGCGTGGTCGCGAACGAGGCGACGGCGAGCAGGGCGTCGCGGTTCTCGGAGTCGGTGACCAGGCCTTCCTTCAGGACCGTGCCGAACTCCCGCCAGAGGGTGGCGTAGCGGTCGGCGTCCTTGGTCATGATCTCCTTGACCGTGGACAGCACCTTCTTGGTCAGCCGGCGCTGCATCATCCGGATGTGCCGGTCCTGCTGGAGGATCTCGCGCGAGACGTTCAGGGAGAGGTCCTGCGCGTCGACGACGCCCTTGACGAAGCGGAGGTAGGGCGGCAGCAGCGCCTCGCAGTCGTCCATGATGAAGACGCGCTTCACGTACAGCTGCACGCCGCGCTTGAAGTCACGGGTGAACAGGTCGTGCGGCGCGTGCGCGGGGACGAACAGCAGCGCCTGGTACTCGAAGGTGCCCTCCGCCTGGAGCCGGATCGTCTCCAGCGGCTCGCGCCAGTCGTGGCTGATGTGCTTGTACAGCTCGTGGTACTCGTCGTCGGACACCTCCTCGCGCGAGCGGGCCCACAGGGCCTTCATGGAGTTCAGCGTCTCGGGCTCGGGGGTGTCCTCCCCGTCGGCGGCCGCCGGGACCATCCGGATGGGCCAGGTGATGAAGTCCGAGTACCGCTTGACGATCTCCCGGATCGTCCACTCGGAGGTGTAGTCGTGGAGCTGGTTCTCGGGGTCGGCGGGCTTGAGGTGGAGGGTGACGGAGGTGCCCTGCGGGGCGTCGTCGACGCGCTCCAGGGTGTAGGTGGCCTCGCCGCGCGAGCTCCAGCGGGTGCCCTGGTCCTCCCCGGCCCTGCGGGTGACCAGCGTGACCTCGTCCGCCACCATGAAGCCCGAGTAGAAGCCGACGCCGAACTGGCCGATCAGCCCCTCGGCCCCGGCCGCGTCCTGGGCCTCGCGCAGCTCCTTGAGCAGGGTGGCCGTGCCCGACTTGGCGATGGTCCCGATCAGCTGCCCGACCTCGTCGTACGACATGCCAATGCCGTTGTCCCGCACGGTCAGGGTGCGGGCCTCCTTGTCGACGTCGAGCTCGATGTGCAGATCCGACACGTCGGCGTCGAGCGCGTCGTCCCGCAGCTTCTCCAGACGCAGCTTGTCCAGCGCGTCGGAGGCGTTGGAGACGAGTTCACGCAGGAAGACATCCTTGTTCGAGTAGACCGAGTGGATCATCAGCTGCAGCAGCTGACGGGCCTCTACCTGGAACTCAAACGTTTCGGTCGTCATGGTTTGCGAATACCTCACAGGTCGCACCGTGGCCTGAACTGGTGGCAGTCACTGTAAAACACCAAGTCAGGCCGGGGGACCCG
Organism: Streptomyces sp. DT190; assembly: GCF_049846985.1. Classification (NCBI taxonomy): domain Bacteria; kingdom Bacillati; phylum Actinomycetota; class Actinomycetes; order Kitasatosporales; family Streptomycetaceae; genus Streptomyces; species Streptomyces sp. DT190. Next base: position 301,915 of record NZ_JBNCNM010000008.1, on the reverse strand, counting down.
AAGTCAGACGAGGTGGGCGAAGACCACGAGGTTCTCGGTGTAGTCCCGGGCCTGACGGTCGTACGAACCGGCGCAGGTGATCAGGCGGACCTGGGCGTCGGGGGTGTCGCCGTAGACGCGCTCGCTGGGGAAGGCGTCCTTGCGGAAGGACTCCTTGTGGTCGACGACGAAGGTCGCCCTGCTGCCGTCGGCCCGCCGCACGTGGAACCGGTCACCCTTCTTCAGCTCGCCCAGCCGGGCGAACACCGCGGGCGCGGTCGTGGTGTCCACGTGCCCGGCGATGATCGCGGTGCCCGTCTCGCCGGGCGAGTGGCCCTTGGCGTACCAGCCCACGAGGTTGGTGTCGTCGGGCGGGGGCGGATCGAGCTGTCCCGACCGGCCGATGGCCAGGTCGGTGAAGGGCGCGTCGACCGCGATCTTCGGAATGAGCAGGCGGACCGGCTCGGACCGCGGCAGGCGCGGGGCGGCCTCGGACGCGGCGGACGGCCGCGCCGCGGGGGCGGCGTGCGCGTCGGGCGCAGCGGAGGCGGTGGCCGGCGGGGCGTGCGGCGGACCGCCGGCGTCCGGGGACCCGGCGCGGCCCGAGACCAGGTGCGCGGTCAGCAGGAGCGCGGCCGCGACCCAGACCGCCGTCACGGCGGTGCGCAGCCGCCGTCGTTTCGGTGCGGGGCCGGGCTCGGCCGGGGAGTCGGGACTGGCTGCCATCGGGGACCACCTCATTCGGGCACGGCGGGTCGGGCGCGGCAGCGGGCGCGACCCGCGGGAGGACGAGCCGGGCCGCCGCGACGCGCGAAGGGCGTGCGGCGGCCACGGCGGCTTGTCGGGTCAGGCAGCCGTCATGCGGCACCCTGCGACGCCCGCTGGCGGCGCAGCGCGTACAGGCCCGTGCCGGCCACCGCCAGCACCGCGAGGCCGCCGGCCGTCACGCCCGGCGCACCGGCCAGCCCGCCACCACCGGTGTGCATGCCACCGTGCGGCTTGTCGTGCTTGCCGTGCCAGGAGCCCTTCTCGTGGTCGTCCTTGCCGTGCTCGTCGTGCCGGCCGTTCTCGTCGTGCTTGCCCTCCTCGTGCTTGCCCTCCTCGTGCTTGCCGTTCTCCTCGTGCTTGCCGTTCTCCTCGTGCTTGCCGTTCTCCTCGTGCTTCCCGTTCTCCTCGTGCTTGCCGCCCTCGTCCTGCTTGCCGCCCTCGTTCTGCTTGTCGCCGTAGGCGTCCTCTTCCTGCTTGTCGCCCCAGGGGTCCTCGGCGTCGGGGTTGTCCCAGTCGTCGGCGGCGTTCACCGCGGCCAGGGCGCCGCCGCCCGTGTGCATCCCGCCGTGCGGCTTGTCGTGCCGGCCGTCCTTGCCGTGCTCGTCGTGCCGGTCGTGCTTGCCGTTCCAGGAGTCCTCGTCGTGCCCACCGTCCTTGCCGTGCTCCTCGTGCTTGCCCTCGTCGTCACGGTGGTCGCCGTAGCCGTCCTTGTCGTGGTTCCAGTCGTCGTCCGCGGTGAGCCCGGTCAGCGCTCCGCCGCCCGTGTGCATCCCGCCGCGCGGCTCGTGATGCTTGCCGTCCTTGTGGTGCTCCTTGCTGTAGGAAGTCGTGTCGTGGTCCCGGTCACCCGTCGCGTCGGCAAAGGCGGTGGGTGCGGCGATCGCGAGGGCGGCCGTGGCCGTGGCCGTCGCGAGCAGCATGCGGGCAGAGCGCATCGGTGAGTCCTTCCGTCGCCGACCGGGCAGCTGACGCCGCGCCAGCTCACGAGACCCGGTCTCGACGTGAACCACCGTCAGTCATGCCGGACCGTCCCACCATCCGGGGCGATCACACGGGTTACGGCCCCACCCTGACGGCGGCATCCCCGCCCCCGGCGGGCCACCTCGGCGGATCCGCAACCCGAGGCCCCCGCGCACCGTCTCCTACGGCGACACGGGGGCGTATCCGCAGGCCCCCGACCGCAGCGGGAGGCGCTCATGGCCATGGTCGGCCTGTTCTGGATCGGCGAGGACTCGGTGCATGTGGGGGCCGCGCCCGTGACGGCGGACTCCGGGGTGCGGCTGACCGAGGACGGCGTGGCGATGCCCGGCGTCGACGGGGGCAGGTTCTGGACCTGGGACGAAGTGGTCCGCATCCAGACGCACGACGTGCCGGTGCGCTCGGGCGTGCGGAGGCTGGCGTCCATGGCGTTCGACGCCGCGCTCGTCGCCGTGACGGGTGACGGGGAGCTGCCGCCGGCCTTCACCGTGGAGGTGGCGACGGCCGGGGAGACCGTCCTGGCCGACGCGCACGCGGCCGTCTCGGGAGGGATCTACCTGCCCTCGGAGTACGAGCTGTCCACCGCTCTCCTGCGGCGGCTGGCCGGGGGCGGTGCCGACCTGGCCGATCTCCTGGCGTGGGGCCGCGAGCACGCGGCGCAGGGGACCCCCGCGCGCGAGGAGCGCGAGGCGCTGCTGCGCAAGTGGGCCGGGCTGTAGCGCCGGGCCCGGGCCGCTACCCGGGCCCCCGGTGCCCCGGGCGGGCCGGGTCCGGGTCGACCAGCTGGGCCGCCAGTCCGGCGAGGACCAGCCCGGACGCGATGAGCAGGCCCTGCGACCAGGCGATGCCCGACCCGAGGACGGCGACGCCGAGGGCGAGACCCCACCAGGCTCCGGTGCGCCGGTACTCCCGGGGCCGGACCGGGCGGCCCGACCGCAGGGCCCGGGCGAATCTGGGGTCCTCACGCTCCAGACGCGCTGCGAGATCGACCAGACGTTCGTCTTCGGACGGGTGCACGGCGTCTCCTTCCGGAACCCGGCAGCGCTGGGGGCCAGGGCACGGCTCGGGCCATGACACGTCCAGGGGTGCCGGACCCCGCGCCGGTGCGGTGGTGGGGGGACGGCCTGCCGCCGCCGTCCCACCCGGGCTACAGCGTCTCCCCCCTCCAGAGGCGTCCGCCATCAGGCCCTGCCCCCATCCTTCCCGGTGCCCGCACCCCACGAACGCCGTGCGGCAGGGCGGGTGTTCGGGCCACGAATGGGTCTCGTCACCGATGGCGGCGGGGCCGGACCTCAGGACACACCGCCGTCGGTGGTGGAGCGCCGGCGGCGGCCCCGGCCCTGCGGACCCTCGGCGGGCGGCGCGGAACCGCGAAACGGAAGGTCAGCGCTCGGCCTCGGCGGGTTCGGGCACGGAGGACGCGCCTGCGGCCGGGATGTCGTCCGCCGGGTCCGGACCGCGGTCGTACGACGGTGCCGTGCGGCCGGGCAGGAGGCCCTGGCCGGCCCGGAGCGCACGGGCGAGCAGGTGGGCGCGTCCGGCGGCGATGGGGCCGAGGACCGCGAGGACGAGGACGTACCCGGCGATGAAGGGGGCGAGGCGGGCGTCGAGTCCGGCGGTGGCGGCCATGGCGGCCAGGATGAGCGCGAACTCCCCGCGGGCGACGAGGGTGGTGGCGATCTCGGCGGCGGGCTCGGTGCCGTAGCGGTAGACGCGGGCCACGAGGAGGCCGGCGGCGACGTTCATGACCACGGTCAGCGCGGCCGCGGCGGCGACCGGTCCGGCCACGGACAGGATGTCGCCGGGGTCGATGGACAGGCCGAAGGCGAAGAAGAAGATGGCCGCGAAGGCGTCGCGCAGCGGATGCACCAGGTCCCGGATGCGGGGCCCGGAGGGTGTGCCGGCGAGGATCAGGCCGACCATGAACGCGCCGATGGCGTCGGCGACCCCGAGGACCTCGGCCACGCCGGCCACCAGGACTGCCGCGCCGAGGAAGCTGATGACGAGCAGTTCGTTGTCGCGGGTCGCGATCAGCCGCCCCACCAGCCGGGTGCCGTAGCGGGCGGCGGCGGCCAGCGCGAGCAGGAAACCGAAGGCCTTGGCGCCCTGCAGGACCATGTCGCCGACGCCCTGGGCGCCGCTGATGACCGGCTGGAGTGCGGCGAGGTACAGGGCGAGGAAGATGTCCTCCACGACGATGACGCCGAGGATGAGCCGCGTCTCGGGACGGCCGATGCGGCCCAGGTCGATGAGGATCTTGGTGACGATGGCGGACGAGGAGATGCCGAGGACACCGGCGAGGACGAGGGCCTCGCGGACCCCCCAGCCCAGGGCGAAGCCGAAGGCCAGGCCCGCGCCGACGTTGAGCAGCAGGTAGATGCCGCCCGCGGTCAGCAGGCGCCGGCCGCCGCTCTTGAGGTCGTCGAGATGGAACTCCAGACCCAGGTAGAACAGCAGCAGCACCAGTCCGAGCGCGGAGAGCATCTCGAAGTCGTGCGCGTCCTCGACGATGACCAGGCCGGGGGTGTGCGGGCCGAGCAGGATGCCGGCGAGCATGAACAGCGGGATCGTCGGCAGGCCGATTCTGCCGCCGAGACGGGCGAGGAAGGCGGCGGCGAGGAAGGCGCCGCCCATGGCGAGCAGGCTGTCAGCGTGTCCCACGGGTCACCGCCTTCGTGGACGCGCGACGGGCGGATCGTTTCTGCGTGCGGGGACGGATAAGGGCTCCTCCTTGGCAGGGCGGTCTCACGGGTCGGGGTGGCGTCGCACACCGCACGGCTTCGGCCGTCGGCTCGGGCGACTCTGCCAGCCTCACACGGGCGCGGGCCCCGTCACCATCGGTGACGGCACCCATATCCGGGCGGGCACGGCACCCATGCCCCCGTGGTCCGATCCCCCGTCGGTCCCGTCCTGCCGTCCCGCCCCCTCGGGTGTTCCGGTCCACCCGGCGGTCCCGTCAGACGTGCCGGTGCCCGATGCCCAGCAGGCTCGCCGCCGCCTCGAAGTCCGTGGCGTGGTGGCCCACCGCGAGGGACCAGTGGTGGCCCACCCCGGTGGCGCTCCAGGCGTCGACCCACTCGCCGGGGTCGCGGCCGAAGTCGACCCGGCTGGTGGTGTTGCCGATCGCCAGCAGCGGCCCCGGGACGACGGTGCCCTCGGAGGTCACGAAGACCAGGCTGCCATCGGCGTCCTGGCCGAGGCCCAGCAGGGTGACCGGACCGTGCCGGACGTCGAACTCGACGCTCACGCCCCAGCCGCGTTTGCCGTGGTAGACGCCGAGACCGCGCAGCAGCGGGTCGCGGGAGCCGAGCGCGAGGTGGGCGGGTCCGTCGTGGCCCATCTCCACCACGCCGTCCTCGAAGTCCAGCGCCTGGATCTCCGTGAAGGAGCCGCCCGCGCCGACGCTCTGGGAGGCCAGCTGGGCGACGGACGTCCGCAGTTCGTACTCGCCGGCGGCGGGCACGCCCCGGGCGGTGAGCAGGGAGGCGCCGAGGATCATGCCGGCGCCGAGCCGCTCGTGCAGTTCGCCGTCCAGGCCGCGGTGGTAGTAGGCGAGGCTGTCGAGTCCGAAGTCCGCCACCAGCCGGTCGAGGGCGACCGAGACGGTCGCGCCCCAGGCGAAGTCCTCCTCGTCCACGCTGTCGTCCAGGGTGAAGATCCGCCGGGCGAGCCCCATGCGCTCCCGCGTCTCGGCCTCCGTCACCCGTTCCACGCGGTGCCGCAGGTCGTCGAACTCCAGCACCTCCACGTGCGAGCCGAACGTCGTGGACAGCAGCGTCGGGTCGGTCTGCACGTCGAGCATGCCGGGATACACGTGCCCCATCAGGCCGTGGCGGGCGTGCCGGAGCGCCGCCCGGACGTGTGCGGCCCGGATCCACCGCTCGATGCGCCGCCAGGCGGACTCCTGCCGCAGCCAGCCCGACACCGACCGGAAGGGGATGCCGGCGCGCCGGAAGACGTTGCCGACCTCGGGGACGGGGCACTGCCCGCAGTAGGCCAGCCAGGCCCCGGTGTCGAAGGAGGAGTGGTCCATCCGTTCGGTCGGCTGGAGGTCGACGACCAGCACGGGCGTGTGCGCGCGCCGGGCGATCGGCAGCACCATCGAGGAGGTGAGGTACGTGGTCAGGAACAGCACGATCAGGTCGCAGTCGGCACGGCGCAACTGCTCGGCGGCGCGGGCTCCTTCCTGCGCGTCGGAGACGAAACCGGCGTCGGTCACCTCCGCGTCCATGGCGCGGAACCGCTCGGCGACATAGGCGGCGGACTCCTTCAGTTGCGGGAGCAGTCCGGGGAACTGCGGCCAGTAGGTGCCCAGTCCGCCGGCGACCAGGCCGATGCGGGTGGGGCGCCGGGTGACCGGCGGCAGCAGGTCGTGCAGGGCGGCGGCCCGTCCGGCCGTGCGGTCCGCGGTCGTTGCCATGGTCGGGGCTCCTTGTCGGGTCGGTCGGCTGCGGTTCAGGGGCTGGGGACGCGCAGGTCCGCGGGGCCGGGCACCGCACCGGGGGCGCGCGGTACCAGGACGCGGATGATGAACACGCCCGCGAACGCCGCTGCCGTCATGCAGGCGGTGATCGTCCAGAGCAGGACGGCCGGGCTGTGGTCGGCGAGGGCGGGGGTGAAGAACGCGGCGACCGCGAACACCCCGCGGGACAGCGCGTAGGTGAGGCCCTGCGTGGTGCCGCGGGTGTCGGCGGGCAGCGTGAGCTGCGACCACACCTTGTAGTTGGCCTCGCCGGCGAAGGGGTTGGAGAGCTGGTAGAGCACGAAGAAGACGAGCATGCCGGCGAGGGCCCCGGCGGTGAGGGACGCGATGACGAAGGCGAGGATCTGCACGACCGCGGCCACGTGGAAGAGCCGGTCGCGCCAGGGGGTGTCGGCGACCCGGACGAAGGCCAAGGTGAGCAGCACCCCGATGGGGATGAACGCCAGGTTGATGCCGGTGGCGAGGCTCTGCGAGGCGTCGCTGACGGTGACGAGCAGATAGGTGCCGAACTGCCCGAAGGTGTTGGCGCCGAGACCCCAGGTGACGTAGAAGACGAACGTCGCGGTCATGGGCAGCAGGGCGGCGCGGGTCCACACGTGCGTCAGCGGGACGCCCTCCGGAGCGTCCCGCGGATCGGTGCCGCCCGGCTCCTGCCCGGCCGGCAGCCTCAGCCGGGAGCGCAGGCCCCAGGTGACGAGGGCGGCGACGGCCAGCTGCCCGGTGATGAGCCGCGCCCCCATCATGCCGGTGGTGGACAGGACGAAGCCGAGGAAGATGGCGACCGCGATGCCGAGCATCCACATGACCTGGGTGAACGCCACGAGTCTGCCCCGGGCCCAGGAGGGGGCGGCGTCCGACACCACCGCCAGGGAGGTCGGCAGGTCGGCGCCCGCCGCGAGCCCGGCGACGAGCACGCCGATCAGCAGGGTGATGTCGTCCGGCGCCAGGGTGATGACGACCGCGCCGAGCGCGAAGCAGAAGATGTCCCAGTTGTAGACGCGGCGGCGGCCGAAGAGGTCGGCGAGCCGTCCGCCCACGAGGGAGCCGACGGCGATGCAGCCGGTGACGATCGCGCTGATCGCCCCGGCCATCCACACGCCCATGTCGTAACTGTCGCGGTAGATCGCCAGGTTGACGGAGATGCTCACGATCAGCCCGGCGTCGAGATAGGAGGCCATGCCCGACAGGGCGGCGGCCTTCCAGAGCGGTGCGGGGATGGGGCGGGTACCGGCCATGAGGCGACTCCGTCGTCCGGTGACAGCGCGGTTCCGAGGGCCTGGTCGCAGTGAATATAGGGCGCCGAAAACGTTGCAACAAGGTGTCCCGCACGGATGCGTGGCGTGCCGTCGTCCCGGACCCTGCCGGTCCCGGCCCTGGCGGGACTTCTCCAGCTCGCCTACGGTGAAGGAGGCCTGAAAACGTTTTAGGGGAAGGACCGCCTCCGTGCTCTCCCCCGCGCTGCGGCAGCTGTTCGAGGACCCGCCCCGGGCGTTCGGCCCCACTCCCCTGTGGTGGTGGTCGGGTGCGAAGGTCACCCGTGAGCGACTCGCCTGGCAGCTGCGGGCGTTCGCGCGGGGCGGTGTCCACAACCTCGTGATCATCAACCTGGCCCCGGCCGGCCCGGCCTTCGGCGCCCGGGCCGACGACCCCGCCTGGTTCGGTGAGGAGTGGTGGGCCCGCTTCTCCGACGCCTGCGAGATCGCCGCCGGACTGGGCACCCGGCTGTGGTTCTACGACCAGATCGGCTTCTCGGGCGCCAATGTGCAGGGGCAGGTGACACGGCGTCACCCCGAGGCGGTGGGGCGCGCGTTGCGCTGCCGGGAGGTGCGGGTCTCCCAGGGCGCGGTGGGGCTGCGCGAGGCGGAGACCCCGCTCGCTGCGTACGGCGCGCGGGGCCGGCGCCTCGGCCTCGGCGGCGACGGGCGGGTGGACGCACCGGACGGGTCGCGGGTGCGGCTCGTCACGACCGTCCCCACCGCGTTCGACTACCTGGACCCGTACGCCGTCGGCCTGTTGATGGACGCGGTCCACCACGAGTACGACCGCCGGGTCCCCGAGTACCTGGGCACGGTCGTCGCGGGCAGCTTCCAGGACGAGCTGCCCGGCACCAACGCCTGGAGCCGCCGCTTCGCCGAGGAGTTCCGTGCCCGGCGGGGATACGACCTGCTCGACCTGCTGCCCGCGCTGTTCGGCACGGACGCCGGGGTGCCCCGGGAGAAGGTCCGCGCCGACTACTACGCGGTACGGGCGGAACTCACCGAGGAGGCGCTGTTCCGGCCGCTCGCCGAGTGGCACCGGCAGCGGGGCCTGCTGCTGGGCAGCGACCAGAGCCACCCGGCGCGCGCGGGCTACCCGGCCCAGTCGACGCAGCTCTACACCGACTACTTCCGCACCCACCGCTGGTACGGCGCGGCGGGCAGCGACCACCACGGCGACGCCAAGGTGCACTCCTCCATGGCGCACCTCTACGGCCACGAGCGGGTGTGGATCGAGGCGTTCCACTCCTCGGGCTGGGGCGGCACGCTGGAGGACACCTACGCCTGGCTGCTGCCGTTCCTGCGCAGCGGCGCCAACCTGTACAACCCGCACGCCAGCTACTTCGGCACCGCGGGTGGCTGGTTCGAGTGGGCGCCGCCGTCCACCGACTGGCGCCAGCCGTACTGGGCGCAGTACCCGGCCTTCTCCCGGGCCGTGGCGCGGATCTGCTCGATCATGTCGTGGGGCGGTTACGCGGCCGACGTGGCGGTGCTGTACCCCACGGCCACGCTGCAGGCGCTGCTGCCGCTGGACGCGCCCGTGCGGCACTTCGGCGACGGCCGGCTGGGCGCGGGCCACGCCGCCGCCGACGAGACGCAGCGGCACTACCTGGACCTGTGCGGCACGAACAACTGGCTGGCCCCGCACGCCGGTTCCCTGGACCGGCACGGGATCTCCTTCGACGTGGTGGACGACGACTCGGTGCGGCGCGCCGAGACCCGCGACGGCGCCCTGCGGATCAGGGACCTGGCGTACCGGGTGGTGCTGCTGCCGTCGGCGAGCGTGCTGGAGGAGGCGACGGCGCGCCGGCTGACCGGACTGCTCGACGCGGGCGGGCGGGTCGTGGTCGTGGGGCGCCCGCCCCGGACGGCGGCGGGCCGGTGCGGGGACGACTCCGTGGTGGCCGCGCTGTCCGCCCATCCCCGGCTGGAGCGGGTGCCCGATCCGCAGGCCGCGGCGGTGGCGGTGGCCGACGCGGCCGGGTACGCGACGGGTGAGGTGCCGCTGCTGGTACGGCGGCGGGGGCAGGAGGGGGTGGCCCTGGTCACGGCGGCCTTCCCGGAGATCGGCCCGCACCCGCTGCGGCCCGGGCCCGCCCCGGCAGCCGCCCGCACGTCGGCCGTGACCGTGCGCGCCCGGGTCGCCGAGGCCGAGGTGTGGAACCCGGCGACCGGCTCCCGCCGCACCGCGCGCGTCACGGTCTCCGACGACGGCGACGGCAGCGGCAACGGCAACGGCAACGGCAACGGCAACGGCAACGGCAACGGCAACTGCAGCGAACACGGCAACGGCGAGGGCGGCGGCGAGGGCCGCGGCGGCCGCGCCGTCTCGGTCGTGGAGGTGCCGCTGGAAGGTGCCCCCGCGGTGCTGCTCGTCTGGCGCGAGGGCAGCGAGACGCCCGTGCCGGACGCGCGGCAGTCGCCCGGGCGGGCCGTCGACCTGTCGGGCGGCTGGCGCGGGAGGCTCGTCCCCACCCTGGACAACACCTGGGGCGACCTCGCGCTGCCCGCGGGTACGTCCGTGGACGAGCCGCAGATCTGGACCATGGAGTGGTCCGAGGGCGCGGGGTGGGAGCGGACCCGGGCCACCTACGGCCATCGCGTCCGGGTGCTGCCCCCGGTGCCGGCCGGCGAGGCCCCCGAGCCGCTGGACGCCGCGCGCGCGGAGCTGGTCCTGGCCGGTGAACTTCCGCTGGCGCCACCGGAGTCGGGCTGGTCCACGGCCGTGTACTCGGCGAGCCGCGGCGCACCGGAGCAGGGCGGCCTGCTGGGCACGAAGGGACTGGTGAACGAGGAGTTCGTGGCGGTGCCCGTGCCGGGCGGCGATTCGGCGGCCCGGGTCCGGGCGATCGTGGAGACCGGCCGGCGGGGGCCCGCCGAGCTGCACGTGGGCGCGGAGGCCGTCAAACGGGTGTGGTGGAACGGCGAACCGCTGGCCACGGAGGGCGGGTACCTGGCCTCCGCCCCGGTCACCGTGGTCCGCGAGCGGAACGTCCTGGAGTACGAGCTCTCCGGCGCCCAGGACCGGCCGACCACGATCTCCGCGACCGGCGGCACACCGCTCGGGAGCTTCTTCTGCCTGTCCGATCCTGGCGGGCTCGGTCGCCGGCCGCGGTTCATGCGCCTGCCCGACGGAGTGCGGCCGGACGGCCCGGTGACCTACCGCGCGCGCCTGCGCGTCCCGGCCGGAGACGCCCCGGCCGTGCTCGTCGTGGGGGCCGCGTCGGCGGTCACGGTGCTGATCGACGGGGACGTGGTGGCGCGTCAGGAGAAGGTGGAGTACTACGAGGCGGACTGGGGCGCCGTACCGATGTTCTTCCGCCACACACCGGTGCTCGGGCCGGGCGAGCACACGCTGGAGGTCGTCACCGCCACCGGGGACGCGGTCTTCGTCGACCTGGTGGCGGGGTCGGGCGCGCAGACGACGGCCCTGGTCGGCGGCGCCGGGTGGGAAGCCCGGACGGGGAGCTGGCGGGGCCGGACCGTGGAGGACGAGCGCAGGCGCGGGGAACTGCGGCACTGCCACGCCGCCGTACGGCCGCATCCACTGCCCGGCACCGCGTGGCTCACGGGCCGGCCGGTCGCGGGCGGTGCCGTCTGGCCGTCGCGGGCCTCCGACGACGTCCACGCGGCGCCGCAGCGCTTCCGGTTCACCGTGCCGCCGGGAACGGTGTCGCTCCACCTGCCGTCGGCGCTGCACGCGCGCGTGCGGGTCGGGGACGGCGAGGAGACCGCCCTGGCGGGCGACCGGCTCACGCTCGGCGAACCCCTGCCCGCGCCCACCCTGGTCGAGGTGGTCACCGAGCCCACGGCGTTCCTGCGGGGCGGCTCCGCCTGGCGGGGGCCGGTGCGGGTGCGGACCGTACCGGCGCCGCTGCCGCTGGGCGACTGGCGGGAGCTGGGCCTGGGCAGCTGGAGCGGGGGCGTGACGTACGAGCGGGAGCTCCGGGTGCCGCCGGGGGGCGATCCGGTGCTCGACCTGGGGCGGGTGCGGGGCAGTGTGGAGGTGGCGGTGGACGGGGAGTTCGCCGGGGAGGCGTTCTGCGCGCCGTACCGGTTCCCGCTGCGCGGCGCGGCCGGGCGGACGGTACGGCTGGAGGTGACCGTACGGGGGACGCTGGCGCCGTATCTCGCGGAGGCGACACCGACACAGTGGGCCTTCGCGTCCCAGCTGTCGTCGGGGCTGTTCGGTCCGGTGGCCCTGCGGATCCCCGACTAGGCCGTGTCGCCGGGCGGCCGGGTCGACTCGCGCAGCACCAGGTCCGGCGCGAAGACGCGGGTCTCGTGGACGTGGTCCGCCCGGGCCTCGATCTCGTCGAGCAGCATCTCCACGGCCGCCCGGCCGAGGTCCTCGACCGGCTGGCGGACCGTCGTCAGGGTGGTCGCCCCGAAATCGGCGATGTCGAGGTCGCCGTAGCCGACCACCTGGACGTCCTCGGGGATGCGCACGCCCCGTTCGGACAGGCCCCTGCACACCCCGGCGGCGAGGAAGTCGTTGGTGCAGAACACCCCGTCGGGCAGTTCCTTCAGGCCGCGGGCGATGTCCGTGCCGTGGGCGACGGTCATCCGCTCGGCGACGGCCTGGTCCAGCCGCGCCGCACGGCTGCTGCGCACGGCCTGCCGGGCGCCCTGGTAGCGGTCGGCGCACTGGCGTATGCCGCGCTCGCCGTTGACGACGAGGATGTCGCGCGCCCCGCTGTCGAGCAGGTGCTGTACGGCGATGCGGCCGCCGGCGATGTCGTCGACGGAGGCCGAGCAGCCCTCCCGGTCGGGCATGGCGCGGTCGGCCAGGACGAGCGGGATGCCCCGTTCGCGCAGCCGGGCCAGCCGGCCCGGGTCGGCGCCGAGCGGCACGACGACCACGCCGACCGCCCGTTGCCCGGCGAGCATGTTGAAGTAGCCCTGCTCGCGTTCCGGGTCGTCCCCGCTGTGGCACAGGACCAGGGAGTAGCCGTGGTCGTAGGCCGCGTCCGCCGCGCCCCGGGCGATGCGCGCGTAGAAGGAGTTGGTGACGTCGGGCAGCACCAGCCCGATCGCGCTGGCCCGTCCGGTGCGCAGTCCGGCGGCTGCCGGGTGCGGGACGTAGTCGAGTTCGGCGACGGCGACGCGGACGCGCTCGGCGGTCCGGGCGTTGACGCGCTCGGGCCGGTTGAGCACGTTCGACACCGTGGAGACCGAGACACCCGCTGCTGCCGCGACGTCCTGGATGCGGGCGGGGCGTGCCGGAATGGCGTCCACCCCCTCGCAGTTGCGGCCGTGCGACCAGGCACGACGGTGGCCTTCCCTGGGCGCCGCAAGTATAACGTGGAACGTTTTTACCGGGTGGGGCCGGGTGAGCGCTCGGGGACGAGGGGGCAGGGCCGGACACGCGGGTCACCCGCCCCGGCCGGCACGGCGGCGGGGTGTGCCGCCGGTCAGCGGCCCGGCGCGCGCCGCCCGGGCGCCGTCGCCTCGTCCAGCAGCCGGCGGAAGGTGGGGCACTCCAGATGGCTGGGCGCCGGGCAGGCGGCGGCATGCCGCAGGGAGTCGCGCAGCGCGCCCAGTTCGCGGATCCTGCGGTCCAGCTCCTCCGCCTTGTCCGTCAGCATCCGCCGGTCGATGCGCGGCCGACCGTCCGGCGCGAACATGCCGGCGATCTCGTCGAGCGAGAAGCCCGCCGTGCGGCCCAGCGCTATCAGCGCCAGCCGCTCCAGCACGCCGGGATCGTACTGGCGGCGCAGGCCGCGCCGGCCGGTGGAGGCGATCAGCCCCTTCTCCTCGTAGTACCGCAGGGTCGAGGCGGGCACCCCCGCGCGCTGCGCCACCTCGGCGATGTCCAGCTCCGTCATTGCCTTGACCTCAAGTCGACTTGAAGTAGAACGCTGTCATCCCCGTCGGACGAGGGCAAGCACAAGGAGAGACGATGACGGACACCCCGCGCAGGAGCGACGACGAGCAGGCGGCCCGCTGGAACGGCCCGGCCGGCCACGCCTGGGTGGATCTGCAGGAGGTGCTGGACGGGATGTTCCGGCCCTTCGAGGAGTTGCTCGTCGAGGCCGTGGCGGCGGAGCAGGCGGGCAGCGTGCTCGACGTCGGGTGCGGCACGGGCGGTGTCAGCCGGGCCGTCGCACGGCGGGCCGGCCACTGCGTCGGCATCGACCTCTCCGGGCCGATGATCGGCGCCGCCCGGGAACGGGCGGAACGGGAGGGCGTGCCGGCGTCCTTCGTGCAGGGCGACGCCCAGGAGTACCCGTTCGAGCCGGCCGGTTTCGACGCCGTCGTCTCCCGCTTCGGCGTGATGTTCTTCAGCGATCCCGTCCGGGCGTTCACCAACCTCCGGGGTGCCGTCAAGGACGGCGGGGCGCTGCGGCTCGTGGTGTGGCGCGGCCCGGAGGAGAACCCGTTCATGACGACGGCCGAGCGCGCCGCCGCGCCCTTCGTGCCGGACCTTCCGCCGCGCCGGCCCGACCAGCCGGGGCAGTTCGCCTTCGCCGACCCGGAGCGGGTCCACCGGATCCTCGCGGAGAGCGGCTGGGCCGGGATCGACCTGCGGCCGGTCGACGTGGTCTGCACCCTGCCCGAGAAGGAACTCGTCCGGTACTTCACCCGGCTCGGTCCGCTCGGCATGATCCTGCCCGAGGCGGACGAGGAGACCCGGGCGCGCGTCGTCGACGCGGTCCGGCCCGCGTTCGAGCCCTTCGTGCGGGGTCCGGAGGTCCGTTTCACCGGGGCCTGCTGGGAGGTCTCCGCGCGGGCCGTGCCCGCGAAACTTTCGTGACACTCTGCCCTCTTTTCGGAGCGGGGGCGCCCCGCGCATAGTGAGATCACGATGACGCAGAAGAGAGCGCTGGTTGTCCGAGGCGGTTGGGAAGGCCACGAGCCGGTCGAGGCGACCGAGCTGTTCCTGCCGTTCCTGCGGGACAACGGATACAGGGTCCGGGTCGAGGAATCGACCGACGTCTACGCCGACACCGCCGAGCTGGCCGGCACCGACCTCGTCGTGCAGTGCGTGACGATGTCGCAGATCACGCCCGAGCAACTGGCGGGACTGAGTGCGGCGGTCGTCGCCGGCACCGGGTTCACCGGCTGGCACGGCGGCATCGCCGACTCGTTCCGGGCCTCGGCCGACTATCTCCACCTGGTCGGCGGCCAGTTCGCCACCCACCCCGGCAAGGAACCGTGCGAGCGGCGGGGCGAGGCGGCGGACAACTTCCTGCCGCACACCATCGCCCTCACCGAGGCCGGCCGCGCCCATCCGGTCACCGCGGGCATCGACGACTTCGAGCTGCGCACCGAGCAGTACTGGGTGCTGCACGACGACCTCATCGACGTCCTGGCGACCACCACGCACCCGGTCCGGGCGTGGGAGCCCTGGCATCGGCCGGTCACCTCGCCTGCGGTGTGGACGCGCCGCTGGGGTGCCGGGCGGATCGTGGTGACGACCCCCGGGCACAGTCTCGACGTGCTGCGGCATCCCGCCGTCCGGACCATCATCGAAAGGGGCATGCTGTGGGCGACGCGCACCGCGTCGGCGTCGTAGGGCTCGGGGTCATCTCGGGCGCCTATCTGGACACGCTGGCCGGCCATCCCGCCGTGCGCGTCACCGCGGTCGCCGACCTCGACGCCTCCCGCTCGGCCGCGGTCGCCGCCGCCCTGCCCGGCGCCGAGGCGCTGACGGTCGAGGAGTTGCTGAGCAGCCCGGACGTCGACACGGTCCTCAACCTCACCACACCGGCGGCGCACGCGGAGATAGCCCTCGGGGCGATCGCCCACGGCAAGCACGTCTACGGCGAGAAGCCGCTCGCGGCCACCCTGGAGGAGGCCCGTTCCGTGATGGCGGCCGCCGCGGCCGCGGGCGTCCGGGTGGGTTGCGCGCCGGACACCGTGCTGGGCACGGGAGTCCAGACGGCCCGGGCGGCCGTGGCGGCGGGCACCATCGGCCGGCCCCTGTCCGCCTCGGCCGCGATGGTCACGCCCGGCCACGAACGCTGGCACCCGCACCCCGACTTCTACTACACGGCCGGCGGCGGCCCGCTGCTGGACATGGGCCCCTACTACCTCTCGTCCCTGGTCCATCTGCTGGGCCCGGTACGGGCGGTGACCGGGGCGGCCGGCCGGCTGCGCGCCGAGCGCGTCATCGGGTCCGGGCCGCGCGCGGGCGAGCGCATCCCGGTCGAGGTGGACAGTCATGTCTCGGGCGTCCTGGAGCACGCCGGCGGGACGCTGACGACCCTGACGACGAGCTTCGACGGGGTGGCCACCACGGCGGCCCCGATCGAGGTGCACGGTGAGACGGCGAGCCTGTCGGTCCCGGACCCGAACCGCTTCGACGGGGAGGTCCGGCTGCACGCCCTCGGCGACACCGGGTGGCGCGCCCTGCCCGTGTCGGCGGGCTACGAGGACGGGGCACGCGGCGTCGGCCTGCTGGACTTCCTCACCGCCGGGGGGCAGCGCGCGAACGGTGAGGTCGCCCTGCACGTCCTGGAGACCATGACCGCCCTGCTGCGCTCGGCGGCCGAGGGGCGGCGCGTGGAGGTGACGACGTCCGCGGCGGTGCCTCCGCCCGTACCGCTGACGCCGGCCGCGGACTGGCGGAGCCGGTCCACGGCCGGGACCGCGTGAGCCCGTCAGTCCACCGGCCAGGTGTGCGCCGGCGCGTTCATGTGCATGTAGTCCATGTACGTCCTGGTCATCTGCCGCAGCGCCTCGCGCCGGTCGGAGAGGCCGGCCTTCTCCAGGTGGTGCACCATCTCCGCCTGCCACAGCGCGCCGTTGCGGGCGGTGACGCAGCGCTGCTCGATGATGCCCAGCAGCGGTTCGCGCCACGCGGCGTCCAGGCCGGCCAGTTCCAGGCCCCGGTGGGCCAGGGGCAGCAGGCGGCGCAACACCAGTTCCGTGACGGGTACTTCGCCCACGCCGGGCCAGTACAGGCGGGCGTCGATGCCGTCCCGCGCCGCGGTGTGCAGGTTCTCCTCGGCGACCGAGAAGGACATCCGTGTCCACACCGGCCGGTCCTCGTCGACCAGGGCGCGGGTCAGGCCGTAGTAGAAGGCGCCGTTGGCGATGATGTCGGCCACCGTGGGCCCGGCGGGCAGGACCCGGTTCTCGATGCGCAGGTGCGGACCGCTGTCGGTGACCGCGTAGATGGGGCGGTTCCAGCGGTAGATCGTCCCGTTGTGCAGGGTGAGTTCGCCCAGCTGCGGGACCCGGCCGTTGTCGAGTTCCCGCTGCGGGTCCTCGTCCTCGCACAGCGGCAGCAGGGCCGGGAAGTAGCGGACGTTCTCCTCGAAGAGGTCGAAGACGCTGGTGATCCAGCGCTCCCCGAACCACACTCGGGGCCGGACGCCCTGCGCCTTGATCTCCTCGGGGCGGGTGTCGGTGGCCTGCTCGAACAGGGGGATGCGGGTCTCGCGCCACAGTTCCCTGCCGAACAGGAAGGGCGAGTTCGCCGCGAGGGCGATCTGCACGCCCGCGATGGCCTGGGCGGCGTTCCAGTACTGCGGGAACTCCCGGGGGGCGACCTGGAGGTGGAACTGGGTGCTGGTGCAGGCCGCCTCGGGGGTGATGGTGTCGGCGTACGTCGACAGGCGCTCCACGCCGTCGACCCTGATCCGCAGGTCCTCGCCCCGTGCCGCGAAGATCTGCTCGTTGAGCAGCCGGTAGCGGGGGTCCCCGGAGAGGGCGGCCCCGCTGACGTCCGGCTCGCCGAGCGTCGGCAGGATGCCCACCATGATCAGGTGGGCGCCCACCGCGGAGGCGCGGTCCTCGGCGTGGTTGAGGGCGTCGCGGATGGCCCGCTCCCAGTCGCCGGGTCCGCCGGTCGTCAGCTCCCTCGGCGGGATGTTGATCTCCAGGTTGAAGCGGCCCAGTTCGCTGGACCAGGCCGGGTCGGCGATCGCCCGCAGCACGTCGGTGTTCCGCATCGCCGGGAGCCCGTGGTCGTCCACGAGGTTGAGTTCGATCTCCAGCCCGACCCGGGGACGCTCGCTCTCGAAACCGGACTCGCGCAGCATGTGCGCCAGCACCTCGAGATCGGTGTGCATCTTCTCCCGGTACCGGCGGCGGTCCTCCCGCGTGAACACCAGGGCCGGCACGTCACGTCCCATCGTGCCCTCCGGAGCTCCTTCGGCGGATGCGTACCGTCCAAGCCTCGCACCTTGTCCTCGACCCCGCACCCACCTAGCCTGAGTTTGTGCCGCAGATAAACAAATCCCGAACGCACAGTGCCGTGCCGGGCGACGGCAACTCCCTCACCCGCCTGCGGGCCGCCCTCACCGTCTTCTTCGCCCTGGACGGGTTCGTCTTCGCCGGCTGGGTCGTCCGGATCCCCGCGATCAAGGAGCAGACGAACGCCTCCGCCAGCGCCCTGGGCCTCGCGTTGCTGGGCGTCTCCGCGGGAGCCGTCGTCACGATGACCCTCACCGGGCGGCTGTGCCGCCGCTACGGCAACCACCGGGTCACCGTCGTCTGCGCGGTCCTGCTCTCCCTCAGCGTCGCCCTGCCCCCGCTCACCCACTCCGCCCTCGCGCTCGGACTCGTCCTGCTGCTCTTCGGCGCCGCGTACGGCGGGATCAACGTCGCCTTCAACAGCGCCGCGGTCGAGCTGGTGGCCGTGCTGCGGCGGCCGATCATGCCGAGCTTCCACGCCGCGTTCAGTCTCGGCGGCATGGTCGGCGCCGGTCTGGGCGGCCTGGTCGCGGGGTCCCTCTCCCCCACCCGGCACCTGCTGCTGCTCACGGCCGTCGGGCTGGCCGTGACGGCCGCCGTGGGCCCCATCCTGCTGCGGGCCGAACCCCCGGCGCCGCCGGAGCGGGCGCGGGAGGGGCCGAAGGACGACGCGCCACGCCGGCTGGACGGCCGCACCCGCGCCCTGGTGCTCGTCTTCGGCCTGATCGCCGGATGCACCGCGTACGGCGAGGGCGCGCTGGCCGACTGGGGCGCCCTGCACCTGGAACAGGACCTGGGAGCTTCCGCGGGCGCCGCGGCCGCCGGCTACTCCTGCTTCGCGCTGGCGATGACGGTGGGCCGGCTGACCGGCACGACCCTTCTGGAACGCCTGGGGCGGACCCGGACCGTCGTCGCCGGCGGCACCACCGCGGCGGCCGGCATGCTCCTCGGCTCCCTGGCCCCCTCCCTGTGGGCGGCCCTGCTCGGTTACGCGGTCACGGGCGTCGGCCTCGCGAACCTCTTCCCCGTGGCGGTGGAGCGCGCCGGCGCCCTGGCCGGGCCGAGCGGCGTCGCCACGGCCTCCACCCTGGGCTACGGCGGCATGCTGCTCGGCCCTCCCGCCATCGGCTTCATGGCGGACTGGTTCACGCTGCCGGCCGCGCTGACCAGCGTGGCGCTGCTGGCCGGGGTGGCGGCGGTGGTCGGGGCGCTGGTGGGGACGGCCGCCCGCCGGGCCGGCGGATGACCCGGACACCGCCGTCCGGGTGAACGGCGGCCCGGGGCGGGGTCTTCCCCGCCGCGGAGATCGGCACCGCCGTGATCCTGGGTACCCGTGGGCCACGCCCGACGTGATCACCGGGCCGTACGTCATCACCAGGAGGAAGACCCGTGACCGAACAGCAGCACCCCGGCGAGCAGCACCCGAACCCGGAGTTTCCCTCCCAGGACCAGCCGCACCCGGGCTGGACGGGGCCCATGGACCCGCCCCCGGACCACGGTGAGGAGTCGTACCGGGGCAGCGGCCGGCTCGAGGGCCGCAAGGCCGTGATCACCGGCGGGGACTCCGGGATCGGCCGGGCGGTCGCCCTGGCGTTCGCCCGTGAGGGAGCCGACGTGCTCTTCACCCACCTCGACGACGAGAAGGACGACGCCGCCGAGACCGCCCGGCTGGTCGAGGAGGCCGGCCGGCGTGCCGTCGCCGTCTCCTGCGACATCCGCGAGGAGGACAACTGCCGCGCGCTGGTCGAGCGCGCCGTGGACGAGTTCGGCCGGATCGACGTCCTGGTGAACAACGCGGCGTACCAGATGTCGCAGCCCGACGGCATCGAGGCGATCTCCACCGAGCAGTTCGACCGTGTGCTGCGCACGAACCTGTACGGCATGTTCTGGCTGTGCAAGCTGGCCCTGCCGCACATCCCGGAGGGCGGCAGCATCATCAACTCCACGTCCGTGCAGGCCTACAAGCCCAGTCCGCACCTGCTGGACTACGCGATGACCAAGGGCGCGATCGTCACGTTCACGCAGGGCCTGGCGCAGATGGTGATCGACCGGGGCGTCCGCGTCAACGCCGTGGCCCCGGGTCCGGTGTGGACGCCGCTGATCCCGGCGACGCTGCCGGACACCCGGTCCTTCGGCAAGCAGGCACCCATCGGACGGCCCGCGCAGCCCGCCGAGATGGCACCGGCGTACGTCTTCCTTGCCTCGCAGGAGGCGTCGTACATCACCGCCGAGATCGTCAACGCCACGGGCGGTACGCCGCTGCCGTAAAACCCGGCGCGGGGCGCGCACCCCGTACGGCAGACTCGGCGCCATGGAGACCGCCGAGTTCCTACGAGCGCTGCAGACCGAGGGCATGCTGCTGGCCGCGGCCGCCGAGCAGGCCGGCACGGACGCGAAGGTGCCGACCTGCCCGCGGTGGCAGGTGAGCGACCTGCTGCGGCACACGGGGGCGGTGCATCGCTGGGCCGCTTCGTACATCACCGAGCGGCACACCGAGCGCCGCCCCCTGACCGAACCCACCGGCATCGACGGGGCGGAGCTGGTGGCCTGGTACCGCGACGCCCACGCCCGTCTCGTCGACGCCCTGGCCGCCGCCGCACCCGACCTGGAGTGCTGGGCCTTCCTGCCCGCGCCGTCGCCGCTGGCCTTCTGGACGCGGCGGCAGGCCCACGAGACGGCCGTGCACCGGTTCGACGCGGAGTCGGCGCGCGGCGGCGAACAGACCGCCGTCACCCCGGAGTTCGCGACGGACGGCATCGACGAACTGCTGCGCGGCTTCCATGCCCGTGCGCGCAGCCGGGTGCGCACCCCCGGGCCGCGAGTCCTGCGCGTGCGCACGGACGACACCGACGCGGTGTGGACCGTACGGCTGTCCCCGGAGCCGCCCGTCACCGAGCGGGGCGCGTCCGGGGAGGCCGAGTGCGAACTGTCCGGACCCGCCGGGGAGTTGTACCTGGCCCTGTGGAACCGGGCTCCCCTGCCGTCGGTCACGGGCGACCGGGCGCTCGCCGATCTGTGGCACCGGACGTCGGCGATCTGAAGCGCCCCGTCTCCACGGTGGCCGCCTGCCCGCCGCCGGGCATCGCGGATCAGCCGTCCGCCAGCATCCGCTCCAGCACCGCGCGCTGTACGGGCAGCACCTCGCCGTGCAGCGCGCGCCCCGCGGCCGTGAGGGAGACCCGTACGCCCCGCCGGTCCTCGGGGCACATGCAGCGCTCGACGAGCCCGTCCCTCTCCAGGCGGGCGATCAGCCGCGAGAGGGCGCTCTGGCTCAGGTGGACCCGCTCGGCGATCTCCTGCACGCGGTAGGCGGGAGTCCCTTTCGGCGTCCGGCGGCGGGCGAGGACGTCCAGCACCTCGAAGTCGCTGGCGCCCAGGCCGTGGCCGTGCAGCGCGCGGTCGAGTTCGCCCTGGGTGCGCGCGTGCAGCGCCAGGATGTCCCGCCACCGTCCCACGAGTTCCTGTCCGGCCCGTCCGGCCTGTTCCGCCGCCATGCGCGGCACCGTAACAGAGAGCCCGAATTGTTGCACCTGAATTAAATGCGCTTGCATCTCATGCATGCGCATGTAGTGTCTCCGGCATGACCTCTCCGCTCACCACCCCTCCGTCCGGCGGGCGTTGGACCCCCAGGCTCTGGGGCACCCTCCTGGTGCTCTGCGCCGCGATGTTCCTCGACGCGCTGGACGTGTCGATGGTCGGCGTCGCGCTGCCGTCCATCGGCGCCGACCTCGGTCTGTCGACCTCCTCGCTGCAGTGGATCGTCAGCGGCTACATCCTCGGCTACGGCGGCCTGCTGCTCCTCGGCGGACGCACCGCCGACCTGCTGGGCCGGCGCCAGGTCTTCCTGGTGGCCCTGGGCGTCTTCGCGCTGGCCTCGCTGCTCGGCGGTCTCGTCGACTCCGGCCCGCTGCTCATCGCCAGCCGCTTCATCAAGGGCCTGAGCGCGGCCTTCACCGCCCCGGCGGGCCTGTCGATCATCACCACGACGTTCCCCGAGGGTCCGCTGCGCAACCGGGCGCTGGCCATCTACACCACCTGCGCGGCCACCGGCTTCTCCATGGGCCTGGTCCTGTCCGGCCTGCTCACCGAGGCCAGTTGGCGCCTCACCATGCTGCTGCCCGCGCCCATCGCCCTGATCGCGCTCGTCGCCGGCCTCAAGCTGCTGCCGCGCAGCGCACGCGAGAAGGACCACAACGGCTACGACATCCCCGGCGCCGTCCTCGGCACCGCGTCGATGCTGCTGCTGGTCTTCACCGTCGTGCAGGCACCCGAGACGGGCTGGGCGTCGGCCCGCACGCTGCTGTCCTTCCTCGCCGTGGCCGTGCTGCTGACCGCGTTCGTCCTGGTCGAGCGGCGCTCGCCCGGTCCCCTGATCCGGCTCGGCGTGCTGCGCTCCGGCAGCCAGATCCGCGCCCAGCTCGGCGCCATGACCTTCTTCGGCTCCTACGTCGGCTTCCAGTTCCTCGCGACGCTCTACATGCAGTCCCTGCTCGGCTGGTCGGCGCTGCACACCGCGCTCGCCTTCCTGCCCGCGGGCGCGCTGGTGGCGGCGTCCTCGACGAAGGTCGGCTCGATCGTCGACCGGTTCGGCACCCAGCGGCTGATCGCGGCGGGCTTCGCGCTCATGGTCGTCGGCTACGCGCTGTTCCTGCGCGTCGACCTGGACCCGGTGTACGCCGCGGTGATCCTGCCGAGCATGCTGCTCATCGGCGCTGCCTGCGCCCTGGTGTTCCCCTCGCTCAACATCCAGGCCACCAACGGCGTCGACGACCACGAGCAGGGCATGGTCTCCGGGCTGCTCAACACCTCGGTCCAGGTGGGCGGCGCGATCTTCCTGGCCGCGGTGACGGCGGTGGTGACCGCGAACTCCCCCGAGGGCGGCGGCGCCTCCCCGCAGGCCGTCCTCGACAGCTACCGGCCCGGCCTGGTGGTCGTCACACTCATCGCCCTCGCCGGCCTGCTGATCACCCTCACCGGCCTGTGGACCCGCCGGAACCGGCCGTCCGTCGTGGTCGCCGTGTCCACCCCGGCCGTGTCCACCCCGAAGGAGGCGGAGCGCGTCGCCGTACGCGACTAGGGGGACCGCCTCTGCGTGTGCCCGGCGGGCTGCCTTGCCCGCCGGGCACACAGCTGTTTGACTCGCGGCATGACCGGTCATGGGGGGCGGCGCAGTCAGGCCGAGCGGGACGCGATCACCGTCGAGATCGGATACGCGCTGTGCAGCGCCGCCTTCGCCGCGGCCGTGGTCTTCGGCGCCGTGGCCGGGCCCGCCCTCCTGTTCGACCTCCCGGACACGGCGGAGACGCTGCTGGTGAACGCCGGGATCGTGCTCGCGCCCCTCCTTTTCGGCGCCCGGGTCGTGAGTGTGCTGCTGCGGTTCCGCACGGCGGGTCAGCCCAGCCAGCCCGGCCGCACGAGCCCGGACTCGTAGGCGAGCACGACCAGTTGGGCCCGGTCGCGGGCGCCGAGCTTCACCATCGTGCGGCTGACGTGGGTCTTGGCGGTGAGCGGGCTGACGACCAGGCGGCGGGCGATCTCCTCGTTGGTCAGGCCGATCCCGACCAGGGCCATCACCTCACGCTCCCGCTCGGTGAGCCGGCCCAGGGCGTCGGCCGCCGCGGGCTCCTTGGAGCGGGCCGCGAACTCGGCGATCAGCCGCCGCGTCACCCCCGGCGAGAGCAACGCGTCCCCCGCGACCACTGCCCGCACGGCGCGCAGGAGTTCGTCCGGCTCGGTGTCCTTGACCAGGAAGCCCGAGGCGCCACAGCGGATCGCCTCGAAGACGTACTCGTCGAGCTCGAAGGTGGTGAGCATGACGACCTTCACGTCCCGCAGGTCCGGGTCCCCGGTGACCCGCCGGGTGGCGGCCAGGCCGTCGAGCACGGGCATGCGGATGTCCATCAGGACCACGTCCGGCCGCCGTTCACGGACGAGCCGCACGGCCTCCTCGCCGTCGGCCGCCTCCGCGACCGCCTCGATGTCGGGCTGCGCGTCGAGCAGCGCCCGGAACCCGGCCCTGACCAGTGACTGGTCGTCGGCGAGCAGTACGCGGATCACCGTCGTCCTCCTGACGTGGTGGGCGATGACGTGGTGGGAGATGCGGCTCAGCGGCCGGCGGAAGCCCTGAGGGGCAGTACGGCGAGCACCCGGAAACCGCCGTCCGGGCGGGGTCCCGCCTCGATGGTGCCACCCAGCGCGGCGGCCCGCTCCCGCATGCCGGCCAGCCCGTTGCCGCCGCCGCCCGCCTCTGCGCCGGTCGCGGGCCCGTCGTCGTCCACGCGCAGGCGCAGCACGTCCGCGTCGTGCGTCAGGCGCACCCGCGCGCACCGCGAGCCGGAGTGCCGTACGACGTTCGTCAGGGCCTCCTGCAGGATCCGGAACGCGGCGAGGTCGGTGCCGGGCGCGAGGTGCGGCGGTGCCCCCTCGACCTCGACCGTGAGGCCCGCGCTCGCCGCCTGCTCCACCAGCTCGGGCAGCCGGTCGAGGCCGGGCGCCGGGGCCCGCGGCGCGGCACCGGGCGCGCGCAGCGTGTCGAGCACCTGGCGCACCTCGCCGAGCGCCTCCTTGCTCTTGGCCTTGATCGTGGTGAGCGCCGAGCGGGCCTGCTCCGGGTCGCTGTCCAGGAGCGCGAGGCCGACACCCGCCTGCACGTTGATGACGGAGATGCTGTGCGCCAGCACGTCGTGCAGCTCCCGGGCGATCCGCAGCCGCTCCTCGTCGGCCCGCCGCCGGGCGGCCGCGGCGCGCTCGGCCCGCTCGCGGGCCCACTGCTCCCGCCGCACCCGGAACAACTCCGACACCGCCGTGATCGCCACCACCCACGTCGCCACGACGACCTCCGCGCCCCAGGAGGCGGCGGAGTCCCCCGACGGCGGCAGCCACTGGTACAGCCAGTGCGCCACCAGCACGTGCCCGGCCCACAGCGTCCCCATCGCCGCCCAGGCCGCCCGGCGGTGGCCGGCGAGGATCGCGCTGAAGCACGCGAGCGCGACGGTGAGGAGCACCGGCCCGTACGGATAGCCGGCCCCGAGGTAGACCAGGACGGCACCGGCCGTGCCGAACACCACGGCCACCGGGTACCGCTTGCGCCACAGCAGCAGGCCCGCGGCCAGCACCAGCAGCACCCGTGCGAAGGGATCGAGGGCGGCCCGTTCGCCCTGCTGCCCGTGCGCCGCGAAGTGCGAGCCGGCCAGGACGAAGACGGTGACAGCGGCGGTGGACCGCCAGGGCCACCGGGGTGCGCGCTCCGCGTCCACCGGCCGGTCCCACCAGGGAGGCCCGTGCCGCCACCACCGCGGCGGACCGCCCCGCGCACGCTGCTCGTCCATACCGGCCACGCTAGACGCCCCCTTCCCGCCGGGGCGTCCTCCGGGTGTGGTGATCAGGCGTACTTCGGGGGGAGTAGGCGGCGCCTGGAGACACTCGGCACCTCGACGGTGGGGCGGCGCGCCGAAACGGCGGCCGGCGGGCCGCCGGAAGGGCGGGGTGCCGGAAGGGCGGGGTGCCGGAAGGGCGGGGTGCCGGAGGGGCGGGGTGCCGGAGGGGCGGAGGCCTCAGGCGCTAAGAAGCCGGCCCCCGCTGCGGATACACCAGCCCCACCCCCTGGGCGAGTTGTCCCGCCGCCTGCCGGAAGAAGGCCTCCCGGTTCTCCACCAGCCGGTTGAACTGGCCGAAGACCTCGAACCCGACCAGCCCGTACAGCTGCGCCCAGGCCGCGACGAGGGCCGTCACCGTCTCGGGCGGGAGGTCCGGGGCGAGGTCGGCGGCCATGCGCTCGGCCTCCGGGCGCAGCTCGGCCGGCAGGGAGGGGCGGGCCAGACCCAGACCGCGGTGGGCGTCGCGGGCGATGCCGATGAGCAGCAGGCCGACGCGGGCGGCAGCCGGGACGGTGGCCTGGGGCGCGGTGTAGCCGGGGACGGGAGAGCCGTAGATGAGCGCGTACTCGTGGGGGTGGGCGAGGGCCCACTCCCGCACCGCCTCGCACACGGCGGTCCACCGCTGCGCGGGTCCGGCACCGGCGACGGCCCGGTGCCCCGCCTCGGCCCGCTCGCCGAGGGAGTCGTAGGCGTCGATGATGAGAGCGGTCAGCAGGTCGTCGCGGCTGGGGAAGTAGCGGTACAGCGCGGAGGAGACCATGCCGAGCTCCCGGGCCACGGCCCGCAGGGAGAGCCGGGCGGCGCCTTCGGCCGCGAGCTGTCTGCGCGCCTCGTCCTTGATGGCCGCGGTGACTTCCAACCTGGCCCGGGCTCGGGCGCCGTGTGCGGTGCTCATGCGGGGAGTGTGCCATGAAAGGAGAGCGGTGCACACAAACCAGAGCAGTGCGCTCAAACAAGAGCGGTGCACACAAACGAGAGCGGCGCCCGCAAACGAAACAGTGACCGAAAACGAGAACGGTGCGCACAAATGAGAGCACTGCTCTTGCTCCGGAGCACCGATCTCGGGCAGACTGACCACACCACGGGCGAGAGCAGTGCTCACAAACGAGAGCGGCGCTCACGGCCGTACCGCGAAAGCCGCACTCAGCCGCAACCCCGCTCACCCGCGGGCACCGCGACCGCACCGCTCCGTCACACACCCTGGGGGACCCATGTCCGCACACGTCAAGAAGCCCGGCTGGTTCACCGTCCACGTGCTCAACCGCCTGGTCGCCTGGCTGACCCGGCGCGGCATCAGCGTCTGGGGCTCCCGGGTCCTCGCCGTCCGCGGACGCAAGAGCGGCCAGTGGCGCACCACCCCGGTCAACGTGCTGACCCTGGACGGCCGGCGGTACCTCGTCGCCCCGCGCGGACACGTCCAGTGGACCCACAACATGCGTGCGGCGGGCGGCGGTGAGCTGCACCTCGGCAGGAACGTCGACCCGTTCACCGCCACCGAGGTGCCCGACGCCGACAAGGCGCCGATCCTGCGCGCCTACCTCAAGCGCTGGAAGGCGGAGGTCGGGGTCTTCTTCAACGGCGTCGGCCCCGACTCCCCGGAGGCGGAGCTGCGCCGCATCGCCCCCGACCACCCGGTCTTCGAGATCACTCCGGCGCGCTGACCTCGCCGCCCGCCGCCGGACGGCGGTCCATCGCGGTCAGCGCCCGCTGGGCCAGCGGATGCGTGCGGACGATCTCGCCCAGGGTCGTCGACCCCTGGGTGATCTCCTTGAACGCCTTCCAGGCCGGGCGGAAACCCGTCAGGACCGCGTGGAACAGCCCGGGACGGCGCTCGAACACCGTCAGCAGCCGCTTGCCGACGCTCATCTCGACCCCGAGCCCGGCCTTGACCGCGAAGGCGTAGTTCAAGGCCTGGCGGCGCGTGTCGACGGCGTCGTGCGCCTCGGCGATGCGCACCGCCCACTCCCCCGCCAGGCGGCCGGAGCGCAGCGCGAAGGAGATGCCTTCGCGGGTCCACGGCTCCAGCAGCCCGGCCGCGTCACCGCACACCAGCACCCGGCCGCGCGAGAGCGGCGAGTCGTCGGCCCGGCAGCGGGTCAGATGCCCGGAGGAGATGCTCGGTTCGAACCCGGCGAGGCCGAGGCGCCCGATGAACTCCTCCAGGTACCGCTTGGTCGCGGCTCCCTCGCCGCGCGCCGAGATGACCCCGACCGTCAGCGTGTCGCCCTTGGGGAAGACCCAGCCGTAACTGCCGGGCATCGGGCCCCAGTCGATGAGCACCCGCCCCTTCCAGTCCTCGGCGACGGTCTCCGGCACCGGGATCTCCGCCTCCAGACCGAGATCCACCTGCTCGACCTTGACCCCGACGTGCGCCCCTATGCGGCTGGCGCTGCCGTCCGCCCCGACCACGGCGCGCGCCAGCACGACCTCGCCGCCCTGCAGCACGACCGCGACCGTGCGCCGGTCCGGCACCGCCGAGCCGTGCTGCTCGACCCGCTGGACCGTGACGCCCGTCCGCAGCTCGGCGCCGGCCTTCTGGGCGTGCTCGACGAGCTGCTGGTCGAACTCGGGCCGGTTGATCAGCCCGAACAGCATCTGCCGGGAGCGCCGGGTGCGCGTGAAGCGGCCGTTGTTCGAGAACGTCACCGCGTGCACCCGGTCCTTGAGCGGCAGCTCGAAGCCGGGCGGCAGCGAGTCGCGTGAGGGGCCGATGATGCCGCCGCCGCACGTCTTGTAGCGCGGCAGCTCGGCCTTCTCCAGCAACAGCACGCGTCTCCCGGCGACCGCCGCCGCGTACGCGGCCGAAGCGCCCGCGGGTCCCGCGCCCACCACGACGACGTCCCACACCTGCCGCACGTCGTCCGCCGAAGAGTTCTCGCTGCTCACGATGGTCTACTGCTCCCGATCAAGCCGCCCGCTGCTGCTGTCTCCCGCATCCTACGGCCGACCTGGTCACAGACCGCTGTGGGAGGATCTACAGCACTCACCGCTACAACGTCGCACCCACAAGGAGCGTGCCCATGTCGTCGCATCCGGTCGCCGGGACCGTCGCCTCGCTGATGCCCAGGGCGCAGCAGGAGCTCGCCGAACTGGTGGCCTTCCGGTCGGTGGCGGACTTCGAGCAGTTCCCGCGCAGCGAGAGCGAGGGCGCGGCGCGCTGGATCGCGGACGCGCTCGGCGCCGAGGGCTTCCAGGACGTGGCGCTGCTCGACACCCCGGACGGCACGCAGTCGGTCTACGGCTATCTGCCCGGCCCGGCCGGAGCGAAGACCGTCCTGCTCTACGCGCACTACGACGTGCAGCCGCCACTGGACGAGGCCGGCTGGACGACCCCGCCGTTCGAACTGACCGAGCGGGACGGACGCTGGTACGGGCGGGGCGCCGCCGACTGCAAGGGCGGTGTGATCATGCACCTGCTGGCGCTGCGCGCGCTGAAGGCGAACGGCGGCGTCCCGGTCCACGTGAAGGTCATCGCCGAGGGCTCGGAGGAGATGGGCACGGGCGGCCTGGAGCGGTACGCCGAGGAGCACCCGGAACTGCTGGAGGCCGACACGATCGTCATCGGCGATGCGGGCAACTTCCGGGTCGGCCTGCCGACCGTCACCTCCACCCTGCGGGGCATGACGCTGGTGCGGGTGAGCGTCGACACCCTCGCGGGCAACCTGCACTCGGGCCAGTTCGGCGGGGCCGCGCCCGACGCGCTGGCCGCGCTGATCCGCGCGCTGGACTCGCTGCGCGCCGAGGACGGCTCGACGACGGTCGACGGGCTGGCCTCGGACGCGTCCTGGGACGGGCTGCAGTACGCGGAGGAGCAGTTCCGGCAGGACGCCAAGGTGCTGGACGGCGTGGAGCTGATCGGGTCGGGCACGGTCGCCGACCGCATCTGGGCGCGGCCGGCCGTGACGGTGCTCGGCATCGACTGCCCGCCCGTGGTCGGCGCCACACCGTCGGTGCAGGCGAGCGCCCGGGCGCTGGTCAGCCTGCGGGTGCCGCCGGGCGTGGACGCGGCCGAGGCGACCAAGCTGCTCCAGGCGCACCTGGAGGCGCACACGCCGTGGGGTGCGCGGGTGCGCACCGAGCAGATCGGCCAGGGCCAGGCCTTCCGGGCCGACACCACCAGCCCGGCCTACCAGGCGATGGCCGACGCGATGGCCGTGGCGTACCCGGGGCAGGAGATGCAGTACGCCGGTCAGGGCGGTTCCATCCCGCTGTGCAACACGCTCGCGGCCCTCTATCCGCGGGCGGAGATCCTGCTGATCGGGCTGAGCGAGCCGGAGGCGCAGATCCACGCGGTGAACGAGAGCGTGTCGCCCGAGGAGCTGGAGCGGCTGTCGGTGGCGGAGGCGCTGTTCCTGCGCAACTACGCGGCGAGCTGACGGCTCTGCCCTCGGCAGAAGGCCCTCGTCCGCGGACGAGGGCCTTCTCTACGGTCGTCCCATGGACGTCATCGAGCTGCTCCCCCGCCTGCGTCTGCTGCGTTTCGCCGTCGGCCTGGCCTATCTCTGGCGCGACGGGGACGAGTGGACGCTGATCGACGCCGGCCCGGCGGGCTCCGGGGCGCTGATCGCCGGAGTGCTGAGCGCGCTCGGCTCCGATCCGCGGGCCGTACGGCGGATCGTGCTCACGCACTTCCACGAGGACCACGTGGGCGGGGCGGGCGAGTTCGCCGCGCTCAGCGGTGCGGAGGTCCTGGCGCACCGGCTGGACGCGCCGTTCGTACGGGGTCCGGCGCGCGGCCCGGAGCCCGTGTTCGAGGACTGGGAGCAGCCGCTGCACGAGCGGGCCGTGCGGCTCCTGCCGGAGGGTGGGTTCGCCCGGCCGGCCGAGGTCACTGAGCTGGCCGGCGACGAGGTGCTCGACCTCGGCGGCGGGGCGCACGTCGTGCACGTGCCCGGGCACACGCACGGCAGCATCGCGCTGCATCTCCCCCTCCACGGCGTGCTGTTCACGGGTGACACGGTCGCGGTGTCGCCCGTGGACGGCTCGGTGATCCCCGGCGTGTTCAACCTCGACCGCGACCAGGTCCTCACCGCGTGCGGGCGGCTCGCCGAACTCGGCGCGGAGGTGGCCTGCTTCGGGCACGGGGAGCCGGTGACGGCCCGGGCGTCCCGCGCGCTGCGGACGGCGGCCCGGAGCTGAGCCGCGGCTATCCGAGCGCCGGGTCCAGGACGATGTCCTGCGCACGGGCCGCGACCGTCGGTTCCTCGGGGAAGTGACAGGCGGTGAGATGGCCGGCGGGGCTGCCCGCCACGCGCACCAGGGGCGGTGTCTCGGTGGCGCAGGTGTCCCGGGCCTTCCAGCAGCGGGTGCGGAAGCGGCAGCCGGAGGGCGGGTCGACGGGTGAGGGCACGTCCCCGGCCAGCCGGATGCGCTCGCGCCGCTCGGTGGCGTCCGGGTCGGCGTCGGGGACGGCGGACAGCAGGGCGTGGGTGTAGGGGTGCCGGGGACGGGTGTAGAGGGACTCCCGGTCGGCGACCTCGACGATCCTGCCGAGGTACATCACGGCGACGCGTTCGGAGAAGTGCCGTACGACGGCGAGGTCGTGGGCGATGAAGACGAAGGCGATGCCGAACTCCCGCTGCAGGTCCTGGAGCAGGTTGACGACCTGGGCCTGGATGGAGACGTCCAGGGCGGAGACGGGCTCGTCGGCGACGATCAGTCTGGGGCGCAGGGCGAGGGCCCGGGCGATGCCGATGCGCTGGCGCTGGCCGCCGGAGAACTCGTCGGGGTAGCGGTTGTAGTGCTCGGGGTTGAGACCGACCGTCTCCAGGAGTTCCTGGGCGCGCTTCTTGTGGCCCTGGGGCGGGTTGATGCCGTTGAGCCGCATCGGTGTCTCGACGATGGTGCCGACGGTGTGCCGGGGATTCAGCGAGGAGTACGGGTCCTGGAAGATCATCTGGAGGTTGCGGCGGGCCTCCCGCAGGCGTCCGGGCGGCCGGTGGGTGATGTCCTCGCCGTCGAACACGACGGAGCCGCCGGTGGGTTCGAGCAGGCGGGTGACGAGGCGTCCCGTGGTGGACTTGCCGCAGCCGGACTCGCCGACCAGGCCGAGCGACTCGCCGGGGCCGACCGAGAAGTCGATGCCGTCGACGGCGCGGACGGCCCCGATCTGCCGCTGGAAGACGATGCCCTGCCGCAGCGGGAAGTGCTTCTGCAGTCCGCGTACCTCCAGCAGGCTTTCACCCATGCGGCGTTCGGTGTCCGGCCCGGTCACGGGCTGGGTGGTGCTCATGGCTTGCTCCCTTTCGTCCGCCGCCGTCACGGTGCGGTCCGGGTGGTCGCGGCGTCGCCGTCCGGGCCGGTCCCGCCGCCGCGGATCTCCCGTTTGGCCGCGTCGGTGAGGTGGCAGGCGGCGAGGTGCCGCGCGCTGCCGGCGAGGAGGCGCAGCTCGGGCCGCTCCCGGGTGCACCGTCCGTCGGGGACGCGGCCCTTGTGGGTGCAGCGGGGGTGGAAGGCGCAGCCGCCGGGCAGGTCGATCAGGCTCGGCGGGGTGCCGGGGATCGGGTCGAGGCGTTCGCCGACGTCGCCCGTGAGGTGCGGCATGGACCGCAACAGACCCCAGGTGTAGGGGTGCTGGGGATCCTTGAGCACCTCGCGGGTGGTGCCGTACTCGATGCGGCGGCCGCCGTACATGACCAGGATGTCGTCGGCGACGTCGGAGACCACGCCGAGGTCGTGGGTGATGATGACGACGGCGGAGCCGAACTCCTCCTGGAGATCGCCGATGAGGTCGAGGATCTGCGCCTGGACGGTGACGTCCAGGGCGGTGGTGGGCTCGTCGGCGATGAGCAGGGCGGGGTCGCAGACCAGGGACATGGCGATCATGGCGCGCTGGCGCATGCCGCCGGAGAACTGGTGCGGGTAGTCCCGGGCGCGGCGTTCGGGCTGCGGGATGCCGACCCGCTTCAGCATCTCCACCGCGCGGTCCCTGGCCTCCTTCCTGGTGACGTCGTGGTGGACGCGGTAGGCCTCGGCGATCTGGGAGCCGACGCTGAAGAAGGGGTGCAGCGCGGAGAGCGGGTCCTGGAAGATCATGGAGACGGTGCGGCCGCGCAGGGCGCGCATCTCGGCCTCGGGCAGGGAGACGAGTTCCCTGCCCTCCAGCCAGATCTCGCCGCCGACCCGGGCGCGGGTGCCCTTGTGCAGTCCGAGCAGGGCGAGTGAGGTCACCGACTTGCCGGAGCCGGACTCGCCGACGATGCCGAGGGTGCGGCCCTTGTCCAGCGTGAAGGAGACGCCGTCGACGGACCTGACGAGGCCGTCCTCGGTGGGGAAGTGCACCCTGAGGTCGCGAACGTCGAGGAAGGGTGCGGGGGCGGGCGCGAGGTCCGCGGGGTGCGGTGAGGTCTGAACGGACACGGGTGTTCCTAAGGTGCGGAGAGGGGCTCAGGCGAGACGCACGCGCGGGTCGACGAGGCCGTACACCAGGTCGACGACGACGTTGGCGAGGACGACGAACGTGGCGGCGAAGAGCGTGGTGCCGAGGATGACCGGCAGGTCGGAGTTCTGCACGGAGTCGACCGCGAGCTTGCCGATGCCGTTGATGCCGAACACGGACTCGGTGATGACCGCGGAGCCGCCGATCAGGGAGCCGACGTCCATGCCGAAGATGGTGATGATCGGGGTGATGGCGGCCCGCAGTCCGTGCTTGAGGACGACGGTGGCGGCGGGCAGGCCCTTGGCGCGGGCGGTACGCATGTAGTCCTCGGCGAAGACCTCCAGCATGGAGGAGCGGGTGAGCCGGGTGTACATCGCGAGGTAGACGATGACCAGGGTGGTCCACGGCAGGATCAGTCCCTGGAACCAGCCGGCCGGGTCCTCGGTGATCGGGGTGTAGCCGGACGTCGGCAGGATCTGGAACCTGTCGACGAAGAGGTACAGCAGGAGCAGGCCGATGAAGTAGATCTGCACCGACACGCCGAACAGGGCCAGTCCGACGGCCGCCTTGTCGGCGGCCCTGCCCCGGCGCACCGCCGCGACGGTGCCGAGGCCGACGCCGAGGACCAGGAACGCCACGGCGGCGCCGAGCCCGAGGGAGAGGTCCGCGGGGAAGTCCGACAGCAGGGTGGTCAGGACGGGGGTGTCGGTCTGGAAGGAGACGCCGAGGCAGGGCGCCGCGCAGTGGATGAGGACGCTCTGGTCGCCGAAGTCGCGGCCGACGAAGAGCCCCTTGAAGAATTCCCAGTACTGCGTCAGGTAGCTCCGGTCCAGGCCCAGCGCGTGCTTGATCTCCGCGAGGCGGGAGGGGGAGCAGGTCTTCCCGCAGGCGAGGAGGGCGGGGTCGGACGGCAGCGCGAAGAAGATGAAGAAGGTGATCGTGGTGATCACCAGCATGATCAGGGCCGCTGCCAGGAGGCGTCTGATGAGGTAACGAAACATGGGGTGCCGGAACCTGCCGTGAGGGGGAGGCCCGCCGGCGGCCGGTGCCGCCGGCGGGGGTGGGAGGGAGGGCGTCCGTCAGTGCTTGACGTAGACGTGGACCAGGCTCGGCTCGGCCAGGATCGTGTCGGGGACGACTCCGCCGACCGCGGAGCCGGACATGTCGCTGAAGTTCATGTACATCAGCGGGACCACGGCGGCGTCCTTCAGGATCTGCTGGTCCATCCGCCCGTAGGCGGCGTTGCGCTGTGCGACGTCGGTCATCGTGGCGGCCTTGTCGATGAGGGCGTTGACCTTCGGGTCGTTCAGGTAGGACAGGTCCTGGTTGGCCTGCGGGTTCTTCCTGATCAGCCGGCCGTCGAAGAGCGTGGGCAGCACCGTGGAGGCGTTGGGCCAGTCGGCGATCCAGTCGCCCCAGGTGAGGTCGTACTGGTTCTTGGTGTTGTTGACGGTGCTGAAGTAACTGGCCGCGTCGATCGGGGAGATGTTGACGTGGATGCCGATGCGCTCCAGCGCGGTCTTCACCGCGTCGGCGAAGTGTTCCTGGGTGGGCGTGTTCTCCACGGCGATCGACAGGGTGGGCCCGGGGTTGCCGGCCTGCCGCATCAGCTCCTTGGCCTTGGCGAGGTTGCCGGCCGGGTTCGAGCCGTACAGGTTGAACCTCCGGTAGCCGCCGATGCCGGGGCTCAGCATCGTCGTGGCGTAGTCGCCGTAGGCCGAACCGCCGAAGGCACCGCGGACCGTGGTCTTGTCGATGGCGTACTCGATCGCCTGACGGACCCTCAGATCCTTCACGCGGGTGGTGTTGATGGCCAGGTAGTTGATGCCGGGCGCCGGGATCTTGTAGTAACGGCTCTTCAGCGCGGGGTCGTTGGCGAGCTGGGCCAGGTCGGAGCCGGCGATCGGCCACTGCTGGATCGACGTCCGGGCCGTCCCGGCGTCGGCCTTGATCTGCTGGTCGATGGCCGACTCGTCCTGCCCGAACCGCACATCCATCTCGTCGACGTTCTGCTGCCGTATCGGATCGGTCGACCGGGACCAGTGCGGGTTCCGGGTGAGGACGAGTTCCTTGTTCTTCGTGTACGACTTGATCATGTACGGGCCGTCGGACCAGACCTTGGTGTCGTACGTCGAGCCGGTGTCGTGGGCCTTGGGCACGGCGGCCCATCCGGTCATCGCGGTGGTCTCGTTGAAGTCGGCCACCGGCTGGTTCAGGTGGAAGACGATCGTGTACTTGTCCGGCGTCCGGATGGAGCCGAGTTCCTTGCCCTGGTAGGGGCCCTTGTAGCCGGCGCCGCCGACGAGCCACTGGGCCGCGTAGGGCGGCCCGCCGTTGATGTCGGAGGAGAAGAACCGCTCGACGCCGTACTTGACGTCGGGTGCGGTGACCTCGGTGCCGTCCTGGTACTTGACACCGTGCCGGAGGTGGAAGGTCCAGACGGTGGCGCCCTCGCTGGGTGTTCCGGTGTCGGTGGCCAGGTCGCCGACCAGCTTCGGGGCCGATCCCGTCTCGTCCCAGCCGGTGAGGGTCCGGACGATCTCCTCGTCCATGCTCGAACCCTCGGTCGTGTAGACGCGCTGGGGGTCGAGGTGGTCGAAGTCCGCCTTGTCCAGGACGGTCAGGGTGCCGCCCTTGCCGGGTGTGCCGCTGCCGGCGGTGCCGCCGGTGCCGGAGGAGCCTGCGCACGCGGTGGCTCCCAGGACGATCAGTGCGGCGGTGGCCGTGAGAGCGACCGTGCGCGATCTGCGCGTGTTGCGCGTGGTGCGCGTCATGGGGAATCTCCGTTCTCGCTACGGGCTCGGCGGCCGTTCGCGGGCCCGCCGGGCCGATGCTCGGGGGGTGGCGGGTCAGCCGCGCCGGGCGCGGGGATCGAGGGCGTCGCGGACGCCGTCCCCGAGGAGGTTGAGTGCCAGGACCAGCAGCAGGAGCAGGACGCCGGGCACGAAGAGGTACAGGGGGTCCTGCAAGAAGAACTGGGAGGCGTCCGACAGCAGGGATCCCCAGTCGGGGTGGGGCGGGATGACGCCCACGCCCAGGTACGACAGGGCCGCCTCGGTGGTGATGTTCTGCGGGACGGCAAGCGCGAAGGAGATCAGGACCGGCGCCCACAGGTTGGGCAGCAGCTGCCGGAACAGGATGTGCCGCCGGCCGGCGCTCATCAGCCGGGCCGCGTCGACGAACTCCCGCTCGCGCAGGGACAGTACCTGCCCGCGCACCAGCCGGGCGGTGTACGCCCAGGCGAAGACCGCGATGTTGAGGACCAGCACGAGCAGGCGGAGGTTCTCGTCGGTGCCGCCGTGGCTGTCGGTCTGCAGGGCACTCTGGAGCACCGGCGTGAGCGCGATGATGAACAGCAGTTGCGGGAACGCCAGCATGACGTCCATGACCCTCGACAGCAGCGAGTCGACCCAGCCGCCGAAATAACCGGCGGCGAGACCGGCCACCACTCCGACGGCGGTGGACAGCCCGGCGGAGGCGAATCCCACCCAGAGGGAGGTCCGCAGGCCGTAGACGACCCGGGCGAACAGGTCGTATCCCGTGCCCGGTTCGACGCCGAGCAGGTGCCCGGCGCTGATTCCGCCCAGCGATCCGTAGGGGAAATTGCCCGTGTCCGGGTTGATCGCCTTGTTGTCCGGGGTGATCGGTCCCCAGCCGGTCACCGCGGTGAGGACCGGCGCGAGCAGGGCGACGGCGACGAACAGGAAGGTGGCCACCAGGGCGGCCAGGGTGACCTTGTCCCGCCTGATGCGTCTCCAGGCCATCCGGGCCGGTGAGCGGCCGGCGACGACCGTGCCGCCGGGTCTGGAACTGTGCGTCGACGGCTCGGTCGGCAGCGCGGTGCCGCCGCCGGTGTCGACCGGCTGGTGTTGCGTGGTCATCGTACGGACATCCCGGATCTGCCCCTGGGGCAAGGAAATTGGGCGGCGGGCGTGATGTCCGCCTGAGACTCTGCGGACTTTCGCAATGGCGCGCGAGTCCGGTCAAGCCGTACCGGGGCCGGAAAAGGGATTGTTTGCGGTCCTGGAGAAGTGTTGACGAAAGCGGGGAATGTGCTGACCCGCCGCGTGACGGAGTGCGGGAGATTCCTTGGGAATCGCTTAGGAGTGGCTCCTGGGGCGTTTTCTTCTGCGTTTCCCCCGGAATCCCCCGGGCCGGGTAAAGGACGCGGGTACCGGACCCGGGCGTCAGCCGACCGGGACTCCCGCCTCCAGGTAGAACGCCGCTCCGCGTTCACGTGCCCGCAGGGCCCAGCGCAGTCGCTCGTAGCGCACGGGCGGCAGCAGTTCAGCGGCCTCCTCCTCGGTGACGAACCGCCAGCCGCGCAGCTCCGGTCCGGGCAGCAGCAACTCCCCCGCCTCCGCGGAGTCCAGCCGTCCGCCGTCGAAGAGCAGGCGCAGGCCGCCGAAGCCGGGGGGCACGGGACGCTCCCAGTCGACGACGAGCAGCCCGGGCACCTCGTCGAGGCGGATGCCGGTCTCCTCGGCGACCTCGCGCATCCCGGCGCGGGCGGGCGCCTCGCCCGGTTCGACGACCCCGCCGGGGAACTCCCAGCCGGCCTTGTAGGTGGGATCGACGAGGAGCACGCGGTCCTGTTCGTCGAAGAGGAGCACACCGGCGGCGAGCGTCTCGGCGGTGGGTTCCGGCGTCTGCACGATGTCGCAGACGGGCACGGAGCCGCTGTGCAGGGCCTCCGCGATGCGGGCGGCGGCCTGGTACGGGGTGAGGTCGCTGGTGTCGACGGGGTGGGCGTCGGCGGTGAGCCAGGACGCGAGGGCGGTGCGGTAGGGCTCGATGTGGTCGAAGGACCACTGGCGTATTCGAAGCTCGCCGTCGGGCAGGTCGGGCGGTACCTCACGGCCCGCTATGCGCTCCCGCAGTATCGTTTCGGCCGGGGCGAGCAGGATGTGGCTGACGGCGATCCTGCGCGCGGCCAGTCCGCCGAAGATCTCGTCGCGGTACTCCTGGCGCAGCAGGGTCATGGGGACCACGAGGGTCCCGCCGAGCTCGGCGAGCATCGCGGCGGCGGTGTCGATCACGAGCCGGCGCCAGATCGGCAGGTCCTGGAAGTCGCCGACCTCGGCGAGGTGTTTCGGTGGCAGCAGGTACCGGAGCGCTCCGCCGATGACCTCGGGGTCGAAGAGCGTGCTGTTCGGGATCAGTTCGATCAGTTCCTGTGCGGTGGTGGTCTTTCCCGCACCGAACGCGCCGTTGATCCAGACGACGGTCACAGGTCCCCCTCTTCTGTTGGCCCCCTGAGGCTTGCCCGCTCCACCCTGCCACGGAAACCAGCCCCAGTTGAGGGCGCGTGACGACGGCGCCGGCGCCCCCGTGTGCGGGGGCGCCGGCGCCGTCGGTCTGGGCCGGGCGGCTCGTCAGCCCTTCTCCTTCTCCTGGCTGCCGTCCTCCCGGTCCAGCGACAGGCTGTCCTTGGCGACCGTCTCGTCGAGCGTCTTGAGGGTGTCGTCCACGCTGAGGGTGCCCAGGTTCTCCGTCAGGGCGTGCGACGGGGTGACCGCGGCGACGACGAAACCGGTGGCGAGGGAGGCGATGGCGAGCATGCTGCGCTTCTTCATGCCCGGCACAACGGCCTGACCCGCTCCGGGGTCACGCGGGCGCGTACGACCGGGCGAAGAGCGTCCTCACGCGAGGTCGCCGGCGGAGCCGGTGTCCCAGGTGTCCGGGCCGCCGCCGCGCCACTCGATCAGCCCCGAGGCCGTCACGTAGGCCTCGTCGGCGTCCTCGATCCCCGCGCGCCGCAGGAACTCGGCGATGTCCAGCAGCCCGTAGGCGATGCCGAGGAACTGGTCGTCCACACGGACCCGCCGGCCGCCGTCCGCGGCGGGCGGGTAGACCACGACGGGTTTCACGGACGCCATGCCACCAGGGTGCGCGGGGCCGGCCCCGGGCGCTCCCCGGAGGGGTCCGTTCGGCCGACGCCCCGGGCACGACGGCCCACACCCCCACGGCACGCCCTGAGCGACGTGCCGGCCCGGCAGGCCGCCCCCTCACACCCCCACGTACGCCGCCAAGTGCTCCCCCGTCAGCGTCGAGCGGTCCGCCACCAGGTCGGACGGGGTGCCCTCGAAGACGATCCGGCCGCCGTCGTGGCCGGCGCCCGGGCCCAGGTCGATGATCCAGTCGGCGTGCGCCATGACCGCCTGGTGGTGTTCGATCACGATGACCGACTTCCCGGCGTCGACGAGCCGGTCGAGCAGGCCGAGCAGTTGCTCCACGTCCGCGAGGTGGAGACCCGTGGTCGGCTCGTCGAGCACGTAGACACCGCCCTTGTCGGCCATGTGCGTGGCCAGCTTCAGCCGCTGCCGCTCGCCGCCGGAGAGCGTGGTGAGCGGCTGGCCGAGGGTGAGGTAGCCGAGCCCGACGTCGGCGAGCCGCTCCAGGATCCGGTGCGCGGCCGGGGTGCGGGCCTCGCCGGCGCCGAAGAACTCCTCCGCCTCGGTCACCGACATCGCGAGCACCTCGCTGATGTCGCGGCCACCGAGGTGGTACTCCAGCACCGAGGCCTGGAACCGCTTGCCCTCGCAGTCCTCACAGGGCGTGTCGACGCCGGCCATCATGCCGAGGTCGACATAGAGGACACCGGCGCCGTTGCAGGTGGGGCAGGCGCCCTCGGAGTTCGCGCTGAACAGGGCCGGCTTCACACCGTTGGCCTTGGCGAAGGCCTTGCGGATCGGGTCGAGCAGCCCGGTGTACGTCGCCGGGTTGCTGCGGCGCGAGCCCTTGATCGGGCTCTGGTCCACGGAGATCACGTCCGCTTCGGCCGGGAGCGAGCCGTGCAGCAGGGAGCTCTTGCCGGAGCCGGCCACGCCGGTGACCACGGTCAGCACCCCGAGGGGGATGTCGACGTCGACGTCCTTCAGGTTGTTGGCCGAGGCGCCCCGGATCTCCAGCGCCCCGGTGGGCTTGCGGACCGTCTCCTTGAGCCGCGCCCGGTCGTCGAGGTGCCGGCCGGTGACGGTGTCGGCGGCGCGCAGCCCCTCGACCGTGCCCTCGAAGCAGACGGTGCCGCCGGCCGTTCCGGCGCCGGGGCCCAGGTCGACCACGTGGTCGGCGATGGCGATGGCCTCCGGCTTGTGCTCCACGACGAGGACCGTGTTGCCCTTGTCCCGCAGCCGCAGCAGCAGGTCGTTCATCCGCTGGATGTCGTGCGGGTGCAGACCGATGGTGGGCTCGTCGAAGACGTAGGTGACGTCCGTGAGCGAGGAGCCGAGGTGACGGATCATCTTCACGCGCTGTGCCTCGCCGCCCGAGAGGGTGCCGGCCGGCCGGTCGAGCGCGAGGTAGCCGAGGCCGATCTCCACGAAGGAGTCCAGGGTGCCCTGCAGCGCGGTGAGCAGCGGCGCCACCGACGGCTCCGCCAGGCCCCGCACCCACTCGGCCAGGTCCCTGATCTCCATGGCGCAGGCGTCGGCGATGCTGACCCGGCCGATCCTGGACGAGCGGGCCGCCTCGGTCAGCCGGGTGCCGTCGCACTCGGGGCAGGTGGTGAAGGTGACCGCCCGCTCCACGAAGGCCCGGATGTGCGGCTGCATCGCCTCCTTGTCCTTGGACAGGAAGGACTTCTGGATCTTCGGGATCAGGCCCTCGTAGGTGAGGTTGACGCCGTTGACCTTGACCTTGGTCGGCTGGCCGTAGAGGAAGTCCTGCATCTCCTTCTTGGTGAACCGGCTGATCGGCTTGTTCGGGTCGAGGAAGCCGGACTGGGCGTAGAGGCCGACGGTCCAGACGTTGTCCGACTTCCAGCCGGGGATGGTGAACGCGCCCTCGGCGATCGACTTGGAGTCGTCGTAGAGCTGGGTGAGGTCGATGTCGGAGACCTTGCCGCGGCCCTCGCAGCGGGTGCACATGCCGCCCGTGCGGGAGAAGGTCGCCTTCACCGTCCTGGTCTTCTCGGCGCCGCGCTCGACCCTGATGCCGCCGCTCGCGCTGACCGAGGCGGTGTTGAAGGAGTAGGCGCTGGGCGGGCCGATGTGCGGCTCGGCGAGCCGGCTGAAGAGGATGCGCAGCATGGCGTTGGCGTCGGTGGCGGTGCCGACCGTGGAGCGGGGGTCGCCGCCCATGCGCTGCTGGTCGACGGCGATCGCGGTGGTGAGACCGTCCAGCACGTCGACCTCGGGCCGGGCCCGGTTGGGCATGAAGCCCTGCAGGAAGGCGCTGTAGGTCTCGTTGATCAGCCGCTGGGACTCCGCCGCGATGGTGTCGAACACCAGGGAGCTCTTGCCCGAGCCGGAGACTCCGGTGAAGACGGTCAGCCGGCGCTTCGGGATCTCGATGCTGACGTCCTTGAGGTTGTTCTCGCGCGCGCCGTGCACGCGGATCACGTCATGGCTGTCGGCGAGGTGCGGCCCGGGCGACCGTCTGTCCGTCGTCGTGGCCTTGCTCATGGTGGCTCCATCTGTCGGGCGGGGCTGCCGCGCTCGGACGATCTCCTCCCCCGCGCCGGCCCTCGGGGGCGCGGCGCGGGGTGCGTACTGCGTGGAGGGCTGTCACTGGCCCTTGAGCTGCTGGATGCGGACCATGTTGCCCGCGGGGTCGCGGAAGGCGCAGTCGCGGACGCCGTAGGGCTGGTCCACCGGCTCCTGCACCACCTCGGCGTCGCCCGCCTGCAGCCGCTCGAAGACGCCGTCGACGTCGGCGGTGGACAGCACGATGCCGGCGTAGGTGCCCTTGGCCATCATCTCCGTGATGGTGCGGCGCTCGTCGTCGGTGACGCCGGGGTCGGCGGCCGGCGGGTGCAGCACGATGCTGGTGCCGGGCTGACCGACGGGGCCGACCGTGATCCAGCGCATGCCCTCGTACCCGACGTCGTTGCGTACTTCGAAGCCGAGGGTGTCGCGGTAGAACGCCAGGGCGGCGTCCGGGTCGTCGTGCGGCAGGAAGCTGGCGTGAATGGTGAGGTCCATGGCCCTCACGCTAGTTTCGGCCCGCGGCGGGCGCTTCTCGATTCCTGACCGGTCTGGTGACCTGCTTCGCGACGCACGAGGGGATCCCGGCGGTCGCCCGGGCCGCCTCCCGCCGGTAGGCGCTGGGGGGCATGCCGACCAGCTCGGTGAAGCGGGTGCTGAAGGTGCCGAGCGAGGAGCAGCCGACCTCGAAGCACACCTCCGTGACGCTGAGGTCGCCGCGGCGCAGCAGCGCCATCGCGCGCTCGATGCGGCGCGTCATGAGATAGCTGTACGGCGACTCGCCGTACGCCTGACGGAACGCGCGGCTGAGATGGCCCGCCGACATGTGCACCCCCCGTGCCAGCGCCTCGACGTCCAGCGGCTGCGCGTACTCCCGGTCGATCCGGTCCTTCACCCGGCGCAGCCGGGCGAGGTCGCTCAGCCGCTGCGCCGAGGCGGGTCTGCTGCTGCTCACACGGGCGATCGTGCCACATCGCACGGACATCCGGCCGGTTCCCGGGACAGAACCCTCCCCGGCTGCCTGAACGTTCCTGCCGGGTCTCAGACCCCCGCGGCCGCCGCGTCCGCACGCCGGGTCAGCGCTGCCGCCGCCGCGCCCACCAGACCGGCGTCGGTGCCCATCTGGGCCGGTGCCAGGGTGAGGCCCTGGACGAAGGAGAGGGTCGCGTAGGAGCGCAGTGCCTTGCGCAGGGGCGTGAACAGGAGGTCGCCGGCCTTGCTCACTCCCCCGCCGATGACGGCGATGTCGATCTCCACGAGGGTGGCGGTGGCGGCGATCCCGGCGGCCAGGGCCTGGGCGGCCCGCTCGAAGGAGGCGACGGCCACGGGGTCGCCGCACCGGGCGGCGGCGGCCACCGCGGCGGCGCTGGTGTCGCCGTCCGGGCCGGGCTGCCAGCCGTTCTCCAGGGCGCGCCGTGCGATGTTGGGGCCGCTCGCGATGCGCTCCACGCAGCCGTGCGAGCCGCAGGGGCACAGGTCGCCGTCGAGGTCGACGCTGATGTGGCCGATGTGCCCGGCGTTGCCGGTGGGACCGGGGTGCAGCCGTCCGCCGAGCACCAGCCCGCCGCCGACGCCCGTGGAGACCACCATGCACAGCGCGTTGTCGTGCCCGCGGGCGGCGCCCTGCCAGTGCTCGGCCGCCGTGATGGCCACGCCGTCGCCGATCAGCTCCACGGGCAGGCCCCCGGCCGCGGCCCGGACCCGGGCGACGAGGGGGTAGTCGCGCCAGCCGGGCACGTTCACCGGGCTGACCGTCCCCGTCGAGGCGTCCACGGGCCCCGCGCTGCCGATCCCGACCGCCGTGGCACGCTGCCACAGCGGCGACGCGGTGAGCTCGCCGAGCACCTCCTCGACGGCCCGCATCACGGTGTCGCCGTCCTCCCGCGACGGCGTCGGCCGCTGGGCGCGGACCAGGATCCGGCCGTCGCCGTCCACCAGAGCGCCGGCGATCTTGGTGCCGCCGATGTCGAGCGCGGCCACGAGGTCGGTGTGCATCAGTGTCGGATCTCCCCGTCAACCATGAGAAAAACGCCGTGAAAAGCCATCGGGCAGGGCAAACCGCAGACCGGTCCCGCGACGGTGCGCCGGTCCGGAGTTTGCGGTGGACAGTCTCTCCCGAGCCTGACAACGTTGTCCAGGCTCTATGCTCGACGCCACATCCTCATACAAACGCAGCTCCGACGCATCCCCGTGGACGACAGGACAGGACACCGCACCGTGCCCCAGACCCACCTCCGATCCGCCACGCGCTACGGCAACCGCCCGACGATGAAGGACGTCGCCGCCCGTGCCGGGGTCGGTCTCAAGACGGTCTCGCGCGTCGTGAACGGGGAGCCGGGGGTCACACCGGAGACGGAGCGGCGGGTCCAGGAGGCGATCGACGCGCTCGGTTTCCGCCGCAACGACAGCGCGCGGGTGCTGCGCAAGGGCCGCACGGCGAGCATCGGCCTGGTCCTGGAGGACCTCGCGGACCCGTTCTACGGGCCGCTGAGCCGGTCGGTCGAGGAGGTGGCCCGCGCGCACGGCGCCCTGCTGATCAACGGCTCCAGCGCGGAGGACCCCGAGCGCGAGCAGGAGCTGGTGCTGGCCCTGTGCGCGCGGCGGGTGGACGGACTGGTGGTGATCCCGGCCGGGGACGACCACCGCTACCTGGAGCCGGAGCTCAAGGCGGGCGTCGCCACGGTGTTCGTGGACCGCCCCGCCGGTCACATCGACGCCGACGTGGTGCTGTCGGACAACTTCGGCGGCGCCCGCGACGGCGTGGCCCACCTCATCGCGCACGGCCACCGCAGGATCGGCTTCATCGGCGACATGCCCCGCATCCACACCGCCGCCGAGCGGCTGCGCGGCTACCGGGCCGCGATGGAGGACGCGGGCATACCGGTGGCGGACTCCTGGATGTCCCTCGGGGTCACGGACCCCGAGCGGGTGCGCAGGGCCGCCGAGGAGATGCTGTCGGGCCCGGACCCGGTCACCGCGATCTTCGCGGGCAACAACCGGGTGACGGTCACCGTGATCCGGGTGCTCGCCGAGCAGAGCCGCCGGGTCGCCTTCGTCGGCTTCGACGACATCGAGCTGGCCGACCTGCTGCAACCGGGCGTCACGGTCGTCGCCCAGGACGCGTCGGACCTCGGCCGCACCGCGGCGGAACGTCTCTTCCGGCAGCTGGACGGCGGCCTGGTCACCCCCGAGCGCATCGAGCTGCCGACCCGGCTGATCACCCGCGGCTCGGGCGAGATCCCGCCGGCGGACTGAGCGGCTCATGGCCGTCCACCAGGAGCGGACACTGCGGGCGCTCGGCCTCGCCGAGGTGCCGCGCGAACACCCCCTGCTGTATCCGGGCGCGTGGCCCGCCGACTCGGGGATCCTCGACGGGGACTGCT
Organism: Streptomyces sp. DT190; assembly: GCF_049846985.1. Classification (NCBI taxonomy): domain Bacteria; kingdom Bacillati; phylum Actinomycetota; class Actinomycetes; order Kitasatosporales; family Streptomycetaceae; genus Streptomyces; species Streptomyces sp. DT190. The sequence continues at coordinate 257,742 of NZ_JBNCNM010000008.1, read as the reverse complement.
TCCTGCCGCCCGAGCGGCTGGTGTACGACGACCGCACGCCCGTCCTCGCCATCGGCTCCAACGGCTGTCCTGGGCAGTTGCGGCACAAGATGCGGGAGTTCGGGATCAGCACGCCGCTGCCCATGGTGAAGGCCCGGGTGACGGGCGTCGACGCCGGTGTCTCCGCGCATGTGAGCCGCATGGGGTACGTGTCGGCCTCTCCGGTCGGCGCCCCGGACACGGTGCGGGAACTGTTCGTGCTCTGGCTGGACGCCGAGCAGCTCGCGGTGATCGACGCGAGCGAGGGCGTGCCGGTGCCGGGCGGCAACTTCGACCGGGCCTGGCTGCCCGCGCCCGACGTGCGGTTCGACCTCGCGGACGGCACGCGGCTGCCCGGGGCGTACGCCTACGTCAACCGGCACGGCGTGCTGCACGACGGCACCGGCGCGCCGCGCACCCACCCGGGCCAGCGCGTACTGCTCACCGAACTGCTCGTCGCGCTGCCGCGCCTGCGGGAGCTGTTCGGCGTCGTGCCCGAGGAGTTCTGCGCGCGGGCCCGCGCCGACCGGCGGCTGTGCGAGCGGGGCACGCGGCTGTTCATCGAGGAGAAGCTGGTGACGGCCTCCGGGCTCGAGCGGTACGCGGCGGCCTCGGCGCGCCGTCAGCAGAGCGGGAGCCCGGGGACGGGCGCGTCGTTGTCACCGCCCTTGACGTAGACGTCGCTGACCCAGACGTCGGTGTTGCCGCTGTCGTCGTCGGTCTTCGCCCACCAGACGTTGGTCCACTCGCCGGAGGTCTCGCGGCGGCCGAGGTTCTGCTGGCAGTAGAAGTAGTTGGTGCCGGCGTTGAGGATGCCCACCTTGGTGCCGGAGGCGGTGTAGGAGTCGGCGGTCTTCCAGACGTGGCAGTTGTACTTGCCGTCGCCGATGGCGTGGCAGGCCGCGGCCGGGGTGCTCGTGCCGCCGCCGGTCGTGCCGCCGCCTGAGGTGCCCGCGGACGTGCCGCCGTCGGTGCCGCCGCCTGAGGTGCCCGCGGACGTGCCGCCGTCGGTGCCGCCCCCGGAGGACTTGTCGGGGGCCGGGCTGGAGGGCCGGCCGGAGGGCTCGGTCTCCTTGTCGTCCCCGTCCCCGGGCTTCGCGGACGGGCTCCCGCCCTTGGCGTCACCCTTCTCGTCGCCCTGCTGGGTGGGCTCCGGGGCGTTCGCGCCGTCGGTGCGGCCGGGTGCGGAGGACGCGGCGCCGGAGGCGCCGGTCTGCGCGCCCCGGGCCTTGCCGTCCCCGTCCCCGAGCAGGGCGGCCGTGGTGCCGGCGGCCGCGAGGACGACGGTGACGGCCGCGGCGACGAGGAGCACGCGGGTCCTGCCGCGGCGGGGGCCGGGGGCCACCGGACCGGTCGGGGCGCTGCCGCTCACGTCGTCCGGGCCGAAGCCCCGGGTGCCGGAGCCTGAGCCGTGCGGATCCCGCGGGCCGGGGTCCGGGACGGCCGGCGGGCCGCCGTACGGGCCCTGCTCGCCGCCTCCCGGTCCGCCCTGGCCCGCCGCGCCCGCCGCCCCGGCCGCACCGAGGGCCGCGGCCGGACCGGAAGCGGGCGTGCCCTGGCTCTCGTGCGGTCCGGCGGTGTCCGCGGGAAGCGGCTGCGGCGGTCCGAACCCCGGCGGCACCGCCGGCACACTGCGCTCCGTCTCGGGGCGCGGGAGCGGAGCCACCGGGCCCCGCAGGGTCGACGTCGGCGTGTCGGTGCCGCCCGAGTCCGCGACCGCCTGGAGCAGTGCGCGGGCCTGGCCGGCCTCCGGGCGGGCCTCCGGTCGCTTGTCCAGCAGGCGTTGCAGGACCGGGGCGAGCGGGCCGGCGCGGCGCGGCTCGGGCAGCGGCTCGCTGACGATCGCGGTGAGCGTGGAGAACGTGGAGGTGCGGCGGAAGGGCGAGGCGCCCTCCACGGCCGCGAACAGCGTGGCGCCCAGGGCCCAGATGTCGGACGCGGGGCCCGGGTCGGCGCCCTGCGCGCGCTCGGGGGCCAGGTAGTCCAGGGAGCCGACGAGTTCACCGCTGCGGGTGAGGTGTGTGGCGGAGCCGTCGCCCGGGTCGTCCATGGTGGCGATGCCGAAGTCCGTGAGGACGACCCGGCCCGAGCGGTCGAGCAGGATGTTGCCGGGTTTCACGTCCCGGTGCAGGACGCCCGCCCGGTGGGCGGCGGCCAGCGCCTCCATGACCTTCGCGCCGATCCCGGCGGCCTCGCGCGGGTCCAGGGTGCCGCGGTCGCGCAGGACGTCGTCCAGGGACGGCCCGTCCACCAGCTCCATGACGATGAGCGGGCGTCCGTCGACCTCGGCGATGTCGTGGACGGCGATGACGCCGGGGTGGCGGACCCGGGCCGCCGCACGCGCCTCGCGCTGCATCCGCAGTTGCAGGGCGGCCAGTTCGGGGCCAGCCGCGTCGGCGTAGGTGCGCAGTTCCTTGACGGCGACCTCGCGGCCCAGGACCTCGTCGAGGGCCTTCCACACGACGCCCATGCCGCCGCGCCCCAGCTGGGCCGTGACGCGGTACCTGCCCGCCAGCAGCCGGCCGGCCCCGTCCGCCTGCCCGTACTCCCCCGTCGACACCACTGCCCCGTTCCCGTGACCCCACCGGATCCACCGCCACGTCCGTATGTGGCGTACAGACTACGGGGCAGCGGTGACGCCGACAGCCCGTGGTGACGGCTGTGACAGGGCCGGTACGCTCCGGCCCGCGTGCCTCAGGCGGACGCCGTCAGGTCCCCGCGCCGGGGGCCCGCGAAGCTCTCCAGGTCGGCCCGGGTCAGGCCGGTGAGCCGGGCGACCTCGCCGATGTCGAGGGCGCCGCAGTCCAGGCCGCGCAGCAGGTAACCGCTGAGCGCCTTGGCGGTGGCGGGTTCGTCCATGACGTCGCCGGCGGTGCGGTTGGCGTAGCGGGCCAGGCGCGCGGCGGCCTGCTCGAACCCCTCGCGGTAGAAGGCGAAGACGGCCGCGTAGCGGGTCGGGATGTGGCCCGGGTGCATGTCCCAGCCCTGGTAGTAGGCACGGGCCAGGGCGCGGCGGGTGAGGCCGTAGTGCAGGCGCCAGGCGGCGTGCACCTTCTCGGTGGGGCCGACGGGCAGGACGTTGGTGGAGCCGTCGCAGACCCGCACGCCCGTGCCGGCGGCGGCGACCTGCATGACGGCCTTGGCGTGGTCGGCGGCGGGGTGGTCGCTCGCCTGGTGGGCGGCGGAGACGCCGAGGCAGGCGCTGTAGTCGAAGGTGCCGTAGTGCAGTCCGGTGGCGCGGCCCTCGGCGGCCTGGATCATGCGGGCGACGGTGGCGGTGCCGTCGGCGGCGAGGATGGACTGGCTGGTCTCGATCTGGATCTCGAAGCCGATCCGGCCGGGTTCCAGGCCGTGCGTCTTCTCGAAGGCGTCCAGCAGCCGCGCCATGGCGGTGACCTGCTCGGCGTAGGTCACCTTCGGCAGGGTGAGGACCAGCCCGGCGGGCAGGCCGCCGGCCTCCATCAGGCCGGTGAGGAAGATGTCGAGGGTGCGGATGCCGCGGGCGCGCACGGGCGCTTCCATGCACTTCATGCGGATGCCCATGTAGGGGGCCGCGGTGCCCTCGGCATACGCCTGGGCGATGATCCGGGCGGCGCGGGCGGCGGCCCCGTCCTCCTCGGCGTCGGGCCGGTTGCCGTAGCCGTCCTCGAAGTCGACACGCAGGTCCTCGATGGGCTCGCGCTCCAGCTTGGCGCGCACGCGTGCGTGGACGGGCCCGGCGAGTTCCTCGGGCAGACCGAGGACGGCGGCGAAGGAGGCGGCGTCCGGGGTGTGTTCGTCCAGGGCGGCCAGGGCCCGGTCGCCCCAGGAGCGGACGGTGTCGGCGGCGAAGACGTCGCCGGGCACGTAGACGGTGTGGACGGGCTGACGGGTGCCGGGGTCTCCGGGGTAGCGGCGTGCCAGTTCGGCGTCGACCGGGGCGAGGGAGGCGCTGATCTCCTCGCTGACGGCACCCGCGAGGCTCGTCGTCACCTTCTCCTGCTGGCCCTGACCCATTCCGAGACCCTCCTGTTTTCCGCTTTACGGAATCAACAATCCGTAGAGCGAAGTTATCGGCCGACCTCGGCCTGGTCAACACCGTCCCGAAGTGGATTGCCCCCCACCGTGCGCATCGGTCGCCGCAAACCCGCCCTCTTCTTCCGTATACAGCAGGCAGGCTTCATCCTGACGCGAAAGGGGAGGGAGATCACGTGCCGAACGAGGTCGGAGTGACACGCCGCCACGGGCTCAAGGCGGCGGCCGCCGCCGCTGTCCCGGGACCGCTGCTCACCACCGCGGGCCCCACCCGGTCCGCCGCCGCCGGCGAGCACGCGGGCGCCCTGGACGTCATGACGTTCAACGTGCGCCTCGCCACCATCGTCGACGAGACACCGCGCTGGTCCGTGCGCCGGCCGGTGATGCGAGAGCTGCTGCGCCGCGAGCGCCCGCACGTCATCGGCACCCAGGAAGGGCTCTACCAGCAGCTGCGCACGATCGAGGCGGATCTCGGCGAGCACTACGACTGGATCGGCATCGGACGCGGGGGCGGCAGCAAGGACGAGTTCATGGCGATCTTCTACGACACCCACCGGCTGGAGCCGGTCGAGTTCGATCACTTCTGGCTGTCCGGCACCCCGTACACGATCGCCTCGAACACCTGGGACGCGGACTGGCTGCGCATGGTGACCTGGGTCCGCTTCGCCGATCGCGCCCAGGGGGGACGGAACTTCTACGTCCTCAACACCCACCTGGACAGCGTCAGCCAGTACGCCCGGGAGCGCTCCGCCGCGCTCATCGGCGAGACGATCGCCGGCTGGGACCGGTCGCTGCCGGTCGTCGTCACCGGCGACTTCAACGCGGCCGCCCACGACAACCGGGTGTACGACCTCCTGCTGGACATCGGACTGGTGGACACCTGGGACACGGCGGCCTCGCGGGGTCCCGCGTACGGGACGTACCACGGCTACCGGGGGCCGAGACCCGGCGGTCGGCGCATCGACTGGATACTCACCACCCCCGGGGTGACCACGCACTGGGCCCGGATGAACACCTTCAGCCTGGACGGGACGTACCCGAGCGACCACCTGCCGGTGCAGGCCTCGATGACCCTGGGATGACGACGGGCCCCCGCGACCGTGCGCACGGTCGCGGGGGCCTGTCGCAGCCGGGCCGGATCAGCCCTTGCGGGTCTTGATCTCCTCGGTCAGGGCCGGGACGACGTCGAAGAGGTCGCCGACGACGCCGTAGTCGACGAGGTCGAAGATCGGGGCCTCGGCGTCCTTGTTGATCGCGACGATGGTCTTCGAGGTCTGCATGCCGGCGCGGTGCTGGATCGCGCCGGAGATGCCGGAGGCGATGTACAGCTGCGGCGACACGCTCTTGCCGGTCTGGCCGACCTGGTTGGTGTGCGGGTACCAGCCGGCGTCCACCGCGGCACGCGAGGCGCCGACGGCCGCGCCGAGGGAGTCGGCGAGGGCCTCGATGATCGCGAAGTTCTCCGCGCCGTTGACGCCACGGCCGCCGGAGACGACGATCGCGGCCTCGGTCAGCTCCGGGCGGCCCGTGGACTCACGCGGCGTGCGGCCGGTGACCTTGGTGCCGGTGGCCTGCGCGGAGAAGGACACGCTCAGCGCCTCGACCGTGCCGGCGGCCGGGGCGGCCTCCACGGCGGCGCTGTTGGGCTTGACCGTGATGACCGGGGTGCCCTTGGAGACACGGGACTTGGTCGTGAAGGACGCGGCGAACACCGACTGGGTGGCCACCGGGCCCTCGTCGCCGGCCTCCAGGTCGACGGCGTCGGTGATGATGCCCGAGCCCAGACGCAGCGCCAGCCGGGCGGCGATCTCCTTGCCCTCGGCGGAGGAGGGGATCAGCACGGCGGCCGGGGAGACGGACTCGACCGCGGCCTGGAGGGCGTCGACCTTCGGTACGACCAGGTAGTCGGCGTACTCGGCGGCGTCGTGCGTGAGGACCTTGACCGCGCCGTGCTCGGCGAGGGCGGCGGCGGTGTCACCGGCGCCGCCTCCCAGCGCGACGGCGACCGGCTCGCCGATGCGGCGGGCCAGGGTCAGCAGCTCCAGGGTGGGCTTGCGGACGGCACCGTCCACGTGGTCGACGTAGACGAGAACTTCAGCCATGGGACTTCTTCTCTCCTGCTTGCGAAAGATGAGGGGCGGTCAGCGGATGCGGGGCTCAGATGAACTTCTGGCCCGCGAGGAACTCAGCGAGCTGCTTGCCGCCCTCGCCCTCGTCCTTGACGATCGTGCCCGCGGTACGGGCCGGGCGCTCGGCCGCGCCGTCGACGACCGTCCAGGCGCCCTCCAGGCCGACCTCCTCCGCCTCGATGTCGAGGTCGGACAGGTCCCAGGACTCCACCGGCTTCTTCTTGGCCGCCATGATGCCCTTGAAGGACGGGTAGCGTGCCTCGCCCGACTGGTCGGTCACGGAGACGACCGCCGGCAGGGAGGCCTCCAGGTTCTCGGAGGCGGCGTCGCCGTCACGGCGGCCCTTGACCGTGCCGCCCTCGACCGAGACCTCGGAGAGCAGGGTGACCTGCGGGACGCCCAGGCGCTCGGCGAGCAGCGCGGGGACGACGCCCATGGTGCCGTCGGTGGAGGCCATGCCGGAGATGACCAGGTCGTAGCCGGCCTTCTCGATCGCCTTGGCCAGGATCAGGGAGGTGCCGATGGCGTCGGTGCCGTGGATGTCGTCGTCCTCGACGTGGATGCCCTTGTCGGCGCCCATGGACAGCGCCTTGCGCAGGGCGTCCTTGGCGTCCTCGGGACCCACCGTCAGCACGGTGATCTCCACGTCGTCGTCGGAGTTCTCGGAGATCTGCAGCGCCTGCTCGACCGCGTACTCGTCGAGCTCGGAGAGCAGACCGTCCACGTCGTCCCGGTCGACGGTCAGGTCATCGGCGAAGTGCCGGTCGCCAGTGGCGTCGGGCACGTACTTCACAGTGACAACGATCCTCAAGCTCACGCCGGCTCTCCTACTGCATCGTCATTTCTCGGCTGCCTCTTGCAGGCAGCATAGGCGCCTCAAGCGGCCGATCCCGGTCGGGGCCACCCACGCTCCGAGCGAAATATTACTCGTCAGTACACAGATTTCGTTCCCGCTAAGCAAGCGCTTTGAACTGTGACCTTCGCAACGCAGCGTAACCGGAACTCGACGGTCACGCAGCCCGGGTCGAGCCCCGGCTCACTCCCCGAGACGCCGGAAACGTCCCTGGTGGTAGAGGAGGGGGCGGCCGCTGCCGACGGGGTCGCCGTGCACGACCTCGGCGATCACGATGCGGTGGTCGCCGGCCGGTACGCGCGTCACGACGCGGCCGACCAGCCAGGCGAGCACGCCGTCCAGCACGGGGACTCCCTCGGGCCCCTCCCGCCAGGCGGTGGGCGCGCCGAAGCGGTCGGCTCCGCTGCGGGCGAAGGTGGCGGCCAGTTCCTGCTGGTGCTCGCCGAGGACGTGGACGCCGACGTGGTCGGCCTCGGCGATCGCGGGCCAGCTGGAGGCACCGGTGCCGACGCCGAAGGAGAGCAGGGGCGGCTCGGCGGAGACGGAGGTGAGGGAGGTGGCGGTGAAGCCCACCGGACCGGCTTCGCCACGGGCGGTGATGACGGCGACGCCCGCCGCGTGCCGCCGGAAGACCGAGCGCAGCAGGTCGGTCGTGGTGAGGAGGTCCGCAGGCATGGGGTCAGGCTGACGATAAATGGTTGGCGCAGTCAAGTTCGTTCCGTGAGGTGGGAGATGACTCACTGACGGGGCCGTGTCCCTCACACCGCCTCCCCCAGCGCGGCGATCACGTCGGCCTTGCGCGGCTGCCCGACCGCCCGCCGCACCACGCGGCCGTCGGCGTCCAGGACCAGCACGGTCGGGGTCTTGAGGATGTCCAGGCGCCGCACCAGGTCCAGGTGCGCCTCGGCGTCGATCTCCACGTGGGTCACGCCGGGGACCAGTGCGGCGACCTCGCCGAGGACCCGCCGGGTCGCCCGGCAGGGGGCGCAGAACGCGCTGGAGAACTGCACGAGCGTGGCCCGCTCGCCGAGTTGGGTGCCCAGCTCCGCCGCACCGAGCCGCTTGTCCTCGTCCCGCCCGCGCACCCGCACTCTCCCGCTCCGCCGCTTGTGCAGCACTCCGTAGGCGCTCGCCGCCGCGAGCACCGCCACGCACACCACCACTCCGGTCATCACCTGCTGCAAGCGTTCACGAGACCGCAAAGATTCCCGGCCCCGCGACCGCCCCGGGCTGCGGAATGCTTGGTTCCCATGGACATCGATGCAAGGGGGCCGCGCTTCGGCGCGGCCGTCACGACCGTCGTACTGGCGGTCGTCCTGGTCACGGGGAGCGCCTGGCTGCTGGCGTGGCAGACACTGGCGTTCCTGCTGGGCGCGGCGGGCGGGGTGCGCCGGTCGCCGTACGGCCTGCTGTTCGCCCGGGTCGTCCGGCCCCGGCTCGGGCCGCCGACCGTGTTCGAGGCGCCCGAACCGCCCCGGTTCGCCCAGGCGGTGGGGTTGCTCTGCGCCGGGCTCGGGCTCGTGGGCTACACCCTGGGCCCCGGCTGGCTCGGACTCGCGGCGACCGGCGCGGCGCTCGCGGCGGCCTTCCTGAATGCGGCATTCGGGTATTGCCTGGGCTGCGAGGGATACCTGCTCCTGCGGCGCGTCACGGTGCGCGTGGAGTAATGCGGGCGTAAAAGCACGAGGTGGGGTCCATGGGAGGCGACGTGACGAGAATCTCGCCCCCCACGGGCACGAGGACTGGCTACCCGGCCGTTCTTGGGGCACCATCTGCGACGAGCCGTAAACCTACGGCTGCGTAACTTGTCCGCTGGGAATCCCTTCCCAGGCAGAGCAGGAAGGGTCCGAACCGCCCATGGCAGAGCTCGTCTACCGTCCCGTCGTCGGCTTCGCCCGCACGCTGTTCAAGGTGTGGGACCTCAAGATCGACTGTCAGGGTTCGGAGAACATCCCGCGCTCGGGCGGCGCCGTGCTGGTCAGCAACCACATCAGCTACCTGGACTTCGTCTTCAACGGGCTGGCGGCGCTGCCGCAGAAGCGCCTCGTGCGTTTCATGGCGAAGGAGTCCGTCTTCCGGCACCGGATCTCGGGTCCGCTGATGCGCGGGATGAAGCACATCCCCGTCGACCGCAAGCAGGGCGAGGCCGCCTACGCGCACGCCCTGGACTCGCTGCGGTCCGGCGAGATCGTCGGGGTCTTCCCGGAGGCGACCATCTCGCAGTCGTTCACGCTGAAGAGCTTCAAGTCCGGTGCCGCGCGCCTGGCGCAGGAGGCCGGCGTCCCGCTGATCCCGATGGCGGTGTGGGGCACGCAGCGACTGTGGACCAAGGGCCACCCGCGCAACTTCAAGCGCAGCCACACCCCCATCACGATCCGGGTGGGCGAGGCGATCGAGGCCTCCCGCGACAAGTACGCCGGCGCCATCACGCGTCAGGTGCGCGAGCGGGTCCAGGAGCTCCTGGAGGCCGCCCAGCGCGCCTACCCCGTCCGCCCGAAGGGCCCGGACGACACCTGGTGGATGCCGGCCCACCTCGGCGGCACGGCTCCGACGCCGGAGCAGGTGCGGGCGGCCGAGGCGCACTGACCCCCCGGGCGGCCGCGGCTCAGGCCGCGGACTGCGGAGCGCGTACCTCGACGTCCGCGCCCGGATTGAAGGTCCGCAGCAGTTCGGCGAGCTCCTCGGCGGCCGCCTCCACGTCGGCGACCGGCATCGGCGCCATGCTCTCCAGCAGGAAGATGCCCGAGGTCGTCCGCTCGGTGAGCCGGGTGCGCGGTCCCTGGCGCCAGTTCCAGCGGCGGCAGGTCACGCCCGCGTCGTCACACCACACCACCTCGCCCGCGTCCGGGTGCTCGACGGCCTCCTCGCCGCCGGCGACGGTCACGAAGTCCTCCGTGCCGGTGGCCCGCACCAGGCGCATGCCGCCCTGGACGCGGTCGAGGTCCTCGCCGCCGACCGGGATCAGACGGGCGACGCTGACGGCGTTGTAGAGGTCGACGAGCAGGTTGATGCGGGGCAGCCCGGCGTCCGTCAGGGCTCGTCTGGCCAGGGCCTCGGCGGAGTTGCGGGTCCGGGACGGCTTCGAGCCGAAGGCCGTGTAGGCCGCGCGCCAGGCCGCCATGTGCGGATCCTCGTGCGGGGCGCGGCCGTCCAGCCGGGCCGCGAGCCGGCGGGCCGCGTCGTCCAGCAGTTCCGCGCTGGCGTCGGTGCTCGGCCCGTTGACCAGGCCGTGCGCCTCGATCGCGACATGGGTGAAACCGGGCGCGAGAGCGCGGACGTCGTCGGACACGGTGAGCGTGAGCGTCATGGTCGGGCCTCAGAGTGCGGTGGGGAGCGTCTGCCACAGGTACGGCCGGTCGGGTGCCGCTCGGAGAGCGTCCAGTACCGCCGGGTGTGGTGCAGCATACAGGACTGGGTAGTCCACTTCATTGGACGACGGATCGGGCGTGAAGGCGAGCCGCTCCCCGCCCAGGGAGAACTGCGCGTCGACGCCGGGCTTGTTGCCCCGGGGGTCCTGCCGGTGCCAGGCGCCGTGGAACCGTACGGCGATCAGCCCGTGCACCTGCTCGAACTTCTGGTAGCACAGCGCGGTCGGAATGTCCTCGGCCCGCAGCAGCGCGGCCAGCGCGTGCGCCTTGGCGTAGCAGACGCCGGTGCGCTGCTCCAGGACGTCGGAGGCCCGCCAGGTGACGCGGGGGTCGCCGGCGTCCTGCGAGTGCGTGATGGTGTCGCGCACGAACTCGAAGGCCGCGCGCGCATACTCATACGAGTCGGCGACATCGCGGGCGAGCTCCGCAGCCGTCTCGCGCACGCGCGGGTGGTGATGGTCGATCACCTCGTCGGCGGCCAAGTAGGCGGAGAGGTCGGGGTTTTCCTGGATCAGCTGCATGCGCGCAGAGCATAGGGAGTGATCGCCGAGCCGGTCAATCAATTTCCATCTGTCAGCATACTTATGCATAGAGCCCCCGAAAACGGTGGGGGACGTCGTGTCCCCCACCGTCACGGCGGACGGCTAGCGGGCCATCTCCTCTTTCAGCGCCGCGAGGAACGCGTCCACGTCGTCCTCGGTGGTGTCGAAGGCGCACATCCAGCGGACGTCACCGGCGGTCTCGTCCCAGAAGTAGAAGCGGAACCGCTGCTGCAGGCGCTCGCTCACGTCGTGGGGCAGGCGGGCGAAGACCGCGTTGGCCTGCACCGGGTAGAGGATCTCCACCCCGTGCACGGACCGCACGCCCTCGGCGAGGCGCTGGGCCATCTCGTTGGCGTGCCGGGCGTTGCGCAGCCACAGGTCCCGGGCGAGCAGGGCCTCCAGCTGCACCGACACGAACCGCATCTTCGAGGCGAGCTGCATCGACAGCTTGCGCAGATGCTTCATGTGGCTGACGGCGTCCTGGTTCAGCACGACGACGGCCTCGCCGAAGAGGGCGCCGTTCTTCGTGCCGCCCAGGGACAGGATGTCGACGCCGGCGACGTCGGTGAGCGTCCGCATCGGGACGTTCAGGGTGGCGGCGGCGTTGGCCAGCCGGGAGCCGTCCAGGTGCACCTTCATGCCGTGCGCGTGGGCGTGCTCGCACAGGGCCCGTATCTCGTCCGGCGTGTAGACCGTGCCCAGTTCGGTGGCCTGGGTGATGGACACGACCTGCGGCATCGCGCGGTGCTCGTCGTCCCAGCCGTACGCCTGCCGGTCGATCAGCTCGGGCGTGAGCTTGCCGTCGGGCGTGGGGACCGTGAGCAGTTTCAGACCGCCGACCCGCTCGGGTGCGCCGCACTCGTCGACGTTGATGTGCGCGCTCTCGGCGCAGATCACCGCGCCCCAGCGGTCGGTGACCGCCTGGAGCGCGACGACGTTGGCGCCGGTGCCGTTGAAGACCGGGAACGCCTCGGCCGTGGCCCCGAAGTGGCTGCGCACGACGCTCTGCAGGTTCTCGGTGTAGGCGTCCTCGCCGTAGGCGACCTGGTGCCCGTCGTTGGCCAGGGCCAGGGCGGCGAGCACCTCCGGGTGGGCGCCGGCGTAGTTGTCGCTGGCGAAACCGCGGACGTCGGGGTCGTGGTGGCGGCGGGCGTCGGTCTTCGGCGGGTTCACGGCTTCTCGGTGAGCCACAGACGGTTTCCGTTCACTTCGGCGGCGGGCTTGTCCCAGACCTCGGTGATGGCCTCGGCCAGGTCCTTGACGTCGGTGAAGCCCGCGAACTTCGCGTTGGGGCGCTCGGCGCGCATCGCGTCGTGCACCAGTGCCTTCACCACCAGGATCGCAGCCGCCGAGGTCGGGCCCTCGGGACCCCCCGCCTTGCGGAAGTAGTCGGCCATGGCCAGCGTCCACGCCTCGGCGGCCGCCTTGCCCGCGGCGTACGCGGCGTTGCCCGCCGTGGGCTTGCTGGCGCCGGCCGCGCTGATCAGCACGTACCGGCCGCGGTCGCTGCGCTGCAGGCCCTCGTGGAAGGCGAGGGAGGTGTGCTGCACGGTGCGCACCAGCAGCATCTCCAGGAAGTCCCAGTCGTCGAGACTGGTCCTGGTGAAGGTCTCGCTGCCGCGCCAGCCGCCGACGAGATGGACCAGGCCGTCGACGCGGCCGAAGTCCTTCTCGATGCGGGTGGCCCAGTCGCGGGTGGCCTGCAGGTCGAGCAGGTCGACCGTGTCGCCGGTGACGGTGGCGCCGCCGGTCGCGTAGCTCGCCGCGTCCACCGCCTCCGCCAGCCGCTCCGGGTCGTTGTCCGAGCCGATGACGGTCGCTCCCGCCTCGGCCAGTCTGAGCAGCGCCGCCCGGCCCGCGGGTCCACCCGCACCGGCCACCGCGATCACCGCACCGCTGAGCGCCCCGTTCCCCGCCATGTCCTTCGCCTCCTGTGCAGTGTTCTCGGTACGCCGATCGCTCACGCGGCGATCCGCTCGGCGCCGTCCGCCGTGATGCCCTTGGTGGAGGCGATCACATGCTTCAGCTTCTTGGACAGTGCCTCATAGAACATGCTCAGCGGAAACTCGTCCGGAAGCACGTCATCGACGAGCTTGCGCGGGGGCTGCGTCAGGTCCAGGGCGTCGGGGCCCTTGGCCCACTTGGAGCCCGGGTGCGGGGAGAGGTACGTGGAGACCAGCTCGTACCCGGCGAACCAGTGGACGAGCTTGGGCCGGTCGATGCCGTCGCGGTACAGCTGCTCGATCTCGCCGCACAGCTGGTTGGTGACCTGCGGGGCGCGCTCCCAGTCGATGGTGAGCTTGTTGTCGGTCCAGCGGACGACGTCGTGCTTGTGCAGGTAGGCGAAGAGGAGCTGGCCGCCGAGACCGTCGTAGTTGCGCACGCGCTCGCCGGTGACCGGGAAGCGGAACATGCGGTCGAAGAGCACCGCGACCTGGACGTCACGGGCCTGCGGCACGCCCTCGGCGGCCAGCTTCACCGCCTCCTTGAAGGCGGTCAGGTCGCAGCGCAGCTCCTCCAGGCCGTACATCCAGAACGGCTGGCGCTGCTTGATCATGAACGGGTCGAAGGGCAGGTCGCCGTGGCTGTGGGTGCGGTCGTGGACCATGTCCCACAGGACGAACGCCTCCTCGCAGCGCTTCTGGTCGTGGACCATCGCGGCGACGTCCTCGGGCAGCTCCAGGCCCAGGATGTCGACGGCGGCGTCGGTCACGCGACGGAAGCGGGCGGCCTCGCGGTCGCAGAAGATGCCACCCCAGGTGAACCGCTCCGGCGCCTCGCGCACGGCGATCGTCTCCGGGAACAGCACGGCCGAGTTGGTGTCGTAGCCGGACGTGAAGTCCTCGAACTTGATGCCGCAGAACAGCGGGTTGTCGTAGCGGGTGCGCTCCAGCTCGGCCAGCCAGTCCGGCCACACCATGCGCAGCACGACCGCTTCGAGGTTGCGGTCCGGGTTGCCGTTCTGCGTGTACATCGGGAAGACGACCAGGTGCTGCAGGCCGTCCCTGCGGTGGCGCGCCGGCTGGAAGGCGAGCAGCGAGTCCAGGAAGTCGGGCACCTGGAAGCCGCTGTCGGCCCAGCGGGTCAGGTCCTTGGCGAGGGCCTCGTGGTACGCCTGGTCGTGCGGGAGCAGCGGGGAGAGCTCCAGGACCGCGTCGGCGACCTGCCGGACGGCGAGCTCGGCGTCGGCCGGGTCGGGCGCGTCCTCGGCGTCGAAGTCGATCGACCCGTCCTTGGACTGCCATGGCCGGATCCGCTCCACGGCATCCTTGAGCACGGGCCATGCCGGGTGCTCCACCACCCTGGCCACGGGAGGAACCCCGTCCTCCGAACCCACCTGCACAAGAATTTCCGTCATGTCCCATCCTCCACGGGAGAATCTCACGTACGCAGACCGTATACATACGAGGTTCCTCCCAGCAAGGGCCACCTCAGGAAATTATCCTGCATGACCCCGGGCTTCACCGCACTTTTTCCTGTCGGTCACGCTTGTGCCCGTACCCGCGCCGACCATGCCCTCACTCTCTGCAAGGGGTGGGCGCCGACGATACGGTCGGGTGGGCCCTGCGGCCCCCCTGCTGCCGCCTGTCGACGGAAGAGAGTCGCGTCTTGAACTTCCTCACCATCGGTCACCGCGGAGTCATGGGTGTGGAGCCCGAGAACACCCTCCGGTCCTTCGTCGCCGCCCAGGAGGCCGGTCTCGACGCCATCGAACTGGACCTGCACCTCAGCAAGGACGGCGCGCTCGTCGTCATGCACGACACGGACGTGGACCGCACGACCGACGGCACCGGGCCGATCGCCGAGAAGACCCTCGCCGAGCTGCGGGCCCTGGACGCGGGGCAGGGCGAGCGGGTGCCGGTCTTCGAGGAGGTCCTGGAGGCCGTCCAGGCACCGCTCCAGGCCGAGATCAAGGACGCGCGGGCGGCGCGGGCCCTGGCGCGGGTGATGAACGAGCGGGAGCTGGCCGGGCGGGTGGAGGTGTCCTCGTTCCACGACGAGGCGATCGCCGAGATCAAGCCACTGGTGCCGGGAGTGCGCACGGCGCTGATCGCCAGCCGCTACGGCACGGACGTCGTGGACCGCGCCCGCGCGGTGGGCGCCGAGACCGTCTGCCTGAACATCCGGCGGCTCACCCTGGAGATCGTGGAGCGCGCCCGCGAGGCCGACCTGCGGATCATCGGCTGGGTGGTGAACACGCAGGACCACCTGCGCCTGGTCCGGGCGTTCGGTCTGGACGGCGCCACCACCGACCACCCGGACATCAAGCGCACGGGCCGCTTCACGGCCTGACGGCTAGCCGAGCTCCTTGACCAGCAGCTCGAACTCGAGGTCGTCGCGCTGCGGGATGCCGAAGCGCTCGTCGCCGTAGGGGAAGGGGGTCGTCCGGCCCGTACGCCGGTAGCCGCGGCGCTCGTACCAGGCGATGAGGTCGTCGCGGACGGAGATCACGGTCATGTGCATCTCCGTCACGCCCCAGGTCGCGCGGGCCTGCCGCTCGGCCTCGGCGATGATCACCTTGCCGAGGCCGCCGCCCTGGAGGGCCGGGCTGACCGCGAACATCCCGAAGTAGGCGTGGTCACCGCGGTGCTCCAGCTGGCAGCAGGCGACGATCCGCCCCTCCCGCTCCACGGTCAGCAGCCGGCTGTCCGGCGACTTGATGACGGCCCGCACACCCTCCGGGTCGGTCCGCTGCCCCTCCAGGATGTCCGCCTCGGTGGTCCACCCGGCCCGGCTGGCCTCACCCCGGTAGGCCGACTCGATCAGCGCGACCAGTTCGTCCACGTCGGCGTCGGCGGCGTCGCGGAAGGTCAGTCCGGTGGCGAGGGTGTCCATGGGCGTACGTCTCCGTGTCCTGGGCGCGGCTCGGGCAGGGATGAGCGTAACCCCGCCACTAGGCTCCGCTGCATGGTGCATGTACTCAGCAGCCGGATCCTGCTCCGCCCCACCGACCCGGAGAGGTCCCGGGCCTTCTACGGTGAACAGCTCGGCCTCGCCGTCTACCGGGAGTTCGGCACCGGGCCCGAACGCGGCACGGTCTACTTCATGGGCGGCGGCTTCCTCGAGGTCTCGGGGCGGTCCGAGACCCCGGCGGCGCCGTCCGTGCGGCTGTGGCTCCAGGTCGACGACGTGACGGCGGCCCGGGACGAGCTGCGGGCCAAGGGCGTGGAGATCGTGCGGCCGCCGGTCAAGGAGCCCTGGGGTCTGGTCGAGATGTGGATCGCGGACCCCGACGGCACGCCGATCGTGCTGGTGGAGGTCCCGGCCGACCACCCGATCCGCTACCGGCCCGGCATCTGAGGCCCTGCGGGGCGGTGCTCCCCGCCCCGGTCGGCGCGCGTCGGTTCACGCCGGCCGGCACCGGTGAGCGGCTCGACGGCGGCGCTGTCAGCGGCCGGCTCGTACGTGCCGAGCCGGCCGGCGCCGCACAGGCGCAGCCGGTCGAAGGCCCGGGCCGGCAGCCGGTGCCCCAGGCCGGCGCCGGCTCCGGCGGGCTCGTCGCGCAGGTCGCCGCTACCGGCGGGACCTGACGCGCGGGCATGGCGTCCGGGGCAGGCACGGCCGTGTCGATCTCCACGAACCCGAGCACCCTGCCGCCCGCCCGGGCGATGAAGACGACCTCGGTGTCGCCGACGTGCCGGAAGCCCGCGCGGTCGTACAGAGCACGGATGTCAGTCGCGGGGCAGTCCGTGGACCAGCGGGGCGGGCAATGGCCCGGCGGCGAGACGGACAAGGGCGTTCCGGCGGTCGAGGCGCTGCGGGCACGCCCGCGTCAGCAGGCCGGCGGCCCGCTCGGAATCCGGCTGGAGGGGCGCCGCCGGACGGTGCGCGAACCAGTCGATCCCCGCTGCGCCCCGGTGGTCCGCACCGGCCTCGGCGTCGGCGCGGTGGCGAGGCAGATGGGCGGCGGCGACGATGTGCGCGCCGTGCTCGGCGGAAGAGGCGCACCCCGGGCGCGGGCATGGCTGTCTCCGGGACGGGGTGAAGAAGCGGGAGGCCGCCACGCGGTGCGACTGCGCCCGGGACCGCACGGGACACCGGTGGGTTTTCCCGGATGGCAGGGGACACCGGCGGCGGCTTAGCGTGCTGCGGGGGGTTCCCTGCGGAAGGAACGCCATGAAGCTCGACGCACCGGTGACGGGCGGACCCTGCTGGACCGAGCTGGGGACCAGCGACCTGGAGGCCGCCCGGCGGTTCTACACGCGGCTGTTCGGCTGGCGGCCCGAGGCCGACCCGCGTCAGGAGGCGGGTGGTTACACCGTCGCGCACCTCGGCCGGGACGCGGTGGCCGCGCTGACGCCGCTGTACGAGCCGTCACAGCCGGTCGCCTGGACCGTGTCGTTCGCCGTGACCGACGCGGACGGCGCCGCCCGAGCGGTGACGGAGGCCGGCGGGGAGGTGCTGTCCGGCCCGTCGGACGTGTTCGACCTGGGCCGGCTCGTGGTGGCCGCCGATCCGGACGGTGCCGTGTTCCAGCTGTGGCAGGCGGGGGCCTTCGCGGGCGCCGGACTGTTCAACGCGCCGGGCGCGCTGGGCTGGGTGGAGCTGTTCACCCGGGATCCCGGCCGGGCCGTCGCCTTCTACACGCGCGTGTTCGGGTGGACCGTCGGCGGCGGGGAGCGCTACACCCAGTGGGGCGTCGGCGGGGCCGACTTCGGCGGCATGGTGACGATGGACGAGAAGTTCCCGCCGGAGGTGCCGGCGCACTGGCTGCCGTACTTCGCCGTGGCGGACGTGGACGCCACGACCGCCGTCGTACAGCGGCACGGCACCGTCCTGATGGTGCCGACGTCCGTGCCCGACGGGCCGCGCATCGCGGTGCTGCGGGATCCGCAGGGGGCGATGTTCGGGGTGTACCGGGCCGGTGACGGATTCTGACCCGACGCGGTGGGCGAGCCGCCCGCGGGTGCGCGCCTCACGTCCGCAGCGCGCCCAGCCTGCCCTCCAGCTGTGTGAGCAACTCCCCGAGCAGGGCCGACAGTTCGCCCTGCTCGGGGCCGTCCAGGCCGGACAGCACGGCGCTCTCGTAGGCGAGCTGGGCCGGCAGGATGCCGTCGACGAGGTCCCGGCCGGCGTCGGTGAGGCGCAGGTGGGCGACCCGGCGGTCGCGGGTGTCGCCGCGGCGTTCGACCAGGCCGCGCTCGGTCAGCTGCTTGAGGCGCTTGGTGACGGCCGCACCCGAGGAGAAGGTCTCCCGGGCCAGCTCCCCGGGCGTCAGCTCGTGCCCGGTGCGGCGCAGCGCGCCCAGCAGATCGAACTCGGGGCGGCTCAGCCCGGCCCGGCGCAGCGGGGCGTCCTCGGCCTGCTGCAGCAGCGCGGCGCAGCGGTTGATCCGCCCGATGATCTCCATGGGGCCCGTGTCGAGGCCGGGGTGCACGGTCCGCCACTGCCGCACGACGGCGGAGACGGTGTCGGCCCGCCGGACCGCCGGAACCCCGCCCTCCTCCCCCGCCGACGTCGCCCGCGCCGGGCGGGTCTCGCCGAGGTCCCGGTCCCGCGCGGGGCCGGTGCCGGGCTCGGCGGGGAGGTGCTCCTGCCCCGCCCGCGCCGCTCCCGTCGCCGATCGCGGGCCGGGACCCGTGGGAAATGGTCCTTGCGTCGGCGTCATGGCCGTGCGTCCTCCGTCTCCGTGTCCGGACCGCGGTCCGGGAGCAGCCCTTGGCGTCGTGCCGTAGCGGCGAGCGTACGGTGTCCGGACTGCTCGGCCGACACGACCCGCTCCTGGGGCAGGGCACGCTGCCACCAATCCCCGGCCGCGGCGTCGGCGGTGGCCCGCAGATCGGCCAGGGCGACGGCGAGTCGCCGGCGGGCCGATGCCAGCTCGGCCGTCGCGGGGTCCGGCTCGGCCAGCAGCCGGGCGGCGTGCTCGCGGGCCCGGTCGGCGGCCGTCAGCGCGTGTTCCACCCGGTCGCCCGCCCGCCGGTCGGTGACCGCCACGGCGGCGAGGAAACCGACCAGCGCCCCGACGGCGGTGTCCACGACCCGTTCGGTCATGAGCGCGCCGGGCCGCTGCCGGCCGCCGAACTCGGTGATGAGCAGCGCCATGGGCGTCACGCACACGCTGCCCAGCCAGTAGTTGCGGCTGATCAGCGCCTCGGCGCCGAAACTGAACGCCACGCAGCACAGCACCAGGGCCGCTCCGCCCAGGTGGGCGAGCGGCACGACGGCCGCGAAGACGAGCACCCCGAGCACGTTGCCCACGACCCGCTGAACCGCCCGGCTCCAGGTCAGGGCGATGTTCGCCTGGTAGAGCGAGGCGGCCGTGACCAGGGCCCAGTAGGGGCGGCCGATGCCGAGCGCGAGGGAGGCGTATCCGGCGAGCGCGCAGCCCAGCGCGGTGCGCGCCGCGAGCGGGGTCAGCGGACCGAGCCGGGCCCACGGGGAGCGCGTGGAGTCGATTCCGAGCAGTTCGTCCGCCGCGGCCGGTGGCAGTCCGGCGTGCGGGACGGGCCCGGTCGAGCGCAGCGAGCCGGCCCACCCGCGCAACCGGCCGGCGTCGGCGTCCGCCGGTGCCGCGAGGGCGACCTCGGCCCGTACCACCAGCCGTTCGAGGGCGCGCCGGGTACGGGACGGCGCGCGGGTGGACAGCAGCGACTGCCAGGCGGCCTGCACGGCGGCGTAGCCCGCGGCGCGGGCCCGGGCGTGCCCCTCCCCCGCGCCGCCCGTGTCGGCGTACGCGGCGGCGGCCCGCAGGGCGCTCGCGGTGGCGCGGCGCTCCGGGCCGTGCGGGCGCAGGAGCGCGGGGGCCATGCAGACCAGCCAGGCCCAGGCGCCGGTCACGGCGGCGAGGGCCAGATGGCCGGGGACCCGGTCGAGGGTCTGCGGCGCGAACAGCGAGGCCGAGCTGACGAACGTCAGGACGACGTTGCCGGGCGGGCCGACCCGGGTCGCGTCGCACAGCACCTTCTGCGCGGCGGCCAGCAGCGCGCCGACGGTGACCAGGACCACGGCGCTGCGGGTCAGCGAGGCCGCGACGAGGGCGGCGCCGAGCCCGCCGAGCATGCCGAGCACCACCCACAGCAGGGCCGTGGCCCGGGCGGCGTAGGGCCGGTTGTGGGTGTACAGGGCGCACAGGGATCCGGCCATGGTGTACATCGCGAGGTCGAGCCGGCCGAGCGCGAGCAGCGTGAGGTTGGGCGGGGCGATCGCCGCGACGACGCTCAGCGCGGGCTTGAACCAGATGTCCGAGGGCCGGCCGAGGCGCAGCACGCCGGACAGCGGCAGGCGCCGCGCGGGCGGGGAGGCGGGGGTGGGGGGCACACTGCTCATGAGGCACAAGGTTAACAGGTGTTTTACTCGTAAAATGTATGGCCTGACCTGCCGTGCTCCGTCGAATGCTCCTCGTGTACCCCCTTGCGCTCGCGTGCGCGCCGCACGGGCCGGGCATCGAATGACCGACTGTCGAGCGGGGAGGTGCGCGTGCACGGACCGGCATCGTCCGGCTGGCTGCTGGTGGCGCTCTGCGCGGTGACCGGCGCCTACTGCCTGGTGCGGATGCGCAGCGGGGGCGGGGAGCAGCGGCGCGGCGCGGGCGGCGAGGCGCTGATGGGTTTCGGGATGGCCGTGATGGCGGTGCCCGCCGCGGTGTTCACGCCGCCGCCGTGGGCCTGGCCCGCCTACGCGGTCGTGTTCGGCGCGGCGGGCCTGCACGCGCTGTGGGCGGCGCGGTCCGGCGCTCATCACCTGCACCACCTGGTGGGGGCCGCCGCGATGGTCTACATGTCCGTCGTCATGGCCGGCTCCCCCGCCCACGGGCACGGCCGGGACGGCTCGGGTGTCCCGCTGCTGACCGGGGCCCTGCTGCTCTACTTCGCCGGATACGTGCTGCTGAGCGGCGTCCGGCTGGTGCCGGTGGGGGCGCTGGCCGGGAGCGGGGCCGGGGCCGGTGACGCCGCGGGCTGGGGCGACCGGCCGGAGCTGGCGCGTGCCTGCCGGCTGGCCATGGGGATCGCGATGGTGGCGATGCTGCTGACGCTGTGAGGGGGCGGCGTGCGCCACCCCCTGCGGAATCCGTTGCCTGCGTCACTTTGCCCCCGCGAGACGTACCCGTGAGCGGGGCCGCGCTCATAGGCTGCCCTGCATGATGCTCCCCGCGGCGCTGCTGCTGCTCGGCGCCCTGACCGCCGTGGCCGGCCCCCGGCTGCTCGCCCGGGCGGACTGGCCCGACCGGGAGCCGGTCGTGGCGCTGTGGATGTGGCAGTGCGTGGTGGCGGCCGTCCTGGTGTGCTGCGCGCTGTCGATGACGCTCAGCGCGGCGGCGGCCTGGCACGCCGTCGCCGGGCACGTCTTCGCGACGGCTCCGCGCGGGGTCGTCGAGGCGTACGCCTTCGGCACCGCGGGCCCCTGGGCGGCGACCACCGCGGTCGCGCTGGCCTGCGGCGCGCTGTGGAGCGCGGCGATGCTGGTGCGGGAGACCGGCCGGGCCCGCGCCCGGCGCCGCCGGCGCCGCGCCGACCTGCTGGTCCGGGCACCGCTGCTGCCGGGCGAGGTGGCCGTGTCCGGCCGGCTCACGGTCCTGGAGAGCGACCGTCCCGACGCCTGGTGGCTGCCCGGCACTCCGCCCCAACTGGTCGTCACCACCGCAGCGTTGCGCCGCCTGAAGGGCCGGCAGCTGGACGCCGTGCTGGCGCACGAGCAGGGGCACGCGCGGGCCCGCCACGACTGGCTGCTGAACTGCTCCGCCGCCCTCGCGGGCGGCTTCCCGCAGGTGCCGGTGTTCGCGGCGTTCCGCGACGAGATGCACCGGCTGGTGGAACTCGCCGCCGACGACACGGCCTCCCGGCGCTTCGGCCGGCTCACCACGGCCCTGGCCCTGGTGGAACTCAATGAGCACCGGGGCGTGTTCGGGCCGTGTCCGACGCCGCACGCCCATGTCCCGGCGCGGGTGCACCGGTTGCTCACTCCCCCGGACCGGCTGACCGCTGCCCGGCGGCTGCGGCTGACGGCCGCGGCCGCGCTGGTGCCCGTGGTGCCGGTGCTGGTGGCATTCGTTCCGGGGCTGCGGGCACTGGGATGACGAGGCGGATCCGTCGGTACCGGGCCGGAGATCGCCTCTTACTGGATCCCTCACCCCGGTTCGGCAAGGATCGCCTTATGCACCCCCCGTCCGTCGCATCCCCGCCCCGTCCGGAGCATCGCACCACCGCCGGTCTCGCCGGCGTCCTGGCCGCGTGCTCGATCCTGCTGCTGACCCTCGTCGCGGCCAGATGGAGCCCGCTGATCGGCGCGGACGGGGACATCTCCAGAACCACCCACCGCTGGGCGGTCGACGCCCCCGGCCTGACCCAGGCGTGTCGCATTCTGACCGACTGGGTGTGGGACCCCTGGACGATGCGGCTGCTCTGCGCGGTCGTCGTGGTGTGGCTGGTGGTACGGCTCGCGGCGCGCTGGACGGCACTGTGGCTGGGGCTGGCCGTCGCCCTGGGCTCGCTGGTGCAGCAGGGCCTGAAGGCGGCGGTGGACCGCCCCCGCCCGGTGTGGCCCGACCCCGTGGACTCGGCGCACTACTCGGCGTTCCCGTCGGGCCACGCGATGACCGCGACGGTGGTGTGCGGCCTCCTGCTGTGGCTGCTGCACCGGCACGGGGTGAGCCCCGCCGTGTGGCGTACGGCTCTGGCCGTGGGCGTCGTCTCCGTGGTGGGCGTCGGGCTGACCCGCGTCTGGCTGGGCGTGCACTGGCCGTCGGACGTGGTGGGCGGCTGGCTGCTGGGCGCGCTGGTGGTGGCCTTGGCCGTGTGGGTGTATGAACGCCGGCTGCCGCGTGAGCGGACCGGCACCGAGGCCTCGTAGGGCCATCGCAGCGCCGAGAGAAGTAGCCCGGGGCGACCACCGGGGCGAGCGCTCGCCCGCCTCGGACGATCCCCCGCGTCGCCCGAGGCGGACGGCATCACCGGCACCGGCCACCATGGGCCGGACCGGTTGCCCTGAGTATAGTTGGCTGGCAGCCAGTCAACGCAGGAGTTTCAGCATGTCCCCGCGCAGCGCCTCGGTCAATGAAGAGTTGCGGAGGCGTTCGAAGGAGCGGCTTCTGCAGGCGGCGGTCGAGCTGGTCGGCGAACACGGGTTCGACGCGACGACGCTCGGTGACATCGCCGACCGCGCGGGGTCCGCCCGCGGCCTGGTCTCTTACTACTTCCCGGGCAAACGCCAGCTCGTGCAGTCCGCCGTGCACCGGCTGATGCACCGCACGCTGGAGGAGGCGCTGGAGCGGGAGCCGCGCACCGAGGACGGCCGGGAGCGGATGGCCCGGGCCATCGACGCGATCCTGGGCCTGGCCCGGGACCGGCCGGTGCTGATGCGCCAGCACATGGCCGGACTGCTGCAGGCCGAGGGCTTCGTCCCCTGCCCGGAGCAGCGCCGTCTGGCCGAACTGCTGCGCGACACCGTCGCCAGGCACGGGTCGCGGGACGTGGACGGCGACTACCCGATGTTGCGCGCGCTGCTGATGGGCGCCGTGTACGCGGCCCTGGTGCCGGGGGTGCCGATGCCGGTGCCGGTCCTGCGGGCCGAGTTGTTCAAGCGTTACCGGCTGGACTGGGAGATGGGCGTCCCCCCGGACACCGCGACGCCGGGCGGGCCGAGCGACCCGGATCTGTCACGGTTCTTCGCCACGGGGGCAAAGACGGAGACGGCCGGGGCGGCGACCGCCGGTTCCGCGGGCGGGAAGGGCGTCCACGCCCCGGCCGGGACCGCTGCGGCCGGGCCGGCCGACCGGACCGCGGCCGGGCCGGCGGAGGAGAGCGCTGCCACCACCGGCGGCACGGAACGGGAGCCGAAGGCCCGGCCGTAGCTCCGGACTGCCGCAGCGAGGGGCCGGGGCCGAGCTGCGCGCCCGGCCGCCGCCGAGCTGCGCCCCGCCCCTCGCACACGGCCCGGCGGCCACACCGGCGCCACCGGGCGCCACGAACGGCGGGCCCCATGGGCATCACGCGTTCAGGCATCAAGCATCAGGCATCACGCGTCACGCATCAGGCGCCACGCGTCAGACGTCAGGCGTCGGGCGTCAGGCGTCAGGCGCCACGCGTCAGACGTCGGGCTTCAGGCGTCGGGCTTCAGGCGTCGGGCTTCAGGCGTCGGGCTTCAGGCGTCGGGCGTCAGACATCACGCGTCAGGCGTCAGGCGTCAGCGTCCGCCCCTCAGCCGCGGCCATGGCGAGGTGTCAGGAAGCCCGCGTCCCTGGCCTGGCCGATCAGCCGGAGTGAGGCGCGGCGGCTGTGTCCCGTCGCGGACATCACCGCGAGGACCGGGTCGGTGCCGTCCCGCTGGGCCGCGTGGTACTCCTGCGCCACCCGCCGGCGCCCCTCCGCGCCGCGCGGCCAGGCCGGCCGGGCCCGCCGCCCCTGGCTCGCGTGCGCTTCCGGCAACGGAGCCGCACCGCAGGCCTCGGCCAGTGCCTCCTCGATCCAGTCGGCGAGCACGCCCAGGTCGTCGAGGGAGAGGGCGGGCTGAGCGCACACCTCCTCCACGCCGACGCGCCCGCCGGCCAGGACGGCCAGGGCGTCGACGCGGGCACCGTCCGGGAAGGCCACCCGGAACTCGAACCACCGCGTGGCGTCCTCGTTCTCGCGCACTTCCCACGCGGGCCGCACGGACACCGCGCCGTCCACCGGAGAGCGATCAGAAAGATTAAGAAAGGCTGCTTCCAGCACATACGGAACGAAACCGCATGATCACATTCCATACAGATCGGACACGCGCCCCGGGTGGAGCACAGCACCCTGTCAGCGGAGCCGGGCCGGTGGGATGCTGGAGGAGTCAGCGCTCTCCTGGACTTGCCGGGGGTCCCCCGGGTGAGGAGTTCCGCCGTGCTGCGCGTCGCCGTCGTGGGCTCCGGGCCGAGCGGGTGCTACACCGCCCAGAGCCTGGTCCAGCAGGACTCCGAGGTGCGCGTCGACGTCCTGGACCGGCTGCCGTGCCCGTACGGGCTGGTGCGCTACGGCGTGGCTCCGGACCACGAGAAGATCAAGTCGCTGCAGAACAACCTGCGCGCGGTGCTGGAGCACGACCGCGTCCGCTTCCTCGGCGGCGTGCAGGTCGGGCCCGGCGGGGTGCCGGCCGCGCGGCTGCGGGAGCTGTACCACGCGGTGGTGTACTGCGTCGGGGCCGCCACGGACCGCCGTCTGGACATCCCGGGTGAGGACCTGCCGGGCAGCTGGTCGGCGACGCGGTTCGTGTCCTGGTACAGCGCCCATCCGGACGCGGTGGACGACGGGTTCCTGCGGGACGCCCGGTCGGCCGTGGTGATCGGCGTCGGGAACGTCGCCGTGGACGTCACGCGGATGCTGGCCCGGGGCCTGGCCGAGCTCAGCCCGACCGACATGCCGCAGGCGGCCCTCGCCACGCTGGCGGCGAGCCGGGTGACCGAGATCCACATGGTCGGCCGGCGTGGTCCGTCCCAGGCCCGCTTCACCACCAAGGAGCTGCGCGAGCTGGGCACGCTGCCCGGGACCGAGGTGGCCGTGGAACCGGCGGAGCTGGCGCTGGACCCGGGCTACCGGGACCCGTCCGGGCTGCCGGCCCCGCAGCGCCGCAACGTCGAGGTGCTGCGCGGCTGGGCCGGGGCACCGCGCACAGACGCCCCGCGCCGGATCCACCCGCGCTTCTTCCTGCGCCCGGTCGAACTGCTCGCCGACCGGGGCCATGTGGGCGCGGTCCGTTTCGAGCGGACGGCCCCGGACGGCAGCGGCGGCGTGACGGGCACCGGCCGACACGAGGACATCGAGGCGCAGCTCGTGCTGCGCTCGGTGGGCTACCAGGGGGTTGCGCTGGAGGGCCTCCCGTTCGACGCCGCCACGGGCACGGTCCCGAACCGGTCCGGCCGCGTGCTGCGCGAGGGCGTGGTCACCCCGGGCGAGTACGTGGCGGGATGGATCAAGCGCGGCCCCACCGGGGTGATCGGCACGAACCGCCCCTGCGCTAAGGAGACCGCGACGTCGCTCCTGGAGGACGCCCCCGCCCTCGCCTTGAGAACGGTCCCCGGCGATCCCCTTCCGGCCCTGCGCGCGGCGGGCGCCGACCCGGTGGAATGGGCGGGCTGGCAGTCGATCGAGCGGGCGGAGGCGGACCTGGGCGCGTCACTGGGACGCGGCGTGGTCAAACTCCCCGACTGGCAGTCGCTGCGGAACGCCGCGCGTTCCTGAACGCCTCAGCCGCCCAGCCGGGCGGCCTGCCGCCCGGCCGCGTCGAGGAGCGCGTCCAGCAGCCCGGGGAAGAGCTCCTCCAGGTCGTCGCGCCGCAGCCCGTTCATCTTGGCCGTCCCGCGGTACACCTGCCGGATCACCCCACTCTCCCGCAGCACCCGGAAGTGGTGCGTGGTGGTGGACTTGGTGACGGGCAGCTCGAAGTCGGAGCAGGACAACTCACCCTGCCCGGCGGCGAGTTCCCGCACGATCCGCAGGCGCATCGGATCGGACAGGGCGTGCAGCACCCCCTCCAGGCGGATCTCGTCCCGCGCGGGATGCGGCAGATCACGGCTACTGACGACGGGGGACGTCACGGCGGGCTCCAGTTCCTTCGGGGATCCCATAGTACGAGAACCATCGTAGTTTGACATCCACCGTACTACGATGCCTATCGTACGAGTCGACCTCCGGCCCCGTGACGAATGGAGTCCGCCGTGACCGCGCTCTTCGAGCCCTACACCCTGCGCGATGTGACGATCCCCAACCGCGTGTGGATGCCCCCGATGTGCCAGTACTCGGCGGCACCGGTGGGCCCGGAGGCCGGCGCCCCCACGGACTGGCACTTCGCGCACTACGCCGCGCGGGCGACCGGCGGCACGGGCCTGATCATCGTCGAGGCCACCGCGGTGTCCCCCGAGGGCCGCATCTCCCCGTACGACCTGGGCATCTGGAACGACACACAGGTCGAGGCCTTCCGCCGGATCACGCGCTTCCTCGCGGAGCAGGGCACGGTTCCGGCCATCCAGCTGGCCCACGCCGGCCGCAAGGCGTCGACGGAGCGCCCCTGGAAGGGCGGCGGCCCGGTCGGACCCGACGCCCACGGCTGGAACGCGGTCGCGCCGAGCCCGATCGCGTTCGACGAGGGGCACCCGGCCCCCGCCGAGCTGAGCACCGATCAGATCAGGGAGGTGGTCGCGCAGTTCGCGGCCGCCGCCCGTCGCGCGCTCGCCGCCGGTTTCGAGATCGCCGAGGTGCACGGCGCCCACGGCTACCTGATCAACGAGTTCCTCTCCCCGCACTCCAACCACCGCACCGACGCCTACGGCGGCTCGTACGAGAACCGCACCCGGTTCGCGCTCGAAGTCGTCGACGCCGTGCGGGAGGTCTGGCCGGACGACAAGCCGCTGTTCTTCCGCATCTCGGCCACCGACTGGCTCGACGAGGGCGGCTGGACCCCCGACGACACCGTCCGCTTCGCCGCCGACCTGCGGGCCCACGGCGTGGATCTGCTGGACGTCTCCACCGGCGGCAACGCCTCCGGCGCCCGCATCCCGACCGGCCCGGGCTACCAGGTGCCCTTCGCGGCCCGGGTGAAGAACGAGACGGATCTACCGGTCGCCGCGGTGGGACTCATCACCGACGTCGAGCAGGCCGAGAAGATCCTGGCCAACGGCGAGGCGGACGCGGTGCTGCTGGGGCGCGAGCTGCTGCGCAACCCCTCGTGGGCCCGGCACGCGGCGCGTGAGCTGGGCGGCGAGGTGCGGGTGCCGGACCAGTACCACCGTTCGGTCTGATCCGGCACCACGGGCGGGTCCGGCCCCGGCAGGCCGGGCTGCGACGGCCAGGGCCCGCACCCGGGCGGTCCGTCAACCGGCCGCGCACGCCGTCCCGTTGAGCGTGAACGCGGCCGGACCGGCACTGTTGCCGGTGTGGGTGGCCTGATAGCCGATGCTCACGCCGGCGCCCGGCGCGAGCGTGCCGTTGTACGACACGTTCGCCGCGGTCACCGTCCCGGAGGACGGTGTGTACGTGGCGCCCCAGCCGCCCGTGACGGTCTGCCCGGCGGGCAGCGTGAAGCCGAGTTTCCAGCCGTCGACCGTCGTCGTGCCGGTGTTGGTGAGGGTCACGGAGGCGGTCAGGCCGGTGTTCCAGGCGTTCACCGAGGCCGTCACCCGGCAGGCGCCGGGCTGCGGTTGGGGAGCGGGGCCCGAGCCGTCCAGACCGAAGAAGGTCAGCACGCGGGACGCCATGCCGTGGGCGTAGAGGTTGTGGCCGACGCCCTGGAGGCTGATGGCCTCCACCTGGGCACGGTCGCCCGTGCCTCCGTAGCGGGTGCGGGTCCAGCCGGACTGGGGCGTGTCGGTGGCGGCCGGCGTCTGGCTCACCCCGTGCACGTTCGTCCACTGCTTGATCTGCTCGCCGAAGTTGGGGTGGCGCAGGACGTCGTCCTCGGTGCCGTGCCAGATCTGCATGCGCGGGCGCGGTCCGCTGTAGCCGGGGTACGCGCCGCGCACCAGGTCGCCCCACTCCTTCGGGGTGCGGATCAGCGTGCCGCCCGAGCAGGCGCTGTTCCACTCGGAGCCGTCGGTGGTGGCGAAGCAGCCGAAGGGGACGCCGGAGAAGGCGGCGCCCGCGGCGAACACGTCCGGGTAGTCGCCGAGCAGGACGTTGGTCATCATCGCGCCCGAGGAGACGCCGGTGGCGAACACCCGGCCGCTGTCGGCGTCGTAGGTGCGCAGCACCCAGTCCACCATCGACTTCACGCCGACGGGATCGCTGCCGCCGCCGCGGCGCAGGGCCTGGGGCGAGGAGACGTCGAAGCACTTGCTGCTGCGGGTGACCGACGGGTAGAGCACGATGAATCCGTACTGGTCGGCCAGGGTGTCGTACTCGGTGCCCTGGTACATGTCCGGACCCGAGCCGGTGCACCAGTGCACGGCGACCACGACGGCCGGCTTCGGCCGCACGTTCTCCGGCACGTACAGGTACATGCGCAGGTTGCTGGGGTTGGCGCCGAAGTCCGTGACCTCGGTGAGGGCGGCGGCGGGCACGGCCCTCTCGCCTGTGGCGGCCGCGGGGGCCGGCAGCGCGGTGGCGGCCAGTGACAGCAGCGCGGCGAGGAGCGCGAGGAGCATCGATCGCGGGAGGCCGCTCGCCGTGGAGTGGGGGGTGGCAGGCACGTCCGGGTCCCTTCGGAGTGAGGCGAGGCTCGCAGGACGTCGTACGGCGGTTCGTCGGAACTGGTCGCATGGTGGCATGAACATGGCTCCCATGGAAGCGCTCCCACGCTCGCATCGCCGTGACCAGGAGTGACCGAATGTGTTCTGCGCGAGGCGTTGACTAGAAAGCGCTTACCCCCTACGTTCCGTTCAGCAGTGTGACCCAGCAGCGCCACCTCGCCGCCATGCGAAGGCGCCCGAAGCCCCCTGCCACCCTGGAGAAGTGCACATACAGGACGGGGTGGGCCTTCGGACCGGGTCATGCGCAGCGCGCGCGGTGAACAGCATGGCAAACGTCATTCATGTACATGACCGATCAGCACCATGAGGCACCACGAAGGGACGCACCCCGCATGCGTACTCGCCCCCCACGCACCCGCACAGCGAGACCCGCCCGGGCCGGCGCCGCAGCGTCCGCCCCTGCGGGCGCGGCCGGGCGGCCGTGACCGGCTGACGCGGCCGGGCCGGCGCGCGGCGATCTCGGCGGAGCCGCGACCGAGATCCCCCGGCCGGCACCCTCGCCCACCGCCCTACCGCTGCCCGGCCGGGCCCGCACCCTCCGTCGCCGATCCGGTGACGCCGGACGCGGGCGCCGGGAAGCCCGACACCCCCACCGCTCGATCGAACAGAAGGAATCGGGACATGACTTCTGCGACACGACCGCGCGCCCGCAGGCGCGCACTGACCGGCGCACTGGCCACCCTCGGCCTGTCGGTTGGCATGATCATGACTACCAACGCGCCCACGGCGAGCGCCGCCACCTGGCCGACGCCGAACGGCAGCCAGGGGACCTCGGCCACCATCTCGGTGTCCGGCACCAAGGACTACGGGATGAAGCGGTACTACGGCACCGGCGAACTGGCCGGCGACGGCCAGGAGGAGGGCCAGGACCCGATCTTCCGGCTCTCCGACGGCGCGGTGCTCAAGAACGTCATCCTCGGCGCCCCGGCGGCCGACGGCATCCACTGCGAGGGCAGCTGCACGCTGCAGAACGTCTGGTGGGAGGACGTCGGCGAGGACGCCGCCACCTTCCGCGGCGGCACCGGCGCCACGTACCACGTGATCGGCGGCGGTGCGAAGAAGGCGGCGGACAAGGTCTTCCAGCACAACGGCGGCGGCACGCTGAACATCTCGAACTTCGCGGTGCAGGAGTTCAAGACGCTCTACCGCTCCTGCGGCGACTGCTCCACGCAGTACACGCGCAAGGTCAACCTCAACACCATCGACGTGACCGGCACGGGCAGCACCGCGCGGCTGGTCGGCATCAACGTCAACCGCAACGACGTGGCGACGCTGCGCGGCATCACCATCCGCAACGACGCGAGCCGCAAGGTCGTCCCCTGCCAGAAGTACAACAACAACACCGCGGTCGGTACCGGCCCCGACAGCACCAACTGCCTGTACTCGGCCTCGGACATCACCTACAGGTAGTCCCGAGCAGCCCCCCACGGTGAAGGCGGCCGTGCGCAGCGTCCCGGCGGGCGCCGCGCACGGCCGCCGGCGTCATGCGCCGCCCACGCGTGCGCGTACCTCTCCGGCCAGTTCCCGCTGGTAGGCGGTGTAGGCGGCACGCAGCCCGGTACCGGGCCAGTCTTCGGGCAGCAGGCCGGGCGGCAGCACGGGATCGGCCAGCAGATGCCGTACGACGGCCGCGTAGGCGGTGAGCCGGCCGGCCGGGCCGGACGCGCGGGCGATGTGGTCGAGCAGCGCCCGGGCCGTGGCGGACCAGGCCTCCAACGGCCACAGCGAGGCGGCGAGTTCGCCCGCGGGGCGGCCGGGGCGGGCCGTGCAGTACTCGGCGACCCGGTCCAGATCACCGGGGAGGGCGCGGGTGAGATTGGCCGGCCGCAGCCAGACACCCTCGCGCAGTTCGGCCAGCCGCAGGCCGGTCAGCCGGGCCCGCAGCTCGGCGCGTTCGGCGGGGCCGCGCCCGGTCGCGGTGATCACGACCATCTCCCAGTCGCCGTCCCAGGCGCGGGTGCGCGGGTGCACGGCGTCGTCCTGCCGGCGCTGGCGTTCCAGCAGCCGGTCGCTGAGGCGGTAGCCGGTGTCCGTGCGGCACAGGTCGCCGGCGGCCACCATCCGGCTGAGCGCCGCCCGCAGAGTGGAGCCGCCGACGCCGAAGCCCTCCACCAGCCGCACGAGTTCCCTGACGGGAAGCTCGGGGGGATGCGTGCCGAGCAGCAGGCTCAGTACCACCGAGCGCGCGGACAGCGGACGCGGATCGAGCGCGCCGGACCGCGCCGGGTCGTTCATCGGCATGGTCACGTACTGTACGCGGCCGGTCCGCGTTGTTGCACTATTGATGCGATCGCAGAGGAGATGCAACACTCGGGGCATGGTCGCGACACCGGACGAACAGCGGGTGCACGGCGGACCCGCCACGCACGACGTCACCAACCAGGCCCCGCCCCTCACCCCCTACGACGCCTCCGAGGACACCGCCCTGCTGGAAGGGCTGCGGCGGGAGGGCGCCGGCTGGGCCGAGGAGGAACTGCGGCGGCTCGGCAGGCTGGCCGGCAGCGCCCAGGCGCAGGAGTGGGCCGAACTGGCCGACCGCCACGCGCCGGAGCTGCGCACGCACGACCGCTACGGCCACCGCGTCGACGAGGTCGAGTTCCACCCGAGCTGGCACCACCTGATGCGCACCGCCGTCGCCGAGGGGCTGGCGGCGTCGCCCTGGGCGGACGACCGGCCCGGCGCCCATGTCGCGCGGACCGCGGGCGGGCTGGCCTGGGGGCACACCGAGGCCGGGCACGGCTGCCCCACGTCGATGACGTACGCGGCCGTCCCCGTCCTGCGCCGCCGGCCGGACCTGGCCAAGGTCTACGAACCGCTGCTGACGAGCCGGGAGTACGACCCGGGCCTGCGCGTGCCGACGGAGAAGCGCGGACTGCTCGCGGGCATGGGGATGACCGAGAAGCAGGGCGGCTCCGACGTCCGCACGAACACCACGACGGCCACACCCACCGCCGAGCCGGGCGTGTACACCCTGCGCGGGCACAAGTGGTTCACCTCGGCGCCGATGTGCGACGTGTTCCTGGTGCTGGCGCAGGCCCCGGGCGGGCTGTCCTGCTTCCTGGTGCCGCGCGTGCTGCCCGACGGCACCCGCAACACCTTCCGCATCCAGCGGCTGAAGGACAAGCTGGGCAACCGGTCCAACGCCTCCTCCGAGCCGGAGTTCGACGGGACGGTCGCCTGGCTGGTCGGCCCCGAGGGACAGGGCGTGAAGACCATCATCGAGATGGTCAACTGCACGCGGCTGGACTGCGTGATGATGTCGGCCGCGCTGATGCGCAAGTCCCTCGTCGAGGCCGGGCACCACGCGCGGCACCGCAGCGCGTTCGGCGCCCGCCTGGCCGACCAGCCGCTGATGCGCAACGTTCTGGCCGACCTCGCGCTGGAGTCGGAGGCCGCCACGACGCTCACCCTGCGGCTGGCCGGGGCGGCCGACCGGGCGATCCGCGGCGACGAGGGCGAGGCCGCGTTCCGCCGGATCGCCACGGCCGTCGGCAAGTACTGGGTGACCAAGCGCGGGCCGGCCTTCACCGCGGAGGCCCTGGAGTGCCTCGGCGGCAACGGCTACGTCGAGGACTCGGGCATGCCCCGGCACTACCGCGAGGCTCCCCTGCTGTCGATCTGGGAGGGCTCAGGGAACGTCAACGCGCTCGACGTGCTGCGGGCGCTGAGCCGCGAACCGGGCACGGCCGAGGCCCTGTTCGGCGAGCTCGCGGCGGCCCGGGGCGCGGACGCCCGGCTGGACGCGGCCGTGGCGCGGCTCAAGGACCGGCTGTCCGGGGCGTCGCAGACGACCGCCCGCCGCCTCGTGGAGGACATGGCGCTCACGCTCCAGGCCTCCCTCCTCGTCCGGCACGCCCCGGCCGCGGTCGCCGACGCGTTCTGCGCGACCCGGCTCGGGGGCGACTGGGGGCACGCGTTCGGCACGCTGCCGGACGCCGCGGACCTCGGCGCGATCGTGCGGCGGGCGCTGCCCGGCGGGGACCGAGCGGCGATCGGCCAACCCGCACACGCTTAGCGGACAGTCACCGCCCGATTCCGCTTCGTTGTCGGTGCCGTGGTGCAGACTCCCCGTCAGTCGGCACTTGCCTGGGGAGGACAACGTGTTCAGGGGGATCGACGAGGTCGACTGGGCCTCGCTGCGCCACGCGGACGGCAGCGCGGAGGACGTGCCCGGATTACTCCGGGGACTGGCCTCCGCCGACCCGGCCGAGCGGGAGACCGCGCTCGACGGGATGTACGGCGCCGTGCACCACCGGGGGGACGTGTACGACGCGACCCTCGCCTGTGTTCCGTTTCTCCTCGCGCTCGCCGTCCGCGAGGAGGTACGGGACCGGGCGGGGGTGGTGGAGCTGCTGGTCAGCATCGGTGGCGCGGAGGGAGCCTCCCCCGATTACGCCGACCGCGCCCGCGCCGCGCTGCGGGCCGGCGCCGAGGTGTTCGTCCGGCTCGCCGGCGACCCGGACGCGCGGGTGCGCCGGGCTGCCCTGCCCGCCCTCGTGCGGTACGTGACCCCGCCCGCGCGGGTGCTCGCCCTGCTGCGGAAACGGGTCGCGGTCGAGCGGGACGACCACGTCCTGCTCGGCCTGGCCGAGGCCCTCGGCCGGTTCGCCCAGCGGTACGGCTCCGTCGGCGACCCGTGTGCCGCCGAGGCGGTGAGTCTGCTGACCGAGCTGAGCGGGCCCCCGTACGGCCCCGGACTGCGGCTCGCCGCGCTGGGCCAGCTCGCCGCCTGCGCCCCGCGGGAGCTGCCGGCGGACCTCGTGGCGACCGCCGTCCGGCTGCTCAGGGACAGATCCCGGCAGCGCACCGGGGCGGTCCACCCGTACGGCTGTCCCGGTACGGACACGCTCGCCGTGCGGCTGCGGCGGCTGCGGCCCTCGGACGAGGAGGGCGCCCGGCTGCTGCGGACCCTGCACCACGGTCTCGGTGACCGGGTGGCCGACCGGGTGGCCCTGCTGTGCGGGCAGTTGACCAGCCCGGACCCCTTGGACCGGTGCAACGCCGTGTGGATGGCGGCCGGGCTGTTCCGCGAGTGGCGGGACGTCCACCCGGAGCCGGTCGTCCTCATCGGGACGCAGGTGGGCGCGGAAGAGAGCCGGTTGCACGACGCGGCGGTCGCCGTCCTGCTGGAGCTGTCCGAGCTGGCCGCGCCCGCCGCCGGCCCGCTGCACGCCCTGGTGACCCATCGCCCCGCGCTGCGCGTCCGGTACGGGGAGCGGGGCGTGCCCGCCCTGGGCGGCCCGCTGCGCGCGCTGGCCGGTACCGGGGACGTACGGGCCGTCGCGGTGCTGGCCGAGGTGCTGGCGGGACCGGTCGTACCGGACGATCTGGGGCTGGTGATACCCCACCTGGGGCGGGCCGCCGCCCCGCTGGCCCCGGCGTTGCGGCGACGCCTGGCACGTGTGCCGCTCGACGGCCCCGGCGCGGGGCAGCGGGCCGTGCCCCTGCTGGTGGCGCTCGCCGCCCTGGAGGACACCGCGTCGGTGCCGTCGGTGGTGCGCCTGCTGCGGGGCCTGCCCGAGGGGCCGGGCGAGACCGTGGCCGGGGCGGCGGTCCGTGCCCTGGCGGGGTTCGGCGCCGCCGCGCACGAGGCGATACCGGAGCTGCGCCGCCTGCTGGGCACCGACTGCGCCGTCGACGCCGCGCAGGCGCTCTGGTCCGTCACCGGCGAACCGGAGGCCGTACTGCCCGTCCTGCTCGGGGCGTTGACAGGCGCCGGTGGCGGCCGAGCACGCCGCGCGGCGGCTGCGGACGCCCTCGCACGGCTGGGTCCGGCCGCGGCTGCGGCCCTGCCCGGGCTGCACCGTCTGACCGGCTCCGAGGACGTGGTGGAGCGGGTGGCGGCCGCGTGCGCGGTGTGGCGGGTGTCGGGCGACGGGGAGCCGGTGTTCCCGGTCCTGCGCTCGGCGTGGGCGGAGCAGCCGCGCACCCGGGCGGCGATCGCCGGATGTGTGGCGGCCCTGGGCCCGGCGGGCGCG
Organism: Streptomyces sp. DT190; assembly: GCF_049846985.1. Taxonomy (NCBI): domain Bacteria; kingdom Bacillati; phylum Actinomycetota; class Actinomycetes; order Kitasatosporales; family Streptomycetaceae; genus Streptomyces; species Streptomyces sp. DT190. The sequence goes on along the minus strand of NZ_JBNCNM010000008.1, from coordinate 222,698 downwards.
CCCCTGCACGACCTGCTGCGCGCCGAACTCGTCTCTCCGCGCAGGCACTTGGCGCACCGGGGTGGGCAGGGCATCCACGCGGACCTGGCGCTGATGCGGGTGTGCCGGAAGGCGCTGGCGGGGGACGGACACGGTCGCGGACACAACCAGGGACGGGGACGGGGACAGGGGCCCGGTGACACTCACGTCCCCGGTGAGAACTGATGACCAGTCACCTGGTGCGCATCACAGTGCCGGACACGGCATCGGGGGCCTGTCTTCGGGGGGACCGGCTATGACGCGTGTGGCGGCGGCAGTGGCGCTGGTGGCCTTGTGCTCGGGCTGCTCGGGGTGTTCGGACGGCTCGGAGGAGGACACGGTCTCGGGGATGGCAGAGGCCGCACTCGTCGCGTGGGGCGACCAGCTCGTCGACTCATCCGTCCCCGGTCTGGGGGTGGAGCTGCCGCTCACGCCGCAACGCGAGTTCGTTCAGTCACGTCGTCGTGCTGGACGGGGCGTCCCCGGCCGCCGACCCCGCAGTGGTCGGAACGCTGCTCCGGATGCCCGCGCCGAAGGACTACGGACAGGCGGTCAGGACGGGGGCGAAGGTCCGCAAGGTCGCTGTCAGGGAATCGCGCTTCACCCTCGTGGCCGACCGATGGCGTGAGCCGGACGCCAAAACCTGCCCCAGCCTGAAACACGTGCAGATCTTCACGGTCGAGGCCGACCGCCTGTCGGCGCAGAAGGCCTCCGTACTGGATGTGCCGAGATGCCAGGGCTGAACGGGGACGAGAGCGGCGGCTTCTGGACGGCCTATGTGAAGTCCGCGGAGTTCACCTTCTTCGCCGCTCGCGACATGAACCAGTGCTCCCGTACGGGTGGCGGCAACATCGACCAGGTGCGCTTCCCCGTGGAGGTGCCGGTCGGGGTGAAGGCGGGCGACCGGCTGGTGAAGCCCGTGTTCTTCAAGGTGGACCCCCACAAGGGCGAGTCACTGGCCTTCACCCTGGGACCGGCCGGGGACGTGGCATCCGAGTCCTGGCTGTACGGCTTCTCCCTCACACTCACCGTGGGATCCGAGTCCGTGACCGTGGCGAAGTCCACCGTGTCGCACATGTCGGCCTGGCAGGAGGAGGTGCTGCGGGCCGCGGCGGGGCTGACGGATTCCCAACTGCCGCAAGAGGAACGGGAACGGGACCGGCGGTGCTACGCCGCCACGTTGCGCACGGTGCAGCAGGCCCTCGACGGCTCGGCCCATGTGCTCGAGGGGCTGGAGGAGTTCGCCCTCAAGCCGGAAGCACTCCTGCAGACCTGACTCAACCCGCCCGGGCCTCCGGCCGTCTGGGCCGCACGGTCATCAACAGGGTGCGGGGGCGCACGGTGGCCCGTGCCACCGGACGGACCACCGTGCCACGCGTGAGGTCGAGCCGCACACGTCTGATGATCGTCGCCACAGCCGTGATCAGCTCGGTCAGGGCGAACCGGTCCCCGATACACCGGTGTTTGCCCGCGCCGAAGGGCAGGAACGCCCCCGAAGGCGGGGGCTGCGCGCTGTCCAGCCACCGGTCGGGGTCGAAGTCCAGTGGGTTCGGGAAGAGGGCGGGATCGCGGTGCAGGGCGTGCTGGCAGTACGCCAGCTCGGTGCCGGCCGGCAGGGTCCACGGCCCGAGGCGGGTCTCCGCCACCGTGCGGCGCGTCACCAGCCACCCGGTGTGGTGCAGGCGGGTCACCTCCGTGACGACCCGCCCCAGGTACGGGAGTCGGGTGATGTCCTCGAACGTGACCGGTCCACCACCGAGGACGTCGTCGAGCTCGGCGAGGACGCGGGCCTCGACGTCCGGGTGCCGGGCGAGTTCGTACAGCGTCCAGGACAGCACCGAGGCCGTGGTCTCGGTGCCGGCGACGGCCAAGGTGAGGATCTCCGAACAGATCTGATGCGCCGTCAGCGGGCGACCGGTCTCCTCGTCCCGTGCGCGCAGCAGGAGGGAGAGCATGTCGCCGGTGTCGTGCCCGGCGGCCTGGAGGTCGTCGACGGCGCGGTGGACGGTGGCCCGTACGGCGTCCCGAGCCCGGTCGAACCGGCGGTTGAAGGGCAGCGGCAGCCGCTCCACCCAGTCGGGCAGCATGATGCGGGCGCCCACGCCGTTCATCACCACGGACAGGTCGCGGCGCAGTCTGCGGAACGTCGTGTCGTCGAGGCTGCCGGAGAACACGGTCCGGGCGAGCATGTCGAGGGAGAGAGCGACCATCGCCTCACGGACGTCGAGAGTACGGCCCGGCTCCCAGCCGTCGACGGCGGCGTCGGCCTCGTCGCGCATGATGTCGACGTAGCGGGCGATCTCGCCGCGGGCGAAGGCGGGTTGCAGCTGGCGTCTCTTGCCGGTGTGCTCCTCGCCGGCCGCCGTGACCACCGAGTCGCCCAGCAGCTGGCCCATCTTCTCGAAGAAGCGGCCCTTGTCGAGGGTCTTGTCCTTGAGCATGTCCTGGATGAGTCCGGGGTCCTGGACGATGACGGTGCGGATGCCGGGCTGCAGCGTGATCTCGACGACGGGGCCGTAGGCGCGGCGAAGGGAGGCGATGAATTCCAGGTTGTCGCGCAGGAGCGGTATCGCGTGACCCACGAACGGCAGGGAGCCCGCCGCCCGGGGTATGGGGGGAGACGCGGTGATGTCCACGGTCGGTCCCTTCACGAGAATGGCCCTGGATCACTGCCCATTCCCCGCGTGCAGGCATGCACGCGACCGGCGTGGTGTCGGCCACGCGGTGGTGTGTCAGCCCGTCGTCCGCCCCCACATGGGTCCGAAGCGGGACCACTCGGCGTCCCACTGGTCGATGCGGCGGCGTTCCAGGCGGGTGCGCAGGGCGCGGCCGCCGGCCAGGGGGACGACGGCAGCCGCGAAACCTGCCGCCCCGCCGACGAGAGCGGCCCGGATGCGGGCCTGGGAGGCGGTGACGGGCCGGGGCACCTGGCGCCCCTCGCGGTCCGTCCACACGGTCACCGGGGTGCCGGCGGCGCTGCCCGCCGGCACCCTCAGCTGCCCGGAGTGCGCGGACCCGTCGGCCGCGGTCCAGCTCGCCTCGGCCCACACCCGGTCGGCGCGGGAGGTGGTGCCGCTCCCGGCCGGCGTGCCGGGGGCCCGCTCGGTGAGGTGTCCCACCAGGGGGCGCCATTCCGCGCGCTCCCGGGCCAGCCCGTCCTCGACCGACCGGCTCACGGCCGCACCCGCCGACACCCCGACGAGCACGGTGAGCGTCCACACGCCCAGGACGACCCAGGTCTCGATCCGGTCGGCACGGCGCTTGAGCGGGTTGCGCCGCCAGCGCCACAGCCACACCTGCGGACCACGTAACGCCATCGAAGGCATCCTCCTCACCAGCGCGGGACCATCCGCCGTCCTCCCCATACGGACACGGCCGCCCGGATGCTCACTGCACGTACTTCCGGCGTCGGCGGCGACCTGTCCTAAGCCGCAGCGACGGCCCGCGACACCGCCCTGACCTGCGCCGACGCACCGTGCGGAGGTGACTGTCAGTGGTGGGGTGCAGACTGGCCCGTGTCCGAGGAGAAGGCGTCGAGGACGACGCCGCGGAGGTGATCGGCATGACCGAGGTACTGCTCGCCGTGGGCACGCGCAAAGGCCTGTTCATCGGGCGCCGGCGAGGCGGTGGCGCCTGGGAGTTCGACGAGACCCCGTACTTCAACGCGCAGGCCGTGTACTCGGTCGCCGTCGACACCCGCACCGCGGCCCCACGGCTGCTGGTCGGCGGCGACAGCTCGCACTGGGGCCCGTCCGTGTTCCACTCCGACGACCTCGGCCGGACCTGGACGGAACCGGCCCGCCCGGCCGTGAGGTTCCCCAAGGACACCGGGGCGTCCCTGGAGCGCGTGTGGCAGTTGCATCCGGCCGCCGCCGAGCCGGACGTGGTGTACGCGGGCACGGAACCGGCCGCGCTGTACCGCTCGGAGGACCGCGGGGAGACGTTCGAGCTCGTCCGCCCCCTGTGGGAGCACCCGACGCGGTCGAAGTGGGTGCCGGGCGGCGGCGGTGAGGGCCTGCACACGGTGCTCACCGACGTGCGCGACCCGCAGGCGGTGACGGTCGCGGTCTCGACGGCCGGCGTGTTCCGCACCCTCGACGGGGGCGCGAGCTGGGCGCCGTCCAACTCGGGCGTCTCCGCGGTGTTCCTGCCCGACCCGAACCCGGAGTTCGGCCAGTGCGTGCACAAGGTCACCCGGGACGCTGCGGACCCGGACCGGCTGTATTTGCAGAACCATTGGGGCGTGTACCGCAGTGACGACGCGGGCGCGCACTGGACGGACATCGGCGAGGGCCTGCCCTCGACGTTCGGCTTCGCGGCGGCCGCGCACCCGCACCGCGGCGACACGGCGTACGTCTTCCCGATCAACGCCGACGCCGACCGGGTCCCGGCCGACCACCGCTGCCGGGTCTACCGCACGGCGGACGCGGGCAAGAGCTGGGAGCCGCTCTCGGCGGGCCTGCCTCAGGAGGACCACTACGGCACGGTGCTGCGCGACGCGATGTGCACGGACGACGCGGACCCGGCGGGCGTCTACTTCGGCAACCGCAACGGCGAGGTGTTCGCCTCGGCGGACGACGGCGACAGCTGGCAGCAGCTCGCCGCGCACCTGCCGGACGTGCTGTGCGTCCGGGCCGCGGTCGTCGGCTGAGACGCGGATGAGGCGGGGGACGCGGTTGCACGGGGGCGTTGGCCACCGGTTGATCGACACTGCCCGTACGGCAGTAGGGTGACGCCCGTGGCACCACGACCCTTGCATGAAATCGTCGAAGCGGGCTGGGCGAAGGCCCTGGAACCGGTGGCCGAACGCGTCGCCGCGATGGGGGACTTCCTGCGCGCGGAGATAGCCGCGGGACGCACCTACCTCCCGGCCGGCCCGAACGTCCTGCGGGCTTTCCAGCAGCCCTTCGACGACGTACGGGTCCTGATCGTCGGTCAGGACCCGTATCCCACCCCGGGGCACGCGGTGGGCCTGTCGTTCTCGGTCGCACCCGAGGTGCGGCCGCTGCCCGGCAGCCTCATCAACATCTTCCGGGAGCTGCACACCGACCTGGGCGTGCCGCAGCCGACCAGCGGTGACCTCACGCCCTGGACGCGGCAGGGGGTGCTGCTGCTCAACCGGGCCCTCACCACCGCCCCGCGCAAGCCCGGCGCCCACCGGGGCAAGGGCTGGGAGGAGGTCACCGAGCAGGCGATCAGGGCCCTGGCCGGGCGGGGCAAGCCGCTGGTGTCCGTCCTGTGGGGGCGTGACGCCCGCAATCTGCGTCCGCTCCTGGGCGACCTGCCCTCCGTGGAGAGCGCGCACCCCTCCCCCATGTCCGCCGACCGGGGTTTCTTCGGCTCCCGTCCGTTCAGCCGGGCCAACGACCTGCTGATCCGCCAGGGCGGCCAACCGGTGGACTGGCGCCTGCCGTGACGGTGGCGCCGGAGGGCTCCGGTTTCCTCGCGGTGGACTCCGGCGGGTCCGGGCTCCGGGTCGTCGTCGGGACCGCCGAGCGCGGGCCGCTCGCGCGATGCGCGTCCGGGGAGCCGGTCCGCACGGGTGAGCGGGGCATCGACCCCGGCCACTTCATGGCCCAACTGCTCCCGCTGGTGCGGGCCCTGACCGCCGAGACCGGGCCGGTGCGGCTGACGGCGGCCGTCGTCGGCGCGGCCGGGCTCGCCTCCCTCGGTGCCGCGCTGCGCGCCGAACTGCCGGGCGCCCTGGCCCGTGAGCTGGGCGTGCGGACCGTCGCGCTGGCAGCCGACGCCGTGACCGCGTACGTGGGGGCACTGGGGCCGCGGCCGGGTGCGGTGGTCGCCGGCGGTACCGGCCTGATCGCGATCGGCACGGATCTGACCGGCTGGCGCCGTGCGGACGGCTGGGGGCATCTGCTGGGCGACTGCGGGGGCGGTGCCTGGATCGGGCGGGCCGGTCTCGAGGCCGCGCTGCGGGCCCATGACGGGCGCGCGGGCGGTTCGGACCGGTTGCTGGAGGAGGCCGAGGAGGTGTTCGGACCGATCACCGGGCTGCCGGGGGCGTTGTATCCGCGGTCCGACCGGCCCGCCGTGCTCGCCTCGTTCGCGCCCCGGGTCGCGGTGGCCTGCGCGGACGGGGATCCGGTCGCGGCGGGCATCCTGCGTGCGGCCGCGCGGCACATCGCCGAGTCGGCCGCGGCCGTGTGCCCGGCGGGCGCTGCGGCCCGGGTGGCCGTCACCGGCGGCCTGTTCAGGCTGGGCGACCCGCTGCTCGGCCCGCTGGACGAGGCGCTGGCCGAGCGGCTCCCGCTGGCGCGGCGGGTGCCGGCCGCGGGCGATCCGCTGGACGGTGCGGTGCGCATGGCGGCCGAGCTCAGTGCCGGTCAGCTCACGCTGCCGGGTGACGAGTCGCTGCTGACCGTGGCCACCGTGCCGGGTGACGGATCGGGTGATTGATCCGATCCCGTCCGAACCGTGCGGAACTCATCAGACAAAACAGGACGGATACCGCTCACCTGCACCCTCCCCGAACAGGGGAGCCCAGGAAGCCAGTAACATGCGGCGCCATGAGTTCCCCCACTGGGCCCGCGGATGGCCTGCCCGTACGAATGCCGCGCCCCCGCCAGCCCGGACGGCACCGCCGTCCCGAGCCGCTGGTCGCTCCCGAGGGCGCGCCCGCGCTCGTCCTCGCCGTGCCGGGGACGCCCAGTAGCGCCACGCGCAGCCTCGCCGAGGAGGTCGTGAGCATCGCCCGCTCCGAACTCCCCGGCCTCGACGCCCGGATCGGGTACCTGGACGGGGACAACGCCGAGTTCCCCACGCTGCAGACCGTGCTCGTGCACACCGCCGAGGAGCGTACGGCCCGTTACGAGCAGGCTCGCGCCGCCGGTATGGACGTCAAGCAGCCCGACGGCCCCGTCGCCGTCGTCGTGCCGCTGCTGGCGGGGCCGGACAGCGCGCTGCTGCGCCAGGTCCGCCAGGCCCTCATGGAGAGCCGTGTCGCCGCCGAGCTGACGGACGTCCTCGGCCCGCACCCGCTGCTCGCCGAGGCGCTGCACGTGCGGCTCTCCGAGGCCGGTCTGGCCCGCGCCGACCGCGCCCGGCTGTTCACGGTGGCGACCGCGGCGGACGGCATCATCCTGGCCTCCGTGGGCGGTGACGAGGCCGTGCAGGCGGCCGGGATCACCGGCATGCTGCTCGCCGCGCGCCTCGCCGTGCCGGTGATGGCGGCGGCCCTGGACCAGGAGGGCTCCATCGCCTCCGTGGCCGAGCAGCTGCGCTCCTCGGGCTCGCAGCAGCTGGCCCTCGCGCCGTACCTGATCGGCCCGGAGATCGAGCCGGGTCTGGTGGAGGAGGCCGCGAAGGAGGCGGAGTGCTCCGCCTCGGAGTCGCTCGGCCCGTACCCGGCGATCGGGAAGCTGGCCCTGGCCAAGTACACGACGGCGCTGGGCATCTCGCCGCAGCAGCCGCAGGGCGCGCCGGTCCGCTGACGCTCCGGCACGACCGAAAAGGCCCGCTCCGGCTCGGAGCGGGCCTTCGTCGTGGGGGCGAGGGCGGAGTCCGTCGCCGGGGCGAGGCCGGAGACCCGTAGCCGGGCTGGGGCCCGAGGTCGGCCGCCGGGGCGAGGCCGGAGACCCGTAGCCGGGCTGGGGCCCGAGGTCGGCCGCCGGACGGGACCGAGGCCCGTGTGGGGCCGAGGCCCGTGTGGGGGGGGCGGGCCCGCCGCCGGACCGAGGCCGGAGGCCCGCCGCCAGGCCGCGGCCCAAGGTCCGCCGCCGGACAGGGACCGGAGGAACGCCGCCGAACCGGGGTCCGAAGTCCGTCGCCAGGCCGGGAGGCCCGTGGCCCGGCCGGGGACGAGGGTCCGTCGTCGGGGCCGTTCAGTCGAGGATCACGCAGGATGCCGCCGGCACCGGCACCGAGCCGCTCCGTCGCGGGATCCCCGTGTGCGGGTCGACGGCGAACCAGGTCACGTCGCCCGAGCGTTCGTTCGCGACGTACAGGAAGCCGCCGGACGCCGTCAGGGCGCGGGGCCAGTGGCCGCCGCAGGGGACCGTGGCGACGAGCCGCAGGACCTCGCCCTCGACCGCGAGCACGGACAGCACGTCCTCGCCGCGCGTGGCGGTCCACACGAAGCGGCCGTCGGCCGAGACGGCGATGCCCGACGGGTAGGCGTCCCCCGCCGGGGCGCCGGGCAGGACCGGGGTCTCGGTCAGCGGCGTCAGAACACCGTCGGCCGCGTCCCAGCGGCCGGCGGTGACGGTGGGGCTGAGCTCGTTGACGACGTAGACGCGCGTGCCGTCCGGGTGGAAGGCCAGGTGACGCGGCCCGGAGCCGGGCCGCAGGGCGGTTTCCCGGTGCAGGGCGAGCGCGCCGTCCGTCAGGGTGCACACCCGTACCGAGTCGGTGCCCAGGTCGACGCTGACGGCCCAGCGGCCGCTCGGGTCGGACTGCACCTGGTGGGCGTGCGGGCCTTGCTGCCGCGGGGTGTGAGGACCGGCGCCGGAGTGCCGGAGCACACCGGAGGCGGCCGGGGCGAGGGTGCCGTCGGGGTGCACGGGGACCGCGGTGACGCTGCCGGAGCCGTAGTTGGCGGTGAGGACGTGCCCGTCGAAGAGACCGAGGTGCGTGGGCCCGCTGCCGTCGACCGGCACGGGCGGACCGGCCGGCTCGGGCCGCTCCCCGCTCACGCGGTAGGCGGCCACCGCGCCCTGGGCCGTCTCACTGACCGCGTACAGCGTCCGCCCGTCGCGTGAGAGGGCCAGGTACGAGGGGTCGGGGACGTCGTCCACGCTGCTCAGCACGGTCAGCGCGCCGGTGGCGTCGACCTGTGCGGTCACGATGCCGGGACCGCCGGCCGCCGTGAACGACCCGATGAACGCCCGCTGCCGACCGCCGTCCGCCACCGCTGACCCCTCTCGCCCGTGTGCCGTGCCGTGCCGTCCCGGTGGACCGCGCAGCCGATCATGCGCGGTCTAGACCAACGGGTCAAGGTGCGGGGGCCGATCGGCGCAGGGGCCGATCAAGGGCCGTGGGCGCGGCCAGGAGCCGGGGAGCGGGGTCGAACCGACCCAGGCTGACGGCTCGGGCCGGCCCAGGGCGTCACAAGGAGTCCGGGGACGACACAGGGGCGCCTGCCGGTGAATGCCGTAGCTCGGTCCGCCCGTGCAGCGTCACTCGTCCGCGAACCCTGGCTTGATCCGCTCCGCGGTCTCCTGCTCACACGGCTGTCGGCCCGGGCACGCCCCCTGTCCGGAGACATGCCCTGGCCCGGGCGCGTACCGCTCCGGAGTTAGGAGAATCACCTTGCCCGGAAACTCACGCCCGGCAGACTCACGCCCCCACCAGCGGCGAACCCGACGGCGTGCGCAGGGGGCGGGCCAGTTCGGCCAGGGCCCGTTCCAGTCCGTGCAGGTGGGCCAGCGCCGGTTCCGTCACGGACGGCCCGTCCGCGTGGACGGCGATGTCCCGGCCCTCGGTCAGGGCCTCGACCGCCGCCTCCACGCGTCGGCAGGCCGTGGCGAGGCGGGCGTCGTGGGAGGCCTCCGGGTCGGCTGCGGCGGCGACCAGACCGCGGATCTCCCGGGCACAGTCGTCGAGGAGGTCGAGGACGTGCCGGGCCCGGCGCTTGCGGCCGAGCATCGGGTTCAGCGGGTGCACCAGCGGGGCGACCGACAGTCGCACCCGGGCCAGGAGCTGCTCCAGCTCGGCCACGCGCGGGGCCGGATCGGCGTCCGGCGCGCCGGCCAGCCGCCGGGCGGTTTCGACGGCGCAGGCGTGCACGCAGCGCAGGGCCCGCCGGATCCAGGCGTCGGTGACGCTGTGCGTGGTGACGGGCAGGACGAGGACGACGGCCAGCGCGGCGCCGAGGGCCCCGACGCCGGTCTCGGCGAGCCGCAGGGCGAGCAGGCCGGGGCTGAGCACGCCGAGGAGGCCGTAGAGCAGCCCGGCCAGCAGGGTGACCCAGAGCATCATCCAGGTGTAGGACACGGCGGCCGTGTAGAAGATGCCGAAGACGCAGAGGGCGGTGAGGGCGGCCGTGACGGCCGGGTCGCCGTGCACGGGCAGGGCGACGACCAGGCCGAGGGCGATGCCGATGACCGTGCCGAGCAGCCGGCGGAAGCCGCGGACCAGGGTCTCGCCGCGCGAGGTGGTGTTGACGAAGATCCACCAGGTGGCGCCGACGGCCCAGTACCAGCGCTGACCGGACAGCAGCTGCCCGACGACGAGCGCGAAGCCGGCTCCCGCGGTCGCCTGGATCGCCTGGCGGGTGGTCACCCGGGCCAGACCGGTACCGCCCGGCGGGGCGGGCACGACGGCCGGCGGCAGGCGGCGCTCGTAGCACCACAGGCCGAACCGCACCGCGGCCGCGGCCAGGACGGACAGCAGGACCGCCGCGTACAGCTCGGGCAGCTGGCCGGAGGTGGCGTGCAGGAACTGCGCAACGAAGAAGGTCATGAACGCGAACACGCCGAGGCTGTGCCCGCGCGGGCCCCAGCGGCGCGCGTACACGCCCGCGCCGACCACGGCGAGGAAGGTGAGGTCGCGGGCGACCGGGTGGTCGTGGAGCTCGGCCGCGGCGGTGAGCACGGGCAGGCCGACGGCGGGCAGCAGCACGGTGGTGACCGCCTGGCCGCGGACCGTGGCGTCGGTGACGGTGAACAGGGCGAGCAGGGCGGCGAGACCGCCGGTGACGGCCCCCGCGAGGGAGTGCCCGGCGAGAGCGCACAAGGCGACCGCGAGCGTGATGCCGAGCACGGCACGCGCGGCGAACCGCAACCGCGTCCGCCCCGGATCCGGAGCCGTGAACACCCTCTTCAGCACCGCTTACCGCCCCCTTCGCACCTGGATCAGGAGTGAGCATGAAAAAGGCGCCGCGGGGTCCGCAGCGCCATCGACGCCTCCATATCAGCACCTCGGGCACCAGTGGCTCAACAGGCTGCTCGTAGACTGGGCCATTGGTACAGCGAAGACGGCCGCGGTACGGCCGTCGCAGAGCCAACGGACGAGGAGGGCACGGCATGCCCGTGGACGAGCTCGACACCCGCATCCTGCGGCTGCTGCTGGAACAGCCGCGCACGAGCGTGCGGGAGTACGCCCGGATCCTCGGCGTCGCCCGGGGCACCCTGCAGGCACGGCTCGACCGGCTGGAGCGCGACGGTGTGATCACCGGTACGGCGCCGGCCCTCTCCCCCGCCGCCCTCGGGCACCCGGTGCTCGCGTTCGTGCACATCGAGGTCACGCAGGGGCACCTCGACGAGGTGGGTGACGAGCTGGCCGCGGTGCCGGAGATCGTCGAGGCGTTCTCGATCACGGGCGGCGGCGACCTGCTGGCCCGGGTCGTGGCGCGGGACAACGGGCATCTGGAGGACGTCGTCCAGAAGCTGATCAGCATGCCGGGGGTCGTGCGCACCCGCACCGAGGTCGCCCTGCGCGAGCGGGTGCCGCACCGGCTGCTGCCGCTGGTGGAGTCGATCGGCCGGTCGACCCGCCGATGATCCTTGAGACCATGACGGCATGAGCAAGCTCCGCGGAACATCGGTCATCTTCGATCTCGACGGAACGCTCGTGGACAGCGAGCCCCACTACTACGAGGCGGGCCGTCAGACCCTCGCCGCGTACGGGGTCCGGGACTTCACCTGGTCCGATCACGAGCGGTACGTCGGCATCAGCACCCGGGAGACGGTCGCGGACTGGAAGGACCGCTACGGGCTGCCCGCCACGGTGGAGGAACTGCTCGCCGCGAAGAACCGCCGCTACCTGGAGCTGGCCCGCAGCGCCGCGCGCGCCTACCCGGAGATGCGCATGTTCGTCGAACTGCTGGCGGCCGAGGGCGTCCCCATGGCCGTGGCCTCCGGCTCGTCCCCGGAGGCCATCGCGGCGGTGCTCACCGGGACGGGGCTCGACGCGCATCTGCACACCGTGGTCTCCGCGGACGAGGTCGCGCACGGCAAGCCGGCCCCCGACGTCTTCCTCGAGGCGGCCCGCCGGCTCGGGGCCTCCCCGGCCGACTGCGTGGTCCTGGAGGACGCCGCCCCGGGCGCCGCCGCCGCGCACGCGGCGGGGATGCGGTGCATCGCGATCCCGTACGTCCCGGCACAGGCGGACGCGCCGGAGTTCGCCACCGCGGGCCTACTCCTGCGGGGCGGGCAGGCGGAGTTCCGCGGGCAGGCGGTCTTCGACTGGCTGTGCGGGACGGCGTAGCCCGGAGCGGAGAACACCGTGGACGGCGTGCCTCAAGCACCGCAGGCGCAGGCCCGCAGACGCAGGGCCGCAGGCGCAGGCCCGCAGGCGCGGGGCCAGAAGGGGCAGCGCGACGTCGCCCCGCCCACCCCCTCAGCTCCGCGCACCTTAAGCGCGGAGGTCCGCTGCCCGGTGCCGTCGCGTCGCACGCGCCGGGTAGCGGACGTCACACGAAAATCTTTACGGCAGAAGTGATTGTTTCGCTCCTGTCATCCGTACCCCTGGGTGTTGGGCCGTTCACATCCCAGGAGGCACGATGCGCATCTCGCGCAGCACGGCAGGAACCGCGTTCGTGGGCGGTGCGTTGATCCTTACGCTCTCCGCGCTCGCCTACCCCAGCATGCTGGGCGTGCAGAACGCGGCTTCCGGCCAGGACCGCATCATCGCCAACACTCAATGGGGTCCGCTGACCGAGGCCGACCGCGACTTCGTGGTCCGTGTGCGCGCGGCGGGCCTGTGGGAGTACCCGCTCGGGCAGATGGCGATGACGAAGGGCACGACACCGGCGATGAAGGAGGTCGCCAAGCACCTGCTGGTGGGACACGGCCGCCTCGACGCGTCGTGCCGCAAGCTCGGCACCGACCTGGGCATCACCCTGCCGAACGAGCCCTCCCCGCAGCAGCAGCAGTTCGTGGCGACGGCGGAGGGCGCCACCGGCAAGGAGTTCGACTCGACGGCGGTGACGATCATGCGCGTCGCACACGGAGCCATCTTCCCGACCGTCGCCAAGATCCGGGCGACGACCCGTAACAGCCTCGTGCGGGAACTCGCCGACCAGACCAATGACACCGTGCTCGACCACATCACGATCCTGGAGAAGACCGGCCTGGTCAACCACGAGCAGGTCGCCTTCCAGATCACCGCCCCGGCGAAGCTGCCCCAGGACCAGACGACGCCGCCGCCTCCGCAGGCGGGCGCGCCGGTCCGGGTGCTGCCGGTCCCCGAGGACCTGAAGGACTTCCAGACCGTCGCCCCCAACCCGTCGTTCGCGGCGCAGCCGCAGCCCGCTCCCTCGGCGGGATAGGCAAGGGCGAGGACAGCCGCGGGCGGCCCGGGTCGCCCGCGAGGTGAGGGTCCCCGCCGCTCGGGACGGAGTCGCCGGGGGTGGAAGTCGCCGGGCGGGGTCCCAGTCGGCGGTCCCGGCAGCCTACGAGCGGCGGCGGGGCCGGCCCCGCTTGGCACCGCCCTTGGATGCGCCGCCCTTGGATGCGCCCCCCTTCGAGGTGCCGCCCTTCGAGGTGCCGCCTGCGGCACCGCCGCGCCGGTTCGCACCGGGCTTCCCGGCCGCCGCCGGCTTGCGGCGGACTCCGTCCTTGGACGCCTTGTCCGTACGCCCGTCCTTGCCCGCCTTGTGCGTGCGCCCGTCCTTGTCCGCCGGGGGCTGCGTGCGGCCCCGGGTGCTGTTGACCGTGCGGCCGCGGACGATGCCGATGAAGTCCTCCACCTGGTCGGTCGTCGCCTCCTCGGGCCAGGACAGGGCGACGGTCGACTCGGGGCCGTCCTTGAGGGGCCGGTGCGCGAGGTCCTTGCGGTGGTGGAGGCGGGCGAGCGACAGCGGGACGACCAGGACGCCGATGCCCGCCGCGACGAGCTCGATCGCGTCGGCGGTGGTGGCGGGGCGTTCGAGGGCCGGCCGTCCGGGGAGCCCTCGCTCCCAGTCGAGGACGTCGTCGAGGGGGTGCAGCACGATGTCGTCGGACAGATCGTCCGGCATCACCTCGTCGACCGCCGTGACCAGGTGGTCCTTGGGGACGACGACGACCGTCTGCTCGGTGTAGAGGGGGATCGCGCTGAAGACCGTGCGGTCCACGGGCAGCCGGAGAAGGCCCGCGTCCGCCTCCCCGCCCCGCAAGCGTTCGGCCGCGGCCTCGGCGGGCACCTGCGTGAGGGTCAGCGGGACGTCGGGATGCCGCCCGTTCCAGACGCGCACCCACTTGTCGGGCATCACCCCGGGGACGTACACGAGCCGGAACGAGGGGGAAACTTCCGAGCCTGTCACCTGGCCAGGTTACCGGCCGTGGTCAGGCGTCGTGCACACGCTCGATACGCTGGATGCCATGACGTCGCACCAGAGCACCCAGACGATGAAGCCCGCCACCGCGGCGAAGAAACTGGGTGTGTACCTCGAGGCCACCCCCGCCGAGTTCCGGGAGGGTGCCGTCTCACGCGCCGAGCTGAACGAGCTCCAGGCGAATCCGCCGCAGTGGCTGCAGGACCTGCGGCGCAACGGCCCGCACCCCCGCCCCGTGGTCGCCGCGAAGCTCGGCGTCTCCATCGCGGGCCTGGCCCGCGGGGGTGTCACCGAGGCCCTCACCACCGAGCAGATCGAGGCACTGAAGCAGGAGAGCCCCGAGTGGCTGGTGCGGGAGCGCGCCACCCAGGCCGAGGTCCGCAAGGAGGCGGCCCGCATCAAGAAGAAGCACGCCGAACGCGACGACTGAACTCGCCGCTCGTCCCGGACGGCCCCCACCGGACTCTCAGGTGGGGGCCGTTGCCGTGTCCGGCCGCCGCATCCGGGTCCTGGCGACCCCTGACGTGCCCGAGGTTGACCGGGCCCTTTCGGTCCAGCTCCGTCGCGCGTCTCCTTTCGACCGGGACATGCCCGACATAAACGCCAGCCCGCGCCACCCCTTCCAGCCCGTAGAAATATCTACGACCATGGCTGTGACCGGGCGGCACGCGGAACCCCGCGGGTCACCGGCCCGTGTTCCGCGCGCGCCACCGCGGCGCCGCCGACTGTGCCTGGGGTGGCCATGCAGAGCGTCATGTGGAAGCAAGCCGTCGAGTGGCTCGCCGCGGCCGCCACGGACCCCCAGGAGTGCAAGCGCGAGTGGGACTACGGCACGGGCACGGCGCTCGTGGAGGCCGGGCGGTACTGGGACGTCCTCAGCGTGCCCGACCGGCTGGGTCTGCTCGCGCTGGATCTGCTGTGGCGCGACCCGTTGGGGGTACCGGGCCCCACCCTGGTGGACTCCGCCGCGCGCAGAGTGGGGTTCTTCCTGCCACCGGATCCCGTCAGCGAGTGGGTGGGGTTCGGGGTCCGGCACCTCGGCCGGGGTTCCTGGGTCGCCGTACCGCCGCCGTACCGGCCCGCCGGCCGTCTGGAGTGGCTCGTCCCGCCGGACGGCACCGGTGCGCTGCACGCGCCCGGCACCCTGGAGTCGGCTCTGCGCGAGGCCACCGGCACGCTCGCCGTGCTGGCACCGGTCAGCGCGGAGCCGGTGGTGCCGGACGGCTGGTAAGAGGCACGCCCGAGGTCATGGGCCCGCCGGAGCCCTCAGCCGAGCGCCCGCAGGGAACTGCTGGCGGCCTGATCCACACGACCACGTGTCGCAGCTCCCCGTTGAAACCGCCGTGGTAGTGGGCCTTACGCCCGTGGCGGGACGGCAGGCGAGCTCAGAGCTGGGTCTCGCCGCCGTCCACGGCCAGCTCGACGCCGGTGGTGTACGTGGCATCAAAGGCGAGGAACGCGGCCGCCTCGGCGAACTCTTCGACGGTGCCGTAGCGCTTCATGGGGTTGCTCGCGGTCCGCTCCGCCCTGAACTGGTCAGCGGCCTCTTTGGGCAAGTTCATCGTTTCCAGAATGCCCGAGTCGATGGGGCCCGGGCTGATCGCATTGACACGGATTCCCCGCGGAAGCAGCTCCCGGGAGAAAGTACGGGCCATCGAGCGAAGCGCCGCCTTGCCGGCCGCATAGACGCTGGTGTCCACCATGCCGATGACGTTGGCGATCGAGGTGGTGAGGACGATGCCGGCGTTCGCGCTCAGCAGCGGAGCGAGCTTCTGCACAGTGAAGAAGGCGCCCTTGACGTTGATCGCGAACAACTCGTCGTACACGTCCTCGGTCGTCGACTCGAGGGGCGTGAGGGGTGAGATGCCGGCATTGACGAACAACGCCTCGACCGAGCCGAGCTCGCTCTGTACACGCCCGGCGAGCATGTCCAGGTCGGCCAGTGAGGCCACATCCGCCCGGACGGTCACGGCATTCTCGCCGAGCCGCTCGCGTGCCGCGTCGAGCTTGGCCTGAGAACGGCCGGTGACCACCACACGGGCTCCGCCTCGCACCAGCAGCTCCGCCAGCGCGAGCCCCATGCCGCTGCTGCCACCCGTGATCACCACGTTCTTGTCGCTGTAGTTGCCCATACCTAGGTCGCCCCGTTCCATCATCAAAAACATGTCGACATATCCGGGTGTCGCCATTCACGAAGCGAATGAGCCGAGGGTTTCGATCCTCATGTCGCCTGTGGTGACCGTGCGGATGTGCTCGCTGGCGAGCAGGTCGTGCGGATTTCCGAGGTCGATGGAGCTGACCTCGTCAAGGCGGGCGAGCTGGGAAGGAGTGAGGTCGACCTGCAGAGCACCCAGGTTGTCCTCCAGCTGCGCGATGGTGCGGGCGCCGATGATGGGGGCCGTCACGCCAGGGGCGTTCAGGGTCCAGGCCAGTGCGACCTGGGCGGGTGTGCGGCCCAGCTCCGAGGCCACCTCCTTCACCACATCGGCAATGGCGAGGTTGCGGTCGGTGACCCATCCCAGGGCGACGTTAAGGCTCTTGCGGTCGCCGGCGGTCTCGCCGGCGACGGAGCCCGCCTGGTTCTGGTCCTCCCGGCTGTACTTGCCGGTGAGCACCCCGCCGCCCAACGGGGAGAAGGGGACCACGCCGAGTCCCATCTCGCACGCCATCGGGATCAGGTCACGCTCCGCGGTGCGCTCGATCAGGCTGTACTCGGTCTCCAGTGCGACCAGAGGCGACCAGCCGCGCAGGTCGGCGATCGCCTGCATGCGCGACACCTGCCAGGCCGGGGCGCTCGAGATCGCCACGTACAGCACTTTGCCCTGCCTCACCAGGTCGTCCAGGCTCCGCAGGATCTCCTCCACCGGCGTCCTGAAGTCCCATACGTTCACGTAGAGCAGATCGATGTAGTCGGTGTCCAGCTGTCGCAGACTGGCTTCCACCGACGCCAGCATGCTCTTGCGGTGGGTACCCCCGGAGTTCGGGTCCCCGGGCTGACGCAGCGTCGAGTACTTCGTCGCCAGCACCATCTTGTCGCGGTCGGTGCGGGCGAATTCGCCGAGCAGCCGCTCGGAGCTGCCGTTGGTGTAGGTGCTGGCGGTGTCGAAGAAGTTGCCGCCGAGCTCGGTGTAGCGCTCGAAGAGCTTGCGCGCCTCGTCGCGTTCGGCGCCCCAGCCCCACTCGGTGCCGAAGGTCGCCGTGCCCAGCGCCAGCGGTGAGACCCGGAGTCCGGAACGGCCCAGCAGCCGGTAGGTGTCGAGAGTGAGTGCCATCGTGTTCTCCTGCGAGGTGCGGTTCGTGGCGTTCGTAAGGTGCGGATCGGTGTGGCCGGCCAGCCCGGGTTTCAGGCGCCGAGTCCGTAGCCGCCGGCCACGGTGAGGTCCTGGCCGGTGATGTAGCCGGCGGCGTCCGAGGCGAGGAAGGCGACTGCTTCCGCGACGTCCTGGCTGGTTCCGAAGCGCCGGAAGGGGATCTTCGAGCGCATGGCGTCCCGGCCGCTCTCGGGCACCCCCAGCTTGCCGAGCAGTGGGGTGTCGGTGGCCCCGGGGCTCACGGCGTTGACGCGAATCCTGCGCGGGGCCAGTTCGAGCGCGAGGGAGGGCAGCATGGCGAGCAGCGCGCCGCGTGTCGCCGCTCCCACCGTGGCGCCAGGGGTGCCGCGGCGGGATCCGATCCCGACGGTCAGCACGATCGAGCCGCCGTCGTTCATGAGGGGAAGGGCCTTCTGGAGCGTGAAGTACTGGCCCTTGAAGTTGAGGTCGGCGTGCTCGTCGAACGATTCCTCCGTCACCTCGGCAACCGGTGCCGGACGGAATATCCCGGCGTTGAGGAAGAGCAGGTCCAGCGATCCGAACCGCGCGGACACCGCCGCCATCAGGGCGTCGGTGTCGGAGAGCACGCGCCCGTCGGATCGGACGACGAGCACGTCACCGGGGAGCTCGGACTGCGCCCGCGCGACGGATTCGGGATTCTGTCCGGTGACCGCGACCCGGTAGCCGCGGGCGTGCAGCAGCTGGGCCGTCGCTCTGCCGATCCCGGTCGTCCCCCCGGTGATGAGAGCTGTGGGCATGGCAAACCTTTCGTCGCTGAAGCGATGCGTGAGGCCACCCGTAATCGGGGACCTCCCCGTTTGCCTCACCGTACACTGAACCGGGGACATCCCCGAATCGTTCCCGAGCCTCATCCAGCACTCACGATCGCGAAGGTCATGACACCTCCACGCAGCACCCTGCGCGCCGACGCGCAGCGCAACCGCGAGCAGTTGATCGCCACGGCCGCCGAAGCCTTCGCCTCCGGACGCCCGATCTCGCTGGACGCGATCGCCAAACGCGCGGGAGTGGGGAACGCCACCCTGTACCGGCACTTCCCCACCCGAGAGGATCTGGTCGAAGAGGTCTACCGGGACCAGATCCGCCCCTTGCGCGAAGACGCGCGCACCCTGCTGGCCACCAAGCCGCCCGCAGAGGCCCTCCACGCGTGGATGCTCCGATTCGCCGACTGGGCCGGCGAACGACGCGGCATCTGCGAGGCCCTGGTCGCCATGAGCGCTTCCGGCCGCTTCGGCACCGGACCGGTCTGCGACGAGGTCCAGCAGGTCCTGGCGATGGTGCTCGAGGCCGGCGCCACAGCAGGAGAACTGCGCAGCGACATCGACCCGGTCGAGGTGGGCGGCATCCTCGCCGGTCTGCTCTCCGTGGCCGGCGCACCCGAGCAGCGCCCCCAACTGAACCGCATGCTGGACATCGTCGTCGACGGACTCAGGCCCCGCTGAGCGATACGCCAGGGGGAGGCGGCGAGGCGTCGGCCCATGCCGGACGGCATGGCTGCGGCAGTGGTGGTCGTGGCGCCCGGCATCGGTGAGGACAGCGTGGACACGCCCCAGGTCAGGTCTGGATCGTCGATCGCGGTGAGGGGGAAGACGGGAGACCTCGCGCCTCGGCGGGCGGGTCAGCGGCACCATGGCGAGTCACAGGCGCGCCGGAAGTCCGGCAAGTGAACCTCGAAGCTGAACCGCTGCGCCTGCCGATCACTGTGCCGTCGGCCCTCGCGCCCGCTCCAGTCCCGAGCCTCACCGTGCGCTACATGTCCGTTCGCCGCAGCTATACGCGAACAGGGCCGGGCCGGTCCGCGGCCGGGTGGAGCCCGCAGACCGCGACCGGGCCCAGGTGCGGGCCGGTCGTCCACGACGGGACGGCGGTCCAGGTCTCGCTCTCGGTCGGCGCGGCGAAGGAGACCCACTGGCCGTCGCGGTGCTCCGGCACGGTGTGGCCTCTCGCCTCCCACTCGGCCACCAGGGCCGCGTAGATCGGCGGGTGGCCCGCGTAGGCGCTGGTGATCTCGGCGTACGGACGGGGCGCGGCGTCGTTCCGGGGAAGGCGCCGCGCCGTGTCAGTGCTGTCCATGCCAGGGCAACGGGCCGCCGCGCGCCGGTGGTACGCGGGTGGGACGCCGTCCGTCGGGTCGAGTGAACCCGTCACCCGGACGGCGGCACCCCGGCACCGGACAAACATCCAGTCAGGCGGTCGCCCGTTCAGAGCAGAGGTCGATTCCCGGCCGTTCGGCCGCTTTCGAGCCACCGGCACGGGCAGCGGCCGCTTCCGGCCGTGCCGGGCTTCTCGACCGGGCCGGGCGCATCCGGTAACACTGACTCACGCCGAGAACCGGTACGACGGCAGGGAGAGGCCATGTCACAGCGCCCTGACCTCCAACAGCGCAGGGCCGTGCTGGAGCACGAGTGGTCCCGCTGGGTGCCGCGGCTGAGCGTCCCCGGCACCCGGCCGGGCGGCACCGCCGCGCTGCGCCACGAGGTGACCGAGTCCTGGGCGCGTTCACTGATCAGCGTGGACCCCGGCCGGGACAGCGCCCCGGTCACCGACGGGGGCCCGGTCCACCGGCGCTGGACGTCCTCACCGCTGTACCGGCCGGTGTCCGAGCTCGCCGGCGAACTGCGCAGCATCGCCGAGGACGCCGGGTTCGTCACGGCCGTCACGGACGAGTCCGGCACCATCCTGTGGACCTGCGGCGGGGCGACCATGCGCCGTCGCGCCGAGCGCGTCAACTTCGCCCCGGGCGGCCGCTGGGACGAACAGGCCATGGGCACCAACGCCCTCTCCCTCGCCCTGCGCACCGGCCGCCCCAGCTCGGTCTTCTCGGCCGAGCACCTGGTGTCGGCCCTGCACGGCTGGGTCTGCTACTGCGCCCCGGTGCACGGCCCGGACGGCCGCGTCCTCGGCGTCCTGGACCTGTCCACCACCTGGGACCGCTCGCACCCGCTGGCCATGTCGACCGTACGGACGCTGGTCTCGACGATCGAGGCCCGTCTCGGCACGGCTGCGGTGGCGTCCCGGCCGGGCCGGCTGCGGCTGACCTGCCTGGGCGCCGAGCACGCCGTGCGGGAGGGCCGGCAGCTCGCCCTGCGCCCGCGGCAGGTGGAGATCCTCACCCTGCTGGCCCTCGAACCCGACGGCTTCTCACCGGAGCGGCTGCGCGCCGCGCTGTACGGCGACCGGCCGGTCACCGCGTCCACCTTCAAGGCGGAGGTCTCCCATCTGCGCCGCGCGCTCGGCGGCGGCGTCTCACCCCGCCGCTACGCCCTCACCACCCCCGTGTCCTGCGACGCCGTGGAGGTGCTGCGCGCGCTGGAGCAGGGCGACACGGACACCGCCCTGCGTCTGTACGGCGGCCCGCTGCTCCCCCGCTCCGAGGCGCCCGGCATCGAGGAGTGGCGCACCCGCCTCGACGTGGCCGTACGGGAGGCCGCACTGGCGAGCACCCGCCCCGAGCACGCCCTGCGCTACGGCGAACGGGCCCCCTACGACGCGGAGATCCACGAGCACGCGCTGCGGCTGCTGGGCCCGGAGGACACCCGCCGGGCGCTCGCGGCGGGCCGGCTGACGACGGCGCTGCGCGACTGACGCCACGGCCCGCCGCGGGCGCCAACCTTGCGCCAACCTCCCGGGAGCACAGTGAGGGCGTCACGACGGCGTGGCCGTCACCCGCCCTGCCCCGAGGAGAGCCGCCATGGTGTACGCGCAGCCAGGAACCGACGGCAGCATCGTCAGCTTCGCCCGGCGCTACGACAACTTCATCGACGGCGACTGGGTGGCCCCCGTGGAGGGCCGCTACTTCGAGAACCCGACTCCCGTGACCGGCAAGGTCTTCTGCGAGGTGGCCCGTTCCTCCGCGGCCGACATCGACCTCGCCCTGGACGCCGCGCACCGGGCGGCCGACGCGTGGGGCCGCACGTCCACCACGGACCGCGCGAACATCCTCAACCGGATCGCGGACCGCATCGAGCAGCATCTGGAGAAGATCGCGGTCGCGGAGACCTGGGAGAACGGCAAGCCGGTCCGCGAGACGCTGGCGGCGGACATCCCGCTGGCCGTGGACCACTTCCGGTACTTCGCCGGTGTGGTCCGCGCGCAGGAGGGCAGCATCGCGGAGATCGACGCCGACACCGTCGCCTACCACTTCCACGAGCCGCTGGGCGTGGTCGGTCAGATCATCCCGTGGAACTTCCCCATCCTGATGGCCGCCTGGAAGCTGGCGCCCGCGCTGGCCGCCGGCAACTGCGTCGTCCTCAAGCCGGCCGAACAGACCCCGGCCAGCCTGCTCTACGTCGTCGAGCTGATCGCCGACCTGCTGCCGCCCGGCGTGCTCAACGTCGTCAACGGCTTCGGTGTGGAGGCGGGCAAGCCGCTGGCGTCCAGCCCGCGGGTGGCGAAGGTGGCGTTCACCGGCGAGACCACGACCGGCCGCCTGATCATGCAGTACGCGAGCGAGAACATCATCCCCGTCACGCTGGAACTGGGCGGCAAGAGCCCCAACATCTTCCTGCCCGACGTGACGGCCGCCGACGACGACTTCCTGGACAAGGCCGTCGAGGGCTTCGTGATGTTCGCCCTCAACCAGGGCGAGGTCTGCACCTGCCCGTCCCGGGCCCTGATCCCCTCGTCGATCTACGACGACTTCATGGCCCGCTGTGTCGAGCGCACGAAGGCCATCGTCGGCGGCGACCCGCTGGACCCGGCCACGATGATCGGCGCGCAGGCGAGCAACGACCAGTACGAGAAGATCCTTTCCTACCTCGACATCGGCAGGAAGGAGGGCGCGGAGGTCGTCACGGGCGGCTCCTCCCGGACGGTCCCGGGCCTGGAGGGCGGCTACTACATCGAGCCGACCATCTTCCGCGGCACCAACGACATGCGCATCTTCCAGGAGGAGATCTTCGGCCCGGTCGTCTCGGTCACCACCTACGACTCGGTAGACGAGGCCCTGAAGATCGCCAACGACACGCTGTACGGCCTCGGAGCGGGCGTCTGGACCCGCGACGGCAACACGGCGTACCGCCTGGGCCGCGAGATCAAGGCCGGCCGCGTCTGGACCAACTGCTACCACGCCTACCCGGCCCACGCGGCCTTCGGCGGCTACAAGAAGTCGGGCATCGGCCGCGAGAACCACAAGATGATGCTGGACCACTACCAGCAGACGAAGAACCTGCTCGTGTCGTACTCGGCGAAGAAGCTGGGCTTCTTCTGACACCTCACGGGGGCGAGGCGGGCGGCACGCCATGACCGCAACTCCCCTGTTGTGGCGGAGAGTTGGGCGGCCTCATGCACCGGGAACGGCAGTTCCGTGCCGGCCGGGGCCGTGTCTCCGAGGCGCAGCGTGGACGACGCGTGCCGCCCGGGCGGTCCGGGAAGCCGGCGTCAGCCGGAGCGGCGTACCCGGGCCGCCTTGCGGGCCTCCGCGAGCTTGCGGGCCTCGCTGTTCTTGCGGGACGCCCTGCCGCCGGAGCCGCCCTTGGGGTCCTTGCTGTTGCCCAGGCCGCGGAACGGGACGTTGTGGTTCTTGGGGCGCGGCACCGCCGGCCCGCCGTCCAGAGGTGTGCCGGACGGGGTCCTGGCACCGGTGATCCGGCTCAGCTCCGCCTCGCCGGAGCGCACTTTGGCGACCCGCGGGACGACGTCGGCGTCCGCCAGGACCTGACTCGTCTCGCGGCGCTGCGCCGACAGGACGAGGGTCACGACGGTGCCGGAGCGGCCGGCCCGGGCCGTGCGGCCGGCGCGGTGCAGATAGTCCTTGGGGTCGGTGGCCGGGTCGACGTTGACCACGAGGTCGAGGTCGTCGACGTGCAGGCCGCGTGCGGCGACGTTCGTCGCCACGAGTGCGGTGACCTGCCCGTCCTTGAACTGGGCCAAGGTCCGGGTGCGCTGCGGCTGGGCCTTCCCGCTGTGCAGGGCGGCGGCGGCCACACCGCTGGCCCGCAGGTGCCGCGTGAGCTGGTCGACGCCGTGCTTGGTGTCCAGGAACAGCAGGACGCGGCCGTCCCGGGCGGCGATCTCCGTGGTCACGGCGTACCGGTCCGGGCCGTGCACGACGAGGACGTGGTGCTCGATGGCGGGGACCGCGCTGGACGAGGGGTCCACGGAGTGGACGGCGGGGTCGCGCAGGTAGCGCTGCACCAGCTGGTCGACGTCGCGGTCGAGGGTGGCGGAGAACAGCATCCGCTGCCCGTCGGGGCGCACCTGGTCCAGGAGCTCGGTGACCTGCGGGAGGAACCCCATGTCGCACATCTGGTCGGCCTCGTCCAGCACGACGATGCGGACCCGTCCCAGCCGGCAGCCCTTGCGTTCGACGAGGTCGTGCAGCCTGCCCGGGGTGGCGACGACGATCTCGGCGCCGTCGCGCAGTGCGGCGGCCTGCCGGGCGATGGACACGCCGCCGACCACGGTGGTGAGCCGCAGTCCCAGCGCCTGCGCGTACGGCGTGAGCGCCTCACCGACCTGCTGCGCCAGTTCCCTGGTGGGCACCAGCACGAGCGCCAGCGGCTCCTTCGGCTGCGCGTGCCGGCCCGCCGTCCGGGCGAGCAGGCCGAGGCCGAAGGCGAGCGTCTTGCCGGATCCCGTGCGGCCGCGGCCCAGCAGGTCCCGTCCCGCGAGCGCGTCGGGCAGTGCCGCCGCCTGGATCGGGAAGGGCACCGTCACCTCGCGTTCGTCGAGCGTGCGCAGGATGCCGGCGGGCAGCCCCAGTTGCGCGAAGGACACCGCGGTGGGCACGGCCGTGGCGTCGGTGGGTGCTGTGTCGCTCACGATGAGCCTTCCTCCGAGGGGACCGTACCGAGGAAGGCGCGGCGGGGACGCGGCCGCCGGCCGGGGGCACCGAAGGGGCACCGGCACGGCGACGCTGCAAACGGGCAACGTTAGCACGGGGCGCGCCGCCGGGTCCCCGGCCGGTCCGGCCGCCGCGGCAGCACGCTTCATGGGAGTTTCGTGGGAGTCTCCGCCCCTCCGAGCGCCCCCGGTGAGATCGCCGCAGGTCACGAGCGTGCCGTTGTCATGAGGCGCACATGTTCGTCCAGCTCCGGCTCAAACCGGTCCTCGACAGTGGGCTGCGCACACGGGTCCTCGTGTGCCTCGCTGTCACCGGATCGGAGTCTCGATGATCGAAGTGCAGGGTCTGACGAAACGCTACGGCGACCTCCTCGCCGTGGACGATCTGACGTTCACGGTCCGGTCCGGGGCGGTGACCGGTTTCCTGGGGCCCAACGGCGCCGGCAAGTCGACCACGCTGCGCATGGTCCTGGGCCTGGACGCCGCCACGTCGGGCACCGCTCTCGTGGGCGGGCGGCCGTACGTCCGGCAGCCCGCCCCGCTGAAGGCGGTCGGGGCGGTGCTGGACCCGGGGGCGGTGCTGCCCGGCCGCAGCGCCTGGCACCATCTGCTGGCGCTCGCGGCCGGCAACGGCATTCCGCGCGGCCGGGTCGCCGAGGTGCTGGCGGAGGTCGGGCTGGAGAAGGCGGGCCGGCGCCCGGCGGGGACGTACTCGCTGGGCATGCGGCAACGGCTGGGTATCGCCGCGGCGCTGCTGGGTGATCCACCGGTGCTGGTCTTCGACGAACCGCTCAACGGGCTGGACCCGGAGGGCATCGTGTGGATCCGCGCCCTGATGCGGAAGATGGCCGCCGAGGGACGCGCGGTGCTGATGTCCAGCCATCTGATGAGCGAGATGGAACTGACCGCCGACCATCTCCTCGTCATCGGGCGCGGGAAGCTGATCGCCGACATGACGATGAAGGACTTCATCGCGGCGCACTCCGCCCGCGAGGTGGTGGTGCGCAGCCCGCAGGCCGAGGTCCTGCGCGGCCTGCTCGTCACCGCGGCGCAGGTACGGGCCGAAAACGCCGACACGCTGGTCGTGACCGGTCTGGAAGCCGCCGAGATCGGGGCCGTGGCAGCGGCCGCCGGCGTGGAGCTGCACCAACTCGCCCCGCGCCAGGAGTCGCTGGAGAAGGCGTTCATGAAGCTGACCCGCGACGCGGTGGAGTACCGGGCGGAGAAGGAGACGGGCCGATGAGCCGCACCACCACGCAGCCGTCCGCCACACCGGCGACGCGGGGACGCATGCGGCGCCCCGCCCAGGGACGCATGCGGCGCCTCCGGGCGGCCGGGGGCCGGGCACGGGACGGCAGGACGACCTTCCGGCACAGCCTGCACGCCGAATGGATCAAGATCCGTACGATGCGGTCGACGCTGTACCTGGTGCTGGGCACGCTGGCGTTCACGATCGGGCTGGCGTCGCTGAGCGGCTCGGCCGCCGGCAGCGACTTCGCGTCCATGAGCCCGGCGGACCGCGGGGCGTTCGATCCGCTGGCCACCAGCCTGCGCGGCTATCTGCTGGCGCAGATCGCGCTGGGGCTGCTGGGCGGCCTGGCCGTCACCTCCGAGTACGGGGCGCGGACCATCGTGCCCACCCTCACGTCGGTGCCGCACCGGGCGCGGGTGCTGGCCTCCAAGGCCGTGGTGCTGGTGGGCGTGGCGCTGCCGGTCGGGATCGTGGTGTCGCTGGCCGGGTTCCTGGCCGGGCAGGCGGCGCTGTCCGGGGCGGGTGCCCCGCATCTGGCGCTCTCCGACGGCGTGGCCCTGCGCGGCATCGTCGGCGGCGGCCTGTATCTGGCACTGGCGGGGCTCTTCGGGCTGGCTCTGGGCACGATGATCCGCTCCACCACCGCGACGGTGACCACCCTGTTCGGCGTGATGCTGATCGTCCAGGCCTTCGCTCCGGCGCTGCCCGGCGGGATGAGCGACTGGGTGTCGACGTACTGGCCGCCGATCGCCGGCGGGCAGATCGTCACCAGTGTGCGGGATCCTGAACTGCTGGGCCCCTGGGCCGGGCTGGGCGTGATGGCCGGGTGTGTGACGCTCCTGACGGCGGCGGCGTTCGTCGTCTTCCGCAGGCGCGACGCGTAGCGGGACGGGACAGTGAGGGCGGAGGACCATCGATTGAGGACGGGTGCCGTGACGACGCAGCGACTGCTGGTGGTGGAGGACGAGCCGACGCTGCGGGAGCTGCTGTCCGCCAGCCTGCAGCTGGCCGGCTTCGAGGTGAGCGCGGCCGAGACGGGCGCCCAGGCCCTGGACGCGGTCCGTGACCAGCGCCCCGACCTGATCGTCCTGGATGTGATGCTGCCGGACTTCGACGGGTTCGAGGTCGCCCGCCGGCTGGGCCGTGAGCGTCCCGGGGCCGGCGGGCGCGAGCACCCGCCGATCCTCTTCCTCACCGCCCGGGACGCGACCGAGGACCGGATCAGCGGTCTGCGGGCCGGCGGCGACGACTACGTCACCAAGCCCTTCAACCTGGAGGAGCTCGTCCTGCGCATCCAGGCCGTGCTGCGCCGCACCAGCGGCCACCACCGTGGCGGACTGCTGGTCGTCGACGACCTGGAGCTGGATCCCGGCAGTCATCAGGTGACCCGCTCCGGTCGCCCCGTCCGGCTGTCGCCCACCGAGTTCAGCCTGCTGCGCGTGCTGATGGAGAACGCGGGGCAGGTCCTGTCCCGGGATCAGCTGCTGGACCAGGTGTGGCACTACGACTTCGACGGGGACGACTCCATCGTCGCCTCCTACATCAGCTACCTGCGCCGCAAGATCGACACGAGTGAGCCGAAGCTGATCCACACGGTGCGCGGCACCGGCTACGTGCTGCGCAGGCCGCGCGCATGAGTGCCGCTGTCCCGTCGGGGCCGGTCGGCCGTCTGTCGCTGCGGGGGCGGGTGGTGTCCCTCACCTTGCTGCTCGTCGTCGCCGCGCTGCTCGCCAGCAACGCGCTGCTGGTCACGCTGTTGCAGCGGCAGCTGGTCGAGCAGCTGGACGCGAGGCTGCGCACCGCCGCCACGGTGCTCGCGCGGCTGCCGTCGGCGCCGGCAGCCGGGGAACGGCAGGCGGAGGCGCGCGGCGCCGCGGAGGGGGAGCTGACCGGTGAGGTGTTCGTCGCCCACCTCGACGGCCGGGGCCGCGTCCGGCACACGCTGCGTGTGGCCACCGACAGCGCCCCGCGGCTGCCGGTGCTCGACCGCGCGGCCGTCGAGGCCCGCGCCGGGCGCCCCTTCCAGGTGCCCGCGAGAGGCGGTGGCGACGCGTGGCGGGTGATCGCGGTGCTGCCGGACGGCGCCGGCCGCCCGGACGCGGCGCCCGGCGCCGTGGTGGTGGCCGGTTCGCTGGCGCCCGTGCATGCCACGATCCGGCACCTGGGCGTGTCGATGCTGGTGATCGACTCTCTGGTGCTGGTGCTGCTGGGCGTCGTCGCCTGGTTCGCCGTGCGGGCCGGGCTGCGGCCGCTGCGGCGCGTCGAGACGACGGCGGCGGCCATCGCGGGCGGGGACCTCTCCAGCCGTGTCCCGCAGCCGGCCGCCACCCACACCGAACTGGGCCGTCTGTCGGCCGCGCTGAACGGCATGCTGGAGCGGATCGAGGCCGGGGACGCGGCCAGGGCGGCCACCACCGAGCGCATGCGCAGCTTCATCGCGGACGCCAGCCACGAACTGCGCACCCCCCTGTTCGGGATCAAGGGGTTCACCGAGCTGTACCGGATGGGCGGCATGCCCGAGCGCACGGACGTCGACGCGGCGATGAGCCGTATCGAGGGCGAGGCGGCGCGGCTGGTGCGCCTCGTGGAGGATCTGCTATTGCTGGCCCGTCTCGACGAACAGGCCGCCGCCGACGCGGGGCTGACGCTGCATCTGACCCCGATGGACCTGCGCACCCTGGCCGCGGACGCCCTGCACGATCTGCGGGCCCTGTCCCCCGAGCGCCCCGTCACACTGACCGGACCCGGCGGTGGCCCGCCCGGCCGTGCCCCGGTGCTCGGGGACGAGGCGCGCCTGCGGCAGGTGACGTCCAACCTGGTCGGCAACGCGATCGCCCACACCCCGCCCGGCACGCCGGTGCGCATCGGCGTGGGGACGCTGGAGGGTCAGGCGGTCCTCGAACTCGGCGACGAGGGGCCGGGGATGAGCGCCGAGCAGGCCGCCCACGTCTTCGACCGCTTCTACCGCGCGGACACCGCCCGCGGCCGCACGGCGACCGGCGGTGCGGGGCTCGGCCTGTCCATCGTGCACTCCCTGGTGAGCGCGCATCACGGCCGCGTCGAGGTCGACACCGCCGTCGACAAGGGCGCCACCTTCCGGATCCGGCTGCCGCTGCACGCCGACAGCCCGGTCACCGGTTCCTGACCGCTTCGGTCACCGGTTCCCGACCGTTTCCCCCTGACAGCCACGCCCCCCGGCTTGGCGCGAGGTCCGGGCCGGGGCCCAGAACCGGGCGGTGAGGGTTGCCGGGTCCACGCGACCGGAGCCACCAGCGTGGAGGGCGATCCGGTCGTACCCGGATTCAGTATGTTGACATAGGTTTCTCTGCATAGGTAACGTGCGGGCGTGACCGGAAGCAGCGAGGCTCGTGAGAGCCGGGACGTCGACCAGGTGGCCGCCGGCCTCGTGGCCTGCCTGCCCGCGCTGAACCGGCAGCTCAAGCAGCTCATCGACCGGGAGCTGCCCTATCCCAAGCTGCCCGAGCGGCAGTTGGCCCTGCTGCAGTACGTCGCCGAGCACGACGGCGCCACCGTCCACAAGGCCGCCGACGCGCTGCGCATGATGCCGAACAACGTCAGCGCCCTGGTCACCCGCCTCACCGAGGCGGGCCTGCTGGAGCGGCATCAGGACGACACCGACAAGCGGGTGGCGCATCTGTGCGTCACCGCTCTGGCGCGCCGGCGCATCGGCGAGGTGGAGAAGATCGCGGCGGCGCAGCTCGCGCCCGCGCTGCGCCACCTCACCGACGGCGACCTCGACGCCCTCGGCTCGGCGCTCGGCGCCCTCGGGGCTCTCTCCCGGCGCCTGCGCGACCGGTCCGCCTGACCAGTCCGGCTGACCAGTTCGCCTGACCAGTTCGCCGGACCGGTCCGGCTGACCGGTCCGGCTGACCGGTCGGTTCGCCGCTTCCCCCAACCGCCCCGCCGCTGCCGCGGTGAGGCCGGATCTGCCGCCCACGCCACTCCCCCGCCCCTGCCGCCGACACGGCGGGGGCAGGTCTGCCGCGCCGGTGCGCAGCTTTCCCTTCCGTCCACGCGCCCCCCACCGCGCGCCCCATGTACCGAGGACAACTCACCCGTGTCTGTCACCGCTGTCTCCACAGCGCCCACCCCCGCGTCCGGACCGCGCTCCGGCGGGCCGCGCGCCAACCCCTGGCTGACGCTGGTCGCCGTCGCCTTCGGCCTGTTCATGGTCGGCCTCGACGGTTCCGTCGTCTCGATCGCCAATGCCGAGATCGCCCGCGACCTGAACGCCACCACCGCCGAACTGCAGTGGGTCACCAACTCGTACCTGCTGGCCCTCGCCGCCACGCTCATCCTCGGCGGCAAGCTCGGCGACCGCTTCGGACGCCGCACCCTCTATCTGATCGGTGTCGCCGGCTTCACCGTCGCGTCCGTCGCGATCGGCCTCGCCGGATCGATCGAGGGCGTCATCGCCTTCCGCGCCGTGCAAGGCGTGTTCGGCGCGATGCTCATGCCCAACACCCTCGCGCTGCTGCGGGCCGTGTTCCCGCCGCGCAAGTTCGGCATGGCGGTCGGCATCTGGGCGATGATCTCGTCCGTCTCCACCGCGCTCGGGCCCATCGTCGGCGGACTGCTCGTGGAGCACGTCGACTGGGAGTCCGTCTTCTACATCAACGCCCCCATCGGCGTCATCGCCCTCGTCTTCAGCCTGCTGGTCCTTCCGCAGTCCAGGAACGAGGCGGCGGCGGGCCGGCGCTTCGACGTTCCCGGTGTCGTGCTGCTCGCCCTCGGGCTGCTCGCCGTCGTCTTCGGTGTCGTCAAGGGCGAGACGTGGGGCTGGACTTCGGCCGGCACGCTCGGCGCGATCGCCGGGGGTGCCGCCGTCCTGGTCCTCTTCGGCTGGTACGAGACCCGCGTCGCCCACCCACTGCTGCCGATGCGCCTGTTCCGCAACCCGGCCCTGACGATCGGCACGGTCGTCACCGCGCTGAACTTCTTCATCCTGCTCGGCGTGATCTTCTTCGTGATGCTGTACCTGCAGAACGTGCGCGGCTTCACCCCCGTCGAGTCCGGTGTGCGCACCCTGCCGCTGAGCCTCGCCTCCATGGTGGCCTCGCCGCTCGGCGCCAAGCTCACCGAGCGGTTCGGCCCGCGCCTGACGATGCCGCTCGGCATGGTGCTCCAGGCCGGTGCCGCGTTCACGATGCTCGGGTGGAGCGCCGACTCGTCGTACCACGCCCTCTGGCCGCCCTTCATCGCGCTCGGCCTCGGCGTCGGCATGGTGATGTCCGCGTCCTCCGACGCGATCGTCGGCAACGCCCCCGTCCAGGACGGCGGCATCGCGGGCGGCCTGCAGGCCACCTCGCTCCAGGTCGGCGGCGCGCTCGGCACGTCGGTGCTGGTCTCGCTCATCAGCAGCCGCGTCGGCGCCACGCTCACCGGTTCGCTGACCGACGCGGGCGTGCCGCACGCGACGGCAGCGCGCTTCGAGGAGGCGAAGGACGCCGTCGCCATGGGCGTCGCCCCGGTCTCGGAGGGGATGCCGGCGCAGCTCAGGGCCGCCGTGGCCGAGGGCAGCCACACCGCCTTCATGAACGGCGTCCACACCGCCGTCCTCGTCACCGGCGGCCTCGCCCTCGTCGGCGCGGCTCTCGCGGTGCTGGGTCTGCGCGGCCGGAGCGAGGCGAACGGAGCGGAGGTGCCGGACCCGGCCGGCACCGGCCACTGACGTTCCGCCCTCCCCGCGGACCGCGGACGCCGCCGTCACGAACCCGTGGCTCGGCGGCGTCCCGGTCCGCTGCCGCACCCTCGGCACCACCGGCGCCCGTGGCCGGACGCTGCTCTGATCTCCTTGCCGCAGGCGGCAGTTGGCCGTGCGCCGCACCACGCCGGCGCTGTGTGCGCGCCCGGCCCGCCGAAGGGCCCGCGGCCCCGGGCGATTGAATCGCCAACTGTCCGCGCTGCGGTGGCGTGCGGCGTTCCGGCGGCCGAGAATGAAGAGAAGCAACTCTGCAATGGACCGCGCCGCTTGCCAGAACTCGGACAGTGCCATGACAGATCTAGGCTTCGTGGGCCCGAGTCGGCCCGCCAACGACTACAGATTCCTGAGCGTCACCGACGGCGACACCCCGAACATCGCCATGGCGATCCGGATGGTGTCCATCGACACCCCCGAGAGCGAGTTCGGCGGCGCCCCCGCCACCGCCCAGGCCGCTCTGGACCGCACCCGGACGCGGCTGCAGGACGGTACCTACGACGCGCTCCCGCAAGGCCTGCGGGACCACCTCGTCTCCCGGATCACCCCCGACGCCGCACAGCGGCACCAGGCGGCGGGCAAGGCGGCCGCCGAGGTCCACGCCGACATGGTGGCCACGCGCCTGACCCGCCCCGACGGCTCCCAGCGCAAACTGGCCGTGATCGCCACCGGCGAGCTCGTCGAGAGCAACGGCCGCCTGCTGGCGTACACCGCGCCCTGGTTCGGTGGCGGTGCCTCGGATCCGCTGCCGCCGCGCGACGACCCGCGCCGGCGCACGTTCAACCTGGACATGGTGGCCCTCGGGTGGGCGGCGACCTTCCTCATCTACCCCTCCATACCGTCCGCCACCGATCTGCGGCTGCTGCTGGACGAGGCCGACGCCGCCTGGACCCAACAGCTGGGCGCCTGGGCCGACTTCGGGCAGGACCTGCTGCTGGGCTACGAGTACCGGGCCTGCGTCAAACTCGGTGCGCGCG
Organism: Streptomyces sp. DT190; assembly: GCF_049846985.1. Lineage (NCBI taxonomy): Bacteria > Bacillati > Actinomycetota > Actinomycetes > Kitasatosporales > Streptomycetaceae > Streptomyces > Streptomyces sp. DT190. Next base: position 190,408 of record NZ_JBNCNM010000008.1, on the reverse strand, counting down.
AGGTGACCGACCCCGCCAAGACCATCGGGCAGGCCTACCAGCGCGTCTGCGTGGACCTGCGGACGCTGACCGAGGTGGGCCTGTACGGCTACCACGCCGTGCCGCCCCAGCACCGCCTGTGGATCTGGGAGGACGACCTCGAACGGGCCCGACAGGACCTGCCGATCACGGCCTGAGGGAGAGGGGCTTACGAAGGCTGCCTACGAAGGCCCCACGGGCAGGCGGACCGTGGCGATGAGGCCGCCGGCCGGGCGGGGCGCGAGGTCGAGCGTGCCGTCGTGGGCGCGGACGATGCCGTGGACGATGGCCAGGCCCAGACCGACCCCGGCGTGGTCGCCGGTGCGTACGCGTTCCGTTCCGCGCCGGAAGGGTTCCGTGAGGGTGGGGACCAGGTCCGGTGGCACGGGCCGGCCCGTGTTCTCGACCCGCAGGACGCTCGCGTCGGGCAGCGCCTCGGTGCGGACCGTCACCGTGCCGCCCTCCGGCAGGTTGTGGACGATCGCGTTCTGGACGAGGTTGGTCACCATCCGCAGCAGCAGCTCGGCGGAGCCGCCCGCCGGTGTCGCCGTGCCGCTGACGTCGAGCCTGATCCGGCGCTGCTCGGCGAGGGGCAGCAGCGTCTCGGCCGCCTCCTCCGCGAGGAGGGAGAGGTCGGCACGGCCGCGGACGAAGGCCCCGCCGTCGCTGCGGCTGAGCAGCAGGAGGGCCTCGGTCAGGTCGATCGCGCGCGTGTTGGCGGCGTGCAGGCGCTCGATGAGCTCCTCGCGGTCCCGCGTGGGGTCCTTGCGCGCGACGTCGAGCAGCGTCTGCGAGATGGCCAGCGGGGTGCGCAGTTCGTGCGAGGCGTTCGCGGCGAACCTCCGCTGCTCGGCGACGTGCGACTCCAGTTGCCCGAGCATGGCGTCGAAGGCGTCGGACAGCTCGCGGAACTCGTCCTGGCGGCCCTCCATGCGGATCCGGTGGGACAGCGACCCGCTCCCGGCCAGCCGGGCCGCGTCCGTGATCCGGGTCAGGGGCGCGAGCATCCGGCCGGCCAGGATCCACCCCCCGACGAGCCCGAACACGAGCAGGAAGGCCATCGCCAGGGCCGCCGCCGGGGCGAAGGTGCGCACCAGCAGGTAGCGGTTGGGCGAGATGCCGAGCAGGCCCCGGCTGTTGTCGGGCACGTAGCGCAGCAGGTACATCCACACCACCGCCAGCAGCAGCGCACCGGCGACGGCGAGGAATCCGGCGTAGCTGAGGGTGAGCTTCAGCCGGGCGCTGAGCCCGGGGCGCCTACGCATGCGCTGGGCCGGGACGGGCGGCGTCGGAGCCGGTGTCGATGCGGTAGCCGACGCCGGGCACCGTGGCGATGAGCCACGGCTCGCCGAGCCGCTTGCGCAACGCCGAGACGGTGATGCGGACGGCGTTGGTGAAGGGGTCGGCGTTCCCGTCCCAGGCCCGCTCCAGCAGCTCCTCGGTGCTGACGACCCCGCCCTCGGCGGCGACGAGGACGTCGAGCACCGCGAACTGCTTGCGGGTGAGCGCGACGTAGCGCCCGTCGCGGAAGACCTCCCGGCGGAAGGGGTCGACACGCAGTCCCGCGACCTCACGCACCGGTGGCCGCAGGTACGCGCGCCTGCGGTCCAGTGCCCGCAGGCGCAGCACGAGCTCGCGCAGGTCGAACGGCTTCGTCAGGTAGTCGTCGGCGCCCAGCTCGAACCCGCTCTCCTTGTCGTCGATCCGGTCGGCGGCGGTGAGCATCAGGATCGGGATGCCGCTGCCGGAGGCGACGATGCGCCGGGCGACCTCGTCACCGGAGGGACCGGGGATGTCGCGGTCGAGGACGGCGAGGTCGTAGGAGTGCACGCTCAGCAATTCCAGGGCCGTGTCTCCGTCGCCCGCGATGTCGGCGGCGATGGCCTCGAGCCGCAGACCGTCACGGACGGCCTCGGCCAGGTGGGGCTCGTCCTCCACGATCAGTACGCGCATGCCGGAAGCCTAGGCAGCCCGCCGTATCGCCGGCGTATGCGACCGGCGCAGGTCACCTCGCCCCGGCGGCTCATCCCGAGCGCGCGAGGACGGGACCGGGCCGGTCGCCGGACGGCGCCTTCGCCGGGCCGCGCCACCAGCGGCGGGACGCCAGCGCGGCCAGCACGGCACCGGTGGCGTTGACGAGGACGTCGTCCACGGAGGACACGCGGTCCAGGCGCAGGACGTACTGGGCCGTCTCGACCAGGGCCGAGCAGCCCGCCCCGAGCGCGAGGATCCGCGGCACGGACGCCAGCGCCGCGCACCGCATCGGGGCGAAGAACCCCAGCGCCGCGAAGATCAGCAGGTTACCGGCGATGCCCAGCGGCCCCATCGTGGCCAGGTCCCGCAGGGGCACCAGGCTCACCCGGGCGGGGACGGTGTCCGGGTCGGCGCCGCCCGGCATCATGGTCATCCACACGAACGGCACCGTCCCGTGCACCAGGCCCGCCTCGGCCAGTGAGGTCCGCCACGGTGACGCGGCACCGGCGGCCCGCCGGCGGCGGGCCAGCGCCCACACGACCAGCGCGGCGAGCGGCAGTGTGACCACGGTCATGAGCAGCACGCCGTTGAACGTGTCGAAGCAGCCGTGCCACCGCCCGGCCATGCAGGCCGGAGCGGCCATGGTGAGCGGCCGCCACAGGGCGAACCCGGCGCCCACGGCGCCGAGGGCCGCCAGGGCGAGGAGCACGATGCGCAGGGTGCGGCGCAGCAGGGCTGACTCGGACGTGTCGGCATTCATGGCTCCCATTGCAGACGGGGGGCCGTTGCCACGGCGTATGCGGTTCCCGATACGCCCGCGATACAAGGACCGGCACCAACGTGCCGCTCAGCCAGGGGAATTCAGCGGCAGGGCCTGCTTGCTAGGCTGGCCGGATGGCATCGATCAGGCAGTTCCAGGTCACCTTCGACTGCGCGCAGCCCGAGCGCGTCGCTCGCTTCTGGTGCGAGGTGCTGGGGTACGTCGTACCGCCGCAGGCGCAGGGCGAGCAGGCGTGGTCCGCGTGCGTCGACCCCTCGGGGGCGGGCCCGCGCCTGTACTTCCAGCGGGTGCCCGAGGGCAAGGCCGTCAAGAACCGGGTGCATCTCGACGTGCGGGCCGGCACCGGCCTGGTGGGGGAAGAGCGCGTGGCCGCGCTGGAGGCGGAGGGCGCCCGGCTGGTCGAGCTCGGCGCGGTCCGCGTGCGGCTGCTGCCGGCCGACGAGGACAACGAGTCCTGCCTCGTGATGCAGGACGTCGAGGGCAACGAGTTCTGCCTCGACTGAGCGTCCCGGGCCGGTCGCGCAGCCCCTGTTCCCGCCTCCCGGAAGAATTCCTCCGGGAGGCGTGGCATGTTTTCGCCGAGGGTGGGGACTCACCCGGGTTGGGCCGTGTGGGTGCGGAGGTGACCGTTCCGGGCAGGCTTTGTGAGGGACTCGAAACGTGGGTTAGCCTGCGGCGTATTTCTCATCGAGCAGATCCGTGACTGCGGAAATGCAAGCACGACAACCGGGCCGCCGCCGCGGTCCGGAGGAGTTCCGAGTCCCCGGCCTCACGGGGGCTCTGGGGAGCGGAACGAGGGTGCGCATGACCAGCGACAGCACCGGGGCCGTCGACGTGGTGCCGGGCGACCAGGAGCTGCGGCGGCTGCTGGCCGGCCTGACCGCCGTACGGGACGGGGACTTCGGTACCCGGTTGCCCGACGACGCGGACGGCCTCATGGGCGACATCGCCAAGGTCTTCAACGGCATGGTCGACCAGCTGTCCGTGTTCACCTCCGAGGTCACCAGGGTGGCCCGCGAGGTGGGCACCGAGGGCACGCTCGGCGGGCAGGCGGAGGTGCCGGGGGTCTCGGGCACCTGGGCCGACCTGACCGACTCGGTCAACGCCATGGCCGGCAATCTGACGACCCAGGTCCGTGACATCGCCCAGGTGGCCACGGCGGTGGCCAAGGGCGACCTGTCGCAGAAGATCGACGTGCCCGCGCGCGGCGAGATCCTGCAGCTGAAGGAGACCGTCAACACGATGGTCGACCAGCTGTCCGCCTTCGCCGACGAGGTCACCCGCGTCGCCCGCGAGGTCGGCAGCGAGGGGCGCCTCGGCGGGCAGGCGCAGGTGCCGGGCGTGGCCGGCGTCTGGCGCGATCTGACCGACTCCGTGAACCACATGGCCGGCAACCTCACCAGCCAGGTCCGCTCCATCGCCCAGGTCACCACGGCGGTGGCCGAGGGCGACCTCTCCCAGAAGATCACCGTGGACGCGCGCGGCGAGATCCTGGAACTCAAGAGCACCATCAACACGATGGTCGACCAGCTCTCCGCCTTCGCCGACGAGGTCACCCGCGTCGCCCGCGAGGTCGGCACCGAAGGACGCCTCGGCGGCCAGGCGGACGTCAAGGGCGTCAAGGGCACCTGGCGCGACCTCACCGACTCGGTGAACTTCATGGCCGGCAACCTCACCGGCCAGGTCCGCAACATCGCCCTGGTCGCCACGGCCGTCGCCAAGGGCGACCTCTCCCAGAAGATCACCGTGGACGCGCGCGGCGAGATCCTGGAACTCAAGAGCACCATCAACACGATGGTCGACCAGCTCTCCGCCTTCGCCGACGAGGTCACCCGCGTCGCCCGCGAGGTCGGCACCGAGGGACGCCTCGGCGGCCAGGCCCAGGTGCGCGGCGTGTCCGGCACCTGGAAGGACCTCACCGACAACGTCAACGTGATGGCGTCGAACCTGACCGGCCAGGTCCGCTCCATCGCCCAGGTCGCCACCGCCGTGGCGCGCGGCGACCTCTCCAGCCGGATCACGGTCGAGGCCAAGGGCGAGGTGGCCGCGCTCGCCGAGGTCATCAACACCATGGTCGACACGCTGTCCGCCTTCGCGGACGAGGTCACCCGCGTCGCCCGCGAGGTCGGCACCGAAGGACGCCTCGGCGGCCAGGCGCACGTGCCGAACGTGGCGGGCACGTGGAAGGACCTGACCGACAACGTCAACTCGATGGCCAACAACCTCACCGGCCAGGTGCGCAACATCGCGCTGGTGACGACCGCCGTGGCCCGCGGCGACCTGTCGAAGAAGATCGACGTCGACGCCCGGGGCGAGATCCTCGAACTGAAGACGACGATCAATACGATGGTCGACCAGCTCTCCGCCTTCGCCGACGAGGTCACCCGCGTCGCCCGCGAGGTCGGCACCGAAGGACGCCTCGGCGGCCAGGCCGAGGTCGAGGGTGTCTCGGGCACCTGGAAGCGCCTGACGGAGAACGTCAACGAGCTGGCGGGCAACCTGACCCGCCAGGTGCGGGCCATCGCCGAGGTCACCAGCGCCGTCGCCGAGGGCGATCTGACCCGGTCGATCAACGTGGAGGCGTCCGGCGAGGTCGCCGAGCTCAAGGACAACATCAACTCCATGGTGGAGTCCCTGCGCGAGACCACCCGGGCCAACCAGGAGCAGGACTGGCTCAAGACCAACCTGGCCCGCATCTCGGGCCTGATGCAGGGCCACCGCGACCTGCCCGTGGTCGCCGAGCTGATCATGGACGAGCTGGTGCCGCTGGTGTCGGCCCAGTACGGCGCCTTCTACCTCGCCGAGGACGGCGAGGACGGCCCCGAGCTGCGGCTCGTCGGCTCCTACGGCTACCCGGAGGAGAGCACCCGGCCCACCCGTATCGCCTTCGGCCGGACCCTGGTCGGCCAGGCCGCCCGCAGCCGGCGCACCATCCTCGTGGACGAGCTGCCGCCCGACTACGTCACCATCTCCTCGGGCCTCGGCGAGGTCGTGCCGACGGCTCTGGTGCTGCTGCCGATCGTGGTGGAGGACCAGGTCCTCGGCGTCATCGAGCTGGCGTCGGTCAAGGCCTTCACCCAGATCCACCGCGACTTCCTCGCGCAGCTGATGGGGACCCTGGGCGTCAACCTCAACACGATCGTGGCCAACGCCCGTACCGACGAGCTGCTCGTGGAGTCGCAGCGCCTCACGGTCGAGCTGCAGGCCCGTTCCACGGAGCTGCAGGTGCAGCAGGAGGAGCTCCAGCGCTCCAACGCGGAACTGGAGGAGAAGGCCTCGCTGCTCGTGGCCCAGAACCGGGACATCGAGGCGAAGAACCTGCAGATCGAGCAGGCCCGGCAGGAGCTGGAGACGCGGGCGCAGCAGCTGTCGCTGGCCTCCAAGTACAAGTCGGAGTTCCTGGCCAACATGAGCCACGAGCTGCGCACCCCGCTCAACAGCCTGCTGATCCTGGCCCAGTTGCTGGCGCAGAACCCGTCGCGCAACCTCACGCCCAAGCAGGTCGAGTACGCGCAGATCATCCACTCCGCCGGTTCGGACCTGCTCCAGCTGATCAACGACATCCTCGACCTGTCCAAGGTGGAGGCCGGGAAGATGGACGTCGCGCCCGAGCGGGTGGCGCTGCGCCAGCTCATCGAGTACGTCGAGGCCACCTTCCGGCCCATGACGACCCAGAAGAGCCTGGACTTCAGCGTCACGACCGCGCCGGGCGCGCCCGCCGACCTGCTCACGGACGACTCCCGGCTGCGCCAGGTGCTGCGCAACCTGCTGTCCAACGCCGTGAAGTTCACCGAGCAGGGCGGCGTGGAGCTGAGCATCGAGCCCGCGGCGGACGACGAGGTGCCCGAGGGCGTGGTCCGGGGTGGTGCTGTGGTGGCCTTCCGGGTGAAGGACACCGGCATCGGCATCCCCGAGCAGAACCTGGAGACCATCTTCGGCGCCTTCCAGCAGGCGGACGGCACGACGAGCCGCAAGTACGGCGGCACCGGCCTGGGTCTGTCCATCACGCGGGAGATCGCCCAGTTGCTCGGCGGCGCCGTCACGGTCGACAGCACGCCCGGGCAGGGCAGCACGTTCACGCTGTTCCTGCCGGTGGCCCGCCCCGACTTCGAGGAGCTGCTCAACCATGGCAGGACGCCGGAGCGGGCCTCGGCAGAGGCCTTGCCGGAGGGGGTGTCGCAGTCGGCGCCCGTGCCCCAGATCGGGCCCGGGCCGCGGCCCCGGCGGCTGCTCGTCGTGGAGGAGCGCCCGCGCGGTCTGCTCACCCTGGTCGCGGAGAGCGTGGTCGCCGACCTGACCCACGGCCGCTCCGACGGCGGACGGCCCGCGGTCGACGTCATCACCGCCGTCGGCGCCCAGGAGGCGGCCGGAGCCCTCGCGGCCGACCCGTGCCACTGCGTCGTGCTGGAGCTCGGCATGGGCGACGGCGAGGCGGCCCGGTTCCTGCAGGCCCTGGAGGGCGACTCGGCGCTGACGAGCGTGCCGGTGCTGGTGCACAGCAGCCACCCCGCGGACGTCGCCCTGGACGAGACGCTGCGGGCCCGCACGGCCGGCGGGGCGCTGGAGCTGCTGTCCAGCCTGGACGAGCTGCGCGAGCGCATCGCCCTGCACCTGTCCGCCGAGGAGCCCGGGGACGTGCTGTCCCTGGTCCGGCCCGAGGAGACGCAGGCGCTGACGCCGCCGGTGGTCGACGACGCGTCGGCGGGCCGCACCGTGCTGGTCGTCGACGACGACGCGCGCAACCTCTTCGCCCTCAGCGGGATCCTGGAGCTGCACGGCTTCCGGGTGCTGCACGCCGAGAACGGGCGGCGGGGCATCGAGGCGCTGGTGAACAACCCGGACATCGCGCTCGTGCTGATGGATGTGATGATGCCGGAGATGGACGGGTACACGGCGACCGCGGAGATCCGCAAGATGCCGCAGTACGCGGAGCTGCCCATCATCGCCGTCACGGCGAAGGCGATGCCGGGCGACCGGGACAAGAGCATCGCCTCGGGCGCGAGCGACTACGTCACCAAGCCGGTCGACACGCGCGACCTCATGGCCTGCGTCCGCCGCTGGCTGCCCTCATGAGCGCGCCCGCGCCCGACCCGCACGCCTGCGGGCCGGGCGCCCCGCAGGGCCAGCCGTTCCGCGCCACCGGGCGCTGAAGCCGAGGAGCATCCACACCGTGAGCATGTCCGAGCAGCCGAGCGAACCGCGTCAGGCCGACGAGCCGCAGCGCGACTTCGCCGGCCTGGCCTCCACCCCGCCGGAGACGACGGAGGAGACCCCGGCGGCGACCGACGAGCAGTGGTTGCTCTCCGACGGGCCGGCGGTGTCCCCCGAGGAGCTGCTGTCGGAGCTGGGCGGTGTGTCGCCGGCGACGCCGGTGGGACGGCTCGCGGCCACCGTGGAGCGGCTCAGCCGGGAGGTGCGGGCCGCGCAGGCGGAGGCCGAGGGGCGTGCCCTGATCGAGCTCGCCAAGGGCGTCCTGGTCGAGCGGCTGAAGTGCGGACCGGCCCAGGCCGCCCGCCAGCTCTCCGAGCTGGCCGAGCAGGCCCAGGTCAGCCCGCTGGAACTGGCCGTCGACGTCATCAACCAGGCCGCCCGGGACCGGATGTCCGAGGTGACCGACGCGTTCCTCGCCGCCACCAAGGCCGCCGACGAGGCGGAGGCCGATTCGGCCGCCGTGCGCCTGCGGGCCGCCGAGAGCGGCGTGCTGGCGGCGGACGACACCCAGGCCGTCGCCGACGCCCTGCTCCAGCAGGCGCTGCGCCCGCTCGGCGCGGTGGCCGTGGCCATATGGGCCGCGGGTCCCGACGGTTCGCTGACCCTCGCGGGCAGTGCCGGCTTCTCCCCCGCCGAGGCCACGCGCTGGCGCTACGTCCCGCCGGACGTGGTGACGGTGGCGCGGCGCGGCCTCGTCGAGCGCGAGGGGCACTGGATCAGCGCCCTGAAGGCGACCGGGCTGCCCACGATCGGGCTGCACCACCATCCGGACGGCGGCCGGGCCGCCCTGCCCGCCGGCACCGGCGGGCGCGTCCACGGAGTGCTGGAGATCGCCTGGCCCGAGCCGCTGGAGCCGCAGCCCCCGCAGATCGTGCGCCAGGTGGAGGCACTGGCCGAGCTCTGCGCGCACACGCTGGAGACGTACACGCCGCTGCCCACCGGGAGTCAGGAGCCGCGGGTCGTCCCGGACGCCGCGGAGCTGATGGACCTGGCCGACGGGCTGCACGACCCCGCCCTGGTCCTGGTGCCGCACCTGGACGCCGACGGGCATCTGGTGGACTTCCGCATCCAGCACGTCAACGACCGCTTCCTCGACCCGGCCGGACGGCCCCGGGCCGTGGTCAGCGGCGCGCTGCTGCTGGAGGCCTATCCGATGGCCGCCGGGGAGAGCGAGCTGTTCCAGCGCGTCGAGCGGGTGTACGCCACCGGTGAGCCGTTCAGGGCCCGGCGGATGAACCTCACCGCCCTCGTCGACCAGGTGCCGCTGTCGGCGATCGCGGACATCAGCATCAGCCGGCACGGCACCTCGGTGCTCCTGCTCTGGCGGATCGAGGACGAGACGGCGCGGCTGGCGAGCCTGCTGCAGAACGCCCAGCGCCTCGGCCGGATCGGCGGTTTCGAGGAGAACGTGCTGACCGGCGAGATCACCTGGAACGGGCAGCTGTTCGACCTCTACGGGCGCCCGCAGACGAGCACCCCGGTGCCCCTGGAGGAGCTGCCGGCCCACGCCCACCCGGACGACGGCGTCTCCATCCGCCGTTTCCTGCGCACGCTGCTGCACCACCGGCGCCCGGCCGGCGCGGCCTTCCGGCTGCAGCGGCCGGACGGGGTGACCCGCCACATCCGGATCGTCGCCGAGCCCGTGCTCGACACCGACGACCGGCTGCTCCTGGTGCGCGGCGCCTGCCAGGACATCTCGGCGCAGCACTGGACGGAGGTGGCGCTGGCCGCCACGCGCGACCAGCTGGCGCACACCGAGCAGCAGGCCACCGAGCGCAACCGGCTGACCCTGCAGCTGCAGCACGCCATCATGCCCCCCACGCAGGCGCCGTTGCAGGTGGCGGGCCTGCAGGTGGCGGTCCGCTACCGCCCGGCGGAGACCGAGCAGCTGGTGGGCGGCGACTGGTACGACGCCGTCGTCCTGCCGTCCGGCATGGTGCTGCTGTGCGTCGGGGACGTGGCCGGGCACGGCATCGAGGCCGCCACCAGCATGGTGGTCCTGCGGAACGCGCTGCGCGGTCTGGCGGTGACCGGTGCCGGGCCGGGGCAGCTGCTGTCGTGGCTGAACGTCGTCGCCCACCATCTGACGGGCGCCGTCACCGCGACGGCGGTGTGCGGGGTGTACGACCCGACGCGGCGGACGCTGCGCTGGGCCCGGGCGGGGCATCTGCCCCCGGTGCTGGTCCGGCAGTCGGAGGCGGCTCCGCTGCCGCTGGGCAAGGGTCTGCTGCTCGGGGCCGTCCCCGAGGCCGTGTACGAGGAGAAGGAGATGCAGCTCGCTCCCGAGGACACGCTGCTGATGTACACGGACGGCCTGATCGAACGCCGTGACCGGCCCGTGGAGGAGTCGCTGACCCAGCTGCTGACCACCGCGCGCTCGGCGCCCAGCACGCTGGACCAGCAGCTGGACCGCCTGCTGACCTACAGCAAGTCGGACACCGACGACGACACGTGCATCATCGGCATCCGGGTGGGCTGACCCGGGCGGGTCAGCCCTCGGCGCGCACCGCCGCGTCGAGCAGCGGGCCGAGTTCGCGGGCCACGGTGGTCAGGGCGCGGACGTCCCGTTCGGCCCGGGCGAGGAGGATCGCCCCCTCCAGGGCGCTGATCATGAGCGTGGCGAGCTGATCCGCCCGTTCCCCGGGCACGCCCGTCTCGACCAGGGCCGCGGCGACCGCGGACGTCCAGGCGGTGAACGCGGCGGAGGCGGCCTGACGGGTGGAGGGGGCCGACTCGGCGCAGTCCACCGTGGCCGCCGCCACCGGGCAGCCGCCGGCGAAGCCCGCGGCCTCGTACTCGTCGGTCCACTGCCGCACCATCGCGGCGAACAGCCCGCTCGGGGTCGGCTCGGGCAGTGCGGTCAGATAGCGCGCGACCCGGCCCGCCGCGTAGCGGCCCGCCCAGCCGACGGCCTCGTCGACCAGCTGGGTCTTGCCGCCGGGGAAGTAGTGCTGGAGCGACCCGCGGGGTGCCGCGGCCTCGACGGCGACCTCGCGCAGCCCCGTGGAGACGACCCCGTCGCGCCGGATCAGCTGGGCCGCGCTGAACACCATCCGCTCGCGCGGCCCCCGCTCGGCCACCGCCATCCTCGACCTCCACCGCCGCGTCCGTCCGCTTCGGCGCCACCCTATGACCGGGGTCATAACGGCGGCTACTATGACCGCTGTCATAGCCGAGGACGGCAAGGGGCGGCCCGGTCCGCGCGGGCCCGGAGAGGCGGTGCGTCGTGGACGTCGGTTTCGTCGGCCTGGGGGTGATGGGGCAGCCCATGGCGCTCAACCTGGCCCGCGCCGGGACGCGGCTGGTGGTGTGGAACCGGACCGAGGAGCGGTGCGCACCGGTGCGGGACGCCGGTGCCGAGGTCGCCGCGAGCGCGGCCGAGGTCTTCCGGCGGTGCGGCACGGTGTTCCTGATGCTGGCCGACGAGGCCGCCGTGGACGCGGTGCTGGGGCGGGGCGGCCCGGACTTCGCGGCGCGCGTCGCCGGCCGGACCGTCGTCCACATGGGCACGACCGCGGCGGAGTACTCGCGCGGCCTCCAGGACGACGTCCGTGCCGCGGGCGGGCGTTACGTCGAGGCCCCGGTGTCGGGATCGCGCGTGCCCGCGGAGCGGGGCGAGCTGGTGGGGATGCTGGCGGGTGACGACGAGGCCGTGGCGGCCGTGCGCCCGCTGCTCGCGCCGATGTGCCGGGAGGCGTTCGGGTGCGGTGCGGTCCCGGGCGCGCTGCTGATGAAGTTCTCGGTGAACCTGTTCCTGATCACGCTGGTCACGGGGCTCGCCGAGGCGTTCCACTTCGCGGGCCGGCACGGCGTCGACCAGCGACTGCTGCGGGACGTCCTGGACGCCGGGCCGATGGCCAGCGCCGTCTCCCGGGTCAAGGCGCCGAAGCTGCTGGAGCGCGACTTCGCGGTCCAGGCGGCCGCCGCCGACGTTTTGAAGAACAACCGCCTGATCGCCGAGGCCGCCCGCGCGGCCGATCTGGCGTCCCCGCTCCTCGACATCTGCCACGCCCTCTACGAGGAGACCGTCGCGCGGGGCCACGGCGCCGAGGACATGGCGGCGGTCCTGCACGCCCTGGAGGCCCGGACGGCCGCGCTCGCCGTCACGCCGCGGCCGTAGGGCCCGTCGGCGCGGTCAGCGTGCCCTGCCCCGCGGTTTCAGCGGCATGTTCGGCAGGGCGGGGGCCGGCAGGGGGTCGCCGTCGTAGCCCTCGACGACGCCGAACCGCGTGCCCGTCGTCCAGTCCTCGCGCGCCCGCACGATCTCCTCGTGCGAGCGGGCGATGAAGTTCCACCACATGATGATCTCCTCCTCGAAGGGAGGCCCGCCGAGCAGGATCGTCCGGGCGGGGGTGCCGGAGTCGTTCGCCAGCGTCAGGGTGCCGGATCCGCAGGGCACGTAGCCGAGTTCGGCCGGCGCCAGGAGGGTGTCGAGGAGGCGGACGTTCCCGCTGTCGACGAGCAGGCCGTGTTCGAACGCGGGGTCCACGGTGAGGGTGAGCGTCGCCCCGGGTTCCAGGATGATCTCGGCGCCGAGCAAGGGCGTGAAGGTGCGCACCGGGGAGGTGCTGCCCGCGAGTGAGCCCAGGAAGACCCTGACGCCGGCGCCGTCCACGTGCACCGGCTCGGGGGCGTGGTGCTGGAAGTCCCGTGCGGCGTCGCGGTGTTCGTCGGGCAGGGCCACCCACAGCTGGACGCCGTGCAGGACGGTCGTCGCCGGGGTGGAGACCTCCGAGTGGGCGATGCCGTGTCCGCCGGTCATGAGGTTGAGCTCGCCGGGGCGGATCAGGGCGTGACTGCCGAGGGAATCGCGGTGCTCGATCTCGCCGCTGAAGAGCCAGCTCACGGTCTGCAGGCCGGTGTGCGGATGCGGGGGCACGACCATGCCCGTCGCGGTGGCGTCGACGGGGCCGTAGTGGTCGGCGAAGCACCAGGCGCCGATCAGGGAGCGGGCCCGCTGGGGCAGGGTCCGGCGCACGGGCAGGGCCCGCGGGCCGCCCAGCGGAACCTCGCGTGCGGACAGCACCTCGACGTGCGGTGCCCGGGCCGAGGCGCCGTCGTCCGCGGTCGCCCCGCAGCGCAGCGCCTCCGGCGCGGTTTCCACGTTGCTCACCGGGACCACCTCTCCTCCGCACTGGTTGTCACGTCAACTACTATGTCACGCAGCGCGGACGGGGTGGAACGGCGGGAGGGGCCGAGGAGCGGTGGGAGCGTCGGGGGTCTCTGCGGTTCGGTCCGTCGTGTGGCTGGTGTTCGCGGTCGGGGCACTGGTCGCCGGGGTGGTGTCCGCCGTGCAGGTGCGCGGTGCGCTGGAGCGCGAACGGGCGTTCCGGGACGCCCCCGCCTGTGACGCGGCTCCGGTGCGGGTCGCGGAGTGCCGGTGGGAGCAGGAGTTCACCGTGCGCCGGCGGGCGCCGTCCGACGGGCTGCCCTGGGTTCAGCTGTGCCGGGCGTGCACCGGGCTGTGGGCGACGTCGTCCGGGCAGGTGTTGTGCCGCTGCTGCGAGCGCCGGTCGCGCTGCCAGTCGAACGCCGCGAGGGCCAGGGACGCCGCCATGCCGACGATGCCGGCGACCAGGGCGAGGAAGAGGGCGCCGCGGTAGTCGTCGTCGCGATGGCTGAGGACCAGGTAGAAGAGGCCGGGCAGGGCGGCCGTGCCCACGGCGGCGCCGAGCCGCTGCCCCGTCTGCAGCGCGCCGCCCGCCGCCCCGGCCATGTGCACGGGGACGTCCCGCAGGGTCATGGTGATGTTCGGGGAGATCACGCAGCCGCCGCCCAGACCGCCGAGGAACAGGGCCGGGGCGGCCAGCCAGGGCGCGCTGTCGAGGGGCGCGAAGCGCAGCAGCAGGGCCGTGCCGCCGAGGCCGAGGATCACCCCGGTGAGCCCGCCCACGGTCAGCAGCCGGCCGAGCCGGTCCACCAGCCGCCCGGAGACTGCGGCCGCGCAGGCCGAGCCGACGGCGAAGGGCGTCACGGCGAGGGCCGAGCGGAGCGGTGAGAAGCCGAGCCCGTGCTGGTAGAAGAGGGCGAAGACCAGCCAGATGCCGCTGAAGCCGATGAAGTAGAGCGTGCCGACACCGGCGCCGACGGCGTAGCCGCGCACGGTGGTGAACAGACGCGGGTCGAGCAGCGGCTGGGCGCCCCGGGCCAGCAGACGGCGCTGCCACAGGACGAAGACGACCAGCAGGACGGCGCCGACGAGGAACAGCCACCACAGACGGGTGAGGCCGCCGGCCTCCGCCTGCACCAGCGGGTACATCAGCGCGAGGACGCCGAGACCGAGGAGCACCACCCCCGGCAGGTCCACGTGTTCCCGGCCGGAGCGCCGGGTGCGGGGCAGCAGACGGCGGCCCAGGAGCACGGCGAGGATGCCGATGGGCACGTTGATGTAGAAGATCCACCGCCAGCCCTGGGGGCCGTCGGCCAGCGCGAGGATCAGGCCTCCGGCGAGCGGGCCGACCGCGGAGGAGATGCCGACGGTGGCGCCGAAGAACCCGAAGGCGCGTCCGCGTTCCGCGCCCCGGAACATCTGCTGGATGAGCGCGGAGTTCTGCGGGGCCATGAAGCCGGCCGCCAGGCCCTGGGCCAGCCGGGCCGCCACCAGCAGGGCGATGCTGGGCGCCGCCCCGCAGGCCGCGCTGAACAGCACGAAGCAGCTGAGGGCGAGCAGGAAGATGCGGCGCCGGTCCAGCGCGTCGCCGAGACGGCCGGCGGTGACGAGGGCCAGGCCGAAGCTCAGCGCGTATCCGGACACCACCCACTGCACCTGCGCGGCGGAGGCGTCCAGCTCCCGCTGGATCGTGGGCAGGGCGACCGCCACGATCGACACGTCCAGCAGGCTCATGAAGCCGGCCACGAGGGTCACCCACAGGGCCCGCCAGCGGCGCGGCTCCGGCTCGTAGTCGCTCTCCTGCGCGCCCTGGCTCCCGCCACTCGGCGCCGATGCCGTCACATGCGCTCCTCTCGCCAGGGGCCGACCCGGCGAACCAGGTTCCCCACCAGGGCACCAGCACACACGACCGGAGGCCCGGCCGCGACCGCGCACGAGCGGGCAGCCCGCCCCGGACGCCCCCGCTCACTCGTGGTGATCAGCCGGACGCCGCGCGAAGGGGACCGTTTGAGCGCGTGAGAAGTGTGCAGGCGTCTGCCGGGGACCAACCCAGGTTCTGAGCCGCTCCGGCCGGGCCCGCCCCGGGGGGCGGTGCTAGGGCCTGCGGTCTGTCGCGGAGGCGAAGCCGAGCCAGGTGTGGCGGTTGTTCCACCAGCACCAGCCGACCTTCGGGGCGTCGCGGCGCTCGCGGCCGTCCCGCCCGGTGCCGTTGCTGATCCAGATCGCCGGGGTGCGGGCGTCCAGTCCGCCGCCGGCCTTGCGCAGGCGGGAGCCGATCGTCATGAAGCAGCGGTTGCGCTCCAGGACCTCGGGCCGCTGCAGCAGCCAGTGGATGCCCTCGGTGAGCACGAGCGGCGTGCGGCCCTGCGCGGTGAGCGCCGGCAGAGCCTCGGCCGGGCTCTGGTTCGCCAGGCCGTCGCCCCGGTCGACCCCGGTGACGACGTAGAGCGGGACGTCGGGCAGCACGGCGTCGCAGGGCGTGAACGCGTCGACGTCCGGCATGTCGGCGACGACGAACCCCGGCTTGCCCGCGCGGCGCAGCAGGGGCGCGAGAGCGGAGGCCGGGGCCCGGTCCGGGTGGACGGCCAGCAGGGCACCGTCACCGTCGGCCGCGGCGGCGAAGGAGCGGATCTCGTCGGCGGACAGCCCGGCGGTCTCGTGCACCCCCAGCTCGATCAGCCGCTCGGCCTGCGCGCTCAGGGCCGGGAGTGCGGGGAGGACGGTGAACGGGTCGGGCAGGGTGTCGGGCACGGGGCTCCCTCGGTCGGCGGCGAACTCCTGCGCAACGAGCGGGCCGTGGGATCCGTTCCCGCCCCTCACGCGGGCAGCGGCCGGTCGTCCACCACGTGCTTCATCACCAGCGTGGAGTTCAGGCGCTGCACGCCGGGCAGCCGGGCCAGGCGCTGGTCGTAGAGCTGCTGGAAGGCGGCCAGATCGGTGGTGGCGACGCGCAGCAGGTAGTCCGGTTCGCCGAACAGCCGCTGGGCCTGCAGCACGTGCGGGACGGCCGCGACGCCCTCCTCGAACGCGGCGACGGTGTCGGCGTCCTCCCAGCGCAGGGTGGCGAAGACGAGCGCCTCGAAGTGCAGGCCCACCGCGGCCGGGTCCACCACCGCGCGGTACCCGCGGATCGCGCCCTCGCGTTCGAGGTCGCGCAGCCGGCGGTGGCACGGCGAGACGCTCAGCTGCACCCGGGCGGCCAGCTCGGTGACGGTGAGACGGCCGTCCCGCTGGAGCTCGGTGAGAATTTTCCGGTCGAGGGCATCCATGGCGAAGATTCTGCCCCACATTCCGCGATCATGGAGTAAAGAAGGGAACACTTTCGCCCTGATCCGGCCTAGCCTTCCTCTCGCACCACGGCATGTGAGAGGGATCGCTTCATGGACACGACGACGCTGGCGGCCTTCCTGGCCATGGATCTGCTGCTGGTGGTCACGCCCGGTGCGGACTGGGCCTTCGCGATCACGGCGGGCCTGCGGGACCGGTCGGTCGTGCCCGCGGTCGCCGGGCTGGTAGCCGGTTACGCGGGCTACACGCTGCTCGCCGTGGCGGGTCTGGTGGTGGTCGTGGCCGGCTCGGCGACCCTGCTCACCGCGCTGACCGTCGCCGGGGCCGGCTACCTGGTGTGGCTCGGCTGGGACGCGCTGCGCCGGCCCGCCGAGCTGGCGGCCCCCGGGTCCAGGGCGGGCACGGGGGCCTGTGCGGACACGGGGCCCGGTGCGGGCGGCGGTGGCTCCTCCCGGCTGCGGGTCATGCTCAAGGGCGCCGGCACCAGCGGTCTGAACCCGAAGGCGCTGCTGCTGTACTTCTCGCTGTTCCCGCAGTTCATCGACCCCGCGGGCGGCTGGCCGGTGGCCACGCAGACGGGTCTGCTCGGCGCCCTGCACATGACCGCCTGCGCCGTCGTCTACCTCGCGGTCGGTGTCCTCGCCCGCACGGTCCTGCGGGCCCGGCCCACCGTGGCCCGGGCCGTCACCCGGGCTTCCGGTGTGCTGATGATCGTCATCGGGGGGCTGCTGCTGGCGGAGCGCTTGGGAGGCTGACGGTCCGCCGCGGCGCGTGCGGCGCGGCAGCCGCCGTCAGGGCACCCGCGGACCGCGGAACTCGCCCATCGCGTCGACGAGCCACCGCCCCAGGTGGTCGGCGAACGAGGAGCGGGGGAACAGGCGGTAGGCCGGCCGGTCGTCCACCTGCCAGAGCAGCACGGCGACGGAGCCGACCGTGGTCGACACCGCCCGGCCGGGTCCGAAGGCCCGGGGATGCAGGTCCAGCGGGCAGCCCTTCTCCAGCACCTGCCGGGCACCGGGGCCGCTCAGCTCCAGGGTGGTGCGGTGCGCGGACACGTCGACGACCGACCCCGGGTCCGGCCCGAGCGCCTCCCGGATCTCGGCGGTCAGGACCGCCCCGTCGGCCCCGGACAGCACCAGCCATGCGTCGGGCCCGAGCCAGAAGAGGGTGTGGCGCCCGGACGCGGTGGTGTGGCCGCAATGGTCCGGCAGTCGCGCGCCCAGCGTCTTCGCCAGACGCTCGGCGGCATCGGAGACCGGGGCGACGCGCAGGTCGACCATGGTGAGGAACGGCAGCTCGGTCAGCGTGACGCCCCGGGCTCCGGTGACGGCCGCGGCGCGCATCCGCTCCGCCAGGTGCGCCAGGGGGCTCACGCGCGGGTCGGTCGTGGGCTCAGCCATCGCGCTTGGTCCCTTCCGGGTCGTAGAGGACGCAGTCGGTCACCTCGACGGGCACCAGGTCCGCGCCCACCGGGGCGAGCAGGGTCCGGCCGATCCGCGACCGTCCGCCGGCGACCAGCGCCAGGGCGAAGGGGCGGCCGAGGGCCGGGCTGTGGTAGCTGGAGGTGACGTGGCCGAGCATCGGCACGGGCACCGTCCGAGTGCACACGTCGGGGGCGATCAGCGGGGTGCCCTCGGGCAGCCGGGTCGTGCGGTCGCTCGGCAGCAGCCCGACCAGGTGCTTGCGGTCGGGGCGGGCGGTGTCCGCGCGGGAGTGGGAGCGCTTGCCGATGAACTCCTTGCGCTGCGACACCACCCAGGACATGCCCGCGTCCTGCGGGGTGACGGTGCCGTCGGTGTCCTGCCCGACGATGATGTAGCCCTTCTCGGCACGCAGCACGTGCATGGTCTCGGTGCCGTAGGGGGTGATGCCGAACGGCTGCCCGGTCCGGTGCACCTCCTCCCAGACGGCCCGGCCGTACCACGCGGAGACGTTGATCTCGTAGGCGAGTTCGCCGGAGAAGGAGATCCGGCAGATGCGGGCCGGGACGCCGCCGGCCAGGGTGGTCTCGCGGAACGCCATGAAGGGGAACGCCTCGGCCGACAGGTCCACGTCCGGCGCGAGCGGGGCGACGACCCGGCGGGCGAGCGGGCCCACCACCGCGATCGTCGCCCACTGCTCGGTCACCGAGGTGCAGTGCACGTCCAGGCCGGGCCACTCGGTCTGCAGCCACTCCTCCAGCCAGTCCAGGACCGCGGCGGCGTTGCCGGTCGTGGTGGTCGTGAAGTAGCGGTTCTCGTCGAGACGCAGGGTCACCCCGTCGTCGAAGATCATGCCGTCGGGTGTGCACATCACGCCGTAGCGGGCGGTGCCGGGCCTGAGCTTCTTGAAGGCGTTGGTGTAGACGCGGTCGAGGAACTCGCCGGCGTCGGCGCCGCGGATCTCGATCTTGCCGAGGGTGGAGGCGTCCATGAACGCCACGCCCTCACGGGCGGCGCGGCACTCGCGGGCCACGGCCGTGTCCATGTCCTCGCCCGGCCGGGGGTAGTACCGGGGGCGCTTCCACTGCCCCACGTCCTCGAAGACCGCCCCGTGCGCGACGTGCCAGCCGTGCAGGGAGGTCGTGCGCACCGGGTCGAACAGCTCGCCGCGCTCCCGGCCGGCCAGGGCGGCGAAAGCGACCGGTGTGTACGGGGCCCGGTAGGCCGTGGTGCCGATCCCGCCGGGGGAACCGCCGAGGGCCTCGGCGATGACACCAATCGCGTTGACGCCGGAGGTCTTGCCCTGGTCGTTGGCGGTGCCCAGCGAGGTGTACCGCTTGACGTGCTCGACTCCGCGCATGCCGGTGCCGGTGGACCGCCACACGTCGGCGACCGTGACGTCGCGCTGCAAGTCGACGAAGTGCGTGTCCCAGGTGCCGTCGGTGCCGGGGACCAGCCACAGGGCCCGCGTCGGCGCACCGGGCACGGGGTCGGCGGGCGGCGGTACGGGCACCGGGAAACCGGCCTCCGTCGCGGCCAGCGCCCCGGCGCGGGCGCCCTCGGCCAGACAGGCGTCGAGGTCGTAGGTCCCGTTGGCCGCGCCGGCGATCCACTGGTCGCGGACGGTTCCGTCGGGGACGAAGGCGACCAGGTCCTCGTCCCAGCGCAGCCGGCCCTGCCGCTGGCTGTGCAGGTGCACCACCGGGCTCCAGCCGCCCGAGACGGCGAGCAGGTCGCAGTCGAACGACTCCGCCGCCCCGGTGAGTTCGCCGTCCGCGCCGATCCCCCGGACGGTGACCGAGGTGATCCGCTCCCGGCCGGCGGTGCCGACGACCGCGCTGCCGGTCAGGATCCGGACGCCGGTCGCGGCGGCGACCTCGCCGGCCCGCGGGGAGCGTTCGGCGCGGGCGTCGACGACCGCCACCACGGCGACGCCCGCGGCGTGCAGGGCGGCGACCGTGTCGTAGGCGCTGTCGTCGGTGGTGCTCACCACGGCCCGCGAACCCGCCGCGACGCCGTAGCGCCCGAGGTAGGTGCGCACGGCCCCGGCGAGCATCACCCCGGGCCGGTCGTTGCCGGCGAAGACCAGCGGCCGCTCGTGCGCGCCGGTCGCCAGCACCACCCGGCGGGCCCGGATGTGCCACAGCCGCTGCCGGGACACGCCCTGGGGAGCGGCCGGTCCCAGGTGGTCGGTGCGCCGCTGGAGGGCCAGCACGTAGTTGTCGTCGTACGAGCCGAAGGCCGTGGTGCGCGGCAGGACGACGGCCTCGTCGGCGGCGTCGAGCGCGGCGCGCAGCCCGGCGACCCGGTCGAGGCCGCCCGCCAGCAGGGACCCGCCGGGTTCCGGCTGCTCGTCGAGGAGCAGGACGCGGGCGCCGGACCCGGCGGCGGTGGCGGCGGCCGCCAGCCCGGCCGGTCCCGCCCCGACGACGAGGACGTCGGTGTGGACGTACTTCTTGTCGTGGACGGCCGGGTCGGGCGCCGGATCGAGCCGGCCCCTGCCGGAGAGGGTGGTGGCGGACAGGCCGTCGTACAGCTCGACCGTGGTCGCCGGGAGCATGCTCTCCGCGCACGGGCCGTCGAGTCGCAGCAGGGCGTTGGGTTCCTCGACGCCCGCGGCGACGATGCCGCGCGGGCGCCCGCGGTACAGCGAGGGGGCGACCCCGACGCGGCCGTGGGCCAGCAGGGCGGAGGCGACGGTGTCGCCGGGGTGGCCGGTCAGCTCCCGTCCGTCGACGGTGAACCGCAGCACGGTGCCGCGGTCCACCCGGCCGCCGTGCGGGAGCCGGAAGCGCTGGTCGGTCATCGGGTCCCTCCGGGGCGGGGCTCGTCGGGCCGGTACGAGGTCAGCACCTCGTGGGTGGCGGTGTCGCGCAGGACGTTGAACCAGCGGCGGCAGCCGGTGGCGTGCATCCACCGCTCGGCGAACTCGCCCTCGGGGTTGTCGCGGTAGAAGAGGTAGGCGGCCCACTCCTCGTCGGTGAGCTCGGCGGGATGCTCGGGGTACGGGACGTGGGCCTGTCCGCCGTAGTGGTACTCGGTCTCGTCCCGCGGGCCGCACCAGGGGCAGGTGATCAGCAGCACGGTGGTGTCCTCCTCAGTGGGCCACGGCCGCCGCGCCGTGTTCGTCGATCAGGGCGCCCGTCGTGAAGCGGTCGAGGGCGAAGGGCGCGCTGAGGGGATGCGGCTCGCCCGTGGCGAGGGTGTGCGCGAAGGTCCAGCCGGCCGCCGGGGTGGCCTTGAAACCGCCGGTGCCCCAGCCGCAGTTGACGTAGAGACCGGCCACGGGGGTGCGGCCGATGATCGGGGAGGCGTCCGGGGTGACGTCGACGATGCCGCCCCAGGTGCGCAGCACATGGGCGCGGGCGAAGACCGGGAACAGTTCGACGGCGGCGGCCATCTGCCGTTCCACGACGTGGAAGGAGCCGCGCTGCCCGTAGCCGTTGTAGGCGTCGACGCCCGCGCCCATCACCAGCTCGCCCTTGTGCGCCTGGGAGACGTAGACGTGCACGTGGTTGGACATCACGACGGTCGGGTGCACCGGCTCGTGCAGTTCGGAGACCAGTGCCTGGAGCGGGTGGGACTGCACGGGCAGCCGCACCCCCGCCCGCTCCGCCAGCACGCTGCTGTGCCCGGCCGCCGCGAGGCCGACCCGGCCCGCGTGGATGCGGCCGCGGTCGGTCTCGACGCCGACGACCCGGTCGCCGTCCTTGAGGAAGCCGGTGACCTCGCAGCCCTGGATCAGGTCCACGCCCAGGGCGTCCGCGGCGCGGGCCAGCGCCCAGGCGACGTGGTCGTGCTTGGCGATGCCGGCCCGGGGCTGGAAGGTGGCGCCGAGGACCGGGTAGCGGGGGCGGGACGAGACGTCGAGGACGGGGCAGACCGCGGCGACCTCGTCCGGCTCCAGCCACTCGGCGTCGACGCCGTTGAGCCGGTTGGCGCCCGCCCGGCGGACGCCCTCGCGGACGTCCTGGAGGGTGTGGGCGAGGTTGAGGACGCCGCGCTGGCTGAACAGGAAGTCGTAGTCCAGCTCCTCGGGGAGCCGCTCCCACAGCTTCAGGGCGTGCTCGTAGAGGGCCGCGCTCTCGTCCCAGAGGTAGTTGGAGCGGATGATCGTGGTGTTGCGGGCCATGTTGCCGCCGGCCAGCCAGCCCTTCTCCAGCACGGCGACGTCGGTGATGCCGTGGTTCCTGGCGAGGTAGTAGGCGGTGGCCAGGCCGTGGCCCCCGCCGCCGACGACGATCACGTCGTAGGAGGAGCGCGGCTCGGGGTTGCGCCACAGGAAGTCGGGGTGCTCGGGCGGCGGTCGGTCGGTCATGCCGGGGCTCCATCCTGACGGCCGACTCATGCACAACTGATATATCAGTCCGTGCGGTACGGTATGGGAGCTCGTCCGACCGGTCAAGGGGGCCTTCATGCAGCAGCTGGCGACCGAGCCCGGGGGCGCAGTGCCCGGGGCCGGGGAGCCGTCTCTCGCCGAACGGGCGTACCGCGCCGTCCGCGACCGGCTCGTCATGCTGGAGATCCGCCCGGGGGCGCCCATCCACGAGGAGCAGCTGGCCCAGTCCCTCGGCGTCGGCCGCACCCCGGTGCGCGAGGCCCTCAAGCGGCTCCAGTACGAGCGGCTGATCACGACCTACCCCCGGCGCGGCACCTTCGCCACCGAGGTCAACATCACCGACCTGGCCCACATCTGCGAGGTGCGCCTGGAGCTGGAGCCCCTGGCCGCCGCCCGGGCCGCGCGCCGCGCCACGGCGGCGGACCGGGAGGTCCTGACGGGCCTGCGCGCCCGGCTGGGCGACCCGGCGCCCGGCCGGCGGGACGCCGAGCTCATGCAGCTCGACCTCGAGGTGCACCGCGCGATCTACGCGGCCGCGCACAACCCCTATCTGGAGGACACCCTCGTCCGCCACGACAACCTCGCCACCCGTATCTGGTGCCTGTTCCTGGACCGGCTGCCCGACATGGCCGGTCACGTCGGGGAGCACGGACCGCTGATCGAGGCGGTCGTCGCGGGCGAGCCGGAGCGGGCGGCACGGCTGGCCCGCGAGCACGTCGAGGGGTTCGAGCGGGCGATCCGCGCGGTCGTCTGAGGCGACGGGCGACGGGCCGGTCACCGGCGTCCCCGCGGCGGACGCGCCCCGCGCAGGCGGGCGCGGGACAATCGGGGCAGGGACATCGTGAGCAGCCGAGGCGTCGATCCGGAGGCACCGTGGAGGGACGCGTACCTGAGGACCTGGCGGTGGTCGTGGACACCGACGGGGCGGTGCTGGTCTGGAGCGACGGCGCCCGCCGCCTGCTCGGGCACGCCTCCGCCGAGGTCGTGGGCAGGCCCGTCACCGAGCTGCTGGCCGCCGCGCTCCCGGCGTCCACGCGACGGCACGTGGCCGACGGGCAGCGCTGGTCCGGCGAGGTCGCGCTGCGGCACCGGGACGGCGACCGGGTCGTGGTCCGGCTGCAGGGCACGCCGCTGCTGGACGCGGACGGCAGGCGGCTGTGGCTGGTGACCGGCAGCGCCCCGGCGCACCTGGCCCGCCGGACCGCGCCCAGCTCCACGGCCCTGTGGGACCTCGCGCTGCTGCAGCTCCCGGTGCCGGTGGCGGTCTACGACCGGCAGGCCAGGCTCGTCGCCGCCAACGAGGTCATGACGCAGGTGATGGGCCGGACCGAGGAGGAGATGCGGGGCCTCACCCTGTGGGAGATCCAGCCCAGCCCGCCCTTCGACACCTACGACCGGCTCCAGCGGGAGGTGCTGCGCACCGGCGAGACCATCTTCCACGAGCACCACAGCCAGGCCCCGGGCGAGACCCGGCCGCACGCCTGGTCGACGTTCCTGTCGCCGCTGAAGGACGAGCGGGGCGTCGTGCAGGGCATGTCCACGACCGTGTTCGACACGACGGAGCAGTACTGGGCCCGGCGGCGGCTGGCGGTGCTCAACGAGGCGAGCGCGCGGATCGGGAGCACCCTGGACGTGACCCGGACGGCCGAGGAGCTGGCCGAGGTCGCCGTCGGCGGATTCGCGGACTTCGTCACGGTGGACCTGCTGGAGTCGGTGGCGCGGGGCGCGGAGCCGGGCCCCCTCCCGGCGGACGTACCGGTCACGGTGCGGCGCACCGCGCAGCGGTCGGTGCTCCGGGACTGCCCCGAGTCGGTGGTCGCCGCCGGTGAGGCGACGCGCTACCCGGTGGGCACGCTCCCGCTGCGGACCCTGGCCGCGGGCCGCGCCACCCGGCGCCGGCCGGGTGACCCGGAGCTGCGCCAATGGCTCAGCACCTCCCCGGCCCGGGCGGAGTCCATGAGCCGGCACCTGATCCACTCGGTGATGATGGTGCCGCTGCGCGCCCGGGGCGTGACCCTGGGCCTGGTGCACTTCCTGCGGCACCGCACGCCGGAGCCGTTCAGCGAGGACGACCTGCTGCTCGCGGAGGAGATCGTCGCCCGTGCGGCGGTGAGCGTCGACAACGCCCGCCGCTACACCCGCGAACGCCGCACGGCGCTGGCGCTCCAGCGCAGCCTCCTGCCCGAGCGGCCCCCGCGGCTGGCGGCGATGGAGGTGGCCTACCGCTATCTGCCGACCGGTTCCGGGCCGTCGCAGGCCGGGCCGGGAGCGGACATCGGAGGCGACTGGTTCGACGTCATCCCGCTCTCCGGGGCCCGGGTCGCCCTGGTCGTGGGCGACGTGGTGGGGCACGGCATCCAGGCGTCGGCGACGATGGGCCGGCTGCGGACCGCCGTGCGGACCCTCGCGGACGTCGACCTCGCCCCGGACGAGCTCCTCACCCAGCTGGACGACCTCGTCATCCGGCTCGACCGGGAGGAGGGCCCGGAGGCGCGCGGGGACGAGGAGGCGTCGGGGCAGATCGGCGCCACCTGCCTGTACGCCGTGTACGACCCGGTGTCCCGGCGCTGCACCCTGGCCCGCGCGGGGCATCCGCCGCCCGCCCTGGTCACGCCCGACGGCGAGGTCCGCCTCCTCGACCTGCCGGCCGGTCCGCCGCTCGGCCTCGGCGGGCTGCCGTTCGAGGCCTCCGAGGTGCTCCTGGAGGAGAACAGTCTGCTCGCCCTCTACACCGACGGCCTGATCGAGGCGGTCGACCGCGACGTGGAGGCGGGGGTCGCCCTGCTGCGCCGGGCGTTGAGCGACCCGGCCGGCAGTCTGCAGGAGACCTGCGACCGGGTGCTGCGCGCCGTGCCGGCCGGCCGTCCCGCCGACGACATCGTGCTGATGCTGGCCCGGACGGCCGTGCTCGGCGGGGAGCAGGTCCGCACCTGGCGGCTGCCGTCCGAGCCGGCGGCGGTGGCCCGGGCCCGCAAGATGGCGGGCGGGCAGCTGGCCGAATGGGGCCTGGCGGAGGCGGAGTTCGCCACCGAGCTGATCGTCAGCGAGCTGGTCACCAACGCGCTGCGATACGGCGACTCCCCCATCGAGCTGCGGCTGATCCGTGACTCGGCCCTCATCTGCGAGGTCTCCGACGGCAGCAGCACCGCGCCCCATCTGCGCCGGGCCCGCGTCTTCGACGAGGGCGGACGCGGACTGCTCCTGGTCGCCCAGCTCGCCGAGCGGTGGGGCAGCCGCCAGACGGTCACGGGCAAGACCATCTGGGCCGAACTGCCGCTGCCCGCCGGGGCCTGAGCCGGGGTGCCCGCTCCACGGCCTCCCGGCAGCACGCCGGGACGCCGCCGGTCAGCAGCGGACAGCGCCGGCCAGGCCCCTCCACATCACGCCGTGACGACGGCGACGCCGGCCCTTCGCGAGCGGACAGCAGCGCCACGGCCGGGCCGCGGCTGCTCGTCGGAGTCGTACGGCGGGGCCGGCTGCGCGGCAGGCGTGTACCCCCTCTCCGGCGGGCCGCGTGGTGTGCCCGGGGCATGCCGGCAGGCACAGCGGGTACTCCGACGATCTTGCAATCCCCGGCCCCAGGGCCGTATGTCGGAAGGAGAGCCGTGTCGGACGAGACGGTGAGGAACGTCTTCGTGATCGGGCTCGACGAAGCCAACCTGCCCACCCTGCGGCAGGTCCCCGGAGCCGAACGGCTGCGCTTTCACCAGCTGCTGACCATCGAGGAACTCCAGGTCGGCGAGGTGCACCTGCCCACCCTGCTCGACAAGGCGCAGGGCGTGCTGGACGCCTTCGACGGCAGCATCGACGCGATCGTGGGCTACTGGGACTTCCCGGTCAGCACGCTCGTGCCGATGCTGAGCGAGCGGTACGGCACCCGCAGCACCAGCCTGGAGTCGGTCGTCAAGTGCGAGCACAAGTACTGGAGCCGGCTGGAACAGCAGAAGGCCACCGACCGGCACCCGCGCTTCGGCCGGGTCGACCTGTCGGCCGACCCGCTCCGCCCGCCCGAGGGCCTGTCGTTCCCGATGTGGGTCAAGCCCGCGCTCTCCTACTCGTCCGAACTCGCCTTCGGCGTCGCGGACGAGGAGGAGTTCCACAAGGCCGTCACCGAGATCCGCGAGGGCATCTCCCGGATCGGCCGGCCCTTCGAGCACATCCTGCAACGCATCGACCTGCCACCGGAGATGGACGGCGTCGGCGGCCGGGTCTGCCTGGCCGAGGAGTCGATGAAGGGCGTCCAGGTCGCCGTGGAGGGCTACGTCCACCAGGGCGAGGTCACGGTCTACGGCGTGCTGGACTCCATCAACTACCCCGGCTCCTCCTGCTTCCTGCGCCACCAGTACCCCTCGACGCTGCCGCCGCCGGTCCTCGCGCAGCTGCACGACGTCAGCAAGCGGGTGATGCGGCAGATCGGGATGGACTCGGCCACCTTCAGCATCGAGTACTTCTACGACCCGCACACGCAGCAGATCGACCTGCTGGAGATCAACCCCCGGCACTCCCAGTCGCACGCGGAGCTGTTCCAGTACGTCGACGGCGTGCCCAACCACCACTGCATGGTGCGCCTGGCCCTCGGTGAGGACCCGCACATGCCGCACGGCGAGGGCCCGTACGCGATGGCCGCGAAGTGGTACCACCGCTGGTTCACCGACGGTGTGGTGCGCCGGGTGCCGAGCCGCGAGGAGATCGACCGCATCGAGCGGGAGACCCCGGGCGTGCGCATCGAGGTGATCCCCGGGGCGGGCGACCGGCTCTCGGACCTGCCCGGCCAGGACAGCTACAGCTACGAGCTGGCGCACATCTACACCGGCGGGTCCGACGAGAAGGAGCTACGGGAGAAGTTCGACCACTGCGTGGCCGCCCTGGGCCTCGTCTTCGAGGACGCCCCGCCCGAGGCCGACGACGAGCCCGCCGACGCCGCGCGAGAGTGAGGAGCACGTGGGTTCCATGCGTTACGTGACCAACCTGCCGTACGCGACCAAGGAGGAGGAGCACGTCACCATCCCGATGTCCGACGGGGTCCGGCTGTCGGCGCGCGTCTGGCGCCCCACCTCGTCCGACACGGAGCCGGTGCCCGCGGTGCTGGAGTACATCCCGTACCGCAAGCGCGACCTGACGGCCGTACGGGACTCGGTCCACCACCCCTACCTCGCCGGGCACGGCTACGCCTGCGTCCGTGTCGACCTGCGCGGCACCGGCGACTCCGAGGGCGTGCTGCGCGACGAGTACCTGGAGCGGGAGCAGGCCGACGCCGAGGAGGTGCTGGCCTGGCTGGCGGAGCAGCCCTGGTGCGACGGCGGCACCGGCATGATGGGCATCTCCTGGGGCGCGTTCGCGGCGCTGCAGGTGGCGGCCCGCCGGCCGCCGAGCCTGAAGGCCATCGCCATCGCGTCCTTCACCGACGACCGGCACGCCGACGACATGCACTACATGGGCGGAGCGCTGCTGTCGGACAACCTCGCCGAGGCGGGCACCATGTTCGCCTACGGCACCTGCCCGCCCGATCCGGCCGTGGTCGGCGAACGCTGGCGCGAGATGTGGCACGAGCGTCTCGAGCACACCGAGCCGTGGGTGCTGCAGTGGCTGCGCCACCAGCGCCGCGACGACTACTGGCGGCACGCCTCCGTCTGCGAGGACTACTCCGCCGTGCGCTGCCCGGTGCTGGCCTCCAGCGGGTGGGCGGACGGCTACTCCAACGCCGTGACCCGGCTGCTGGGTCACCTGGACGTGCCCCGCAAGGGGCTGATCGGCCCGTGGTCGCACAAGTTCCCCCACCTCGGGGAGCCCGGCCCGGCGATCGGCTACCTCCAGGAGCTCGTGCGGTGGTGGGACCACTGGCTCAAGGGCGTCGACAACGGCGTCATGGACGGGCCCATGCTGCGGACCTGGATGCAGGACAGCGTGCCGCCCTCCACCTCCTACGAGGAGCGGCCGGGCCGCTGGGTCGGCGAGCCGCACTGGCCCTCCCCGCACATCCGCGAGGTCGCGCACCCGCTCACCCGGCACACCATCGGGCCCCCGCGGGACCCGGACGGCCCGGACGCCACGGACACCGGCACCGGCCCCGGCACCGCCGAGCGTTCCGGCGGCGAGCCGATGACCGTGCGGTCGCCGCTGTCCGTGGGCCAGTTCGCGGGCAAGTGGGCCTCCTACAACGCTCCGCCGGACCTGCCCTACGACCAGCGGGAGGAGGACGGCGGTTCCCTGGTCTTCGACAGCGAGCCGCTGACCGAGCAGCTGGAGATCCTCGGCTCGCCGACGGTGGAGCTCGACCTGTCGGTGAGCGAGCCGGTCGCGATGGTGGCCGCGCGGCTCTCCGACGTGAGCCCCGACGGCGCCGCCACGCGCGTGTCGTACGGCATCCTCAACCTCACCCGCCGCGACAGCACGGAGTCGCCCGAACCGCTGGAGCCCGGGCGGCGGTACCGGGCGACCATCCCGCTGAACGGCGTGGCGCAGGCGTTCCCGCCGGGGCACCGCGTCCGGCTCTCGCTGTCGACGTCGTACTGGCCGCTGGCGTGGCCCCCGCCGAGGCCCGCGCTGCTCAGCGTCCACGAGGGTTCCAGCACGCTCACGCTGCCGGTGCGGCCCGTCGACGAACCCGACGAGGTGCCCTCCTCGCCCTTCGGTGAGCCGGAGGGCACTCCCCCGCTCGCCACCCGTCAGCTCACGCCGCCCGAGGAGCGCTGGGAGGTCAAGCGGGACCTGGTCGGCTACCACGCGGAGCTGGACATCGTGAAGGACCGGGGCACGGTCCGGTTCGAGGACACCGGCATCGAGGCGGGCCGCCGGGCCCACGAGCGGTACACGGCGGTCGCCGACGACTTCACCTCGGCCGCCGGCGAGTCCACCTGGACCATGACGTTCCGGCGCGACGACTGGGACACGCGGGTGGTGACGCACACCCGGCTCAGCTGCGACGAGACGGACTTCTTCGTGGACGCGACGCTGGACGCGTACGAGGCCGGGCGCCGGGTGTTCTCCCGCACCTGGAACGAGAAGGTGCCGCGCGACCTGCTGTGAGGCCGGCCGGGAGCGGCGACCGGTGCGGACGCCACGGAGGGCGCCGGGAACCTCCCGTCCGCACCGGTCCGTTCCGGCCCGTGAGGGGGTACGTTCGACGGGCGGTTGCCGGTCCGGTCAGGGAGGGAACGCATGACCACGCGCACAGCACGTGTCGCACTGACACCCGCCGCCGAGGACCTGCTGCGGCGGCTGATCGGGACGCACGGCCCGGTGATGTTCCACCAGTCCGGCGGCTGCTGCGACGGCAGCGCCCCGATGTGCTACCCGCGCGGCGAGTTCCGGGTCGGCGCCTCGGACGTCCTGCTGGGGCACGTCGCCGGGGACGTGCCGTTCTGGATGAGCGCGGACCAGTACCGGTACTGGTCGCACACCCACCTCACCGTGGACGTCGTCCCCGGCCGTGGTAGCGGCTTCTCCCTGGAGGCCCCGGAGGGCGTCCGCTTCCTGCTCCGCTCCCGGCTCCTCACGGACGAGGAACTGCGACGCGTGGAGTCGGAGCCGCCCCTGCCGACCGGGGCGGACGAGCCGGGCGGGGCGTAGGCGCCGCGGAGGCGTGCGGCAGGGCTGCGGGCCCTGCGCGGACGGCTCCGCAGCAACGCGCCCGCCACGTCGAGACGGCATGGGGTCGTCGACGCGTGACGTGCTGCGGAAGTGAGGCACCCAGCGCTTCTGCGTGCACCCGTGCGCCCCCCTGGAGAAAGGGTTCGTCAAGTCGGCGGCCGACCTGAACTGGGCAGGACATGGTGCAAGTGCCATGCAGGTGTAACGGCACCGCATTTTTCTGCCGAGTCGAAGCAGGTGGTATGCGATGAACGGCTGCGTTCCGCACCCGGAACAGGCATGGACGGTCGGTACTGCTCCAGGCATATTCCCATCCATCGGCCACGGTATCGCCTTGTTCCGCCGGCCGCTGGAGTTTCTCAATTCTCTTCCCAGGCACGGCGATCTGGTCGAGATACGCCTCGGTCCCCGGCGCGCGTGGATGGTCTGTCACCCGGAGCTGGTCCACCACATGCTGAGGGACACCCGCACGTTCGACAAAGGGGGTCCGCAGTACGAGAGGCTGCGCGCCCTGATGGGCGGTGGCGTCGTGACCTGCCCGCACACCGAGCACCGCAGGCAGCGCCGGCTGTTGCAGCCCACCTTCCGCCCCGCCGCCGTCGCCGCGCACACGGACCTGATGGCCGAGGAGGCGGCGTCGCTGTGCCGTGACTGGCGCCCCGGGCAGCGCGTCGACGTCAGCGCGGCGATGCTGGGGCTGACGACCCGGCTGATCAGCCGGGTGCTGCTGTCCGACGCGCTCGGCCCGGCCGCCACCGACGAGGTGCGGCGCTGTCTCGCCGCCATCGTCCGCGGTCTGTTCGTCCGCACGGTCGTCCCGATCGACGCGCTGTTCCGCCTTCCCACCCCCGCCAACCGCCGGTACCGGCGCGCGGTCGAGCGGACCCATGAGCTGGTCGACGCCGCGATGGCGCAGCGCCGCCGGGGAGCCCCCCGCGACGACCTGCTGGGACTCCTGCTCGCGGCAGCCGACCAGGAGGGTGAGGAGACGCCGGTCACCGACCGGGAGGTGCACGACCAGTTGGTGTCGCTGCTGCTGACCGGGTCCGAGAGCCCCTCGATGTGCCTCGCCTCCACGTTCGGTCTGCTGGCGGAGCACCCGGAGGTGGAGCGGCGGCTGCACGCGGAGGTGGACTCCGTCCTCGCCGGGCGCTTACCCGGAGCCGGTGACCTGCCGCGCCTGGTCTACACGCGGGCCGTCCTCACCGAGACGCTGCGCCACTCACCGCCCGGCTGGCTCTTCACCCGGGTCACGACGCGGCAGACGCAGCTGGCCGGGCGCCGCCTGCCGCCGGGTACCACCGTCCTGTACAGCCCCTACCTGCTGCATCACGACCCGGCCTCGTTCCCCGAGCCGGAGCGGTTCCTGCCGGAGCGCTGGCTGGAGGGCGGCACGGCGACCGGTCCGCACGGGGCCTTCGTCCCGTTCGCCGCCGGCAGCCGCAAGTGCATCGGCGACCTGTTCTCCCTGGCCGAGATGACGGTGGCCCTCGCCACCCTCGCCGGCCGCTGGCGGCTGCGCCACCCGCCGGGCCCCGTCGCTCCCCCGCGCCCCGGGGCGACGCTGGGGCCGCGCTCCCTGACGATGATCTGCGCACCGCGGCGGGACGCGCCGGACGGCACGGCACCGCGGGCCACCGCCCTGTCTCCCGGGGCACCGGCCGCGGCATCAGGGGTGTCCGAAGCCCGGAGGGACGGTGACCAGGATGTGCACCGCGCATGAGGACGTCACCGCCGTGGTGCCGGGCGGCGCGGCGCCCGGCACCTTGGTGGAGCTGATCGACGCCCACCTGCACATGCCCTTCCCCTTCCGGCGCAACCCGCACGAGCCCGCGGCCACCGCCGGTGTCGACGACTGGCTGCGCGCGACCGGCCTGAGCGAGGAACCCGGGGTCGCGGCGATGATCTCCCTCACCCGCCCCGCCGAGCTGGCCTCGTTCAACAGCCCGGACGCCGACCCCGGGATCCTGCGGCTCGTGGCCCGGCAGATCGCCTACCAGTTCGTCTACGACGACCGCGCCGAGGAGGTCGGGCGGCACCGGCCGGGCGAGCTGCTGCCCATGCTGTGCGAGAGCGTCGCGATCCTGGCGGACGGCGCGGCCCCGAGCACCCCGCTCGGAGCGGCCCTCGCGGACCTGTACCGGCAGGTCCGCGAACGGTGCACCCCCGCCCAGGCCGCACGCTGGGCGGACCGGAGCCGCGAGTACGTGCACGGCCTGCTGTACGAAGCGGTGGCCCAGACCCATCCGTCGCCGGTGCGGTCCGGGATCTGCACCTCGATACGGTCCCTCACGGCGGGCGTCGAGCCGTTCCACCCGTTGTGCGAGGCGGCGCAGCCGTGCGAGCTGACCGACGCGGAACTGCACCACCCGCTCATGCGGCATCTGAGCCGGCTGTCGGCCGACGCGGCGGTGTGGATCCCCGACCTGTTCTCCGCGGTCAAGGAGCAACGGGCGGGCGAAATGATCAACCTGGCCCTCGCCTACCAGCGAGCCCACCAGTGCCCCCTGCCGATGGCCGTCACCCTGGCCGTTCGGCGGATCAACCGGACGATCAGGGAGTTCGAGAGGCTGTACGAGGAGATCGCACCGGAGTTGAGCCCTTCGGGCGTCGGCTACGTGGAAGGCATGGCCGGCTGGATCCGGGGGTGTTACTACTGGTCCCGCACCGTGCCGCGGTACGCGGACGCGGGAACGCCCGCGGCCCTGGGGTGAGGGGCGGCCGCGCCCCGGGGTGAGGGGCGGCCGCTGACACGAGGGGCGCCGCCGGCCCGGCCGGAAGGCGCCCATTCGGGCCACGCTACCCGCGTGGCCCGCACTCCAACCCGCGACAGCGGGTCATTCACCCTTCTTCGTCGCGCTCGTCCCATAATCCGGTCAAGTGCCCTGTCGGGGGGCGTACGCTCTGCGCTGCCTCCCGATGGCCGACGACAGGAAGCGGTACGGCACATGGCGAATGAGCTGCGGCAACCTCGGCCCGAGTCACGGCCGTTGCTCGAGCGCCGCAAGGAGCTGCGGGCCCTCGACTCGGCGCTGGGGGCCCTGCGCGACCGTGCCGACGGCGTGCCCCAGGCGCCGCGCGGCGGCCTGCTCGCCTTCACCGGCCCGGCCGGGATGGGCAAGACCGCCCTGCTGACCGAGGCCCGCGACCGGGCCCGGGCGGAGGGCTTCACGGTGCTGTCGGGCCGGGGCGGGGAGAACGAGCAGGAACTGGCCTTCCACGTGGTGCGCCAGCTCGTCCAGCCCGCGCTGGCGGCCATGGACGAGACGGAACTGCGCGCCTTCCTGGGCAGCTGGTACGACATCGTCGCCGCCGCGCTCGGCCTGGTGGCCAGGCCCAGCGGCCACGCGCCGGATCCGACCGGGGTCCGTGACGGCCTGGACTGGGTGATGACCCGTCTCGCGGTCAAGAAGGCACCCGTGGTCCTCCTCCTGGACGACCTGCACTGGGCCGACGCCGAGACGCTGACCTGGCTCTCCTCGTTCGCGCCCCGGGCCGTGGACCTGTCCCTGCTGATGGTCGTCGCCTACCGGCCCGACGAACTGCCCCTGGAGGCCGACCCCTTCGGCACCGCCGAGCTGGGCCACCGCCCCTACGCCCTGGAGCCGCTGAGCGCCGCGGCCGTGACGCGGATCGTCAGGGACGAAGTGGGCGAGCAGGCCGAGGACGGCTTCTGCGAGGAGTGCTGGGAGGTCACCGGCGGGAGCCCCTTCGAAGCCGTCGAACTCGCCATCCGGCTCGGCGAGCGCCGGCTGCGGGGCACCGGCGCGGACCTGCCCGTCATGCGTGATCTGGCCGCCGCGGTGACGGGGCCGGGCCTGATCGAGCGCCTCCACGGGTTCGGCACCACGACCGTCCGGTTCGCCTACGCGGCCGCCGTGCTGGGCCAGGCCATCTCGCAGGAGCTGGCCGCCCGCATCGCGGCGATCGGCAGCACGGCGGCGGCCGAGGCGACGGACAGGCTGCGCACCGCCCGCATCCTGACCGACGGCGACGGACCCGGGGGCCGCCTGGAGTTCGTGCATCCGACGATCGCCACGACGATCTACCGGGCCATCGGGACGAGCCTGCGCGAGGGCATGCACAACTCGGCGGCGGAGGCCGTCCGCGCGGCCGGACTCGGTCCCGCGGCGGCGGCCCGGCACCTGCTGGAGGTGCCCTGCGAGGGCAGCACCGAGGCCGTCGCCTGCCTGCGGCAGGCCGCGCGGGAGTACCTGCACTCCGGCGCCCCGGAGGCCGCCCGGCGGCTGCTGAACCGCGCGCTGCAGGAGCCGCCGCTCCCGGAGGAGCGCGCCGTGCTGCTGCACGAACTCGCCTGCGCCACCTTCCTCATCGAGCCCACGGCCACCGTCGCGCACCTGCGGGAGGCGCTGGCGGAGGGTGACATCGACCCCGAGCTGCGCGCCTCGATGGTGTACCGGCTGACCCAGGCGCTGGCCCACACGGACCGGATGGCGGAGGCCGCGACGGTGGCGGCCGAGGAGGCGCGGCGGGCGGCCGCCCATCCCCGCATCCGGCTGCGGATGCAGGCCGACCACTTCGTCTGGAGCGCGTTCCGCACCGACGAGCAGGACTCGGCCGGCCGTTCGCGCAGGCTCGCCCGGCTGGCCGACCACCTCACCGGCCGCCGGCTGGAGGAGCGCTACATCCTCGGGCTGCGGGCCTGGGACGCCATGATGTGCGGCGAGCCCCGGCAGAAGGCCCTCGACTACGCCGAGAGGGCCCTGGACGGCGGGCTGAGCTGGACCGACGAGAACCGCGGCTTCGAGGTGCCCGTCTCGGTCGCCCTGGTGTTCATGTACGGCGACCAGCCGCGGCGGGCCGAGGAGCTGTTCGCGAGGGGCATGGCCGAGTGCGAGTCCAAGGGCTGGCGCGGCTCCCACCTGGCCCTGGGGCAGACCCTGTCCGCGTACATCCGGTACCGGCGGGGCAGCCTGGCCGAGGCCGAGAGCCTGGTCCGGGAGGGACTGGACATCGCCGACCGGGTGGAGGGGGCCGTGCCAGCCCAGTGGTTCGCCGTCGGCATCCTGATCCAGACGCTGCTGGCCCGTGGCCGGGTGGTGGCGGCGCGCCGCCTCGCCGACCGGTACCGCTACGGCGACGTCATCCCGAACGCCGTCATCTACCCCGACCCGCGCACCGTCTACGCCGAGCTGCTCCTGGCGGAGGGCCGGCCCGAGGAGGCGGCCGGGCGGCTGACCGAGGTGGGCGGGTGGCTGGAGGGCCGGGACTGGCGCAACCCCGCCTGGTGCCCGTGGCAGCTGGGCCTGGCGAAGGCGCTGTCCCGCAGCGCGCCCGACCGGGCGGTGCGGCACGCGCAGGACGCCGTGAAGCGGGCCCGGGACTTCGGCGCGGCCTCGGCGATCGGCCAGGCGCTGCGCGTGCGGGCGGAGGTGACGGGCGGGGAGGCGGCGCTCGAACTGCACGCGCAGGCCGTCGACCATCTGCAGCGTTCCCCCGCCGCGTACGAGCTGGCCCGCGCCCTGGTCGGCCACGGCGCCGCGCTGGCCCGCAACGGCCGTCTGCACGACGCCGCCGACCGGCTCTACCAGGGCCTGGAGGGCGCGGTGCACTGCGGCGCCGAAGGGCTGGCCGCACGGGCCAGGCGGGAGCTGTCCGCCGCCGGGCTGCGTCCGCTCCCGCTCCGCTACGCCCACACGGACATGCTCACGGCCCAGGAACGCCGGGCGGCCGAGCTGACGGTCCAGGGCCACCCGGCCTCGGTGGTCGCGAAGGACCTGAAGCTCACCGAGCAGGGCGTACGCCAGCACCTGTCGTCCGTGTTCCGCAAGCTCGGCACGGACGCGACGGGTCTGGCCGACGCACTGGCCGCCTGCCCCCGGACGGGACGGTGACCCACCGCGCTGCGCGCTCCGGCGCTCGGCGGGGTCGCGCGCTGTGCTGGATCAGGGTGTGCGGCGGCGTCAGCCGGGTGAAGCGGAACCCGGTGCGCCCGGAGCCGTCGGGGGCCGGTCTCACATCGGGCCGGGGCCCGCTCCGCCCTTGAGGCGTTCCAGGTCGGAGGGGCGGACCTGGATGACGATCAGGGCGATCAGGGCGGCGACGGCGGTGAAGATCGCCGCCGTGATGAAGGCGGCCGACACACCGGCGGTGAGGACCTCGTCCGACCACGGTCTGGGCAGCTGCCCGGTGCGTTCAAAGCGCAGGCGCTCGGCCGGGGTGGCCTGCTGGAGGAAGTCCGGGACCTGCCGGTCCGCCTCGTTCGCGCTGGCCGTGCCGAACATCGTCACCAGGATGGACAGCCCGAGCGAGCCGCCGACCTGCTGGGTGGCGTTCAGGAGGCCGGAGGCCGCGCCGGTCTCGGCGGTGCGCACGTTGGAGAGCGCCATGAGGGTCAGGGACACGAACTCCATGCCCATGCCGAGGCTGAAGACGAGCATGGGCCCGAGGACGCTGCCGGCATAGGTGGAGTGCACGTCGGTCAGGGTGAGCCAGGCCAGTCCGGCCGCCGCCAGGATCGCCCCGAGCACCATGAAGGGCTTGGGCCCGTACACGGGCAGGAACCGCGAGGCCAGTCCGGCGCCGATGGCGATGACCGCGCTGACCGGCAGGAAGGCGAGGCCTGCCTGCAGAGGGCTGAAGCCCAGTACGTTCTGCACGAAGAGCGTGAGGAAGAAGAACATGCCGAAGATCGCGGCGGCGAGGCAGAGCATGATGCCGTAGGTGCCCGCGCGGTTGCGGTCGGCGAACATGTGCAGGGGTGTGATGGGCTGTCTCGAACGCCGCTCGATCAGGACGAAGGCCACCAGCAGCACCACGGCCCCGGCGAACGAGGCCAGGGTCAGCGCGTCGCGCCAGCCGTCCTGCGCGGCCCGGATGAACCCGTAGACCAGCAGGACCATGCCGGCGGTGGAGGTGAGCGCGCCGGTGATGTCGAAGCGCCCGGGGTGGCGCTCGGACTCCCGGATCCACCTGGGCGTGGCGAGCACGATGAGCAGGCCGATGGGCACGTTGACGAACAGCACCCACCGCCAGTTCAGCCACTCCACCAGCATCCCGCCCGCCAGCAGGCCGATGGCGCCACCGCCGGCCGAGACCGCGGCGAACACCCCGAAGGCCCGGTTGCGTTCCGGCCCCTCGCGGAAGGTCGTGCTGATCAGGGCCAGGGACGTCGGGGAGGCGATGGCGCCGCCGACGCCCTGCAAGGCGCGGGCGCCGAGGAGTTGGCCGGCGTTCTGGGCGAACCCGCCGAGCAGGGAGGCGAGTACGAAGAGCAGCACGCCGAAGATGAACACGCGCCGCCGGCCCAGGATGTCGCCGGCCCGGCCGCCGAGCAGCAGCAGACCGCCGAAGGTGAGGGTGTAGGCGTTCACCACCCAGGACAGGCTCGTGGTGGAGAACTCCAGGTCGCTCTGGATGTGCGGCAGCGCGATGTTCACGATGGTGATGTCGAGGACCACCATCAACTGGCACGAGGCGATGACGAACAGCGCCATCGCGCTTCCGCCGCCACCGGGTTCCCTGGTGGCGGTCGTCTGTGGTGCGGCCGGCTGCGGGCTGCTGCCTGCGGAGTCCACCGTTCGACGGTACGCCCGCCTCACCGGCCTCACCACTCGTGCGGGCGCCGCGCCGCGGCCGGGCGGGTGCGGCACGGCTGTCGTGCCTGTCGTGGCTGTCTCCCGAAGGGACATCCGCCGGGTGGACGGCGATAATCCGATCGTGATCCGCGTTCTGCTCGTCCAGCACACCCGTCTCGTGCGGGGAGCGTTCGCCGCCCTGCTGTCCCGTGAGGACGACATCGAGGTCGTCGCCGAGGCGGACGGCGACGACGACGTGGTGGCGCGTGCCCTGGCGTGCCGGCCCGACGTGGCCGTGATCGACGTGGACTCCGGGGCGGGCGAGCAGGTCGCCGTCCGTGGTGAGCTGCGGGAACGGCTGCCGGAGTGCCGGATGCTGCTGATGATGGCCTCCACGACACCCGAGCGGCTGCGCCGTCTGCTGGATCTGCACGCGGCCGGTGTCATCAGCACCAACGCGCCGCCGGACCGGCTGGTCCACGGGGTGCGCAAGCTGGTGCGGGGGCAGCGGTTCGTCGACCCGGAGTTCGCGCTGGCCGCTCTGGACGCGGGCGCCAACCCGCTGACACCGCGTGAGGTGGAGGTGCTGCGGCTGACCTCCGACGGCACGCCCACGCGGGAGATCGCCGAGCGGCTGTGCCTGTCCGTGGCGACGGTCCGCAACCATCTGTCGGCGATCACCCGGAAGACCGGCGGGCGCAACCGCATCGACGCGATCAGGATCGCCACCGAGTCCGGCTGGGTGTGAGCACCCGCAGAGGACGGCCGGGCAGGTCATCGAGGTGTACCTGCCCGGCCTTCGCGGGCCCTCACGCCCTGTCCCGGGATCTGACCCGAGCATCTCAGAGCCGCGCGCCCGCGGACCAGCACCGTTCGTCACCGGTACGGCGTGAGACCGTACCCGCGGACCCGGGAGGAACGCCGGTGCCGGATGGGCGTTCGGCCCGGCTGCCGCCGGTCAGCGGCCGCCGCGGATCAGGCCCGTGAGATAGCGCCACAGCGACGAGCGCTGCCGGGCCGACGGGTCGGGCAGGACCTCCTCTGCCACCTCCGGAGCCGGGTCGTCCGACGTCCCCGCCGGTCGGGCGGTCGCCCGGGCGAGCTCGTAGCGCACCGGCAGCGAGCGCAGGCCGCGCATGAACGGCGAGGAGCGCCAGGGCAGTTGGTCGGCGGGCAGGGCCAGGTCGAGGTGGTCGAACCGCTCGAAGACGCGCCCCGCCGCGACCGCCGCGACCGTCGAGGCGAGCTCGCGGGCCGGGCACTGGCGCGGCCCCGCCCCCCAGGACAGGTGCGCCCGGGTGCTGATGGTGGTGCCGGAGGCGACGTGGTCGGCGAAGAGCGGATCGGCGTGCGCGGCGGCCGAGGAGACCCACACGGGGTCGCCGGCCCGGATGGTGTACGCGCCGAGCGGGGTGTCCCCGGCCGCGAAGCGCGGGACGAAGTTCACCAGCGGCGGCTTGCGCATGACCACGCGGTTCATGGCCTCCCTGACCATGCCGGCGGAGAGGCTGGCGCGCACGCTGCTCTCGCCTGAGATGACCTCCACGACGGTGTTGGAGATGAGGATGCCGACGTGGTCGGAGGTCATGCCGAGCAGCATGAACAGCTCGCGGGCCAGGTGGTCCAGCGACAGGTCGGGGTGGGCGGCCAGCAGGTGGGAGGGGAAGTCGTCGCCGGGCTCGCGCTGCTTCTGCGCGCCCAGTTCGGCGAGCGTCGCCAGCAGTCGCTCCAGGGCGGCCTCGGCGTCCGGTCCGGCGTCGAGCACGCGCCACATGTCCATCAGCGCGTCGTCGCCCTGGGAGCCGGGGAAGCCGAGCAGGTGGCTGGCCACCATCAGCGGCAGCGGCCGGGAGAACTGGGCGGACAGGTCGGCCACGCCGGTGGTGCCGCCCTGCCCGATCAGGGTGATCAGCTCGTCGGCGTAGGCGGTGACGGCGGACTTCAGGCGCTTGGCCTGCGGGTGGCGCGGGTCCTGGAACGGCTTGAGGGCGGCGTCCCAGGCGGTGCGCAGCGGCCGGTAGCCGGGGCCGCCCTGGATCAGGATGTGGTTGACCTCCAGGGAGGGGCCGAGCGGCCAGTCGGAGGGCACCCGGCCCTCGGAGCGGGCCCGCCAGTTCTCCAGCCCCTTGGGCCAGCCCTCGTCGTCCTGGAGCACCTGGAGCGCCTCGCGGTAGCCGAGGACGAGCCAGGCGGGCACGCCCAGCAGGTCGACGGGGGCGACCGGGCCGTGCCGCTGGCGCAGCCGCTCGTAGACGAGCGAGGGACGCGTCTCGTAGTCCCGGGTCAGCAGCGGTTCGGGACTCAGCGTCTCCAGCCGCGCGTCGTCCAGTTCCACGGAACCGCCGTCGTCCCACTGGGAGTCCATCGTCTTGCCGCCCTCCGACACGCCCTGTACCGGCACACCACCAGTCGGTAGCCGGAAACGGTGGGGACCCTACCCCAGGGGCGAGGTGCGGGTGACGACGGGGGCGAGGTATCCGAGTCGGCGCCGTATCCCGTCCGGCGGGGACGGGGTTTCCTGCGGTATCTGCCCGAACTGCGCGGGTGGCTGGGGATGTTGTGGGTGGCGGGGTCGGCCTTCACGCGGGCGAGGGGTGCCGGGATCCGTGCATGTTCGGTGAAGGGATCGACACCCCGGGCGGCTCATCTCCCCCAGATCTCCCGGTAGTCCTCCCGGTAGCCGGCCGGGTCCCAGCTCGTCGCGCCGTCGCTGTTGCGGGCCGTCGCGATGTGGACGGGGGCCACGTACCCGCTGACCGGCCGGCCGGGGCCCGGCCGGACCCGACTGCCGGGTGCCGGCTGCAGGCCGTCGGGTGCCGGGGCCGGGTGCCGGGTGTCAGCCCAGGAAGCTCAGCCGCACCTTGCGGTCCGGGTTGTCCCGGTTGGTGTCGACCAGGCACACCGACTGCCACGTGCCGAGCTCCAGCCGCCCGCCGATCACCGGCAGGGTCGCGTGGGGCGGGACGAGCGCCGGCAGGACGTGGTCGCGGCCGTGGCCGGGGCTGCCGTGCCGGTGCTGCCAGCGGTCGTCGGCGGGCAGCAGCGTGTGCAGCGCGGCCAGGAGGTCGTCGTCACTGCCGGCGCCCGTCTCCAGCACCGCGATGCCGGCCGTGGCGTGGGGCACGAAGACGTTGAGCAGTCCGTCCCGGCCGGCGGCCGCCTCGCGCAGGAAGGACTCGCAGTCGCCGGTGATGTCGACGACCCTCTCGGCGGAGCCGGTGGTGACGTTCAGAACTCGGGTGGTGAAGGCATCTGACATGCCTTCCATCCTGACGCACCCGGCGGGCCGCACCCGGACCCCTCCGGCCGTGTTCCGGTACGGAAGCCGCGAGGAAGTCCCAGGGGAGTCCAGGAAAGCCCGGGGAGTCCCACTGATCGAGACGCCCGTTGACCGTGCGCATGCCATCTGGCTAGGTTCTGCGGCATGTTGCGTTCAGCCCTGCTCACCACGCGCGGTCACATCGACCTGCTGCGGGTGGCCTCCGCCGCGTGTCGCCGCGGCCGCTGACGCCCCTCTCCCCCCTTCTGATCTCCCTTTCCCCGCCTTCGTCACGCCTGCCCGCCGACCGGCACTGATGCCGGTGCGGCCGGCCCGGCGTACGTCCGAGGCGTGCCGCGTGCCCGCGGTCCGGCCCCGCTCTCCTCCCGTGGAGCCCTCATGAGCATCAGCCATGCCCCGCCCACCTCACCGAAACCCGGCGCTCCGCCCGCAGCGGGTTCCGATCCCGACCTCCAGCCCCTGCTGCCCGCCTCCTCCCGCCGCACCCGTGTCCCCCGCTGGCTGCGCCGCACCAGCGGCCCCGTCCTGCTGCTGGCGCTCTGGCAGCTCCTCAGCAGCACCGGTGTGCTGCCCCCGGACGTCCTCGCCTCGCCGGGCCGGATCGCCCGGGTCGCGGCGGACATGGTGGCCGACGGTTCGCTGCCCGCGGCCATGGGCACCTCGCTCAGGCGGGTCGCCGCCGGGCTGCTGCTCGGCCTGGTCGTCGGCACCGGACTCGCCCTCGTCTCCGGGCTGTTCCGCATCGGCGAGGACCTCGTGGACGCGCCGCTGCAGATGCTGCGGACCGTGCCGTTCGTGGGTCTCATCCCGCTGTTCATCATCTGGTTCGGCATCGGCGAGGCCCCCAAGGTCGCCATCATCACGCTCGGTGTGACCTTCCCGCTCTACCTCAACGTCTACGCCGGGATCCGCGGTGTGGACGCCCAGTTGATCGAGGCCGGCGAGTCCCTGGGACTGTCGCGCCGGGGGCTCGTGCGGCACGTCGTCCTGCCGGGTGCGCTGCCCGGGGCGATGACCGGGCTGCGCTACTCGCTGGGCATCGCCTGGCTCGCGCTGGTCTTCGCCGAGCAGGTCAACGCCGACTCCGGCATCGGATTCCTCATGGTGCAGGCGCGGGACTTCCTGCGGACCGACGTGATCGTGGTCTGCCTGGTCGTCTACGCCTTCCTCGGCCTGCTGGCCGACTTCGTCGTCCGCTCCCTCGAAAGGCTGCTGCTGCAATGGCGACCGACGTTCACCGGCCGGTGACCCCGCAGGCGGTCCATGTCCAAGGGCTCACCCGCTCCTTCGACGGGCGCGCCGTCATCGACGACCTGCGCCTGGACGTCCGGCCGGGCGAGTTCGTGGCCCTGCTCGGGCGCAGCGGCTGCGGCAAGTCGACGCTGCTGCGGATCCTCGCCGGGCTCGACCGCGAGATCGAGGGCACCGTGCTGGTGCCGCGCCGCAAGGCCGTCGCCTTCCAGTCGCCGCGGCTGATGCCGTGGAAGAGGGTGTGGCGCAACGTCACACTGGGTCTGCCCGGCCGGCCCGAGCGCGCCGTCGCCGAGCGGGCCCTCCAGGAGGTCGGCCTCGGCCACCGCTCGAACGCCTGGCCCAAGACCCTGTCCGGCGGTGAGGCCCAACGCGCCTCCCTGGCACGGGCGTTGGTGCGGGAGCCCGATCTGCTGCTGCTCGACGAGCCGTTCGGCGCGCTCGACGCGCTCACCCGCATCAAGGCCCAGCGGCTGGTGGGCGAACTGTGGCAGCGCCGGGGCTGCGCGGTGCTGCTCGTCACCCATGACGTCGAGGAGGCCGTGCTGCTCGCCGACCGGGTCCTGGTGATGGACGGCGGTGTCATCGCGCACGAGCAGCGGATCGACCTCGACCGGCCCCGCGACCTCACCGACCCGCGCTTCGCCGCGCTGCGCGCCGGCCTCCTCGAACGCCTCGGTGTCGAGGCGACGGCCGCCGAGGCCGCCTGAACCACCCGCGAAGGCCCTGCAGGTCCCCCGCGCACGCCCCCGGCGTACGACCCACACGAACGGAAACCCCATGCGACGACGCCTCGCCCCCGCCGCCCTGCTCCTCCCCCTGGCCCTGCTGCTCGCCGCCTGCGGCGGGAACTCGGCCGCCGGTACGTCGGACGGCGGCACCGACGGCCGGGGTCCGGTCACCCTGAGCGTCGGTGACCAGAAGGGCGGCTCGGAGGCCGTCCTGCGGGCCGCCGGGGAACTGGACGACCTCGACTACACGATCAAGTGGTCGACGTTCACCTCCGGTCCGCCCCTGCTGGAGGCCGTCAACGCGGGGGCCGTCGACATCGGCGGCGTCGGCAACACCCCGCCGGTCTTCGCGGCCGGGGCGGGCTCGAAGATCAAGGTGGTGGCGGCCTGGCACGGCACGTCCAGGGGCGACACCGTCCTCGTGCCGGACGACTCGCCCCTGAAGCGCCCCGAGCAGCTCAAGGGGCGCTCGGTCGCCGTGGCCCAGGGCTCCTCCGCCCATTTCCAGCTGGTCGCGTCCCTGAAGAAGGCCGGGCTCACCCTGAGCGACGTCCGGGTCACGTACCTCCAGCCCGCCGACGCGCTCGCCGCGTTCACCGCCGGCAAGGTCGACGCCTGGGCGGTGTGGGACCCGTACACCTCGCAGATCCTCAAGGGCGGCAGCGGCCGGGTGCTGACCGACGGCGACGGGGTGACCAACGGGCACACCTTCCAGGTGGCCGCACCGGCCGCGCTGAAGGACGGGAAGAAGGCGGCCGCCGTCGCCGACTACCTGGAGCGGCTGCGGCGCGCCTACACCTGGGTGTACGACCACGAGGAGGAGTGGGCGAAGGTCTGGGCGAAGGACACCGGGCTGCCCGAGGACGTGGCGCTGGCGGCGGTGCGGCGGACGTACACGACCCGGATCGCGGTCGCCGTCGACAAGCCGCTGATCGCCTCCGAGCAGGAGATCGCCGACACGTTCACCGCGCTGAAGCTCATCCCGCGCAAGGTCGACTTCGCCGCGTTCACCGACACCCGTTTCAACGGTGACCTGCCGCCGTCGACCTCGGCGGCCCGGCCCTCGGAGGGGTCGTAGCGCGGGGAAGATCCACGGCCCTCGCACGGTTGGTAGAAGCGTGAACAACACACGCGAGGTCGAGGTGGTCGTCGTGGGCGCGGGTCAGGCCGGTCTGGCCGGCGCCTATCACCTGCGGCGATCCGGTTTCGAGCCGGAGCGCGACTTCGTCGTGCTGGACCACTCCCCCGGGCCCGGCGGCGCCTGGCAGTTCCGCTGGCCGTCGCTGACCTACGGCAAGGTGCACGGGATGCACGCGCTGCCGGGGATGGAGCTCACGGACGCGGACCCGGCGCGCCCCTCGGCCGAGGTGATCGGCGCGTACTTCGACCGCTACGAGCGGACCTTCGACCTGCGGGTGCGGCGGCCGGTCGACGTCCGGGCGGTGCGTGAGGGCACCGGCGGACGGCTGCTGGTGGAGACCTCGGACGGGGTGTGGTCGACGCGGGCGCTGATCAACGCGACCGGCACCTGGGA
Source organism: Streptomyces sp. DT190 (assembly GCF_049846985.1). NCBI lineage: Bacteria > Bacillati > Actinomycetota > Actinomycetes > Kitasatosporales > Streptomycetaceae > Streptomyces > Streptomyces sp. DT190. The sequence goes on along the minus strand of NZ_JBNCNM010000008.1, from coordinate 146,342 downwards.
CCGGCCGTTCTGGCCGCGCTATCCGGGCCAGGAGACCTTCCGGGGGCGGCAGTTGCACACCGCGCAGTACCCGGGGCCGGAGGGGTTCGCCGGGCAGCGGGTCGTGGTGGTGGGCGGTGGCGCCTCGGGCACGCAGCACCTGCTGGAGATCGCCCCGTACGCCGCGTCGACGACGTGGGTGACCCGGCGCCCGCCGGTCTTCCGCGAGGGGCCGTTCGACGAGGAGGCGGGGCGGGCGGCCGTCGCCCTCGTCGAGGAGCGCGTACGGGAGGGGCTGCCGCCCCGCAGCGTGGTCTCGGTGACGGGGCTGCCGCTGAACGACGCGATCCGGCAGGGCATCGAGGACGGGGTGCTGGACCGGCGGCCGATGTTCGACCGGATCACCCCGGACGGGGTGGAGTGGGACGACGGCCGGCGCGTCGACGCCGACGTCATCCTGTGGGCCACCGGTTTCCGCCCCGCCCTCGACCACCTGGCACCGCTGCGGCTGCGGGGTCCGGGTGGCGGCATCCGCATGGCGGGGACGCACGCGGCCGTCGACCCCCGCGTCCACCTCGTCGGCTACGGTCCCTCGGCCAGCACGATCGGCGCCAACCGCGCGGGCCGGGCGGCGGTGCGTGACATCAGGCGGCTGCTGGAGCGGGAACCGGCCGCGGCGTAGCGCGCCTCGGCCGGGGTTCGTCCGGCGCCGGCCGGGCGCTTCCCCGCGTTCCTCAGGGGCGCTGGGCCGGGCTCTTGGCGCGGTGGGCGTTGAACTCGGCGACATTGCGGGTGTGCTGGCGGTAGTCGGCGGTGAAGCGGGTGTCGCCCGGGCGGACCGTGACGAAGTAGAGCCAGTCGCCCGGGGGCGGGTTGACGGCGGCGCGCACGGCGTCCTCGCCGGGGTTGTCGATGGGGGTCGGCGGCAGGCCCATGCGCTGGTACGAGTTGTACGGGCTGTCGATCCGGGTGTCGCTCGCCGTGGTCCGCAGGGTGGAGCGGTTCAGGGCGTAGTTGAGGGTGGAGTCCATCTGCAGCGGCATGCCGCGCTCCAGGCGGTTGAAGATCACCCGGGCCACCTTGCCCATGTCCGCGCGGGTGCCCGCCTCCGCCTGGACGATGCTGGCGATGGTGACGGCCTGGTACACGTTCATGGCGTTGCGCTGTGCCCCGGCGGCGATGGGAGCGCCGTTGAACTTCTGGTTGGCCGTGTCGACCATGAGCCGCAGGAGCTGCTCCGGCGTCGTCTTCTCCCGGAGCGGATAGGTCGCCGGGAAGAGGTATCCCTCCGGGTTGCCCTCGGCGTCGTTCGGCAGCTTCAGCATCGCCTTCGCGAGGGACTTCTTCGTGCTTCCGGCGGGCAGGGCGAGGGCCTTGTCGACGGCGGCGTAGACCTGGCCGGCGCGCCAGCCCTCGGGGATCACCAGGGTGGTGGGGCGGCGGTCCTCCTCGGGCGCCAGGGTCAGCAGCGGCACCGCCACGGCGGTACCGACCACGACGGCCCCGGTCACGACGAGGGCGATCCGGCCCCGGCGCGTCAGTCGAATCGTGCTCCGTGGCGGAGTGTTCTTCTGCATGCGGGCACGGTAACCCGCATATCCCCACAAACCCGGCATATTTTCATCTTGTCGGCTCCAGTTGGGCGTCCCGGCGTACGAGCGCCGCGTACCGGCCGTCCCGCGCCAGGAGCTCCTCGTGCGTGCCGCGCTCGACGGCCCGGCCCGCGTCCAGGACGACGATCTGGTCGGCGCCCCGGACGGTGGAGAGCCGGTGGGCGATGGTGAGGGTCGTACGGTTCGCCGACAGGGCGTCGATGGCGTCCTGGACGGCGGCTTCGGTGCGGGTGTCCAGCGCGCTGGTGGCCTCGTCGAGGATGAGCACCGGCGGGTCGCGCAGGATCGTGCGGGCGATGGCCAGGCGCTGCTTCTCCCCGCCGGAGAAGCGGTGGCCGCGTTCGCCGACGACGGTGTCGTACCCGTCGGGCAGGGACGCGATGTGGTCGTGGATCTGGGCCGCCTTCGCCGCCTGGTGCAGTTCCTCGTCGGTGGCGTCGGGCTTGGCGAAGCGCAGGTTGTCGGCGACCGAGGCGTGGAAGAGGTACGTCTCCTGCGAGACGACGCCGACCGCGCGGGCCAGGGTGTCGAAGTCGAGGTCGCGGACGTCGACCCCGTCGAGCGTGACCCGTCCGTCGGTGACGTCGTAGAGCCGGGGCACCAGGTAGCCGAGTGTGGACTTGCCGGCGCCGGTCGGACCGACGAGGGCGAGGCTGCCGCCCGCCGGGACGGTGAGGTCGATGCCGTCGAGGACCGGGGCGCCCTGGTCGTCGTAGCCGAAGGAGACGGCCTCGAAGCGGACCTCGCCCTTGATCCGGTCGAGGCGGACCGGGTCGGGGCGTTCGGTGATGTCGATCGGCAGGTCGAGGTACTCGAAGATGCGCTGGAAGAGGGCGAGCGAGGTCTGGATCTGCACGCCGGTCGACAGCAGGCTCACGGCGGGGCGGAACAGGCCCTGCTGGAGCGAGACGAAGGCGACGATCGTGCCGATGGAGACCTCCGGGCCGCCCGTCTGGAGGGCCATGCCGGCGGTCCAGTAGATGACGGCGGGCAGGGCGGCCATGACGATCGTGATGACCGCCATGCGCCACCGGCCGGCCATGTTGGACCGCACCTCCAGGTCGACGAGTTCCTCGGACTCGTCGGCGAAGGACTTGGTCAGCGAGTCGGAGCGGCCCATCGTGCGGCCGAGGAGGATGCCGCTGACGGAGAGCGACTCGGTGACCGTGGCGGCCATGGCGGCCATCTGCTTCTGGCGCTGGGTGGTGATCTTCCGGCGTTCGTTGCCGACGCGCCGGCTGATCCACACGAACACCGGGAGCAGCAGCAGCGAGACGACGGTCAGGCGCCAGTCCAGGGCGATCATCGCGACGATCGTGGCGATGACGCTGGTGGCGTTGGAGACCAGCGAGGTCGCGGTGGAGGTGACGGTGGCCTGCATGCCGCCGATGTCGTTGGCGATGCGGGACTGCACCTCGCCGGTGCGGGTGCGCGTGAAGAACGCCAGCGACATGCGCTGCAGACGGCCGTAGACCGCGGTGCGCAGGTCGTGCATGACGCGCTGGCCGACCGTCGTGGAGATCAGGGTCTGCAGCACGCCGAAGACGCTGGTGAGGACCGCGCTGAGGATCATGCCGAGGGCGAGCAGGCTGAGCAGGCCGGTGCGCCCCTCGGGGATGGCGACGTCGAGGATCTCCTTCAGCAGGAAGGGCGTGGCGACCGAGACCAGCGACGCGGCGCCGACCAGCAGGCCGACGACGGCGAGCCGGCCCCGGTAGGGGCGGAAGAGCCGGAGGATGCGGCGGACCTGCCGGGGCTGATCCTGCCCCCCGGCGGGTGGGGTCCACGGGGCTTCACGGTCGGGATGCATGGGCTCCTTCGAAGGTGGTCGGGCCGGCGGGACCGCGGCGGGTGCGGCCCCGGCGCCGGGGCGGGTCGGATCGTAGCTCATTGTTACCTATACTCACAATGAACATCATCCTGATATTGTTCCCGCATGACCACGCCCGATTCCGACGGCCTGCTCGCCGAGCAGTTGCTGCGGCTCACCCGCCGGGTGCACCGCATCCAGAAGCGGCACCTGGAGCAGCGCGACCTCGGCATCACCCCGGCCCAGTCCCGGCTGCTGCGCACGCTCGCGCACTGGGGTTCGCCGCCGCGCATGGCCGACCTGGCCGAGCGCCTGGAGGTGGTGCCGCGGGCCGTGACGACGCTGGTCGACGGGCTGGAGGCGAGCGGGAAGGTGCGGCGGGTCCCGGACCCGGCGAACCGCCGGGTGATCCGCATCGAGCTCACCGACGACGGGCGGGCCGCGCTGCGCGAGCTGCGGGCGGTGCGCCGGTCGGCGGCGGAGGAGATCCTCGCGCCGCTGACGGGGGATCAGCGCGAGGCGCTCGGGGAGCTGCTGGACACCCTCGTCGACGGCGCCCCCGTGCAGTCCTGCTGACCCGGTCGGATCCGGCAGCCGCCGCGGCCGCCGCCGGTTCCGCCCGGCGGCGACCGCGGCCCGCGTCCGCACCGGCCGGCCCGTTCAAAACACGGGCTTGCGGGCGTGCGGGCTTGCGGTGTCGGCGCGTCAGCAGCGGGCGCGGTCCTCGGTGAGCACCCCCTGCACGGTGGTCAGCGTGCGGTCGTGGCAGCCGTGCGAGCCGTACAGCCGGTGGCGCTCGCTCGTGGTGCCGACCGCGTGCCGCTGGTCGCGGGGCACGTTCGCCGTGTAGGTGGCGTCCCCCGTGTAGGTGTCGTCGAGCCGTGACCATCCGGTGCGCCGGGCGCCGCGCGTCTCGACGGTCGTGGCGCGGTCGCCGAGGGTCAGCACGGTGCGCAGCCGGTCGCCCGCGCCGAGGGTGGTCGTGCCGTCCATCGTGTAGGTGCGGTGCGTACGCGTGGTGCGGCCGTCGACGCTCACCGACTCGGCGTCGGTCCAGGTCGCTTCGAGGGCGTCGCCGGTCTCGCCGTCGGTCCAGCGGTGCGCGGAGGTGTGGGCGAGCCGGCGGCCGACGGTGGTGTGGACGCGGCCGTGCGAGGTGTCGACGTAACCGGCGACCGTGAGGCGGTGGGCGCCCTCGGTGTCCACCCGGTGCTCCGGACCGGGCGTGTAGGAGGAGGAGCCGGTGAGGTCGCCCTCCCGGTGCGCGGTCAGCCCGCCGGTGACGTGTGCGCGCCGCTCGTCCTGCCAGACCAGGACGTTCACGGGGGTGCTCCAGCCGGCCCGGCCCTCGGGCACACCGACGACCGAGACCTCGACGCGGTGCGGGCGGCCGTCGTTGAGGAGGCCGGCGAAGGGGGTGAGGTCGTAGGTGATCGGCTTGACGTCGAAGGCGCGCGGGCCGGGGATCACGTACCACAGGAACGGGTTGGACCAGCCGCCGGTCCACACGGTCGGGAAGGGTGTGGCGATGCCCGCGAGCCGGCCGTCGACGCGGATCTGCACCTCGCGGTAGGGGCCGCGGTCCGCCCGGCAGGAGTACGGCGCCGGGTCGGGCACGCTCAGGTACCAGTACTCCTCGCAGCCGCCGCCGGAGCCGGTCGCGTACACCTCGGCGACGACGCGTTCGCTGTTGCGCGGGGTGGTGAGGGTGGTGCCGCCGTCGAGGGTGAGGACCCGGTCGGGGCTCGCGGGGCCGGGGCGGCCCGGGTAGAAGGTCAGCGTCACCTCGACGTCCAGCACGCCGGTGTAGGTGTCGTCGACGACGTTCCCGATGAGCATCTCGACGTCCTGGCTCCGGCGGAGGGTGTCCCCGTAGCGCGTGACGTCCTTCTCCACGGACCACGCGATGCCGTCGGGCGAGGGCTGCGGTGTCGAGGTGCGCAGGATCTCGACCCCGCCGATGCTGAGGTGGCCGAGCCGGTCGTACTGACGCCCCTTCACCTTGCCGTCCAGCCGCAGCACCACCTTGCTCCAGCGGTCGCCGCAGCCCTCGGGCGGGGTGTACGTGCCGCGGTAGGGGGTGAAGTCACGGAACTGCGCCCGCGCGACGGTGACGTCGCAGGACTTCCCGGACGGCCTCTCGACGGGCGGGGCGGCCGTGACGGGGTCGTGCCAGTCGGTGCCGAACTCGGCGGGGGCGTCGGCGGCGTGGGCGGGGGCGTCGGCCGCGTGGGCGGGCCCGGTCCCCGGGAGGGTGCTCGCCAGGAGGGTCGCTCCGGCAAGCATGGACATGACGATCCGTCTCTTCATGGGCGGTGTTCTACGGGGAGTCCGGCGCCCGCGCAATGCGCAACGGCCCCTCGGAGCGGCCCGGTTCCCGCCCGTGTCGGCCGGTTCCGATCGGTGGACGGAAAACCTGTTGCCTCCGACCACGCGGCGACGCGAACCTGTCACGGTTTGCTGCCTTCCGCCTTCCCCCCATCCCCCTGACACGAGCCACTGGGACGTCATGCAGATTCAAGACCTTCCGTATCCCGACCCGGGCGTGCCCGACGCGCGTTCGGGGCCCCGATTCCTGTGGTGGCTCTTCAGGAATCAGCTGGGCGGTCAGCTGAAGTCACTGGCCTGGGGGCTGCTGCACTTCGCCTCCGTCGCCGCGCTGCCGTTCTGCGTCGGTGTCGCCGTCCAGGCGGTCGTGGACCGCTCCGGATCACGACTGGCCCTGGCGGGCGGCCTGCTGGCACTGGCCTGCGTCGGCAACGCGGTCGGGGACACCTTCCTGCACCGCACCGCCATCACCAACTGGATCACGGCGGCCGCCCGCGTCCAGCAGCTGCTCGCCCGCAAGGCCGCCGCGCTGGGCTCGGCGCTGACGCGGCGCGTCGCGGCCGGCGAGGTCGTGGCGGTGTCCACCGGTGACGTCGAGAAGATCGGCTGGTTCGTCGAGGCCCTCTCCCGGTTCACCGCGGCCCTCGTCACCATCGTGCTGGTCTGCGCCGCCCTGCTGGTCTACCAGCCGGCGCTCGGCGTGGTCGTCGCCGTGGGCCTGCCCGCGCTGGCGCTCGCCGTGCTGCCACTGCTGCCCCGCGCCACCCGGCGCGCCGACACCCAGCGCGAGAAGGCCGGACGCGCCACCGAACTCGCCTCGGACACCGTCGCCGGCCTGCGCGTGCTGCGCGGCATCGGCGGGGAGGAACTGTTCCTCGACCGCTACCGCCGCGCCTCCCAGGAGGTCCGCCACGCGGCCGTGCGCAGCGCCCGGATGTGGTCCCTGATCTCCGCGATCCAGGTCCTGCTGCCGGGTCTGCTGCTCGTCGCGGTCGTCTGGCACGGGGTGGGGCTGGCCCGCGAGGGCCGGATCACCGTCGGTGAACTGGTCACCGTCTACAGCTCGGTGATGGTCCTCACCTATCCCCTGCGGCACTTCGAGGAGATCGCCATGGCGTACTCCTTCTCCCGGCCCTCGGCCAAGCGGGCCGCGGGGGTGCTGTCGCTGGAGCGGGCCACGGACACCGCCGGATCGCGCGGCGCCGAGGTCCCCTCGGGCGACCTGTACGACCCGCAGACCGGACTGCTCGCGCGCGCCGGGCTGCTGACCGCCGTGGTGTGCGGCGACCCGGACGCGGCGGGCCGGCTGGCCGAACGGCTGGGCGGGCACCCCTCCCAGGAGGGCGTGCCGGTGCTGCTCGGCGGGGTGCCGCTCGACGACCTGCCGCTGGACAGCGCCCGGACGGCCGTCCTCGTCCAGGACAAGGACCCGGTGCTGCTGTCGGGCACGCTGCGCGAGCTGCTGGACGTACCCGCCTCGGGCGGCGTCGAGCCCCGGCAGGCGCTGGCAGCCGCACAGTGCGACGACGTGCTGGCCGCGCTGGTGCAGGGCTCGCTGGACGCCGCCGACCCCATGGACGCGCGGATCACCGAGCGCGGCCGGTCCCTGTCCGGCGGCCAGCGGCAGCGGCTCGCGCTCGCCCGGTCGCTGATCACCGACCCGGAGGTGCTCGTCCTGGACGAACCGACCTCCGCCGTCGACTCGCACACCGAGGCCCGGATCGCCCAGGGCGTACGGGCGTTGCGCGCCGGGCGCACGACCGTGGTGTTCACTTCCTCCCCGCTGCTGCTGGACCGCGCCGACCGGGTGGCGTTCCTGCACGAGGGCGAGGTCGTGGCGGTGGGCACCCACCGCGAGCTGGTGCACACCGAACCCCGCTACCGGGCCGTGGTCACCCGCGAGACGGCCGACGAGGTCGCACCGGGCGGTTCCGTCGCCCTGAAGGACGTCCTGCAGGAACTGGAAGAGATCGAGGAGAAGGCATGATCGGCGTCGCGCCACCGGCGTACGACCCGGCGGCCCCGACGACGGCGAGCACCCTGCCCGTCGGCGCCCCGGCCACCGTCCGCGCCTACGTGGCCGAACTGCTGCGGCGGCACCGCCGTGCGTTCCTGCTGCTGGTCGCCGTCAACACCACGGCCGTCCTCGCCTCGATGGCCGGCCCGTGGCTGCTGGGCGGGCTCGTGGAGCGGGTCTCCGACGGAGCCCGCGACCTGCGGCTCGAGCTCACCGCCGGGCTGTTCGTGGCGGCCCTGACCGTGCACGCGGTGTTCGTCCGTCAGGTGCGGCTGCGCGGGGCGATGCTGGGCGAGCGGATGCTGGCGGACCTGCGCGAGGACTTCCTCGTGCGCTCGGTCGGGCTGCCGCCGGGCGTGCTGGAACGGGCCGGGACCGGCGACCTGCTGTCCCGGATCACCACGGACATCGACCGGCTGGCCAACGCGATGCGCGAGGCCGTCCCGCAGCTGTCGATCGGCGTGGTGTGGGTGGTCCTGCTGATGGGCGGGCTGGTCGTCACCGCGCCGCCGCTGGCACTCGCCGTGCTGCTCGCGCTGCCGCTGCTCGTCGCCGGCTGCCGCTGGTACTTCCGCCGGGCGCCGGCCGCCTACCGTTCGGAGGCCGCCGGGTACGCCGCCGTGGCCGCCGCGCTCGCGGAGACCGTGGACGCCGGCCGGACCGTGGAGGCCCACCGCCTGGGCGAGCGCCGGGTCGCCCTGTCGGAGCAGCGGATCCGGGAGTGGACGGCCTGGGAGCGCTACACGCTCTGGCTGCGGTCGGTGCTCTTCCCGGTCATCAACGTCACCCACGTGACCGTGCTGGCCGCGGTCCTGCTGATCGGCGGGGTGTTCGCCCTGCACGGCTGGATCGACGTCGGCCAGCTCACCACCGGCGCGCTGATCGCGCAGATGCTGGTCGACCCGGTCGGCATGATCCTGCGCTGGTACGACGAGCTGCAGGTGGCGCAGGTGTCGCTGGCCCGGCTCGTCGGGGTCCGGGACATCGAGCCGGACGCCGGGGACGCCGCGGTGGTGCCCGAGGGACGCCAGGTGCGCGCCGACCGGGTGCACTTCGGCTACCTGGAGGGCGTCGACGTCCTGCGCAAGGTGTCCCTGGAGGTCGCCCCCGGCACCCGGCTGGCCCTGGTCGGCCCCTCCGGTGCGGGCAAGTCCACGCTGGGCCGGCTGCTCGCCGGGATCTACGCGCCGCGGGACGGCCGGATCACCCTGGGCGAGGCCGAGCTGTCGAGGATGCCCGCCGAGCGGGTCCGCGCGCACGTGGCCCTGGTCAACCAGGAGCACCACGTCTTCGTCGGCTCCCTGCGCGACAACCTCCGGCTCGCCAGGACCGGCGCGGTCGACGCCGAGCTGTGGGCGGCGCTGGGCGCGGTCGACGCGGACGGCTGGGCCCGGGCCCTCGACGACGGCCTGGACACCGAGGTCGGCTCGGGCGGCCTGGCCCTGACCCCGGCGCAGGCCCAGCAGATCGCCCTGGCCCGACTGGTGCTGGCCGACCCGCACACGCTGGTCCTGGACGAGGCGACCTCCCTGCTCGACCCGCGCGCGGCCCGCCACCTGGAGCGCTCCCTGGCCCGGGTCCTCGACGGCCGCACGGTGGTCGCCATCGCCCACCGGCTGCACACCGCGCACGACGCCGACGTCATCGCGGTCGTGGAGAACGGCCGGATCAGCGAGCTGGGCAGCCACGACGAGCTGGTCGCGGCGGACGGGGCGTACGCGGCGCTGTGGCGGTCCTGGCACGGCTGAGCGGGCCGGGACGGGTGCGGGCGCCGGTGGCGCCGTGGCGTTGCGCGGTCCCGAACCTCGGTGGAAGGCTGGAAGCAGGCACCGGCACGGGGAACCCTCCGGGACCGTCGGTCGCGGGCGGCGCCGATGCCTGCGGCGGCGGCCCGGCGCGGGCCCCGGCAGACGGGCCCGTCCCCACCCCCTGGAGGTATCCGTGAACAGCTCCGACGGCTGGGGAGACGACGTCTACCAGCCGGACCAGGACGAGCAGAGGGAGGACACGGGGGTGCTCGACGCCGAGGACACCCTGGAGTACGACGGCGTCGACGATCCCCTGGACCGTGGCTGGTCCCCGCCCGAGCGGCCGTGGGCCGTCGAGCACCTCGGGGTGACGGCGGCCGAGCGGCTGCGGGGCGAGACGCTGGACCAGCGGCTCGCCGAGGAGCTGCCGGAGGACGCCGCCCAGGACGGCGACGGTCTCGGGGACTGGGCGGGCGGCGACGGGGAACTCCTGGACAACGAGGTCGGTGCCGCCCGCTCCGGCCGGCTCGTCGCCCCGGACGAGGGCGCCCACGAGGACGAGGAGGCCGCGCTGGTCGCCACGGACGTGGGCATCGACGGCGCCGCGGCGTCGGCCGAGGAGGCAGCCGTGCACATCGTCGACGAGGACACCCTGCCCGGCTGACCGCAGTACCGATTCCAGCGGCCCGAGGAGCATCCATGCAGCAGGACAAGCACCCCGACTACCACCCCGTCGTCTTCCGCGACCGCGCCGCCGGCTACGCCTTCCTCACCCGGTCCACGGCGACCAGCGACCAGACCATCGAGTGGGACGACGGCGAGACCTACCCGGTCGTGGACGTGGAGATCTCCTCGGAGAGCCACCCCTTCTACACGGGCAAGGCCCGCACCGTGGACTCGGAGGGCCGGGTCGCGGCGTTCGAACGGCGGTACGGGGGCGGGTGAGCGCCGCAGGCCGGTGGGCGCCCGGGGCCAGATGACCGTTGCCGAAGTCAGGTGACGTTGCCGGGGTCGGATGAACGTTGCCGGGGTCAGGTGACGTTGCCGGGGTCGGATGACGTTGCCGGGGTCAGATGACGTTGAGGGCCGCCGCGCAGCCCACCCCGCCCAGGAGCATGAACGCCGGCATCAGGACCCGGAGCTCGACCCAGCTGCCCGCCCGGAACCGCATGAACTTCGGCGGCCCGACCGGGTACCAGCGCTTGCGCCCGACCGGGATGGGCCACAGGACCGGGCAGCCGGAGACGGTCAGCGCGTCCCCTATGTCGTGCACGATCGCGCCCAGCACCACCGGCAGTCCCAGCCACAGGTACTCCTGGCCCGGATCCGTGAACAGCCAGTCGGCCCCGTTGCCCGGCTTGTCCAGCACGCCCGCCAGGATCCACGCCGTGGCCGCGGCCAGCAGCCAGACCAGCACGTCGGCGCTGGAGCCGCGGGTCGCCCGCCACAGCAGTCCCTCGATGGCGAGGACCAGGTGCACGAAGAGGATGGCGAGCACGCCCCAGCGGTCACCGGTGACCGCCGCGACCGAGGTGCCGAGGCCGATCAGGACCGCCCACAGCCAGGTGTGCGTGAGCGTGCGGTGACCGCCCGAGCGGCGCGGGTCACCCTGCTTCTTGGTCGCCTTGTAGACGGCGTACGACAGCTTGTCGACGACCTCGCACAGCCAGCGCGACAGCGGTCCGAAGGCCCGGGAGATGGTGGCCGCCTTGTGGTCCAGGTCCGGGGCGAGGGCGGCTCCGGCGCAGATCAGCGCCCCGGCGAGGAGGACCGGCCAGGGCATCGGCTGCCCGGCGGCGGCCACGGCCGCACCGACCCCGAGCCAGGCGGCGGCGCCCGACAGTGAGTGTGCTGGTCCCATCATGGCCGTGGCCCGCCCCATTCCTCGTGTGCCGCTGTCCAGTTGGCCGGGTGCGCGGACGCGTCACCGGCGCCCCAGCGTAGCGTTCGTGATCTTCCGGCCGGCAGCCGATTCCCGGTTCGGGCACCCGGCCGGGCAAGATGGGGGCGTGACCCTCATCGATCAGCTGCCGACGACCGCCGACCCCGACGCCCTGTACGAAGCCTTCGAGTCGTGGGCCGGCGAGCGGGGGCTCACCCTCTACCCCCACCAGGAGGAGGCGCTGATCGAGGTGGTCTCCGGCGCGAACGTGATCGTGTCGACGCCCACCGGTTCCGGCAAGAGCATGATCGCGGCGGGTGCGCACTTCGCGGCCCTGGCCCGTGACGAGGTCACCTTCTACACGGCTCCGATCAAGGCACTGGTGTCGGAGAAGTTCTTCGAGCTGTGCAAGATCTTCGGCACCGAGAACGTCGGCATGCTCACCGGCGACGCCTCGGTCAACTCCGACGCTCCCGTCATCTGCTGCACCGCCGAGGTCCTGGCGTCGATCGCGCTGCGCGACGGCAAGGACGCGGACGTCGGCCAGGTCGTGATGGACGAGTTCCACTTCTACGCCGAGGGCGACCGCGGCTGGGCCTGGCAGATCCCCATCCTGGAGCTGCCGCAGGCGCAGTTCGTGCTGATGTCGGCGACGCTCGGCGACGTCTCCTTCTTCGAGAAGGACCTCACCCGCCGCACCGGCCGCCCCACGGCGGTGGTCCGCTCGGCGACCCGTCCGGTGCCGCTGTCCTACGAGTACCGCTACACGCCGCTCACGGAGACGCTGACCGACCTGCTGCAGGCCCGGCAGGCGCCCGTCTACATCGTGCACTTCACGCAGGCGCAGGCGGTGGAGCGCGCGCAGGCGCTGATGAGCATCAACATGTGCTCGAAGGAGGAGAAGGAGCAGATCGCCGACCTGATCGGCAGCTTCCGCTTCACCACCAAGTTCGGCCGCAACCTCTCCCGTTACGTGCGGCACGGCATCGGCGTCCACCACGCCGGCATGCTGCCCAAGTACCGCCGCCTCGTGGAGAAACTCGCGCAGGCCGGTCTGCTGAAGGTCATCTGCGGCACGGACACGCTCGGCGTCGGCGTCAACGTCCCCATCCGCACGGTGCTGTTCACGGCCCTCACCAAGTACGACGGCACCCGCGTCCGCACGCTGCGGGCCCGGGAGTTCCACCAGATCGCGGGCCGTGCCGGCCGGGCGGGCTACGACACGGAGGGCTTCGTCGTCGCGCAGGCCCCCGAGCACGTCGTGGAGAACGAGAAGGCACTCGCCAAGGCCGGGGACGACCCCAAGAAGCGCCGCAAGGTCGTCCGCAAGAAGGCCCCGGAGGGCTTCGTCGCCTGGTCGGAGCAGACCTTCGAGAAGCTGATCACCTCCGAACCGGAGCCGCTGACCTCCCGGTTCCGGGTGACGCACACGATGCTGCTGTCGGTGATCGCCCGCCCCGGCAACGCCTTCGAGGCGATGCGCCGGCTGCTGGAGGACAACCACGAGCCGCGCAAGCAGCAACTGCGGCACATCCGCCGGGCCATCGCCATCTACCGTTCGCTGCTGGACGGCGGCATCGTCGAGAAGCTCGACGAGCCGGACCCGACCGGCCGGATCGTCCGGCTCACCGTCGACCTCCAGCAGGACTTCGCGCTCAACCAGCCGCTGTCCACGTTCGCGCTCGCCGCGTTCGAGCTGCTGGACCCCGAGTCGCCGTCGTACGCGCTCGACATGGTGTCCGTCGTGGAGTCGACCCTGGACGACCCGCGGCAGATCCTCGCCGCCCAGCAGAACAAGGCGCGCGGTGAGGCCGTGGCGCAGATGAAGGCGGACGGCGTCGAGTACGAGGAGCGCATGGAGCGCCTCCAGGACATCACGTACCCGAAGCCCTTGGAGGAGCTGCTCTTCCACGCGTACAACACGTACCGCAAGAGCCACCCCTGGGTCGGCGACCACCCGCTGTCGCCGAAGTCGGTCATCCGGGACATGTACGAACGGGCGCTGTCCTTCACCGAGTTGGTGTCCCACTACGAGCTGGCCCGCACCGAGGGCATCGTGCTGCGCTACCTGGCCAGCGCCTACAAGGCCCTCGACCACACCGTCCCGGACGACCTGAAGTCCGAGGACCTGCAGGACCTGATCGAGTGGCTGGGCGAGATGGTGCGCCAGGTCGACTCCAGCCTGCTGGACGAGTGGGAGCAGCTGGCCAACCCGGAGGAGATGACCGCCGAGGAGGCCCAGGAGAAGGCCGACGAGGTCAAGCCGGTCACCGCCAACGCGCGCGCCTTCCGCGTCCTGGTCCGCAACGCCATGTTCCGCCGCGTCGAACTGGCCGCACTGGACCACGTCCGGGAACTGGGCGAGATGGACGCGGAGTCCGGCTGGGACGCCGACGCCTGGGGCGAGGCCATGGACAAGTACTGGGACGAGTACGACGACCTCGGCACCGGCCCCGACGCCCGCGGCCCGAAGCTCCTCGTCATCGAGGAGGATCCGGCGCACGCCCTGTGGCGGGTCCGGCAGATCTTCCACGACCCGAACGGCGACCACGACTGGGGCATCAGCGCGGAGGTCGACCTCGCCGCCTCGGACGCGGAGGGCCGCGCGGTCGTGCGCGTCACCGACGTCGGCCAGCTCTGACCGGCCGGGCAGCAGCGAGCACAGGAGAATCCCACCCATGACGACGAACCCGGCCGACCGGCTGGTCGACCTGCTCGACCTGGAGCAGATCGAGGTCGACATCTTCCGCGGCCGCAGCCCGCAGGAGTCCCTGCAGCGGGTCTTCGGCGGGCAGGTGGCGGGCCAGGCCCTGGTCGCCGCCGGCCGCACCACGGAGGGCGACCGCCCCGTCCACTCGCTGCACGCCTACTTCCTGCGCCCCGGCCGCCCGGGCGTGCCGATCGTGTACCAGGTGGAGCACGTGCGTGACGGGCGCTCCTTCACCACGCGGCGGGTCACGGCCGTGCAGCAGGGCCGCACGATCTTCAACCTCACCGCCTCCTTCCACAAGCCGGAGGACGGCGGCTTCGAGCACCAGCTGCCCCCGGCCCGCGAGGTCCCCGACCCCGAGTCCCTGCCCACGGTGACGGACGAGATCCGCGAGCACCTCGGGGCGCTGCCGGAGCAGCTGGAGCGGATGGCCCGCCGCCAGCCCTTCGACATCCGGTACGTGGACCGGCTGCGCTGGACCGCCGAGGAGGTCCGGGACTCCGAGCCGCGCAGCGCCGTGTGGATGCGCGCCGTCGGGCCGCTCGGCGACGACCCGCTCGTGCACACCTGCGCCCTGACCTACGCCAGCGACATGACCCTGCTGGACGCCGTCCGCATCCCGGTCGAACCGCTGTGGGGGCCGCGGGGCTTCGACATGGCGTCGCTGGACCACGCCATGTGGTTCCACCGCCCGTTCCGCGCGGACGACTGGCTGCTGTACGACCAGGAGTCTCCCATCGCGGTCGGCGGCCGTGGTCTGGCCCGCGGCCGGATCTACGACCGTGAGGGCCGGCTGGTGGTGTCGGTCGTGCAGGAGGGGCTCTTCCGGCAGCTGGGCTGACGCGCGGCCACTGGGCAGGGCGATGCCCCGGCCGGACGGCTCCGATCGCGCCCGCGCCCGGATCCGGTGACCATGGCTGGAGACGGTCCAGCCGGCGTCACACGCCCGCCGATCCGGGAGGTGGCCACGCTGCACTCCGTGCTCCCCGTGCTGTTCGCGGTCTGCGCGGCCCTGAGCAACGCCGTCGCGACGGTGTTGCAGCGCAAGGCGGCGCTGACCGTGCCACGCTCCGAGGGCCTGCGGGCCGGGCTGATGCTCGATCTGCTGCGCCGGCCCGTCTGGCTGGCCGGCATCGTCACGGTGATCGGCGCCGCCGTCTTCCAGGCGCTGGCCCTGGCGACCGGACCGCTGACGATCGTGCAGCCGCTGTTCGTGCTGGAACTGCCGCTCACCCTGGTCGTCGCCTCCCTGCTGATGCACCGG
Source organism: Streptomyces sp. DT190 (assembly GCF_049846985.1). Taxonomy (NCBI): domain Bacteria; kingdom Bacillati; phylum Actinomycetota; class Actinomycetes; order Kitasatosporales; family Streptomycetaceae; genus Streptomyces; species Streptomyces sp. DT190. Next base: position 130,991 of record NZ_JBNCNM010000008.1, on the reverse strand, counting down.
CGGCTGCCGCGCTCGGGCTGGCTGGCCGTGACGGTGGTGGTGGCGGGGCTGGCGATCGCCCTCGCCGCCGCCTCCCCCTCCGGCGATCGCACCCATGTGGAGCTGGAACGCTGGATCCCCGCGCTCGCCGTCTGCGCGGGCGCCGTCGTCGGCCTCACCCTCGCGGCCCTCGGACGACCGGAGGGCCGCGCCCGGGCGGCCTGCCTGGGTGCCGCGACGGCCATCAGCTACGCGGTGACCGCGGCCCTGATGAAGGCCGCCACCCACATCCTCGACGACCAAGGACTCACCGGATTCCTCACCGCCTGGCAGACGTACGCCTTCGCCGCGACCGGGGTGTGCGCGCTGTTCCTGCTGGAGAACGCGATGCAGGCCGGCCCGCTGGTCGCCTCCCAGCCCGCGCTCACCCTCGGTGACGCCTTGGTGAGCCTCGCCCTCGGCATCCTGCTCTACGAGGAGACGATCCGCTCGGGCTGGTGGCTGCTGCCCCAGCTGTTCGGTGTCGCGCTGATCGCCGCAGGGGTCCTCGCGCTGGCGCGGATCCCGCTCACCCAGTCGCTGGTGGCCCCGGACGAGGAGCGGCGTGCGGTGGACGCACCCTGAGGGCTTGACGGGATCGGGAGAGGCGGCGAGAGACCGGTCGGGGCCGGGACCGATGGTGGTGCCGATGGTGGTGCGGGTCAGGGTTCGGGCTGGCAGCGCGGGCACCACACCGTGCCGCGGCCGGCCATCCGTGACCGGCTCAGGGCGGTGCCGCACCGCGGGCAGCCGGGGTCGGGGTCGTCACGGCGGCCGGTGAGCCAGGAGTCGCGCGGCGGGACACGACCGGCCGTGACGGAGGCGCGCAAGGTGCGCCGCATCTCCCGGTACAGGCGTCGGCGGTCGGACTCGGTCAGACCGGCCACCGGGCGGTCGGGGCGCAGCCGCGCGCGCCACAGGATCTCGTCGGCCAGCAGGTTGCCGAGACCTGCGAGGACCGACTGGTCGGTGAGCACCGTCTTGAGCCGGCCGCGGCGGGCCCCGAGCACCGTCTCGAACGCGTCCCGGTCCACCACCAGCGCGTCGGGGCCCTGCCGCCCGAGCAGCCGGTCGACCTCGGGCTCGTCGTGGGCGAGCCACAGGCCCTGGAGCTTGCGCTGGTCACGGAAGCGCAGCTGGCGACCGCCGCCCAGCGTGAACAGGACGCGATCATGAGCCTCGACGGTGTCCTCGGCGTGGGCGCAGACCAGGCTGCCGGTCATGCCGAAGTGCAGGACGAGGGTGGGGCCGCCGGTGCGGGCCAGCAGCCACTTGCCGTGCCGCCGGGGCGTGCCGAGCCGTCGTCCCTCCAGCGCGTCGCGCAGTCCCCGGGCATCGACCCCGTGCAGGACGCCCGGGTCCCGCACGTCGACGTGTCTGATCACCCGGCCGGTCGCACAGGAGTCGAGCACCTGCCGGAAGCCCTCCACATCGGGCAGCTCGGGCATGACCGACGCCCTTTCCTCCGGCCCCGCCGACGACTTGGGGCGAGGCCGCCGGCCGGGTTGCTTCCCCGCCGTCAGTGGCCCGGACGTCCGCGGCACCATGAGCGCATTGATCAGGGCGACGACGGAGTAGACGCAGGATTTACCAGGGGCCTGCCCGGCCCACCGCCCGGGCTCACGTAGCCGTGTACCGCGCCGGCTGCCGAGTAAGCGAGTCGCCCGCCTCCGGACTTGCAGCCTGCCCGTCCGCGAGGCGGCTCACGCGCTCGTGGCGGATCGCCGGCGGCCTCTGCGCCGCAGGCGGCCCAGCAGGCCGGTCGGCCTCGGTGTCGCGGGGGGTGGTGCGGGCTGCACGGCGGGTGATGTCGGTTTCGCCGCCGGAACCGACACCGGAATCGGTACCGGAATCGGAACCGGATCCGGGACGGGTGGCATGGTCGCGGTCGGAATGGCCGTAGGGATCGCGGTCACTGTCGCGGGCGCGGTCGGTGCGGGAACCGGTCGGGGAAACGGGCACTCCCTGCGTGCCCTCACCAAGGTGTGGGACAGATCCGCACGGAACCAGGCCACCTCGTCGGGCTCGCTCGCCGTCATGAGGGTCCCGGCCAACTCGGCCGCCGGTGAGCCGGGCGCCCCGTGGGCGGGGAGGCGAGGGCGCAGACGGTCCAGTCGGGCTCGCTCGTCGGGATCCTGGACGACTTCCGCGACGTCGGCGGGGTCCAGGAGGGAGGCGACGGATGCCGCGTGAGCCCACGGGTCGTCGCCCGCGTGGCGCAGCAGGAATCCACTGTGGCGTCCCCGCCAGTTGCGTGGGCGGCGATCCAGCCCCGCCTTCAGCCCGTCCCGGATCTCCGGGGGCAAGCGCCCCGACAGCAGTCGGGCGTTGCTCGCCTCGGATGTGAACTGCCGCAGCTCCTCCGCCAGATACAGCCAGACGACCGTCCGGTAGCGGTTGAGGTAGAAGCGTACCGGTACCAGCAGGCCGTAGCGGGCGAGGCTCGTGAACCTGGTGGGCGCGATCTCCATGAGTGCGGCGCCCTCGTGGGTGCCGGTGGTCCTGACGCGTTCCCGCAGTCCCTCGGGGAATCCGTCTGCGGCTCGCAGCCGGTCGAGTTCGGCCTGCGTGACGCGTCGGACTCCGCCGCCTGCGTCCGGGACGGTGCGGACGAGTCCCAGGTTCACCGCGAGATCGAAGTCGCCTCGCTTGAGGTCGAGTTCGCGGGCGGCCCGGCTCGGGCCGAAGGCGGGGTGGTCGGTTTTCGCGATCGTGCCTGACATGGTCGTCTCCCCCGTGGAGTCAGTGGCTCGGCGCCGCGCACGGTCACCGTCATGCGGTGGCCAAGCGTGGGTGACCGTCGCGCGGGTCGGCGTGGTCGGTCGCCATGTGCGCTCGCCGTGGTCGGTCACCGTGTGCGCTCGCCGTGGTCGGTCACCGTGTGCGCTCGCCATGGTCGGTCGCCGTGTGCGGTCGTGATGGAAAAACCGTAGCCGGTTTCCCGCACCTCGCGGCGGGCCTGTGGATAACTCCACGGGGGTGGAGAACGTGCAGGTCAGGCCTCTGTGCTCGGCTTTCGTTCGGGCCGGCGGGCGTCCACGTCGAGGTGCTCGCCGACCCGGTTGACCAGCAGCGTCATCTCGTACGCGATCTGGCCGATGTCCGCTTCCGCGCCGCTGAGAACGCACAGACAGCTGCCGGTGCCGGCCGCCGTCACGAAGAGCACCGCGTCGTCGAACTCGATCATCGTCTGGCGGACGCTGCCCGCCCCGAAGTGCCGTCCCGAGCCCTTGGCCAGACTGTGCAGGCCGGACGACACGGCCGCGAGGTGCTCGGCGTCCTCGCGGCGCAGTCCGGTGCTCGCGCCCGTCACCAGGCCGTCGTTGGACAGGACCAGTGCGTGCCGGACCTCTTGGATGCGCTCGGTCAGGTCGTCCAGCAGCCAGTCGAGTCCCTGGTTCTGCGCCATGTCCCGATCTCCCCGTTTTCTCCCCGTACGATTCTCCTCCTGGCCGGAGGATCTCCACGCCAGCCTTCCCCAGGACCGCGGCCGGGGCAAGGAGGATGGGAGCCATGGCAGAGAAGATGACCGACGCGCAATGGCGGGAGTTCGTCTCGCACGGCACCCGCACCGGAAAACTGTCCACGGTCCGGGCCGACGGCAGCCCGCACGTGACCCCGATCTGGTTCGTGCTGGACGGGGACGAGCTGGTGTTCAACACCGGCAAGAGCAGCGTGAAGGGGCGCAACATCGCCCGGGACGGCCGGGTCGCCCTGTGCGTGGACGACGACCGGCCGCCCTACTCCTATGTCGTGCTGACGGGCCGTGCCCGGATCTCGGAGGACCTCGACGAGACGAGACTCTGGGCCACGCGAATCGGTGCCCGGTACATGGGCGAGGAGCGCGCCGAGGAGTTCGGCGCCCGCAACGGCGTACCGGGGGAACTCCTCGTGCGCGTCACGATCGACCGGGTCCTGGCGGAGCGGAGCGTCGCGGACTGAGCCCGCGGTCACCGGGTCAGCCGACCGAGTCGAGGAGCCGGGCGGTGTGCATGCGCCCGGCGTATTCGACAAGCCGGATCAGCACCTCCTTGCCCGAGTCCCGGTCACGTGCGTCGCACAGCACGACGGGTGTGCCCCGGTCCAGGTCGAGGGCGCGGGAGACGTCCGGGACGTCGTGGCGCCGGGCGCCCGCGAAGCAGTTGACGGCCACCACGAACGGGATGCGCCGGTGCTCGAAGTAGTCCACCGCGGGGAAGCAGTCCTCCAGGCGGCGGGTGTCCGCGAGGACCACCGCACCGAGCGCCCCCTGCGCCAGTTCGTCCCACAGGAACCAGAACCGGTCCTGGCCGGGTGTGCCGAACAGGTAGAGCGACAGACCGGAGCGGATGGTGATGCGTCCGAAGTCCATTGCGACGGTCGTGGTGCTCTTGTGGTCCACGCCGTCGGTGTCGTCCACCGACTGGCCCGCCTCGCTGAGGAGTTCCTCGGTGCGCAGCGGCCGGATCTCGCTGACGGCGCCGACCAGGGTGGTCTTGCCCACCCCGAAACCGCCGGCGACCAGAATCTTCAACGCCAGCGCGGCGCTCTCGCCGTCCTCGGCGTCGGAGTGCTCGGAGACCATGGATCACTTCTCTCGGGAGGGCCGGCAACGGGTGCCGTGCCTGCGGGTGGGATGCGGGTCTGTTCGTGCGGGGGTTCGGTTCCGCCCGCGCGGGGTTCCAGTCGTCCCGCGCGGGGTTCGAGTCGTCCCGCGCGGAGTTCGAGTCGTCCCGCGCGGAGTTCGAGTCGTCCCGCGCGGAGTTCGAGTCGTCCCGCGCGGAGTTCGGGTTCGTCCGTGCCGGATGCGGACGCTTCGGCCGGCTGCGGGTTCGTCTACAGCGCCTTCAACCCCTCGATCACCTCGCGCAGGATGCGTTCGTCGGGCAGTTGCGCCGGAGGCACCGGGCGGCTGACGGTGACGTGGCCGAGTTCCAGGAGGTCGCCGAGGAGGACCCTGACCACGCCCACGGGCAGGTCCGCGCCGGCGGCGAGTTCGGCGACCGACTGGGTCTCCGTGCGGCACAGGCCGATCAGGGCGCGGTGTTCCGGGCCGAGTGGGGCGTCGTCCACGGCGGGCGCGGCCGGGTCCAGGGTGACCAGGGCGATCAGGTCGAACCGGACGCCGGTGGGCCCGGGCCGGGTGCGGCCGCCCGTCATGGCGTAGGGGCGGACGAGCGGGCCGGCCTCGCTGTCGTACCACTGGCTGCCCTGCTCGCGCGGGGTGCCCGTCATGTCCTCGGTCATCTCGGCGGACCGCCCTCCCGTCTCATCCGGCGGCGGGTGGCCGCACGCCGACGCGGGGTGCCGTGCCGAGGTGCTCGCCGACGCGCTTGACCATGAGGGCCATCTCGTAGGCCACGAGGCCGATGTCGGCGGTCACGGCGGTGAGGAGGGCGAGGCAGGAGCCGTCGCCGGCGGCGGCCACGAAGAGGAAGCCCTCGTCCATCTCCACCATCGTCTGGCGGACCCCGCCGACGCCGAAGTGCCGCCCCGTCCCCTTGGCGAGGCTGTGGAACCCGGAGGCGACCGCGGCGAGATGCTCGGCGTCCTCACGGCGCAGGTCGGTCGAGGCGCCCACGGCGAGGCCGTCGTTGGACAGCACCACGGCGTGCCGGATCTCGCTCACGCGGAGCACCAGATCGTCGAGCAGCCAGTCGAGTTCGCCGGAGCGTCGGGCGGCGTGCGTGCTCGGGTCCTGGATCATGCGCGGTCTCCTTCACTGCTGTCGCCGCCCGTCGCGGGGCGGGGAGTGGTTCCGCGGCCGGGTCGTCCGCCACCGCCGCGCATCCAGCCGTCGCGGTAGGCCGTCATGCGGTCCCGCACGAGTTCGGGTGTGCGTTCGTCGTCCCGGGGTGCCGGAGCCGGGGGCGGCTCCTCGGGTCGTCCGTCGCGCAGTTGCGGGGCGAGGCTGGCCTGGCGTACGCGACGCGGCAGGCCGTCGGATGCGTCGGGCTGTTCCTGGGGGCGGTGCAGTCGCAAGGTGGCGACTCCTGGGGGTGGGGTGTGACGCGTGGTCTCGGCTCGACCCGTCGTGTCCGCAGCCGCGGGTGCGGACACGGGTGCGGGGACGGGGGCCACGAGGGCGCGCCGGTCGGCCGGGGCATCGACGGCGTCCCACGGTGCGCCGTCCTCGGGCACGCGCGTGTGGACGCGTTCCCCGGGCTGCCGCGTGTGGGCCGCCGCTTCGCGGGGTCGTTCCGCCGTCGTGGTGTGCAACAGGGCGGTGGGCAGCAGCACGACCGCGGTCGTACCGCCGTACGGTGAGGTCCTCAGGTGGACCTTGACGCCGTGCCGGGCGGCGAGCCTGCTGACGACGAACAGGCCGAGCCGGTCGCTGTCGAACAGGTCGAGTGCCTCGGACTCGGCGATGCGGCGGTTGGCCTCGGCGAGGGTCTCCTTGCCCATGCCGAGCCCCCGGTCCTCGACCTCCACGGCGTAGCCGTTGCCGACGGGTTCGCCGGTGACCCGCACGCGCGTGTGGGGCGGCGAGAACTGGGCGGCGTTCTCGATGATCTCGGCGAGCAGGTGGGTGAGGTCGGCTACGGCGGCTCCGGCGACGGCTGCCTCGGGGAGCTGCCGTACCTCCACGCGCGCGTAGTCCTCCACTTCGGACACGGCGGCGCGGACCACGTTCGTCAGGGAGACGGGCATGCGCCAGGCCCGGCCGGGAGCCGCTCCGGAGAGGATGATCAGGCTCTCCGCGTGGCGCCGCATGCGGGTGGTGAGGTGGTCGAGGCGGAAGAGGTCGCTGAGTTCGTTCGGGTCGTCGGAGCGGCGTTCCATGCTGTCGAGGAGACTGAGCTGCCGGTGGACGAGGATCTGGCTGCGGCGGGCGAGGTTGACGAAGACGCCGGAGATGCCGCTGGCGAGTTCGGCCCGTTCCGCGGCGGCCCGCAGCGCGGCGCGGTGGACGGTGCCGAGGGCCTCGGCGACCTGGCCGGTCTCGTCCTCCGCGGGCGGACCGGGCGGTGCTTCGGCGTGGACGTCGATCTCCTCGCCCGCACGCAGTTTCCGCATGGCCTCGGGGAGCTTGCGCCGGGCGATCTCCAGGGCCGTGTTGCGCAAGCTCACGAGTTCCACCACGAGGCCGCGGCCGATGCGCACGGAGATGACGAGTGAGGCGGCGACGGCGGCGAGTCCGAACAGCACGGCGGCTCCGGCCGGAGTGAGCAGTCCTCGGGTGAACGGGTCGGCCCGCCGCGCGACGCCACGGGCCGCCTCGTCCTCGATCGTCCGCATACCGTTCTGCACGCGCGCGTGCGCCGTGTTCCAGGTGTCCTCGGGAGCCGCCTCGACCGCCCTGGTCCCCGGAGCGCGGGTGAGGACCCCGTCCTCGGCCGTGACCAGTCCGGCGTAGGTGTCGCTGCCGGCCAGGGCGTCCCAGGCGGAGCGCTCGGTGCCGTGCAGATCGGCGACGGCGGAGCCGGTGAGGGTGCGGCGGAGTTCCACCGCACCGGTGAACAACCGCAGCCGTTCGCCGTGGAGGGTGCCGTCCAGGCGGGCGCTCGCCAGGACGGCGTCCTCCTGCGCCAGCGCCTCGCCCGCGCGGGCGAATTCGAGCAGCACGCGCGCGTCGGAGCCCAGTTCCGCGTCCTGAATGCCGGTGAGGGCGCCGCCGACACCGAACGCCGCCCCGATGGTCCGGGTGTAGCGGCCGTACGTCTCCGCCCAGCCGACGCCCCCCGCCCGTACCGCCGTCCGCAAGGGGCGCAGTTGCTCGGCTCCGGCGACGAACTCCTCCAGCCTGCGCGCGACTCCGTCGGGCAGTGCCTCGCTGACGGCGACGGTGTCGTTCTTCCCGAGCCGCAGCTGCGCGACGGCCCGGTCGGTGCGCCGGGCGAGTTCGTCCAGTTCGCCGGGCGGTACGGCGGACGGGTCGGTGGCGTGGCGCACGGCGGCCGCGCGTTCGGCCTGGAGAGCGGCGACCGCGGCGGAGACGGGGGCGCGCACCGCGGCGTCCACACGCTGCACCTGCCGGAGCCGGGCGATGTCCTGGGCGGTGGTGACGGTGGCGTTGGCCCACAGCGCCAGCAGGGAGACCACCGGCACCATCAGCAGGCAGACGATCTTGGCGCGCACGGTGCGCGGACGTATGTGCCACCGCTCCGCGCGTGCGGACGCCCCGTCCCGCGCGGTGCCGGAAAACTCGTCGGGTCCCTCGTCGGCCGGTGGTCCGGCATGCGCGCGGCGACCGCGCACGGGCGGGGGCGGCGCCTCTGCGCCGTCGGTGGAGGGCCTACGGGGTGTACGCATGGACTCCTCGCTCGGGAGTGTGGGTCGGGGGACGGACCGTCCGGACCGGGGGGATCGTCCGCGGCCGTGGCTTCCCCGTGGCTGACGCGGACGGCGTCCCCGTGGCTGACGCTGACGCGGACCGCCCGAAGCCGCGCCGGCTTCTCCCTCTCCCCCCGCCCTAGGGCGGGACGCTCCCGACCGGTCGCTGGGCCGACACGGAGGCCTCCCGCTCCCCCGCCGTCGGCGACAGCGCGACGAAGGCCGAGGCCAGGAAGAGGTAGGACCCGAGGCCGACGGCCAGAGGGAAGATGAACTGCATCGCCTCCGCCCCGGGCAGGACGTCCCCGGAGGGTGTCACGCGCACGTTCACCGCGAGCATCCCGGTGTAGTGCATGCTGCTGACGGCCGCGCCCATGATCAGGGAGGCGAGGGTGACCGCGACGGGCGACTTGATATTGAGCGCCGCCCACAGCGCCGCGGTCGCGGCGACGACGGCGATCAGGACGGAGAGCATGACGAGCGCCGGGTCGTAGGTCACGTCACCGTGCAGGCGGACGGCCGCCATGCCGAGGTAGTGCATGCTCGCGACGCCGAGGCCGGTCGTGAGCCCGCCCACGAACAGCGCCCGGCCGCGGTCACGGCCGTAACCGACGGCGAAGACGCCCGCGCAGACGACGACCATGGCCACGAGCAGGCTGAGCAGCGTGAGCGGCACGTCGTAGCGGAGGCCGGTGCCGGCGACGCCGAACCCGAGCATGGCCACGAAGTGCATGGTCCAGATGCCGGTGCCGATCGCCGAGGCGGCGGTGAGGAGCCAGTTGCGGCGCGAGCGCCCGGTGGCGGCGAGCGCGCGGACGGTGCAGCGCAGTCCGAGGGCGGCGCCTATGCAGGCCATCACGTACGACAGCGCGGGGGTCAGCCACCCCAGGGCGGCGTGGTCCAGGTGTCCCATGGCCCCGGGACGCTAGACCCGGCGGAGGCACACAAAGGGGGCGTGTTTCGAAAGCTGTTGCAATCTGACGCGGCGATGCATCGGAACGATCGGGTCACGCTCGAACGTGTGCACTGAGGCGTCCTCCGCGCCGGTGAGGAATCATGCGGTGCATGAGCGACGACCAGACGCGTGTCCAGGAGTTCTTCACCGCCCGCGCCGCCGACTGGGACAGCCGGTTCCCCGACGACGGCCCGGCCTACGCCGCCGCGGTCGCCGAGCTCGGCCTGCGGGCGGGAGACCGTGTGCTCGACGCCGGATGCGGCACCGGCCGCGCCCTGCCGCCCCTGCGCGCCGCCGTGGGGCCCTCGGGCGTGGTGCTGGGCGCCGATCTCACTCCGGCCATGCTGCGGGAGGCCGTACGGGCCGGACGGGACCGGGAGGGGACGCTGCTGCTCACGGACGTCGCCGCACTGCCGCTGCGCGCGCAGTCGCTGGACGCGGTGTTCGGGGCGGGGCTCGTCTCGCATCTGGCGAGCCCGGCGGAGAACCTGCGCGAGCTGGCGCGTGTGGTGCGTCCCGGTGGTGTGCTGGCGCTGTTCCACCCGATCGGCAGGGCCGCCCTCGCGGCGCGCCACGGCCGACCGCTCACCCCGGAAGACCTGCGGGCGGAACCCAACCTCCGTCCTCTGCTGGCCGGTTCCGGGTGGCGCCTGACGTCGTACGTCGACGAGGAGTCCCGCTTCCTGGCCCTGGCCGTGCGCGAAGATTGAGCCCCTGCCGTCCGCGAGGACCGAGCCCTCGCCGTCCACCGGGCTCAGCCCTGGCCCTCCGTGAGGACTGAGCCCCCGCCGTCCCCGAGCGCCCGGCCCCAGCCGTCCGCGAGACCGAGCTTCTGTCCTCCGCGAGACCGAGCGTCCTCTCACCCCACCCCGGCGTCCGGCGCCCCCGTGTGCCGCACCGGGCAGCCCCGTAGGCCCGGGACCGGCCGCGTTCCCAGCTCGGCGAGTTCGTAGCCGTTCGGGTAGCCCTTGATCTCCCAGTTCTGGCGGGCGAAGTGCGGAGCGCGCCGGGGCGGCAGCAAACGGACGGCACGCCCCCGCAGGCGTACCGCGCGGCGCACCCACGCACGCGTGCCGGCACTGGGCGGGGTGTAGCGGAAGGCCTCGAGGAGCGAGTCGTCGAGCAGCGCGAGAGTCGTGGCGCGCACCAGCGGCGGCAGCGGGCGCGGGTACCAGGAGGCCATCAGGGCGAGCGTGGCGTCCGAGACGCGGCGGGCGTCCTCGTCCCAGGCGAAGTGGGCCGCTTCGTAGGCGTCGAGGCAGGCCTCGAACTCCTCGTACGTCCCGGGGATCTCCTTGATGCCCATGTGCTGCCCGAGTGTGCGGTAGTGGACGACACCGGCGACGGTCTCGTGGCGTGACATCCTGCGCCAGCCGTAGGCGTCGATCCACCGTTTCGGCATCACGACGAAGGTGCAGAGCACGTAGCGCATGTCCGCGTCGCTGATGTCGTAGCTGCGGTGCATCTGGTTGATGCGGCGGATCGCGGTCCTGCCCTGCTCGCTGCCGAAGCCGTGCTCGACGACGGCGTCCAGGAGCAGCGAGGTGTCGTCGTAGCGCTTCTGGGTGCGGTCCGTGAGCTCCGCGGTCCGGGCGAGCAGCCGGCCGATGCTCGGGACGGCGTAGGTGCGGTAGAGGGCCAGTTCCAGGGAGCGGGCGAAGTCCCAGGGGAACTCGTACGCCACACTGAGCCGGTAGATCTCCGTGGCCTCGCGGTACGGGTCCATCCTCCGGATCTGTTCGAGCCGTTCGAAACGCTTCACCGTGCCGTCCCCCTTCTGCCTGCGGAGCTCCAACCCTACGTTGGTGACCGGGAGATGAACGGTGAGCGGGGACGGTGCGCTGGGGGAAGGTGGTCAGCATGTGGGACAGGTTCCGCAAGGCCGGGGGAAGGGTCGCTCAGGCACTGCGTACGGAGCCGAAGGCCGGTGACGGCGGACGTCCGCACAACCTGTTCGAGGCCGCTGCCGTCTATGTCACGGCGAGCGTGGAGGACGACCAGGAGCGGGCCGACGAGGCGGCCGGCTGGGTGTCGCCGGAGGCGCTGTCGTTCGGCGTGAACGAGCTGGCCTGCCGGGCCGTGGTCGCTCTGGCGCGCGAGCGCGGCCAGGCGCCCGGGACGGTGGCGCGCGGGCTGCTGGGGCTGCCGGCGGCCTGACGGGCCCGGCACCGGACGGCCGTTTCGCCCCCGTCCGCCGGAAAACTGCAGCTCCGGGTGCGCTTGCGAGGTCGTGACAAGCGGCTTCCGCTCGCACTAGGGTGCGCGCCGATGGACCAATGATGGGGAGGCTGGGATGGCCGGGACGGACGAGGACGCCGTCGCCGCCGCGGACGATGCGCTCTACGTGCTCACGGCGGTGCTGCTGACGCCGGCGAAGTTCCCGAGTGTGCTGGGCGACGACTATCCGGAGGCGTGCGCGGCGCTCGGCCTGGCGCCGCTCGCCGACGGCTATGGGCTGGTGCTCGGCCAGGACGGCGAAGGTGCCCGGTGGACCGTGGTCATCGACGACGTCTCCCTGGTGGCCGTCGCGATCGCGTCGTGGGACTGCGGCATGGAGTACGAGCTGTCACCCGACGAGCGCACGGTGGTCGCGGCTCTGCCCGGCTGGCCCCTCGCGGTCGCCGTCGCGGCTCCCGGCGTGCCCGCGCCGCACGATCCCGGCCCGGAGGCCGACGACCGGCCGCCGCTGACTCCGCCGGACACCGGCGTGTGGGGTCCGGCCCAGCGGCGTCTGGGCGCGGACGAGATCGCTCTGCAGTGGGCGACCTGGCGGGACCAGGTCGACGACGCCGCCTTTCCGCAGCCGGGGCCGGCGGCGACTCCGGGCGACGGGAGCGAGGCCGCCGGCGGCCCGGACCGCGCAGGGGAGAGCGGGCAGCCCGGTCACAGCGGCATCCGGCGTGTCCTGGCGGAGGCCCGCACCTACATCGACTCGCCCCCGCCTCTGGGCCGGGTCCGCTCGTCGTTCGCGCCGGGTGACGCGCGGACCCTGCGGGCGGACGGCCCCGGCTGGTCGCTGGTGGCCAGGACCGACGACATCGCCTTCGTGCTCCTGGACGAGGAGCCCGGCGAGGTGCTGCCCGTGGGCCGGGGGCCGGAGCTGCCGGGCCTGCTCGCCGCCCTCGACAAGATGGCCGTGCGGCCGAACTGAACGGACCGGGCGGTCAGCGGCCCAGCTCCTTGCGGTTGAGGCGGCGCAGCCTGCGCCGCTGTGCGGGATCCAGCGTGAGGTAGGCGGCGGCCGGGACTCCCAGGACGATCAGAAGCGCGGCCCACCAGGGCAGCCAGATCATCAGGATGAGCCCGACCGCCACACCACCCGCGGCGATCTTGGCGTTCTTCGACATGACTGTCGCCTCCTTCGCGGCCCTCGCCGCTCTCTGCCATGAAAACGGGCCCGCGACTCCGGCGGTTCCGGCGCCACCCCTGAGACATCCCTGAGGCGCGACCCCAAGACGACCCTGACAGGCACCCCTGAGAGGCGCCCTCCCAGGCGGCCGGGAACGCGCACGCACCACCGCGGCGGGATGCCGCGGCACACACCGCTGCGCATCCATAGTGACCCACCTCACAGCAACTCCCTACCCGCGCGACCCCGAAGTGCTGTACTCTCGGCCGCTCCGCCAACTAGTCAAATTTGAGGAATCAGCCATAGCCGAGCAGTCGACTCCCCCGGCACCCTCCTCCGCTCACTCCCACCTCTCCGAGTTGCCCGATTGCCGAGCTGTCTTCGTGCCCGGCGACCCGGCCCGTACCGGCACCGTCGCCTTCTGGCGGCCCGACGGCGCTCCCCCTGCGGGCGCCGCGCCGGCGTCCGTCACGGACCTCACCGTCACGGACCTCACCGTCGCCGTGCCCGGCAGCGACGGAGCCGAGGCGCTGGACGTGCCCGCCCTGCTGATGCCGGTGGGTGCGGCCCTGCCGCTCCTCACCCGCGCGCGGGTGACCGGCCAGGGGCACCGCTCCACCGTCTTCTGGGGCGCGGCCGCCCTGCAGGCCCTGCACCTCGTGGCACGCGGACTGCTGCTGCCGGGGCTGTCGCCGGGCGACCACGACGCCTGGCGCGTGGGCCCGCTGTGCGCCCAGGACGTCGAGGCCCTGCGCCACCTCGCCGCCGCGATGCCTCCCGAGGCGCACGCCGTACCGCTGCCCGGCGCCGCACCACTGCCCGGCGCCGGGCCTCTGCTGCTGCCCGAGCCGGAGCGGCTCCTGCGCGCCTTCCTCGACGCCGTGGCCGACACCCTGCCCCGCTCCCCCGCCGCGCCCCTGGTGACGGCCGGGCCCGCCTACGCGTCGCGGGAGCCGGTGCATCTGCCCCGGCAGCGCCCCTGGGCCGCCGACGTCGCCGCGGGTCTCGACGCGGGCGTGCGGCTGTCGCTGCGCGTCGAGGCGCACGGCCTGACGGGAACGGCCGACGACGTCGGCGAGGACTTCGACGCCGACGTGACGTTCCGGGCCGTGCTGCAGGTGCACGGCGTGAGCGATCCGGCACTCGTCGCGGACGCCGCGGACGTCTGGGCAGGCAGCGCGGACGAGGCCCTCGGCCCCCGCGCGCGGATGGACGCCCTGCTCGCCCTGCGCCGGGCCGCCCGGGCCTGGGCCCCGCTCACTCCCCTGCTGTCGGCGACGGTGCCGGACGCGGTGGACCTCGCCGACGACGAGGTCACCGAACTCCTCGGCGCGGGTGCCCGCGCCCTGGCGACGGCCGGCGTGGACGTGCACTGGCCCAGGGAGCTGACCCGTGAGTTCACCACGCGCGCGGAGGTGGGCCCTTCCGGCGACGAGCGGGGTTCCGGCCGCTCCTCGGACACCGTGCCGTCGTTCCTGTCCGCCGACGCGCTGCTCGCCTTCGACTGGTCCTTCGCACTCGGCGACCGGAGACTGAGCCGCGCGGAGCTCGACCGGCTCGCCGAGGCCAAGCGCCCGGTGGTACGGCTGCGCGACCAGTGGGTCCTGATCGACCCCCGGGAGGTGGCACTCGCCCGCTCCCGGCAGGACCGCAAGGTCACCCCGGTGGACGCCCTGAGCGCCGCCCTCACGGGCTGGACCGAGGTGGACGGCCACCGGGTCGAGGTACGGCCCACCGGCTGGCTGGCGGCACTGCGCGAGCGGCTCGCGGATCCCGAGGCACAGCAGCCCGTGGCCCAGCCGGCCGCCCTCGCGGCCACACTGCGGGACTACCAGCGGCGCGGCCTGAACTGGCTGGTGGGCATGACGTCGCTGGGCCTCGGCTGCTGTCTCGCCGACGACATGGGTCTGGGCAAGACGGTCACGCTGATCGCGCTGCACCTGCACCGGCAGACCGACGCGCGGTCCGCCGGGCCCACCCTGGTGGTCTGCCCCACGTCCCTGATGGGCAACTGGCAGCGGGAGATCGAGCGGTTCGCGCCCGGCACGCCCGTGCGGCGCTTCCACGGGCCTCGGCGCGCTCTGGAGGACCTCGCCGACGGGGAGTTCGTGCTCACCACGTACGGCACGATGCGTCTGGACGCGGCCCGGCTGGCCGAGGTGCCCTGGGGCATGCTCGTGGCGGACGAGGCGCAGCACGTGAAGAACCCGTACTCCTCCACCGCGCGGCAACTGCGTTCCATCGGGGCACGCGCGCGCGTGGCGCTCACGGGCACCCCGGTGGAGAACAACCTGTCGGAGCTGTGGGCCATCCTCGACTGGGCGACGCCGGGGCTGCTGGGCCGGCTCGGCACCTTCCGCAGGCGGTACGCGGAGGCCGTGGAGGGCGGCCGGGACCCGGTCGCCGCGGACCGTCTGGCCCGGCTCGTACGGCCGTTCCTGCTGCGCCGCCGCAAATCGGATCCGGGCATCGCCCCCGAACTGCCGCCGAAGACGGAGACCGACCACGCCGTGTCGCTCACGCCGGAGCAGACGGCGCTGTACGAGGCCGTGGTGCGCGAGGCGCTCGCGGACATCTCCGGCGCCGACAGCATGGCCCGGCGCGGCATGATCGTGAAGCTGCTGACCGGCCTCAAGCAGATCTGCAACCACCCGGCGCAGTACCTCAAGGAGGAGCGGCCGGTGGTCGCCGGACGCTCCGGGAAGCTGGAGCTGCTGGACGAACTGCTCGACACGATCCTCGCCGAGGGGGCGGGCGTGCTGGTCTTCACGCAGTACGTGCGGACGGCCCGCCTCCTGGAACGGCACCTGGCCGCCCGCGGCACGCCCTCGCAGTTCTTGCACGGCGGGACGCCCGTCGCCGAGCGGGAGGCCATGGTCCAGCGCTTCCAGGACGGTGAGGTGCCCGTGTTCCTGCTGTCGCTGAAGGCGGCCGGCACCGGCCTGAACCTCACCCGGGCCGAACACGTGGTGCACTACGACCGCTGGTGGAACCCGGCCGTCGAGGCGCAGGCGACCGACCGCGCCTACCGCATCGGGCAGACCCGGCCCGTGCAGGTGCACCGGATCATCGCGGAGGGCACCATCGAGGACCGCATCGCGGAACTGCTGCACCGCAAGCGGGAGCTGGCGGACGCGGTCCTCGGCTCCGGCGAGGCGGCGCTCACGGAGCTGACGGACGCGGAACTGGCCGATCTGGTCGCACTGCGAGGGGACCTGCGATGACTCGGTACGACGGTGACACGGAGCGCACGTTCGCGGCGCTGCCGCCCGCGCGCGGGCGTGGTTTCGCGCAGTCCTGGTGGGGACAGACGTGGCTGAAGGCGCTGGAGGACACGGCGCTGGACTCCGCTCAGCTCAAGGCGGGCCGCAGGCTCGCCCGCGCGGGGGCGGTCGGCGCGGTGTCGGTACGTCCGGGCCGGCTGACGGCGGTCGTCCAGGACCGCGACCACACGGCGCACCGGGCCGACGTCCTGCTGGAGCAGTTGTCGCCCGGGCAGTGGGACCGCTTCCTGGACATGACGGTGGAGCGGGCCGGGCACGTGGCGGCGCTGCTGGACCGGGAGATGCCACCGCAACTGGTCGAGGACGCGGCGGCGGCGGGCGTCGACCTGCTGCCGGGCCTGGGCGACCTGGAGCCGGAGTGCGACTGCGGGGCGTGGGACCACTGCAGGCACACGGCGGCGCTCTGCTACCAGGTGGCGCGGCTGCTCGACCAGGACCCGTTCGTCCTGCTGCTGATGCGGGGACGCCCCGAGGACGGGGTGCTGGGCGACCTGCACCGGCGCAGCGGCGGCGCGTCGGCCGCGGAGTCCCCCGGGGCGGAGGGCGTGGACGCCGCCGAGGCGTACGCCGCCGGTGACATTTTGCCGCCGTTGCCCGGGCTGCCCGCCCTGCCCGACGGACCCGGGGCGCCGCCCTCACTGGACGCCGAGACGGCGCCGGCGCCCGGCGTCGATCCGGCCGCGCTGGAGTTCCTGGCAGCGCGGACCGCGGGACGGGCCCATCGGCTGCTCGCCCAGGCGCTGCGGGGCGCCTGGGAGCCCGAGTTGACGCCCGCACAGGACGCCGTACGACTGGCCGCGGGCGAAGCCGGGCAGGAGGCGACCGACAGGGAGAAGGCGACCGGCAGGGAGAAGGCGACCGGCAGGGAGAAGGCGACCGCCGGACAGGCACAGGAGACGGCCGCCGGGACACAGGCGGCCGCCGGGCAGCAGGCGGTGGGGCACCAGGCCCCTCCCGGCCGGGAGATGACGGACCGGCTCGCCGACGGCTCGGGACGCGGCCGGGAGGGACTGGCGGCGGCCGTGCGCGCCTGGCACCACGGCGGCGTGGACGCCCTGTCCGTCCTCGACGAGGAGTGGCGGGTCGAGGGCGAAGCCCTGGCACGCGCGCGTGCCGCCCTGGAGACGGCCTGGGACCCGGACGAACGGCCCGAGTTGCGGGCCCGGGCCAACCGGTGGACGGCCGTCGGCGCACCGGTGCAGCTGCGCCTGGGCCGGGACGGCCGGTGGTGGCCCTACCGCAAGGAGCGCGGCCGCTGGCAGCCCGTGGGGGCCGCCGCCCAGGATCCGGCGACGGCACTGGCGTCGGCGGAGTCCGCCGGTGACGGGGCCGCTCCGGCTCCGGGGCAGTAGCTCACTCGCCGAGGCCCAGGGACGGAAGGAGCGACTCCAGCCCACTGGGCAGATTGCTCGGCAGATCACTCGGCAACGCGCTCGGCAGATCACTCGGCAGCTCGCTGGGCAGCCGCGTCGGAAAGCCCGAGGGCAGACGAGTCGGCAGCTCGCTGGGCAACTTCGTGGGGATGCCGATGGACGGCGCGGGCGTGCTGCTCGTACCGGCTCCGGGCGGCTCGTCGTCCGGCGGGTCGTCCCGCCCCGAGGCCATCAGCACCACGACGGACACGGCAGCGACGGCCACGAGCACGGCCAGCAGCAGGAGCAGCGGATTCCGGCGCCGGGGAGACCGGGGCGGGTGAGGCGGTACGGGCGGCATGGCCATACGGACCACAGTCGCCGCGTACCGACCGCCGCGGGAGGGGCGCGCGGAAGCTGATACGCGCTCATGGCACGGACCGCACGGTTCCGGTGCATGGCGGGACCGCCATGCACCGGAATGGCCCGTCCGCCGGCCCGGCGTCGTGACCGGTCGGGGCCCGCACGCGCGCGTGCGGGCCCACCGGGGACCACGAACGCGCGTACAGGGCCACCGGAGCCGCTTCAGCCGCGCGCGCCCAGCAGGTGGTCCATGGCCAGCTGGTCCAGGCGCTCGAAGGCCATGCCGCGGGCCGCGGCCGCCTCGACGTCGAACGCCTCGAAGGCCGAACGGTCGGCGAGCAGGGCCTGCAGGCCGTCCGCCGCGGTGGGCTGGGCCAACTCGTCCAGACGGGCCGCGCGCAGGGCCTCCTGGACCTCCGGGTCGGCCCGGAAGGCGGCGGCGCGCTCCTTGAGGATGAGGTAGTTGCGCATGCAGCCCGCCGCCGAGGCCCACACGCCGTCCAGGTCCTCGGTCCGCGGCGGCTTGAAGTCGAAGTGGCGGGGCCCGGTGTAGCCCGCCGACTCCAGCAGGTCGACCAGCCAGAACGCCGCTCGCAGGTCACCGGCGCCGAAGCGCAGGTCCTGGTCGTACTTGATGCCGGACTGGCCGTTGAGGTCGATGTGGAAGAGCTTGCCCGCCCACAGCGCCTGCGCGATGCCGTGCGGGAAGTTCAGCCCGGCCATCTGCTCGTGCCCGACCTCGGGGTTCACGCCGTACAGCTCCGGGCGCTCCAGGCGCTCGATGAACGCCAGGGCGTGGCCGACCGTCGGCAGCAGGATGTCGCCGCGCGGCTCGTTCGGCTTGGGCTCGATCGCGAAGCGCAGGTCGTAGCCCTGGGAGGTGACGTACTCGCCGAGCAGGTCGAAGGCCTCCTTCATCCGGTCCAGGGCCGCGCGGACGTCCTTCGCGGCACCCGACTCGGCACCCTCCCGGCCGCCCCAGGCCACGTACACCTGGGCACCGAGCTCGGCGGCGAGGTCGATGTTGCGAATGGTCTTGCGCAGCGCGTAGCGGCGCACGTCGCGGTCGTTGGCGGTGAACGCGCCGTCCTTGAAGACCGGGTGCGTGAAGAGGTTGGTGGTGGCCATCGGGACCTTCATGCCCGTGGCGTCCAGCGCCTGCCGGAAGCGCTTGACGTGGGCCTCGCGCTCGGTGTCGCTCGAGCCGAAGGGGATCAGGTCGTCGTCGTGGAAGGTGACGCCGTGGGCGCCGAGCTCGGCCAGGCGCTGCACCGTCTCGACCGGGTCCAGGGCACGCCGCGTGGCGTCACCGAAGGGGTCCCGTCCCTGCCAGCCGACGGTCCACAGGCCGAAGGTGAACCTGTCATCGGGGGTGGGCTGGTAGCTCATGCCGCGGCTCCTTGCTCGTTGGGGCTATTCGTCATGCCGATTTACAAATTAGTATGCGAGGACCGCTCTGGGAAGAGACAACGTGCCTCCGAACGGAGACACGTGCCACGCGCAGTAGGGAGAAGCCCGATGTCAGCAGCCGAGGGTCCGCTCGTCGTCGGTGTGGACTCGTCCACCCAGTCCACGAAGGCGCTGGTCGTCGACGCGGCCACCGGCCGGGTCGTCGCGAGCGGCCAGGCGTCGCACACGGTCTCCTCCGGGGCCGGGCGCGAGAGCGACCCGCGCCAGTGGTGGGACGCGCTCCGCGAGGCCTTGCGCCAGTGCGGTGAGGCGGCACACGAGGCCGCCGCGGTGTCGGTGGGCGGCCAGCAGCACGGCTTGGTCACCCTGGACGGCCGGGGCGAGCCGGTGCGCCCGGCCCTGCTCTGGAACGACGTGCGCTCGGCGCCGCAGGCCCGCCGCCTCACGGAGGAGCTGGGCGGAGCGAAGTTCTGGGCCGAGCGGACCGGGAGCGTCCCGGCCGCCTCCTTCACCGTCACCAAGTGGGCGTGGCTGGCCGAGCACGAGCCGGAGGCGGTTCGCGCCACGAGGGCGGTGCGCCTGCCCCACGACTACCTGACCGAGCGGCTCACGGGTCAGGGCACGACCGACCGCGGCGACGCCTCGGGGACGGGCTGGTGGGCCTCGGGCACGGAGGCGTACGACGAGGAGATCCTGGCGCACGTGGGGCTCGACCCGGCGCTGCTGCCCCGCGTGGTCCGGCCCGGCGAGGTGGCGGGCACCGTGCGCGACGGCCATGACCTGCCGTTCTCCAAGGGAACCCTGGTCGCGCCCGGCACCGGCGACAACGCCGCGGCGGCGCTGGGCCTGGGCGTCCGCCCGGGTACTCCGGTGATGAGCCTGGGCACCTCGGGCACGGTGTACGCCGTGTCGCGGCACAGGCCGGCCGACCCGAGCGGCACGGTGGCGGGCTTCGCCGACGCCCGCGGCGACTGGCTGCCGCTGGCCTGCACGCTGAACTGCACGCTCGCCGTCGACCGCGTCGCCACGCTGCTGGGCCTGGACCGCGAGGCCGTCGAACCGGGCACGGCCGTCACCCTGCTGCCCTTCCTGGACGGCGAACGCACCCCGAACCTGCCGAACGCCTCGGGCCTGCTGCACGGCCTGCGCCACGACACCACCGCCGGCCAGCTGCTCCAGGCCGCCTACGACGGCGCCGTCCACTCCCTGCTGGGCGCGCTCGACCTGGTCCTCGACGAGGACGCCGACCCCTCGGCACCCCTGCTGCTGATCGGCGGCGGAGCCCGGGGCAGGGCGTGGCAGGACACCGTACGGCGGCTGTCGGGTCGTCCCGTGCAGGTGCCCGAGGCCAGGGAACTGGTGGCGCTGGGCGCCGCCGCGCAGGCTGCCGGGCTGCTGACCGGCGAGGACCCGGCGGCGGTCGCCCGACGGTGGGACACGGCCGCCGGGCCGGTGCTCGACGCCGTGGAGCGGGACGAGGAGACGCTGGACAGGATCGCCGGGGTACTCTCCGACGCGGCTCCGCTGCTGGAGCGGCCCACCGACACCCACTGAGGACTGGCGTCAGGCATGACCGCACCGCCGCACGAGACCCGTCCCGACGGGGCGGGACACTCGACGCACGAGACCCCTCCCCACGGGGCGGAACGCTCGCCGCACGAGACCCCTCCCGCCGGCCCGGGACACTCGCCGCACGAGACCCCTCCCACCGGCCCGGGACGCTCGCCGCACGAGCCCCCTCCCACCGGCCCGGGACGCTCGCCGCACGAGACCCACCCCGCCGGGCCGGGGCGCGCGCTGCCCGACACCCAGCGGGGCATGCGCCGCCGCAATCTGGCCCGTGTCCTGCACACCGTGCGCGCCGAGGGTCCGCTGTCCCGGGCCGCCGTCGCCTCGCGGATCGGCCTGACCCGGGCGGCGGTGTCCACGCTCGTCGACGAGTTGATCCGCTCGGGGCTGCTGGAGGAGCTCGGGCCCGAGCGGCCGGGCCGGGTGGGCCGCCCGGGCTCCGCGCTCGCGGTCAGCGGACGCGGCCCGGCCGGGATCGGCGCGGAGGTCGGCGTCGACCACCTCGCGGTCTGCGCCGTCGACCTGCGCGGCACGACCCGGGCACGGGTGATACGCCAGGGCGCGAACCGCGGCCGCGCCCCCGAACCGGTGCTCGCCGAGCTCACCGAACTGATCCACCGGGTCGTCGCCGAGGTGGAGGGTGAAGGGCTGTGGCCCGCCGGGCTCGCCGTGGCCGTACCGGGCCTGGTGGCGCGAGACGCCCGGACCGTGGTGCGCGCCCCGAACCTCGAATGGCACGACACCGACCTGGGCGCGCTGCTGCCGGCGGACCTCCCGCTGACCGTGGACAACGAAGCCAACTTCGGTGCCCTGGCGGAACTCTGGCTCGGCGAGGCCACCCCCCGCGACTTCCTGCACGTGTCGGCGGAGATCGGCATCGGCGCGGCGGTCGTGGTGGACGGCGGGCTGCTGCGTGGAACGCGCGGCTTCGCGGGCGAGTTGGGCCACGTCCCGGTCCGGCCGGACGGACCGGAGTGCGGGTGCGGAGGGCGCGGCTGCCTGGAGCAGTACGCCGGTGAGGAGGCGGTGCTGCGCGCCGCCGGCCTGGAGCCGGACGAGGACCGGGTCGGGCTGCTCGCGGGACGCGCGGCGGAGGGCGACGAGGACGTCCGCCGGGCCCTGCGCAACGCGGGCACCGCGCTCGGCGTCGCCCTGACCGGCGCGGTCAATCTCCTCGACCCCGAGAGTGTGGTGCTGGGCGGAGAGCTGTCCGGGCTGGCGCCCTGGCTGCTGCCCGCCCTGCGGGACGAGTTGGCCCGGCGCACCGCGGGCCCGGCCTGTCCCGTGTCCGTGTCCCGGCTGGGCCCCGAGGGGCCGCTGCTCGGCGCGGCCCACTCGGTCGTGCGTGCGGTGCTGGACGACCCGGCGGGCGTCGCCGGGCGAGCCTGACGACAGCGGCCGGCCAACGGCCGGAAACCGGGACGCAGTCCGGGTCACGTGGGTGGAATCACCCGGCCGGGTGAGCGAGTTGTCCACAAGCCCGCGCCCGTCCACCGAAACGCATCGTGTCCTTCGGACCGGCCGTCACGCGCCGTAACTTGATGCGTGCGGGCCGCGACCACACCGGCCGCCGCTCCGCAGTCGAGCACCTGACGCCCTGACCGCCGGACCCGGAAGGCACCATCATGGACCGGACACCCTCCCTCCCCAGCAGGCGCGGCCTCCTCGCCGGAGCCGCCCTCGCCGCCGTCCCCTTCGCCCTGCTTCCCGACACGCACGCCGCGGCCCGCTCCCGGCCCGTCGACCACCCCGGAGCGGCATGGCATCCGGCGACGCGCGCCAACTACACGCCGTCGCACCGCCCCCGCGCCCACCCGCTGCACTACGTGGTCATCCACGTGGCGCAGACGACCTACGCCGGCACGCTGTCCGTCTTCCGCGATCCGGCCAAGAAGGTGTCCGCGCACTACGTGGTGCGCTCCTCCGACGGGCACGTGGCGCAGTGCGTGCGCGAGGCCGACATCGCCTGGCACGCGGGGAACTGGGACTACAACACCCGCAGCATCGGTATCGAGCACGAGGGCTGGGTGGACCGGCCCGGGTACTTCACCGACGCCATGTACGAGCGGTCGGCCCGGCTCACCGCGGCGATCTGCGCGCGGTACGACATCCCCCGCAACCGCGCGCACATCATCGGCCACCACGAGGTGCCGGGCAGCGACCACACGGATCCGGGCCGGCACTGGGACTGGAAGCGCTACCTCAGACTGGTCAAATCGGCTTGAGCGCCGGGGCGATGACCCCGCCTTCGTGCCTCACGTCCCGGTTACAAATCGCTCAACCACTGGTTGCGGCGCGGTGAGCAGGCGACGATGGGGTCATGACTCTGGCCCGACGCGCCCTGGAGCGTCTGCAGGCCTGGCCCGACCTGACGGCGGGCCCGGCGAGTTGCGGCACCGGACGGGCGCTCCGTTCCGTCCGCGACGAGATCGTCCACTTCCACTCGGACCGGGACGTGGACCTCCACCTCACCCGCCGGGCCATCCAGCGCTTCCACTACGACCTGTCCGGATCGAGCGCGATCCACCTGGTTCCCGGCTCGTGCTGGCTGACGGTCCACCTGGACTGCGAGGCGGACGTCGACCTGCTGCTCACCCTGGTCAGCAGCGCCCTCAAGGCCCACCAGACCCGCCCGGCGGCCGACGAGCCGAAGGGCACCGGCTGCAACTTCCACCGGGTCACGGTGCTGCCGCGCGACGCCGTGGCGGGCGGCTGAGCGGTGGCGACCGGATCACCCGAGGCCGTCAACGCCGAGGCCTGGCACAGGTACGGCGTCCACCACCTTCAACGCGGCACGGTGCTGCCCGAGGCGGCCCGCGTCGACTGGGGCTTCGAGGGCGCGGGGCCCGGGGTCGAGGTGCTCGGGGAGCTGGCGGGGCGGCGGGTGCTGGACCTCGGGTGCGGTCCGGCCCGGCAGGCCGCCCATCTGGTCAGGGCACACGGCGCGCTGGTGGACGCGGTCGACGCCTCGGCCGGCCAGTACGAGCGGGCCCTTGCCCGGTACGGCTCCCTGCCCGGGCTGCGGCTGGTCCTGGCCGACGCGGTGGAGCACCTGCGCACGGCGGAGCCGTACGACGTCGTCTACTCCGTGAACGCCGTCCCGTACATCGATCCGCACCGGCTGCTGCCCGCCCTGGCGGGAGCGCTCAGGCCGGGGGGCAGGCTCTGCTTCACGGTGCTGCACACCAACGCGCGGGGTGACGGGCCGTCGGACCGGGTCGCCGCCCGGCCCGAGACCCTGCGGCTGGCCGGCGGCCCGGACGTCACGGTGCACATGTGGGTCCTCACGACCGAGGTGTGGACGGACCTGCTGACCGAGTACGGGCTGCGGGTGGAGCAGGTCGACACGCTGGACACGCCCCAGCCGGGCAACCGGGCGTCCTACCGGCTCTTCCGGGTGACGCGGCCGGTCCGGGTCTCCTCCCGGCCGCGTGTCGCCAAGCCACCGGTCGCGCACGCGGCGCTCGGGGTGGGCGCGATCCTGCACGGGCCGCGCGGTCTGCTGCTCGGGCGGCACCGGCGCGGGACGTGGGAGCTGCCCGGCGGGACGGTGGAGCCCGGGGAGTCATTGCAGGAGACGGTGGTGCGCGAGCTCGGCGAGGAGACCGGCCTGGCGGCCCGGCCCGAGGACGTCCGGCTGCTCGGGACGCTCCTGGACGACGCGGGCGGTGTCGTCCGGGTGACCGTGCCCGCCCTGGTCACCGCCTGGCGGGGCGAGCCCTCGGACCAGCCCGGGGAGAGCGTGGGCCGCTGGCGCTGGTTCGCCCTGGACCGGCCGCCGGAGCAGCTCTTCGTGTGCAGCGCGCAGGCCCTCACCACCTGGCGCCCCGCTTCGCCGATCGACCACACTCCGGCGTTCTTCACCCCGTTCGGCACGGGAACAGACCACCACTGAGCACCCCGGCCGGCACCGGCACGGACCACCTCCACCGGCACCGCCACCGCCACCGCCACCGCCACCTCCACCTCCACCGCCACCGCCGAGCATCCCTCCCTCCCGTACGGCACGCGGACAGGAGAGCGCTGAAGCTCCCCGGCCGGCACCGGAACGGGCGACCGCTGAAGCACCCGGAGGGGTGCGTTTTTTCAGCCGTTCCCGCGTTGTCGGCGCTCGGCCACCCCGCCGGCCGGCGCGGTCTGGTGCACTGCCCCTGAGTGTCGGACATCTGACGAGACATCAGGGGGCACGATGACAGGCCGTCACAGACGCGGAGCGGGCAGAGCGGTGCTGGCGTTCCTCACGGCGTTCGGCGCGCTGGCCGGTGCGGCCCTGGCGGGGGCGGCACCGGCCGGCGCCGTCCAGAAGGCCGTGCGGGTCGCGCCGGGCGTCACGTACGAGCAGTTCGACATCAAGGCGGCGAAGGGGGTGACGCACGCGCACGTGGTGCGGGTCGACCTGAGCAACCCGCAGGTGAAGGTGGATCTGCTGTATCCCGGGGCGGTGGCCTCCCGGGCGCAGGTCTCGCGGATGGCCGATGCCCAGGGAGCGGTCGCCGGTGTCAACGGCGACTTCTTCAACATCAGCGAGGCGCAGCACCCGGGCGTGGAGGTGACGGGGGCGAGTGTGGGCCCGGCGATCGCGGCCGGGCGGACGCTCAAGGCGGCCGTGCCGAAGGGCCAGCGTTTCGGCCCGGCGCTGCCACCCGGCACGACCACCGAGGACGTCTTCGGCGTCGGCACGGACGGAGTGGCGCGGCTGGACCGGCTGGCCCTGGACGGCTCGGTCCGTACGGCCGAGGGGCAGCTGCCGCTGGGCGGGCTCAACCAGTACGCGCTGCCGGTGGGTTCGGTCGGGGCGTTCACGTCCGAGTGGGGTGCCGTCTCCCGGGTGCGTGCCACCTGCGGTACGGACACGGACCGGGCCGCGCCCTGCAGCACGGACACGTACGAGGTGACGGTCCGCGACGGCAAGGTCGTCGCGGCGGCCGACGCCCCGGGCAGCGGAGCGATCGCCGCGGGGACGACGGTGCTGGTCGGCCGGGAGGCGGGCGCCCAGCAGCTGCGCAAGCTCTCCACCGGGGCCGCGGTCGAGGTCGAGCACCGTCTCGTGGCGGCCACGGACGGCGCGGCGTACCGCGCCGCGCTCGGCGGTTACCCGGTCCTCGCGGGCGGGCAGCCGCTGGCGGGGCTGGACGACACGGCGTCGGCCGTGCGCACGGCCGTGGGGATCGCCGAGGGCGGGCGGCGCGTGCTGCTGTTCGCGGTGGACGGGGCCGCCGCCTACCGCAGCGGCCTCACGATCGCCGAAGTGGCGGACACCATGCGGAAACTGGGCGCGGACGACGCGTTCAGCCTGGACGGCGGCGGCTCGTCGACGCTGGTGGCCCGCAAGCCGGGCGCGAGCGCGGTCACGGTGCGCAACCATCCCAGCGGCGGTGCCGAACGGGCCGTTGCGAACGGCATCGGCGTGTTCTCGGGGCCGTGAGGCCGCGCAGGACCTGAGGCCCCACAGCAACCTGAGGCCCCGCAGGACCCTGAGCACCGTGAGGGTCCTGCGGGACCATGAAGGCCCCCGAGGCTCCCAAGGGCCCCGAGGGGGTATGGCGTCAGGGCCGCAGGCTGCTGACGATCTCCGCCGTCGCCGTGATGCCGCTGTGGATGGTGGGGGCGATGCTGGTGCTCGCCAGGTAGAAGCCGAGCAGCAGGCACACCAGCGCATGGGAGACCTTCAGCCCGCCGGTGCGCAGGAAGATCACCGCCAGGATCACCAGCAGCAGCACCACAGAGATGGAAATGGCCATCGTCGACTCCTCCGCCACGCCGCCTTGTCCGGTTCACGGCGTTCGGCGGCAAGTGTGGCGTAGCGGAGGGTTCGTCCGGGCGGCTGACCTGTCCGCCGAACGTGTGGTGTCCGGCCCGTACCTACGTGCGCGCCGGAGCCGCCCGGCGGGCGTCCAGGAAGGCCTCGAGTCCGGCGAGGTCGTCGGTGTTGAGGTGGTCGACGTCGGCGGCGAGCAGTTCGCCCCACAGCGCGTCACGGGCGGGCCCGGGCAGGTCCGGGGTCGCCCAGAAGCGCACCCGCTGTCCCCGCCGGTGGGCGGAGTCGACGATGCTCCGCAGCTTGTGCCGTTCGGCGTCGGGGAACGCGCCCACGCCCCGCCAGGTGAAGTTGAGCGTCCAGTTGTCGCTGATGAGCGGGACGAAGGAGGCCGGGGCCTGGCTGCCGAGGTCGGCGAGGCGGCCGTCGTAGAAGGCCCGCCGGACGGTCTGGGCCTCCATCGGGGCGCGGGCGGCGCGGTCGCCGGAGATCACGGCGGTGACCGGGCCGCGGTGGACGCGGCCGTGGGCGTAGGTGGTGAACAGGTGCCGGTAGCGCCGCAGGTGGCGGTCGAGTTCGAGGTAGGTCGAGGAGCCCTCGGTCTTGATGTCGATCAGCAGTTGCAGCGGTCCGCGGTGGCCGCGGTGAACCCGGCCGTGGTTGGCCCGGACGCGGGCCGCGAGCGGGTCGAGGTAGAGGGACTCCAGGGTGCGGGACGGGTCGAGGTCCTCCGGGTCGTGGGCGACCAGGAGTTGGTCGCCCACGAGGTGGATGTCGGCCTCGACGCTGCCGAAGCGGTGGTCGAGGGCGTCGAGCAGCGGGCGCGGGTGCTCGTAGTCGTTGTGGGCGTGGGCGCGCCACAAGGGGCGGGGCCGGTGCCCTCGTTCACCGGCCCCCGCGGGAGTCGCGGGAAGGGCGATCGAGCCCGCGAGGGCCGCGCCGAGGGTGGTGAGGGCTCTGCGGCGGGTGGTGAGGGCCATGCTCTGCCTCCCTGGAGGTGCCGTACGGGAACCCTGTGAGTATGGGCGCGCGGCAGCGTCAAGAGGCAGGCCCGGGAGCGGAGTTGGCCGGACCGCCGCCGTCCGTTCACTTCACCTCGCCGCACCGGGGCGGACGCATACGCGGAAAGCCCGCCCCGGGTGGGGCGGGCTTCCGCGTACGGTGTCGGCCGGATGTGTCCGTGAGGCGGCCGGGTGGAGTTCAGGGAGCCTGGAGGTCCACCAGCCGGGCCAGTGCCTCCCGGTGGGCGCCCGCGGTGCCGTAGGCGATCGAGTCGGCCTTGGCCCGCTTCAGGTACAGGTGCACCGGGTGCTCCCACGTCATGCCGATGCCGCCGTGCAGTTGCAGGGCCTCCTCGGCGGCGTGGACGGCCACCGTGGCCGCGTAGGCCTGGGCGACGGTGACCGCCACCTCGACGTCCTCGCCGGTCGTCAGGGCGTCGGCGGCGTTGCGGGCGGCGGCGCGGAGGTTGACGACCTCCAGCCAGAGCTGGGCGAGGCGGTGCTTGAGCGCCTGGAAGCCGCCGACGGGCCGGTTGAACTGCTTGCGTTCCTTCAGGTAGCGGACGGTCTCCGTCAGCGTCCAGTCGGCGAGGCCCAGTTGTTCGGAGGCGAGCAGTCCGGCTCCGGCGCGCAGGGCACGGTGGACGGCGGGTCCGGCCTCGCCCAGCAGCCGGCCCGGGACCGCGTCGAGGGTGACGGTGGCCAGGGGCCGGGTCAGGTCCAGGGAGGTCTGCGGGGTGACGGTCGCGGCGGCGGCGTCGACCGCGTACAGGCCGCCGTCGTCGGCGGGGACGAGCAGGACGTCCGCGACGGCCGCGTCGGCGATGCCGGTCAGTTCGCCGTGCAGCAGGCCGTCCTCGTGCCGGGCGGTGCGGTGGGCGGCGCCCGGCGCGACGTTCAGGGCCACCGCGAGGGCGCCGATCGTCGTCCCGGCCGCGAGGTCGCGCAGCAGGTCGTCGGCGCCGCAGGCCAGCAGGGCCTCGGTGGCGACGACCGCGCTCGTCAGATAGGGCACGGGGGCGACCGCGCGGCCCAGTTCCTCCAGCACCACGGCGGCCTCGCGGTGGGTGGCGCCCTGGCCGTCGAGCGCCTCGGGCACCAGCAGTCCGGCCAGGCCCATGCCGTCGGTGAGGGCCTTCCACAGGGCCCGGTGGTGCGGGGCGTCCGACTCGGTGCGGGCGATGACGCCGGGCGCGTCGCAGTGGTCGGTGAGCAGGTCGCGGACGGCGGCGCGCAGCGCCTCCTCCTCTTCCGCGTACAGCAGGTCGCTCATCGGGCGAGGTCCTTCCAGGCGACGTCCTTGTCGGTGCGCGGCTCGGGGGGCAGGCCGAGGACGCGCTCGGCGACGATGTTGAGCAGGACCTCGGTGGTCCCGCCCTCGATGCTGTTGCCCTTGGAGCGCAGGTAGCGGTAGCCGGCCTCGCGGCCGGTGAAGTCGACCAGTTCCGGGCGCCGCATGGTCCAGTCGTCGTAGAGCAGGCCCTCCTCGCCGAGGAGTTCCACCTCCAGGCCGCTGATCTCCTGGTTGAGGCGGGCGAAGGCCAGCTTCATGCCGGCGCCCTCGGGGCCGGGCTGGCCCGCGACGAGCTGCTGGCGCAGCCGCTCGGCGGTGAGGCGGGAGACCTCGGACTCCACCCAGAGCTTCAGCAGCCGCTGGTGCAGGTCGTGGGTGCGCAGCTCGGGCCGCTCGCGCCAGGTCCGGGAGACGGGGCCGATCATGCCGCCCTCGCGGGGCAGCCGCATGCCGCCGATGGCCACGCGCTCGTTGTTCAGCGTGGTCTGCGCGACCTTCCAGCCGTCGCCGACCTCGCCCAGGCGCCGTTCGTCCGGGATGCGGACGTCGGTGAGGAAGACCTCGTTGAACTCGGCCTCGCCGGTGATCTGCCGCAGCGGGCGGACCTCGACGCCCGGGTCGGTCATGTCGCAGACGAAGTAGGTGATGCCGCGGTGCTTGGGCACGTCCGGGTCGGTGCGGGCGATGAGGATGGCCCAGCGGGCGACGTGCGCGCTGGACGTCCACACCTTCTGCCCGTTGACCACCCAGTGGCCGCCCTCCCGCACGGCCCGGGTGCGCAGTGCGGCCAGGTCGGATCCGGCCCCCGGCTCGCTGAACAACTGGCACCAGACCTCCTCCCCCGTCCACAGCGGCCGCAGGTAGCGCCGCTTCTGCTCCTCGGTGCCGTACTGGAGGATCGTCGGCGCGGCCATGCCGAGGCCGATGCCGATGCGCCGCGGGTCGTTGTCGGGGGCTCCGGCGGCCTCCAGCTCGGCGTCCACGACGGCCTGCAGGGAGCGGGGCGCGCCCAGTCCGCCGAGGCCCTCGGGGTAGTGCACCCAGGCGAGTCCGGCGTCGAAGCGGGCCCGCAGGAAGTCCAGCCGGTCGGTGCCGGCCGGCGGGTGGGCGGCCAGCAACGCGCGGGTGCGGCGGCGCAGTTCCTCGGCGTCGGTCATGCCGCTCCCTCCAGGACGACGGCGACGCGGCCGGTGGTGCGGCCGTCCGCGACCCTCTGCACGGCGTCGGCGGCGCCGTCGAGCGGCACGCGCTCGCTGACCAGCGGCTTGATCGCGCCGCGTGCGGCCAGTTCGGTGAGCTCCTCGTGGCAGCGCCGGACGAGGGCGGGGTTCTTGGTGTTGTACAGACCCCAGTGCAGGCCGAGGATCGAGTAGTTCTTCACCAGGGCGTGGTTCAGGGCGGGGCTGGGGATGGTGCCGCTGGCGAAGCCGACGACGACGATCCGGCCCTCGAAGGCGACGGTCTTGGCGGACTGGGTGTAGGCCTCGCCGCCGACCGGGTCGTAGATCACGTCGGCGCCCCGGCCGCCGGTGGCCTCCTTGACGGCGGCGACGACGTCCTCGGCGCGCCGGTCGACGACCAGGTCGCAGCCCAGTTCCTTGGCGACGGCCGCCTTCCGGGAGCCGCCGACGACACCGATGACGGTGGCGCCGGCGGCCTTCCCGAGCTGCACGGCCGCGCTGCCGACCCCTCCTGCGGCAGCGTGGACGAGCAGGGTCTCCCCGGACTGCAGGGCGGCGCGGCGGTGCAGGCCGAACCAGCCGGTCTGGTAGCCGATGTGCAGGGCGGCGGCCTCGGCGTCGTCGAGGGCGTCCGGCGCGGGCAGCAGGGCGGCGGAGTCGACGACGGCGTACTCGGCGAAGCCGCCGTGGGGCAGCACCGGGTTGGCGATCACCCGGCGGCCGTCCTCGGTCTCGCCGCAGATCTCGACGCCCGGTGTGAACGGCAGCGGCGGCCTGACCTGGTACTGGCCGCGGCAGAGCAGGGCGTCGGGGAAGTTGACGTTCGCGGCGCGCACCTTCAGCAGCACCTGGCCCTCGCCGGGCGTGGGCGGCTCCGCCTCCTCGAGCCGCATCACCTCGCTCGGCTCGCCGTTCTCGTGCACGTGCCATGCCTGCATGCGGTGCCTCCACGGGGGACTGCCTCGTCTGACCGGGGTCGGTTCGCATACTAAGCGGTCGCTTGCAGATCAGGGAACCGTCTTCCGCGGAAGAGTCCGGCCCGCCGGTATCGCGTGCGTCACGACTGCCTGGGCCGCGCCCGTACGTGCATCCGCTCCCCCTGCGGCCCGAACAGGCTGAGGAACTCCACGGGCCCCTCCCCCGTCGACCCGAACCAGTGCGGCACCCGGGTGTCGAACTCGGCGGCCTCCCCCGCGGTGAGCACCACGTCGTGCTCGCCCAGCACCAGGCGCAGTTTCCCGGACAGCACGTACAGCCACTCGTAGCCCTCGTGCGTGCGCGGTTCGGGCTCCAGGCTGCGCTGGGGTTCGAGCACCTTGTACGCCTGGAGGCCGCCGGGCTGGCGGGTGAGCGGCCAGTGGGTGCGGCCGAACATCACGATCGGCTTCGCGCGCACGCGGGGATCGCCGGCCGGCGGGGCCCCGACCAGGTCGTCGAGCGCCACCTGGTGGGCGCGCGCGATCGGCAGCAGCAGTTCCAGACTGGGTTTGCGCAGGCCGGACTCCAGCCGGGAGAGGGTGCTGACGGAGATGCCGGTGGACTCGGACAGCGCCGCCAGGGTCACCTCCCGGTCCTTGCGCATCTGCCGCAGCCGGGGACCGACGCCCGCGAGTACCTCGTCCGTAGTCATGGATGTATTGCAGATTCGGCAAACACGTTTGTCAATACCGTACCGCCGGAGCGACGCTCGGCAGCGGAGGTGGTCACATGACCGAGAAGTACGCAGTGGTGGTCGTCGGCGGGGGCGCGGCGGGTCTGTCCGCGGCGCTGGTGCTGGGGCGGGCCCGGCACAGCACGCTGGTCGTCGACGCGGGCGAACCGCGCAACGCGCCCGCCGCGCACATGCAGGGCTACCTGTCGCGGGACGGCATGCCGCCCGCCGAGTTCCTCGCGATCGGCCGGGAGGAGATCGCGCGCTACGGCGTCGAGCTGGAACGGGACCGGGTGGTGCGGGTCGAGCGGGGCGAGGACTTCACCGTGGTGCTGGCCGGCGGCCGGACCGTGCGGGCCCGGCGGCTGGTCGTCGCGACGGGGCTGAAGGACGAGCTGCCCGCGGTCCCCGGGGTCGCCGAGCGGTTCGGCCGGGACGTGCTGCACTGCCCGTTCTGCCACGGCTGGGAGGTGCGCGACCAGCCGTTCGGGGTGCTCGCCACGAGCCCGGCGAGCGTGCACCAGGCGCTGATGGTGTCGCAGTGGTCGAAGGACGTGCGGCTCTTCCTGCACACGGTCGCCGAGGCGGAGCTGTCCGACGACGATCTGCGCCGCCTCGCCGCCGCCGGGGTCGACGTGGTGCCCGGGGAGGTCGCGGGGCTGGTGGTCGAGGACGACCGGCTCACCGGGGTCCGGCTCGCGGACGGTACGACGCACGCCCGCTCGGTGCTGTTCACCGCCCCGCGTGCGGTGCCGCAGACGGGTCTGCTGGAGCGGCTCGGCGCCGACCTGCACGAGACGCCGTTCGGCGCCTACCCGGTGGTCGACGCGACCGGCCTGACGACCGTGCCGGGCGTGTGGGCCGCGGGCAACGCCATCGGCTTCGCCGAGCAGGTCGTGCACGCGGCGAGCGGCGGGTACCGGGCGGCGTCGGCGATCGTCGGGGACCTGCTGATGAGCGACCTGGACGCGGCGGTCCAGGTGTAGAGGCACCGCCCGCGGTGCACCATGACTGCATGCTGCTGCACCGGCTGGCCCGAGTGTCCCAGGAGGTCGCCGCCACCTCGGCGCGGTCCCGGAAGACGGCTCTGCTCGCGGAGCTCTTCCGGGACGCCGAGGCGGAGGACGTGCCGATCGTCATCCCGTATCTGGCGGGGCGGCTGCCGCAGGGCCGGATCGGGGTGGGCTGGAAGGTGCTCGGCCGCGCGGTCGACCCGGCCGCGGAGCCGGGCCTGACCGTGCGGGAGGTGGACGCGCGGCTGTCGGAGCTCGCCAAGGTGTCCGGCCCCGGATCGCAAGGCGAACGCACCCGGCTGGTCGGGGAGTTGATGGGCGCGGCCACCGCGGACGAGCAGCGGTTCCTGCTCGGGCTGCTCACCGGCGAGGTCCGGCAGGGCGCGCTGGACGCGGTCGCGGTCGAGGGCCTGGCCCAGGCGACCGGGGCGCCGGGCGCGGACGTGCGGCGGGCCGTGATGCTCGCCGGTTCCCTCCAGGCGGTCGCCGAGGCCCTGCTCAGGGACGGCCCGGCCGCCCTCGACCGGTTCCGCCTCACCGTCGGCCGCCCGGTGCTGCCGATGCTCGCGCACAGCGCCTCCTCGGTGGCGGAGGCGGTGGACAAGCTCGGCGCCTGCGCGGTGGAGGAGAAGCTGGACGGCATCCGCGTCCAGGTGCACCGCGACGGCGACACCGTACGGCTGTACACCCGCACCCTCGACGACATCACCGGCCGGCTGCCCGAGGTGACGGCGGCGGTGCTGGGGTTGCGCGGGGAGCGGTTCATCCTGGACGGCGAGGTGATCTCCTTCGACGCGGAGGGGCGCCCCCGCTCGTTCCAGGAGACGGCCGGACGGGTCGGTTCCCGCACGGACGTGGCGACGGCCGCCCGCGCGGTCCCGGTCTCGCCCGTCTTCTTCGACGCGCTCTCCGTCGACGGCCGCGACCTGCTCGACCTGCCGTTCACCGAGCGGCACGCCGAGCTGGCCCGGCTCGTCCCCGAGCCGATGCGGGTGCGGCGCACGCTGGTGTCCGGGCCGGACGACACGCACACCGCGGAGGCGTTCCTCGCCGACACCCTCTCGCGCGGTCACGAGGGCGTCGTCGCCAAGGCCCTCGACGCCCCCTACAGCGCGGGCCGGCGCGGCGCGTCCTGGCTGAAGGTCAAGCCCGTGCACACCCTGGACCTGGTCGTCCTGGCCGCGGAGTGGGGCCACGGCCGCCGCACCGGCAAGCTCTCCAACCTCCACCTCGGCGCCCGCACCGCCGACGGCGACCTCGTGATGCTCGGCAAGACCTTCAAGGGCATGACCGACGCGATGCTGACCTGGCAGACCGAGCGGCTCCAGCAGCTCGCCGTCGCCAGCGGCGACCACGTCGTGACGGTCCGCCCGGAACTCGTCGTCGAGATCGCCTACGACGGCCTGCAGCGCTCCACCCGCTATCCGGCCGGCGTCACCCTCCGCTTCGCCCGTGTGATCCGCTACCGCGAGGACAAGCGCCCCGAGGACGCCGACACCGTCGAGACGCTGCTGGCCGCCCACCCGGAGGTCAGGCCGTGAAGCGCAGCGCGGGACTGCTGCTCTTCCGCCCCTCGGACCACGGCCCCGAGGTCCTGCTCGGCCACATGGGCGGCCCGTTCTTCGCCCGGCGCGACGCGGGGGCGTGGACGGTCCCCAAGGGCGAGTACGAGCCCGGCGAGTCCGCCTGGGACGCCGCCCGCCGGGAGTTCCGGGAGGAACTGGGGCTGCCCCCGCCCGACGGGCGGGCCCTCGACCTCGGGGAGGTCCGGCAGACCAACGGCAAGATCGTCACGGCCTGGGCGGTCGAGGCGGACCTCGACCCGGCGACGATCGTGCCCGGCACGTTCCGGATGGAGTGGCCGCCGCGCTCCGGGCGCCTGCAGGAGTTCCCCGAGCTGGACCGGGTGGCGTGGTTCGGGCTGGACCGGGCCCGCGAGGTGATCGTCACGGCCCAGGCGGCGTTTCTCGACCGCCTGGCGGAGCACTCGCCCTGAGGAGACGCTCCCGCGTTGCGGTCCGCCGCGCCGCGCGGGAGGGTCGAGACACAGCCCGCTCCCAGGGAGGTCAGCCATGCCCATCGCGACGGTCAACCCGGCGAACGGCGAGACGCTCAAGACGTACGAGGCCATGGGCGAGGAGGAGATCGAGCGCCGGCTCCGGCTCGCCGAGGCCACGTTCCGCACCTACCGGACGACGACCTTCGGCGAGCGGGCCCGGCTGCTGCACCGGGCCGCGGACCTCCTGGACGAGGACCAGCAGGACATCGCCCGCGTGATGACCACCGAGATGGGCAAGCCGATCCGGCAGGCCCGGGCCGAGGCGGCGAAGTGCGCCAAGGCGATGCGCTGGTACGCCGACCACGCCGAGGAGCTGCTCGCCGACGAGGAACCGGCCGACTCCGACGTGAAGGACTCCGGCGCCTCGCGCGTCCGGGTCCGCTACCGCCCGCTCGGCCCGGTGCTGGCGGTCATGCCGTGGAACTTCCCGCTGTGGCAGGTGGTGCGCTTCGCGGCGCCCGCGCTGATGGCGGGGAACGTCGGTCTGCTCAAGCACGCCTCGAACGTCCCGCAGACCGCCCTGTACCTGGAGGACCTGTTCCACCGGGCGGGCTTCACCGAGGGCTGCTTCCAGACGCTGCTGATCGGCTCCGCCGCCGTGGACGAGATCCTGCGCGACGAGCGGGTCAAGGCGGCCACGCTCACCGGCAGCGAGCCCGCGGGCCGCGCGGTCGCCTCCACCGCCGGAGAGATGATCAAGAAGACGGTGCTGGAGCTGGGCGGCAGCGACCCGTTCGTCGTGATGCCCTCCGCCGACGTGGACCGGGCCGCCGAGGTGGCGGTGACGGCGCGGGTGCAGAACACCGGGCAGTCCTGCATCGCGGCGAAGCGGTTCATCGTGCACGCGGACGTCTACGACGCCTTCGCGGAGCGGTTCGCCGCGGGCATGCGGGCGCTGAAGGTCGGCGACCCCCTGTCCGACGACACCGAGGTGGGGCCGCTCTCCAGCGAGCAGGGCCTGCGCGATGTCGAGGAGCTGGTCGACGACGCGGTGCGCGGCGGGGCCCAGGTGCTGTGCGGCGGCGAACGGCCCGAGGGTCCGGGCTGGTACTACGCGCCGACCGTGCTCGCCGGCATCACGCGCGAGATGCGGATCCACCGGGAGGAGGCGTTCGGACCGGTCGCCACGCTGTACCGGGTGGCCGACCTGGACGAGGCGGTGCTGGTCGCGAACGACTCGCCCTTCGGCCTGAGTTCCAACGTGTGGACCCGGGACGAGGCAGAGGTGGACCGCTTCGTCCGGGACCTGGAGGCCGGGGGCGTGTTCTTCAACGGGATGACGGCCTCGCATCCGGCGTTCCCGTTCGGCGGGGTGAAGCGGTCCGGGTACGGGCGTGAGCTGTCCGGGCACGGAATCCGCGAGTTCTGCAACATCACCACTGTTTGGCATGGTGCGTGAGTGTTGCGGGGCTACGATCCCGTCTGTGAACCGCGAAGTGACTCTGCCTCTGATCGTCGACGACCGCGGGACCCTGCAGGTGGCTGCGGCGGATGTGAGCAAGCTCTTGCGGACCGTGGGGGGTCGGTGGGTGCGGCTGGTGGAGGGCGGGGAGTCGGGACTCGACGAGGACACGGTGGCGGCTCTGACCATCGAGCTGGCGAAGCTGGCCGACCGCATCGATGTGGCCTGTATCGCGCACAGCAGCGGGAGCGGGACGTAGCCGGGCGTCCCTAGGACGTCTCGCCCAGGGCGGTCCAGAACATCGCCTCGTACGTCTGGAGCAGGCGGCCGTGGGTGCGTGCGCGCCGCTCGTCGAGGCGCCCGGCGTCCAGGGCCGCCCCCACCGCCGCCTCCGCCAGCCGGTCCAGGTCGGGTGCGGGCTCGGCGAAGAAGTCGAAGAACCCGCACGCCTCGTCGGTGAAGCCGTAGTGCTCGCGCAGGGCGGCGGCGATGGTCGCGCAGTAGCCGCCCCACGCCGAGAAGTTGGCCGTCAGGGCCAGGACGACGTCCGCCGGTGCGGCGTTGAGGGCCAGCCAGGCGACGTACGCGGGGTAGGCCTGGCATCCCGGGAGCGGTTCGTACGACGCCTCCTGCGCGCCGCAGGCCCGTGCGAAGGCCTCCAGTCGCTCGCCCGCCAGCGCCTCGCCCTGCGCGAGCGCCGTGAAGAAGGCCGCGGCCTGCGGATCGGTGGCCTCGCAGCGCAGGGCCAGGTGCTCGAACGCGCGGCGGTCCGCGGGGATCACCCAGGTCTGTTCCAGGGCGAGCGCGGCGAGGGTGGAGCGGGGGGCCGTGCCGTCGGCGATCCGGGGGACGAGGGGGTTGGCGCCGGGGTCCGGGGCGAGGGCCGCCGTGGTGGTCCGCAGGAGGTCCTGGGCCGGGTGCGTCATCGCTTCCTCCGTCGTGAGGGGGTCGGGTCGAGGGTGGCACGGCGTCCCCGAGACGGAGTAGTCCCGCGCGAAGTCGGCCTGCCGAGGGGTGATCGTGGGTGGACCACCCCTAGAGGTGAACCACCTTCTGACCGGGGGGCGAAGGGCCTTCCGGGAGGCGAAAGCAGGCACGGTTCATGGCGACTTTGTGCAGACCTTCGGTGTCCGTTCCAGAGCACGTGATCACGATGGAGGAGACGCTTGAGCTGGCGCGTGAGCGCCACGCCGACCACCCCCAACTGCCGCTGGCCCTCCGGCTGATCGAGAACACCGGCGTGCGCACGCGGCGCATCGTGCAGCCCATCGAGGAAACCCTCAAGCACCCCGGGTTCGAGGACCGCAACAAACTCTACGCGGCCGAGGCCAAGGCGCGGGTGCCCGCGGTCATCCAGCGGGCGCTCGACGACGCGGAGCTGCTGCCCACCGACGTCGACCTGATCATCTACGTGTCGTGCACGGGCTTCATGATGCCCTCGCTCACGGCGTGGCTGATCAACGAGATGGGCTTCGACCCGACCACCCGGCAGCTGCCGATAGCCCAGCTGGGCTGCGCGGCCGGCGGCGCGGCGATCAACCGGGCGCACGACTTCTGCACGGCCTACCCCGAGGCCAACGCGCTGATCGTGGCCTGCGAGTTCTGCTCGCTGTGCTACCAGCCCACCGACATCGGGGTCGGCTCGCTGCTGTCCAACGGCCTGTTCGGCGACGGCATCGCCGCCGCCGCGGTCCGCGGCCGGGGCGGCGAGGGCGTCAGCCTGGAGCGCAACGGTTCGTACCTGATCCCCAAGACCGAAGAGTGGATCATGTACGACGTGAAGGCGACCGGCTTCCACTTCCTGCTGGACAAGCGGGTGCCTGCCACCATGGAGCCGCTCGCGCCGGCGCTGAAGGACCTGGCCGCCGACCACCGCTGGGACGCCACCGACCTGGACTTCTACATAGTCCACGCGGGTGGGCCCCGCATCCTCGACGACCTCAGCACCTTCCTGCACGTCGACCCGCACGCCTTCCGCTTCAGCCGGGCCACGCTCACCGAGTACGGCAACATCGCCAGCGCCGTCGTCCTGGACGCGCTGCGCCGGCTGTTCGACGAGGGCGGCCCCGAGCACGGGGCGCGCGGGCTGCTGGCCGGGTTCGGACCCGGCATCACCGCCGAGATGGCCCTGGGCCGCTGGCACCGCGCGGACGAGACGATGTGAGATGAGCGAAGAGACGATCACCGAGACGCCGCCCCCGGTCCGGGACTGGCCGGCGCTGGACCTGTCCGGCGCGGACTTCGACCCGGTCCTGCGCGAGCTGATGGACGAGGGTCCGGTCACCCGGATCAGGCTGCCCAACGGCGAGGGCTGGGCCTGGCTGGTCACCCGCTACGACGACGTGCGGATGGTCACCAACGACCCGCGCTTCGGCCGCGAGGCCGTCATGGACCGCCAGGTCACCCGGCTGGCCCCGCACTTCATCCCGTCCCGGGGCGCGGTCGGCTTCCTCGACCCGCCGGACCACACCCGGCTGCGGCGCAGCGTCGCCGCCGCCTTCACGGCACGCGGCGTGGAGCGGGTGCGCGAGCGGTCCCGCCTGATGCTGGCGGAACTGGTCGACGAGATGCTCCAGGACGGGCCGCCCGCCGACCTCACCGAGGCCGTGCTCAGCCCGTTCCCCATCGCGGTGATCTGCGAGCTGATGGGCGTCCCGGCCGCCGACCGGCACGACATGCACACCTGGACGCAGCTGATCCTGTCCTCCTCGCACGGCGCCGAGACCAGCGAGAAGGCCAAGAAGGAGATGGGCGCCTACTTCGCCGACCTCATCGGCCTGCGTGAGGGCGCCACCGGCGAGGACGTGACCTCGCTGCTCGGCGCCGCGGTCGGCCGCGCCGAGGTCACCCTGGAGGAGGCGGTCGGACTCGCCGTGCTCCTGCAGATCGGCGGCGAGGCGGTCACCAACAACAGCGGCCAGATGTTCTACGTGCTGCTGACCCGGCCCGAACTCGCCGAGCGGCTGCGGGCGGAGCCGGAGATCCGCCCCCGGGCCATCGACGAGCTGCTGCGCTGGATCCCGCACCGCAACGCGGTCGGTCTGTCGCGGATCGCCCTGGAGGACGTGGAGATCCGGGGCGCGCGGATCCGGGAGGGCGACGCGATCTACGTGTCGTACCTGGCGGCCAACCGCGACCCGGACGTCTTCCCCGACCCGGAGACCATCGACTTCTCGCGCAGCCCGAACCCGCACGTCTCGTTCGGCTTCGGACCGCACTACTGCCCGGGCGGCATGCTGGCCCGGCTGGAGTCGGAACTCCTGGTCGACGCGCTCCTGGACGGCGTGCCGGGCCTGCGGCTCGCCGTGCCGGCCGAGGACGTGCCCTTCAAGAAGGGCGCGCTGATCCGCGGGCCCGAGGCCCTGCCCGTGACGTGGTGAACCGGCGATGACGGCGACCGAAGGCCTGCTCGTCCCGCCGGGTCAGGGCCGGGTGGTGCAGGCCCCGGCCCAGCACGTGACCTTCAAGGTGACCGGCAGCCACTCCCGCATGGCCTCCACGTTCGAGGTGGTGGTGCCGCCGGGCTTCGACGTCGGGGCGCATGTGCACACCCGCAGCGAGGAGTTGTTCTACGTCCTCGAAGGCGAGCTGGACGTGCTCGCCTTCGAGCCGCGGGTGCGCACCCCCGACAACTGGCAGAGGTGGGAGTCCGCTTCGGGCAGCCGGGTGGTGCGGGCGACGCCGGGAACGGTGATCGTCGTGCCCCCGGGGTGCCCGCACGCGTTCGCCAATCCGACGGACGAGCCCGCGAAGATGTTCTTCCAGGCGAGCCCGCCGCCGGACCACGAGCGGTACTTCGAGGAGCTGCTGGAGATCCTCGGCGCCGGGGGCCCGCCGGACCACGCGGCGATCGAGGAGCTCCGGGCGCGCTACGACATCGAGCAGCTGACGCCGCTCAGGCACCGCTAGCGGATCGGCACGCCGGCGAGGGTGCGGGCGATGACCAGGCGCTGGATCTCGCTCGTGCCCTCGAAGATGGTGTAGATCGCGGCGTCGCGGTGCATGCGCTCGACCGGGTACTCCCGGGTGTAGCCGTTGCCGCCCAGGATCTGGATGGCCTGGGCGGTGACCTTCTTGGCCGTCTCGCTGGCGAAGAGCTTGGACATCGAGCCCTCGGCCGCCGTGAACGGCTTGCCGTTGATCGCCATCCAGGAGGCGCGCCAGACCAGCAGCCGGGCCGCGTCGATGGAGGTGCGCATGTCCGCGAGCTGGAACGCCACGCCCTGGTTGTCGACGATGGGCCGGCCGAACTGCTCGCGGGTGGTGGCGTAGTCGAGGGCGACCTCGTAGGCGGCGCGGGCGGTGCCGACCGCCATGGCGCCGACGGCCGGGCGCGAGGCCTCGAACGTGGCCATCGCCGCGTTCTTCACGCGCTCCCCGCCCTGCCTGGCCTTCTCCCGCGCCCGGGCGAGCCGCTCGTCGAGCTTCTCCTTGCCGCCGAGCAGGCAGGAGCCGGGCACACGGACGTTGTCGAGGATGACCTCGGCGGTGTGGGAGGCGCGGATGCCGTGCTTCTTGAACTTCTGGCCCTGGGCCAGGCCCTCGGTGCCCGGCGGGATGATGAAGGAGGCGTGGCCCTTGGAGCCGAGCTCGGGGTCGACGACCGCGACCACGACGTGGACGTTGGCGATGCCGCCGTTGGTCGCCCAGGTCTTGGTGCCGTTGATCACCCACTCGTCCTTGGCCTCGTCGTACACCGCCCGGGTGCGCATGGAGGCGACGTCGGAGCCGGCGTCGGGCTCGGAGGAGCAGAACGCGGCGACCTTGACGTCGTTGGCGTCGCCGTACATCTGCGGGATCCAGGTGCCGATCTGCTCCTCGGTGCCGTTGGCGAGGACGCCGACGGCGGCGAGGCCGGTGCCGACGATGGACAGGGCGATGCCCGCGTCGCCCCAGAACAGCTCCTCCATCGCCATGGGGATGCCGAGGCCGGTGGGGTCGAAGTACTGCTGGGCGTAGAAGTCCAGGGAGTAGATGCCGACCTTGGCGGCCTCCTGGATGACCGGCCAGGGAGTCTCCTCACGCTCGTCCCATTCGGCGGCCGCGGGGCGGATCACGTCGGCGGCGAAGCCGTGGAGCCAGTCGCGGACCTCCTTCTGTTCGTCGTTGAGCTCCATGGTGAACTCGGCCATGTCGGTCCCCTCCAGCGGCACACGTGCATGTTACTTGCGGTAACACCAGTCTGTTACCGGTGGGTAGTCCGCGTCAACTCCTACCGACCGGTCGGCACCCTTTCGGTGTCCGGCGCGGGCTTCAGTGTTAGTTTGCGCAGGCGTCAGCGAAACAGCACGGGTGGGGAGAGCACATGGACACCACGCAGCGGACCG
The DNA here is from genome assembly GCF_049846985.1 of Streptomyces sp. DT190. Lineage (NCBI taxonomy): Bacteria > Bacillati > Actinomycetota > Actinomycetes > Kitasatosporales > Streptomycetaceae > Streptomyces > Streptomyces sp. DT190. Next base: position 89,749 of record NZ_JBNCNM010000008.1, on the reverse strand, counting down.
ATCAGCAACGGTCCGCCGACCGCCGACGGCGTGAACTGCTGGAGGCCGCCGACCGAGTGGTGCTGCGCGACGGCCCGCAGGCCTCGATGAACGCGATCGCGGCGGAGGCCGGCATCACCAAGCCGATCCTCTACCGGCACTTCGGCGACAAGGGCGGACTCTACGCGGCCCTCGCCAAACGGCACACCGACGCGCTGCTGGACTCGCTACGGGCGGCGCTGGACGCGCCGGCGGACCGGCGCGAGCGGGTCGAGGCGACATTGGACACGTACCTGGCGGCGATCGAGGCGCGGCCCCAGGTCTACCGCTTCCTGATGCACCCGGCCGAGGGCGGCCAGCCGGGCGACCCGGGATTCGACGTCGGCAAGCACAGCGCTCCGCTGCTGCGGCGGATGGGCGAGGAGCTGGCGCAGGTCATCGAGGAGCGGCTGGATCTCGGGCCGGGCGGGCAGCGGCTGGCGCGGGTGTGGGGGCACGGGATCGTCGGCATGATGCACGCGGCCGGGGACTGGTGGCTGGGGGAACGGCCTTGTTCCCGTGCGGAGTTGGTGCGCAGTCTTGCCGATCTGCTGTGGGGCCGGCTGGCGGCTGCCGGGGATCGGGTGGGAGGCCCGGGGTTCTGACCGTCGTGGGCCGTCCGCGGGCCGGTGAGGGCTGGTCGCGCAGTTCCCCGCGCCCCCGGGGTCACTCACCCACTCGGCGCCATGGAGCCCTGGCCACCTGGCGCATCAGCTTGCGGTGGCGCCGGCCCGTCAGTCGGTCCGCGTAGATACGGCCCTCCAGGTGGTCGCACTCGTGCTGCAGGCAGCGGGCGAAGAAGCCCGTGCCGTGGACCGTGACGGGCTCACCGGTCACGGTGAAGCCCTCGACCACCGCGTGGTCGTACCGCTCCGTGCCCGCCTCCAGGCCCGGCAGGGACAGACAGCCCTCCGGGCCGCGGACCACCACCCCGTCCTTCTCGACCAGGCGGGGGTTGACCACGTGGCCGAGATGACGGACGTCCTCGTCGTCGGGGCAGTCGTAGACGAAGACCCGCAGCGGCTCGCCGATCTGGTTGGCGGCCAGGCCGACGCCCTGGGCGGCGTACATGGTCGCGAACAAGTCCTCGACCAGCCGGGCCAGTTCGGGGCCGAAGTCGGTGACCTCCGCGCAGGGCGCGTGCAGGACGGGATCGCCGTGCAGGGTGAGGGGCCTCACGCGGCCGCGGGCGCCGGGGATGGGACTCTGTCGCATGGCCGCAAGAGTAAGGTCCTGTCGGTGCGCGCCTCCCACACGAGTTCGCCACAGTGCCGCGGTGCGGGAGTGCGAATGGATCTCGATAGGCTGAGGTCCACACCACGTGGCCGTCAGGCTTCAGGCGCGGCGCGTACGCAAGGAGGATCGAGAACTGATGGCAGGCAACTCGGACCCGCTCTCGCCGCGGGCCAAGCTGGCCGTGACCGCGGGCAAGGCGGTCGCAGCGGCATCCCGCGCCGCAGGGCGCGGCAGCGGTTCGGTGATCGGCGGCCGGGTGGCGCTCAAGCTCGACCCCGACCTCCTCGCCCGGCTCGCCCAGAACCTGGACGTGACCTTGGTCTCGGCGACGAACGGCAAGACCACCACGACCCGGCTCATCGCCGAGGCCCTGCGCGCGGCGGGGCCGGTCGTCTCCAACGCGCTCGGCGCCAACATGCCGGCCGGCATCACCTCGGCGCTCGCGGGCAGCTCGGACGCCCGGTACGGGGTCATCGAGGTCGACGAGAAGTACCTGGCCGGCGTGGCCCGGGACACCGCCCCGAAGTGCATCGCGCTGCTGAACCTCTCGCGCGACCAGCTCGACCGCGCCGCCGAGACCCGCATGCTCGCCGAGAACTGGCGGGAGGGACTCGCCGGTTCCAAGGCCGTGGTCGTGGCCAACTGCGACGACCCGCTGGTGGTGTGGGCGGCGTCCTCCTCCCCCAACGTGATCTGGGTCGCCGCCGGCCAGATGTGGAAGGACGACGCCTGGTCCTGCCCGTCCTGCGGCGGTGTGATGCAGCGCCCGGGCGACGACTGGTTCTGCGGTGAGTGCGGCTTCCGCCGTCCGACGCCGAGCTGGGCGCTCTCCGGCGACCACGTCCTCGACCCGCACGGCTCGGCCTGGCCGATCCACCTGCAGCTGCCCGGCCGCGCCAACAAGGCCAACGCCGCCTCCTCGGCCGCCGTCGCCGCCGTGTTCGGGGTGCCGCCGCAGGTCGCGCTGGAGCGCATGTACCAGGTGCAGGCGGTGGCCGGACGGTACGACGTCGTCCAGTTCCAGGGCCGCGACCTGCGGCTGCTGCTCGCGAAGAACCCGGCCGGCTGGCTGGAGACGTTCTCCCTGATCGACCAGCCGCCCGCCCCGGTCATCCTGTCCGTGAACGCGCGCTCCGCCGACGGCACCGACACCTCCTGGCTGTGGGACGTCGACTACACCCGCCTGACCGGTCACCCGATCTGCGTGGTGGGTGACCGCCGGCTGGACCTGGCGGTGCGTCTGGAGGTCGCCGACCAGCACTTCCAGGTCTACGACAACCTCGACCAGGCCGTGGCCGCGTGCCCGCCGGGCCGCATCGAGGTCATCGCCAACTACACGGCGTTCCAGGACCTCCGCCGCCGCGTCGGCAACTGAGCACGAGACGTCAGGGGACTTTTGTGAGCGACAACCAACTGCGCATCGTCTGGATCTATCCCGACCTGCTCAGCACCTACGGCGACCAGGGCAACGTCCTCGTCGTGGAGCGCCGCGCCCGGCAGCGCGGCCTGGACGTGGCCCGGCTGGACGTGCGCAGCGACCAGCCGATCCCGACCTCCGGGGACATCTACCTGATCGGCGGCGGCGAGGACCGGCCGCAGCGGCTCGCGGCCGAGCGGCTGCGCCGGGACGGCGGCCTGACCCGGGCCGTGGAGAACGGCGCCATCGTGTTCTCGGTGTGCGCCGGCTACCAGATCCTCGGCCACGAGTTCATCAACGACCTCGGCCAGCGCGAGCCCGGCCTCGGGCTGCTGGACGTGGTGTCGGTGCGCGGCGAGGGCGCGCGCTGCGTGGGCGACGTGCTCGGCGACGTCGACCAGCGCCTCGGCCTGCCCCCGCTGACCGGCTTCGAGAACCACCAGGGCGTCACCCACCTCGGCCCCACCGCCCGCCCGCTCGCCCGGGTGCGCTTCGGCAACGGCAACGGCACGGGCGACGGGACCGAGGGCGCCTACAACGACACGGTGTTCGGCACGTACATGCACGGTCCGGTGCTCGCCCGCAACCCGCTGATCGCGGACCTGCTGCTGAAGCTGGCCCTCGACGTCAACGCGCTGCCGCCGACCGACGACCGCTGGTACGAGGCGCTGCGCAACGAGCGCATCGCGGCCGCGCAGCAGCCCGCCTAGGAACCGTCGCGCGGCGGCCCGCGCGGGCGCTGCCGGACACATCGCGGCAAGCACGCGTCAACCTGCTGGTCAACAGCCCGTATGACGGCCCATCCGCACAGGTGAGCGGGGTCGTCCAGCAGGCGGACGCGTGCTTCGGTCCGCCCCCTCCGAGCCGCTAGGGTGGCGGGGATTCCAGCCGGACAACGCGGTCCGGTCCCGGCCCACGTCGATAAGGTTTCTCGGGCTATGCGCATTGGTGTCCTCACGTCCGGCGGCGACTGCCCCGGCCTGAACGCCGTCATCCGGTCCGTCGTGCACCGCGCCGTCGTCGACCACGGCGACGAGGTCATCGGCTTCCGGGACGGCTGGAAGGGCCTCCTGGAGTGCGACTACCTCAAGCTCGACCTCGACGCGGTGGGCGGCATCCTCGCCCGCGGCGGCACGATCCTCGGCTCCTCCCGGGTCCAGCCCTCCCATCTGCGGGACGGTGTGGAGCGGGCCCGGGGCCATGTCGAGGAGCTCGGCCTCGACGCGATCATCCCCATCGGCGGCGAGGGCACGCTCAAGGCCGCGCGGCTGATGTCGGACAGCGGCCTGCCCGTGGTGGGTGTGCCGAAGACCATCGACAACGACATCGCGGTCACGGACGTCACCTTCGGCTTCGACACGGCCGTCGGCGTGGCGACCGAGGCGCTGGACCGTCTGAAGACCACGGCCGAGTCCCACCAGCGGGTCCTCGTGGTCGAGGTCATGGGACGGCACACCGGCTGGATCGCGCTGCACTCCGGCATGGCGGCCGGCGCGCACGCCATCGTCGTGCCGGAGCGGCCCTTCGACATAGAGGAGCTGACCCGGCGGGTCGGCGCGCGGTTCGAGGCCGGCAAGCGCTTCGCCATCGTCGTCGCGGCGGAGGGTGCCAAGCCCCGCGCCGGGACCATGGAGTTCGACGAGGGCGGCAAGGACATCTACGGGCACGAGCGGTTCGCGGGGATCGCGCGCCAGCTGTCCGTGGAGCTGGAGGACCGGCTGGGCAAGGAAGCCCGGCCCGTCATCCTCGGGCACGTGCAGCGCGGCGGGACGCCCACCGCGTACGACCGCGTCCTCGCGACGCGCTTCGGATGGCACGCGGTGGAGGCCGTGCACCGGGGTGAGTTCGGGCAGATGACCGCGCTGCGCGGGACCGACATCGTCATGGTGCCGCTGGCCGAGGCCGTGGAGACGCTGAAGACCGTGCCGGAGGACCGGTACGACGAGGCGGAGACCGTTCTCTGAGGGTGCCGTGGTCGGCGGGTGCGGGCCGCTCGTGGCTCGTCGCGCAGTTCCCCGCGCCCCTGGAACCTTGCCCCCGGTCACATGTGTGGCCGGGGGCGGTTCTACTCTTGTGGGCGGACAAGTTGCTGCACACCCCCACGAAACAGGAGCCGGCGGAATGGATCACAGCGGGCACGGCATGACCATGGATCTGCCGCCGTTCACGCTGGGACGCGGCCTCGGATGGTCGGCGGACCCGTTCTTCCTCGTCGCCTGTCTGGCGGGGCTGGCGCTGTACGGCTGGGGGGTCGTGCGGCTGGTGCGGCGCGGGGACAAGTGGCCGGTCGGCCGGACCGTCGCCTACGCGCTGGGCGTGCTGAGCATCATGCTCATGATGTGCACCCGGCTGAACGACTACGGCATGGTCATGTTCAGCGTGCACATGGTGCAGCACATGGTGATCAGCATGGTCTCGCCGATCCTCATCCTGCTCGGCGCGCCGATCACGCTGGCGCTGCGGGCGCTGCCGACGGCGGGCCGGGGCCGCAAGGGGCCGCGCGAGCTGCTGCTGATGTTCCTGCACAGCCGGTACATGCGGATCGTCACGCACCCGGCGTTCACCATCCCGCTGTTCATCGCGAGCCTGTACGGGCTGTACTTCACGCCGCTGTTCGACACGCTGATGGGCTCCAAGGCCGGGCACATCGCGATGATGGTGCACTTCCTCGCGGTCGGCCTGGTGTTCTTCTGGCCGATCATGGGGGTGGACCCGGGGCCGCACCGGCCGGGGTACCTGATGCGGATGCTGGAGCTGTTCGCGGGCATGCCGTTCCACGCGTTCTTCGGGATCGCGCTGATGATGGCGTCCCAGCCGATGGTGACGACGTTCGAGAACCCGCCCGCCTCCCTCGGCATCGAGGCGCTGTCCGACCAGAACGCGGCGGGCGGCATCGCCTGGGCGTTCAGCGAGATCCCGTCGGTGCTGGTGCTGATCGCGCTGCTGTTCCAGTGGTACGCCTCGGAGCAGCGGCAGGCCAGGCGCACGGACCGGGCCGCCGAGCGGGACGGCGACAAGGAGCTGGAGGCGTACAACGCCTATCTGGCCTCGCTGAACACGCAGGGGCGCTGAGAACCGGCTCGCGCAGGGCCCGTGCGCGCCGGGGCTCCGCCAGGCACCATGGAGGGACCGGACCACGAGGAGGGTGTCGCGATGCCCGGTTCCACGCACGGTTCCAGCGGTGACAACGGGACGAAGACCATGGGGGCGCTCACCATGGGGGGCCTCGTCGTGGTGACGGCCTACACGGTGGCGCTCGGCAGCAACGGCTGGCTGTGGTTCGGCTGGGTCGTCCTGGGCCTGATCACCCTGGGGATGGTGGTCACCACGCGCAGCACCTGACGGCTCACTCCCGGGTCAGCCGGCCCGCGGAGTGCACGCCCGGCTGGTACTTCGGGAGGCGGACGGTGATCTTCATGCCGGCGCCGGTGGCGGTCTCGATGACGAGGCCGTGGTCGTCGCCGTAGACCTGGCGGAGCCGGTCGTCGACGTTGGACAGGCCGATGCCGCCCGAAGGGCTGGCCTCGCGGGCGAGGATGCGGCGCAGCAGTTCGGGGTCCATGCCCGCGCCGTCGTCCTCGATGACGACCAGGGCCTCGGCGCCGGCGTCCTGGGCGGTGATCTGGATGTGGCACTTGCCCGAGGTCACGGCCTTGCCCTCCAGCCCGTGCTTGACGGCGTTCTCGACGAGCGGCTGCAGGCACAGGAAGGGCAGCGCGACGGGCAGCACCTCCGGCGCTATCTGGAGGGTCACGGAGAGGCGGTCGCCGAAGCGTGCGCGCACCAGGGCCAGGTAGTGGTCGATGGCGTGCAGTTCGTCGGCGAGGGTGGTGAAGTCGCCGTGCCGGCGGAACGAGTAGCGGGTGAAGTCGGCGAACTCCAGGAGCAGCTCCCGGGCGCGTTCGGGGTCGGTGCGCACGAAGCTGGCGATCACCGCGAGCGAGTTGAAGATGAAGTGCGGGGAGATCTGGGCCCGCAGCGCCTTGATCTCGGCCTCGATCAGGCGGGTGCGCGACCGGTCGAGGTCCGCCAGCTCCAGTTGCACGGAGACCCAGCGGGCGACCTCGCCGGCGGCCCGGACCAGGACGGCGGACTCGCGGGGCGCGCAGGCGACCAGGGCGCCGTGCACCCGGTCGTCGACGGTGAGCGGGGCGACGACCGCCCAGCGCACCGAGCAGTCCAGGTTGTCGCAGGTGAGCCGGAAGGCCTCACCGCGGCCGGTCTCCAGGGGGCCCGCGAGGCGTTCCATGATCTCGGAGCGGTGGTGGGCGCCGTCGCCGTCCCAGACCAGGACCTGTTCGCGGTCGGTGAGGCACAGGGCGTCGGTGCCCAGCAGCGAGCGCAGCTTGCGGGCGGACTTGCGGGCGGTCTCCTCGGTCAGGCCGGCCCGCAGCGGGGGCGCGGCCAGGGAGGCGGTGTGCAGGGTCTCGAAGGTGGCGTGCTCCACGGGGGTGCCGAGGCCGGCGAGGCTCTTGGCCCGGACGGTGCGCCGGCCCAGCCAGACGCCGAGGGCCAGAACCGGCAGCATGGCGACGCACAGACCGGCCAGGAAGTCGCTCACGCGCTCACCTCCGTGCGCAGTTCCTCGGGCAGGTGGAAGCGGGCCAGGACCGCGGCCGTGCCCGGCGGGACCCGGCCGGGGGTGGCGAGGGACACCAGGATCATGGTGAGGAAGCCCAGCGGCACCGACCACAGGGCCGGCCAGGCCAGCAGGGCGTGCAGGGCGGCGCCCCGGCCCGGGTAGCCGGCCATGGTCGCGGCGACCGCGAGCAGGGCGGAGCCACCGCCGACCAGCATCCCGGCGGCGGCGCCGGGCGGGGTCAGCCGCCGCCACCAGATGCCCAGGACGAGCAGCGGGCAGAACGAGGACGCCGACACGGCGAAGGCCAGGCCGACGGCGTCGGCGACCGGCAGCCCGCCCACCAGGATGCTCGCCACCAGGGGCACGGCCATCGCCAGGACGGTCCCGAGCCGGAAGTGCCGTACGCCCCGGGACGGCAGCACGTCCTGGGTGAGGACGCCCGCGACCGCCATGGTCAGGCCCGAGGCCGTGGACAGGAACGCGGCGAAGGCGCCGCCCGCCACCAACGCGCCCAGCAGGTCGCCGCCCACTCCCCCGATCATCCGGTCGGGCAGCAGCAGGACGGCGGCGTCCGGGTCCCCGGTGAGGGTCAGTTCGGGGGCGTAGAGACGGCCGAGGGCGCCGTAGACCGGGGGCAGCAGGTAGAAGGCGCCGATCAGGCCGAGGACCGCGACGGTGGTGCGGCGGGCGGCGACGCCGTGCGGACTGGTGTAGAAGCGGACCACGACGTGGGGCAGGCCCATGGTGCCGAGGAAGGTGGCGAGGATCAGCCCGTAGGTGGCGTACAGGGGGCGTTCCGCGCGGCTCTCGGCCTGGGACGGGGACAGGTCGCCGGCCCCGCCCCGCCCGGCCTCCGGGACGGCGGCGCCGGCGGGGAACAGCAGGCGGGTGCCGCCTTCGATGTGGTGGGTGCCGGCGGGCAGGTCGAGGCGGGTGCCGGTGTGGGTGCGCCCGTCGACCGTGCCGGTGACGGTGACGGACAGGGGGCGCTCCAGCTTCAGGTCGACGTCGCCGTCGACGCGGACCACCCGCTGCTCGCGGAAGGTGGCCGGTTCGTCGAAGGCGTGGCGCGGGGCGCCGTCGCTCTGCCAGGCCAGCACCAGGAAGAGGGCGGGCACGAGCAGGGCGGTGAGCTTCAGCCAGTACTGGAAGGCCTGCACGAAGGTGATGCTGCGCATGCCGCCGGCGGCCACGGTCGCGGTGACGACGACGGCGACGATCACACCGCCCAGCCAGTCGGGCGCCCCGGTCAGCACGGTCAGGGTGAGTCCGGCGCCCTGCAGCTGGGGCAGCAGGTAGAGCCAGCCGACGCCGACGACGAAGGCGCCCGCGAGTCGCCGAACGGCCTGGGAGGCGAGGCGGGCCTCCGCGAAGTCGGGCAGCGTGTAGGCGCCGGAGCGGCGCAGCGGGGCGGCGACGAAGAGCAGCAGGACCAGGTAGCCGGCGGTGTAGCCGACCGGGTACCAGAGCATGTCGGGGCCCTGGACCAGGACGAGGCCCGCTATGCCGAGGAAGGAGGCGGCGGAGAGGTACTCGCCGCTGATGGCGGCGGCGTTCAGGCGCGGGCCGACGGTGCGGGACGCGACGTAGAAGTCGGAGGTGGTGCGGGAGATGCGCAGGCCGAAGGCGCCGACGAGGACGGTGGCGACGACGACCAGGGCGACGGCGGGGACGGCGTAGCTGGAGTTCATGGGCGTGGCGTCAGCGGTCCTCGACGAGGCGGACGAAGTCGCGCTCGTTGCGCTCGGCGCGGCGGACGTACCAGCGGGCGAGCAGGACCAGTGGAGCGTAGAGGCCGAAGCCGAGGACGGCCCATTCCAGGCGGCGGGCGTCGGGCATGGCGGCGAAGAGCAGCGGGAGCGGGCCGATGAGCAGGCCGAGGACCGCGAAGACGGTGAGCGCGGCGCGCAGCTGGGTGCGCATCAGGGAGCGGACGTAGGTGTGGCCGAGGGTGGTCTGCTCGTCGATCTCGGTGCGCGGCCGGTAGTAGCCCGACGTCCTGCGGATCTGCCGGGGCGGGCCGGTGACGACGACGCGGCGTTCGGTGTGGTCCTGGGGCACCGTCACGTCCTCCTCATGAGCAGGTCGCGCAGTTCGCGGGTGTGGCGCCGGCTGACCTGGAGCTCCTCGGAGCCGACCAGGACGCTGACGGTACCGGCGTCGAGTCGGAGTTCGCCGATGTGGCGCAGGGCGACGAGGTGGCGGCGGTGGATGCGGACGAAGCCGCGGGAGCGCCAGCGCTCCTCCAGGGTGGACAGCGGGATGCGGACCAGGTGGCTGCCCTTGTCGGTGTGCAGGCGGGCGTAGTCGCCCTGGGCCTCGACGTGGGTGATGTCGTCGACGGCGACGAAGCGGGTCACGCCGCCGAGTTCGACGGGTATGTGGTCCGGGTCGGGCTCGTGCACGGGGATGCGCGGGGCGGCGCCGCGCAGCTCGGCGGCCCGGCGGACGGCCTCGGCGAGGCGTTCCTTGCGGACCGGTTTGAGGACGTAGTCGACGGCCTTGAGGTCGAAGGCCTGCACGGCGAAGTCCTCGTGGGCGGTGACGAAGACGACGAGCGGCGGGCGGGCGAAGCCGGACAGCAGCCGGGCCAGGTCCAGGCCGTCGAGCCCCGGCATCTGGATGTCGAGGAAGACGACGTCGATCGCCTCGGGCCCGCCCGGGCCGGACTCCAGGGCGCGGTTGATGCGGCGCAGCGCCTCGGTCGCGTCGCCGGCGCCCTCCGCACTGCCGATGCGGGGGTCGGCGTGCAGCAGGTACAGCAGTTCCTCGAGCGAGGGGCGTTCGTCGTCGACAGCCAGGGCGCGCAGCATGAACGTGGAGTGTAGGGGCGATCCGCACGTCTGGACATGTGCCGGGGTGGACGTCCCCGGCGGAGGCGGTGGCCGTACCGTGCCGGGCGCGGGCGGGCGGGCCCGCGGCTACAGTGCCCGCATGAACAGCAGGTCCACGGCGTTCGACGAACTCGACCGGAAGATCGTCACCGCGTTGATGGCGAACGCCCGGACGTCGTTCGCGGAGATCGGCGCGGCGATCGGGCTGTCGGCCACCGCGGTCAAGCGGCGGGTGGACCGGCTGCGGGAGACGGGCGTGATCACCGGGTTCACGGCGACCGTCAAACCGTCGGCGCTGGGCTGGCGCACGGAGGCGTACGTCGAGGTGTACTGCGAGGGCGCCGCACCGCCGCGGCGGCTGGCCGAGGTCGTGCGCGACTACCCGGAGATCACCGCGGCGATGACGGTGACCGGCGGTGCGGACGCGCTGCTGCACGTGCGGGCGCGGGACGTGGAGCACTTCGAGGAGGTGCTGGAGCGGATCCGCCAGGAGCCGTTCATCCGGAAGACGATCAGCGTGATGGTGCTGTCGCACCTGCTGCCGGAGAGTCCGGAGGCCGGAGCCAGCCATCCGGCGCCCGAACAGCTGACGGGCGGCGCAGCGGACGTGCGCTGACCGGCCCCAAGACGCAGCGTTCCTGCGTGGACGCGCAAGCTTTGTTCCTTGTCGTCCCCCGCTGTCAGTTCCTACCGTTGTGTCAACCCCCAGTCACACACCGTAAGGAAGCGGAGGGACCCCTTCGTGCCCGACTCCCGTGTGCCGCGCCGGCGGCGCTACCTGGTCTGCGAACCCAGACATTTCGCCGTGCAGTACGCGATCAACCCCTGGATGCGCCCCGACGAACCCGTCGACGTGCTCAGGGCACTGGACCAGTGGCAGGCACTGGTCGACACCTATCGGGCCCACGGCCATACCGTGGACCATGTGAAACCCGTTCCCGGCCTGCCCGACATGGTCTTCGCCGCGAACGCGGCGGTCGTGGTCGACGGGCGCGTCTTCGGCTCGCTCTTCCACGCGCCCGAGCGCCGTCCCGAGTCCGTGCCCTACGAGGCGTGGTTCAAGACGGAGGGCTACGAGGTGTACCACCCCGAGTCGGTCTGCGAGGGCGAGGGCGACCTGGTGCCGGCCGGGCGCTGGATCCTCGCCGGCACGGGCTTTCGCACGACGAGGGAGGCCCACCGCGAGGTGCAGGAGCACTTCGGCGTACCGGTGATCGGCCTGACGCTGGTGGATCCGTACTTCTACCACCTCGACACGGCGCTGTTCGTCCTCGACGAGGAGCACGACGGCAACATCGCCTACTATCCCGAGGCGTTCTCGCCGGGCAGCCGTGAGGTGCTGGCCCGGCTGTACCCGGACGCGGTGCTCGCCACCCGCGAGGACGCGATGGCGTTCGGGCTCAACTCCGTCTCCGACGGGCGCCACGTCTTCATCTCACCCGGGGCGACGGGCCTGGCCGGGCAGCTGGCCGACCGCGGCTACGTCCCCGTCCCCGTCGACCTGTCCGAGTTCCACAAGGCCGGGGGCGGCATCAAGTGCTGCACCCAGGAGATCCGGGAGATCCGCTCATGACCGCACCCGTCACCACCCGTGGCCCGCAGGGCGCTCCCGGCCCGCGGGGCGGCCGCGGCTCCGAGGAGCTCATCCGCGCGGAGGAGCCGGTCCTCGCGCACAACTACCACCCGCTGCCCGTGGTCGTCGCCCGCGCCGAGGGCACCTGGGTGGAGGACGTGGAGGGCCGCCGCTACCTCGACATGCTGGCCGGCTACTCGGCGCTCAACTTCGGCCACCGGCACCCGGCGCTGGTCGAGGCCGCCCACCGCCAGCTGGACCGGCTGACCCTGACCTCGCGCGCCTTCCACAACGACCGGCTCGCCGAGTTCGCCGAACGGCTGGCCGCGCTGACCGGGCAGGACATGGTGCTGCCCATGAACACCGGCGCGGAGGCGGTGGAGAGCGGCGTGAAGGTGGCCCGCAAGTGGGCCTACGACGTCAAGGGCGTCCCGGCGGACCGGGCCACGATCGTGGTGGCGGCCGACAACTTCCACGGCCGTACGACGACGATCGTGAGCTTCTCCACGGACGAGACCGCGCGGGCGGGCTTCGGGCCGTTCACGCCGGGATTCCGGATCGTGCCGTACAACGACCTGGCCGCGCTGGAGGCGGCGGTCGACGAGACGACGGCGGCGGTGCTGATCGAGTCGATCCAGGGCGAGGCCGGGGTGATCATCCCCGACGACGGCTATCTGGCCGGTGTGCGCGAACTGACCCGCCGCACGGGCTGCCTGTTCGTCGCGGACGAGATCCAGTCCGGGCTCGGCCGGACGGGCAGCACCCTGGCCGTGGAGCACGAGTCGGTGGTGCCGGACGTGCTGCTGCTGGGCAAGGCGCTGGGCGGCGGCATCGTGCCGGTGTCCGCCGTGGTCGGGCGGCGGGACGTGCTGGGCGTGCTGCACCCGGGTGAGCACGGCTCGACCTTCGGCGGCAACCCGCTGGCCGCCGCGGTCGGCACGGCCGTGGTGGAGCTGCTGGAGACGGGCGAGTTCCAGCGCCGGGCGGCCGAACTGGGCGTGATCCTGCGCGAGGGCCTGGCGGCTCTGGTCGGCAGGGGCGTGGTCGGCTTCCGCTCGCGCGGCCTGTGGGCGGGCGTCGACGTCGACCCCGCGCTCGGCACCGGCCGCGAGATCAGCGAGCGCCTCATGCGCGAAGGGGTCCTGGTGAAGGACACCCACGGCTCGACGATCCGGCTGGCACCGCCGCTGACCATCACCGGCGAGGAGCTCCGGGAGGCGCTCGGGGCCCTGGAGAAGGTCCTCGGGTAGCCGGGCCGGAGGCCGGGGACCGGGCGGGCGGCCGCCCGGCCCCCACTCCCCGACCGGCCCTGCACAAGCCGCCCCCTTTCACCGGAAGGGTGAAGATTGGGGCAAGAGGTGGTAGACCACTCTCAGCGACAGAGAGGTCGGCCGTGGGCGCAGACGAGGAGTACGGCACTGCCCGGCAGCGGTTCGACGTGGCCGACGCGGCGCCCCTGCTGCTCGATCCGCAGGGCGTGGTGACGGGCTGGACCGAGGACGCCCGGCGCCTGCTGGCGTACCCGGCCGCCGAGGCGGTGGGCAGGAAGCTCGCCGACCTGCTGGTCGCCGAGGACGCGCAGCGGGTACCGGACCTGGTCGAGCGGTGCCGTAGGGACGGCGGCTGGCGCGGGCTGCTCACGGCCCGCCGCAAGGACGGGCGGCCGGTGCGGGTCGCGGCCCGGATCACCCCGGCGCAGGAGGCGCACGGCGGCTCCCGCTGGCTGGTGCTGCTGTCGGAGCTGGCCGGCGCGTCCGGCTGGGACATGAGCCGGGCGGTGCTGGAGCGGATGGTGTCCGACGCACCGGTCGGGATCGCGATCGTGGACACGGACCTGCGCTTCGTGTGGTCCAACGCGGCCCTGGAGCAGTTCGGCGGCGGACCGGCCCCGAGCCGGCTCGGTCTGCGCTTCGCCGACATCCAGCCGGGCCTGGACTCCCAGGCGGTCGAGGCGCAGATGCGGCACGTGCTGGAGACGGGACAGCCGGTCGTCGGGTACGAGCACGTGGGGCACGTGCGGTCGGCGCCGCTGCGCGAGACGGCGCACATGCTCTCCTTCACCCGACTCGAGGACGAGGGGGGCAACCCGATAGGCGTCTACTACACCGTCGTGGACATGACCGAGCGGCACCGCGCCCGGCAGCGGCTGGCGCTGCTCGACCGGGCCGGCGAGAACATCGGCCGGAGCCTTGACCTGGAGCGCACCGCGCAGGAGCTGGCGGACGTGGCGGTGCCCGGACTGGCCGACTTCGTCGCCGTGGACCTGCTGGAGACGGTGCTGGGCGGCGGTGAGCTGACGCCGGGGCCGCTGCCGGACACGGCGGAGCCGGTGTCGCTGCGCCGCGCGGCCCACCGGTCGGCGGACCGGGACCCGCCGGCCGTGGTCGTCGCCGTCGGGGACCTGGCGACCTATCCGGCCGGGTCGCCCCCGGTCCGCTGTCTGACCTCGGGCCGGTCCTGGCGGGCGGAGCGGCTCGATCCGTCGGCCCGGGACTGGACCACCGACGCCCCGGGCGGCCGGCGGGCCACGTTCCGGGAACTGGGCCTGCACAGCGTGCTGACCGTGCCGATCCGCTCGCGGGGCACCACCCTGGGCCTGACCACCCTCTACCGGCGCACCCATCGCGAGCCCTTCGACGCCGAGGACCTGCGCCTGGCTGAGGACCTCGTGGCCCGTGCGGCCGTCTGCCTGGACAACGCCCACCGCTACACCCGCGAGCGGGACGCCGCGCTGGTGCTGCAGCGCAGTCTGCTCCCCCACCGGCTGCCCGAGCAGGACGCCGTCGAGGTGGCCGCCTGCTACCGGCCGGCCGACGAACTGACCGGCCTGGGCGGCGACTGGTACGACCTCATCCCGCTGTCCGGGGCGCGGGTGGCGCTGGTGGTGGGCGAGGTGCCCGGGCACGGCATCGACGCCGCGGCGGCGATGGGGCAGCTGCGGACCGCCGTGCGGACCCTGACGGCGCTGGATCTGCCGCCCGAGGAGGTGCTGGCGCACCTGGACGACCTGGTGGCCCGGTCGGCGCGCGAGGAGGGGGCCGAACCGGGCGCGGCGGGCGCCGACGGCGGGCGTTCCGTGGGTGCCGGGTGCCTGTACGCCGTCTACGACCCGGTCGACGGCGGGTGCGCGATGGCCGCGGCGGGCCAGCCGGCACCGGCCGTCGTGCGGCCCGACGGGTCGGTCACCTTCGTCGACCTTCCGCAGGGCCCGCCGCTCGGCGTGGGCGGCCCGCCCTTCGAGGCGGTCGAGCTGACCCTGCCGGAGGGCAGCACACTGGCCCTGCACACGGACGGGCTGCTGGCCCGCGGCGAGACCTGGGCCGTCGACGCCGGCCGGGAGCGGCTGCGCCGGGCGCTGGAGCAGGCGGGCCCGCTGGAAGCGCACTGCCGGACCGTGGTCGACGCCCTGGTGCCGGCCCGCCCGTACGACGACGTGGCGCTGCTGATGGCCCGGACGAAACGTCTCGGCACCGGGCAGGTGGCGGCCTGGGAGCTGCCCTCGGACCCGGCCGTCGTCGCCGAGGCCCGCCGCACGGCCACCCGGCAGCTGGCCCACTGGGGGCTGGAGGAGCTGGTGTTCACCACGGAACTCGTGGTGAGCGAGCTGGTCACCAACGCCATCCGGTACACCTCCGGGCCCATCCGGCTCCGGCTGATCCGGGAGCGCGCCCTGGTGTGCGAGGTCTTCGACAGCGGCGCCACCGCACCCCATCTGCGCCATCCCCGCACGACGGACGAGGGCGGGCGCGGGCTGCTGCTGGTCTCCCAGCTCACCCAGCGCTGGGGCACACGCTTCATCCCCGACGGCAAGATCATCTGGGCCGAGCAGCCGCTGACGGGCGCCCCGGACTGACCGCCAGGCTATATACGCCCATACCGTGCGAAACTGGGGTGATTCCCGGCGGTGGTGAGGCGGCGGCCATGACGGAATCGGCGATCGACTACACGGCGGTCTACCAGTCCCTGCCCGGCATGGTGGCGCTGCTGACGCCCGAGCTGGTGTACCTGGACGCCAACGAGGAGTACGTCCGGGCCTCCGGGCGCTCCCGGGAACACCTGGTCGGTCGCTACCTGTTCGAGGTCTTCCCGGACAACCCGCACGACCCGGCCGCGACGGGCATGCGCAATCTGGAGGCCTCGTTGTACCGCGTCCTGGCCACCGGCGAGCGCGACGCCATGGCCCTGCAGCGCTACGACGTGGAGGACCCCGACCGCCCCGGGGAATGGGAGGAGCGCTACTGGAGCCCGGTGAACGCGCCGGTGCTCGCCCCGGACGGGAAGGTGGCGCTGATCGTGCACCGCGTCGAGGAGGTCACGGAGCTGATGCGGTCCCGGGGCCGCTCCGGGAGCCGCAACGGCCGGGCGCGGGTGCTGGAGGCGGAGCTGTACACCCGCGCCCGCGAACTCCAGGAGCTCAACGAGCGGCTGCGCCAGGCGCACTCCCGTGAGCGGGAGGTGGCGCTGGCGCTGCAGGAGACGATGCTGCCCGCCCGGCGTCAGGTGAGCCCTCATCACCGGGCCGCCGTCCGCTACCGTCCGGCCGTGGGCGCGCTCAACGTCTGCGGCGACTGGTACGACCTGGTCGAGCTGGTCGACGGCCACCGGATCGGCGTGTCCGTGGGGGACGTGGTCGGGCACGGGCTGGGCGCGGCCGGTGTCATGGGGCAGCTGCGCAGCGCGCTCAGCGCGGCCTCCCGGGTCTCGGCGGGTCCGGCCCAGGCGCTGGACGTGCTCGGGCGCTACGCGCACGTGGTCGACGGAGCCGAGTCGGCGACGGCGGTGACGACCTTCATCGACTTCCACCGGCGCACGATCACCTACAGCAGTGCGGGCCACCCCCCGCCCGTGCTGGTCCACCCCGACGGCCGCACGCAGTTCCTGGACCAGGCCACGGACACGCCGCTCGACGCCCGGCCCGATCCGATCCACCGGCCGCAGGCCGAGACGGTTTTCGCTCCCGGCGCCACGCTGGTGCTGTACACCGACGGCCTGGTCGAGCGGCGCCGCGAGGACATCGACGCGGGCCTGGACCGGCTGGCCGACGCCCTGCGCCGGCACCGCGACCAGGACCCCGAGACCCTGGCCGACACCGTCCTGGCGGAACTGCTGCCGCCCGGCGGCGCCACGGACGACACGGCACTGATCGTCGTCCGGCTGTGACCTCACATCCGGGTCCTGCCGTGGTCGAGCAGGCGCACCCGGTCCACGTTCTGCCGGTCCTCCGCGTCCGTGCTGGGCACTCCCCCGAACCAGGCGTCGAGGATCTCCTCGAGCAGCGGCGCGGACGTCAGCCGCAGGCTGAGCGCGAGCACGTTGGCGTCGTTCCAGCGGCGGGCCCCGTCGGCCGTGTAGGCGTCCGTGCACAGGG
Organism: Streptomyces sp. DT190; assembly: GCF_049846985.1. NCBI lineage: Bacteria > Bacillati > Actinomycetota > Actinomycetes > Kitasatosporales > Streptomycetaceae > Streptomyces > Streptomyces sp. DT190. Next base: position 72,721 of record NZ_JBNCNM010000008.1, on the reverse strand, counting down.
CCGCCCGGACGCCGGGCACCTTGTTGGCGGCGATCGAGGCGCCCGTGCCGGTCCAGCAGCACACCACGGCCTGGTCGGCCGTGCCGTCGGCGACCTCGCGGGCCGCGGCCTCGGAGCACACCGCCCACTGCGGGTCGTCCCCGGGGCGCAGCGCCCCGTGCGGGCGCACCTCGTGCCCCCGGTCGCGCAGCGCGGCCACCAGGGAGCGGGCGACGGGCTCGTCCATGTCCGAGGAAACAGAGATCCGCATGCTGCGCAGACTACTCGGCACAGCCGCAAGAACCAGCGGCAGGACAGGCACCCCCGGAAACCCGCCAAGCGTCCCGTGCGGCTTGCCGGTCACCTGTGCCGAGCAGCACGCTGGTCCCGCGATGCTCCCCAGCCGCATGAGCACCACCGGACACGCCTTCCTGACTGACCGTCAGTCAAACCGTGAAGGATCGGCGCGGTCCCGCCGCACGAGGTGCCCGGTGACCGCCGCTGCACCTACACTGGCACCCCACGACATGCCGGTTGACCTGCTGGAACGCGGCGGTTGAGTCCACCGCCAGAGTCGAGGAGCGCCCGCTTTGTTCTACTACCTGCTGAAATACGTGCTGCTGGGCCCCCTGCTGAGACTGGTCTTCCGGCCTCGAATAGAGGGTCTGGAGCACGTGCCGGCGGAGGGCGCCGCGATCATCGCCGGCAATCACCTGTCGTTCTCGGACCACTTCCTGATGCCCGCGATCCTCAAACGGCGCATCACCTTCCTCGCCAAGGCCGAGTACTTCACGGGTCCCGGCATCAAGGGCCGTCTGACGGCCTTCTTCTTCCGCAGCGCGGGGCAGATCCCGGTGGACCGCTCCGGCAAGGACGCGGGGCAGGCGGCGATCCGCGAAGGGCTCGGCGTGCTGAGCAGGGACGAGCTGCTCGGCATCTACCCCGAGGGCACCCGCTCGCACGACGGCAGGCTCTACAAGGGCAAGGTCGGTGTCGCGGCGATGGCCCTGAAGGCCGGTGTCCCGGTCGTGCCCTGCGCGATGATCGGCACGTTCGAGGCCCAGCCGCCCGGCAAGGTCATCCCCAACATCCACCCCGTCATGATCCGCTTCGGCGAGCCCCTGGACTTCTCCCGCTACGAGGGCATGGAGAACGAGAAGGCCGTCCTGCGCGCCATCACCGACGAGATCATGTACGCGATCCTCTCCCTGTCCGGGCAGGAGTACGTCGACCGGTACGCGGCCGTGGTGAAGGCCGAGGAGGCCGCAGCCAAGGAGCGCAGGTTCCCGCGCATGCCCCGGCGTTGAGCTCTGCCGGCAGGGGACGTGCCCCCGGGCGTGAGTGAGGGGCGGCCGGGTGCCCGGCCGCCCCTCACCGCCGTTCGGCGGCCGCCGCTACGGCTTCGGCGTGGCGTGCGGCGCGCACGTCACGTCCGCGCCGTCCAGCTCGCCGGTGAGCAGGTAGCTGTCCACCCGGGTGTTGACGCACGGGTTGGTCAGGCCGGTGACACCGTGGGAGCCCGCGTCCTTCTCGGTGATCAGGCGCGAACCCTTGAACCGGTGGTGCAGTTCGACGGCACCCTCGTACGGGGTGGCCGCGTCACGCTCGGACTGCACGATCAGCACCGGCGGCAGGCCCTTGCCGGTCTTCACGTTCAGCGGCGTCTGCTGCTTGACCGGCCAGGTGGCGCACGGGAGGTTCATCCACGCGTTGGCCCACGTCATGAACGGGTGGTCCTGGTGCAGCCGCGTGTTGTCGCGGTCCCACGTCCGCCAGCTGGTGGGCCACTTGGCGTCGGCGCACTCCACGGCCGTGTAGACAGCGTTGCCGTTCTCCGAGGACGCGTTGCCCACCGTGTCCGACAGGTCGGGGGCGGCGGCGTCGACGAGCGCCTGGGTGTCTCCGGCGACGTACTTGCTGAAGACCGAGGCGACCGGCGCCCACGAGGAGTCGTAGTACGGGGCGCTCTGGAAGAAGGAGATCAGCTCGGCCGGGCCGACGACCCCGCCGATCGGGTTCTTCTTCGCGGTGGCCCGCAGTTCGAGCCACTGCTGCTGGACCTCGTCGCGGGTGTCGCCGAGGTGGTAGGTCGCGTCGTTCTTCGCGACCCAGTCCTGCCAGTCCTTCCAGCGGCCCTCGAAGGCGACGTCCTGGTCCAGGTTGGCCTGGTACCAGATCTTCTCGCGGGACGGGTTGACGACGCTGTCGACGACCATGCGGCGCACGTGGCCCGGGAACAGCGTGCCGTAGACGGCGCCGAGGTAGGTGCCGTAGGAGACGCCGAGGAAGTTGAGTTTCTTCTCGCCGAGGGCGGCGCGGATGACGTCGAGGTCGCGCGCGGTGTTCGGCGTGGTCATGTGCGGCAGCATCCAGCCACTGCGCTCGTAGCAGCCCTCGGCGTACTCGCGGGCCAGCTTGCGCTGGGCGAGCTTGTCGGCCTCGGAGTCGGGCACCGGGTCGGCCTTGGGCGCCTTGACGAACTCCTGCGGGTCGACGCAGGAGATGGGCGTGGACCTGCCGACGCCGCGCGGGTCGAAGCCCACGAAGTCGTAGGCCTTGGCCGCGTTGGCCCAGATGGGGTTCTTACTGGTGACCCGGGCCGGGAAGCGCAGTCCGGAGCCGCCGGGGCCACCGGGGTTGTAGACGAGCGCGCCCTGCCGCTCGGCCTTCGTGCCGGTGTTGCCGATGCGGTCGACGGCGAGCTTGATCTGCTTGCCGTACGGCTTGGCGTAGTCGAGCGGCACGGTGACGTACCCGCACTGGATCGGCTTGGCCAGGTTCCAGTCGGCGGGGCAGTCCTGCCAGTCGATGCCGGCCTGGGCCGCCCGGGCGGCGGCGATCGCGGTGCCCCGGGCCTCGCGGTCCTGGCCGGGGCCGCTGCCCGCGCTCGCGTTCGCCGTGGGCGCCGCGACGGCGCCGGCTATCAGCGTGGCCGTGACGAGCGCGCCGGCCGAACCGAGCGCCGCCACCCGCCTCTTCGGTCTCGTACCCCTCAAGTGGGACCTCCCCGTACATCGTTGCGATCAGTACGGGGATCCTCGCGGCTGCGAGGTGCCCGGCGACAGGGGCGGGCGCCCTTCTTTGCCAATCCGATAAACGGAGAAGACGCTCTGCTCTACGGACGTCCGGGCGGCGGGGCGAGGGACGCCAGCGCCTCGTCGAGCAGCCGCCGCAGGCGCAGGGCGTCCGGTGCGACCGCCGTGACCAGCGCGGCGGGTCCGGCCAGCGGCATGAGCGAGGCACCCTCTCCCAGCGTCCGGCCCGCCACCGGCGCACTTGCGAACTCGGGCCGGACCACGACCAGCTGACCGACCGCCCGGTGCCCCGCCAGCACGGCGGGACCGTCCCAGCCGCCCGGTGCACCGGGCCCGCAGGCCAGTTCCTGGTCGAGCACGAGCCGCCCGGCCACCCGTACGGTCAGACGGCTCGTCAGGCGCCCGGGTTGCTCACCGGCCCGCCCCAGCACCTGCTCCTCGCGCAGCACGAGCCGGGCCGTGGCGGCCAGCTCGACCCGGGTCGTGACGTACAGGTCGCTGCCCTGTACGGAGATCAACTGCTCCGGCAGCCAGTGCAGTTCGGCGTGGTCGGCGACGTCGAGCCGGACGTCGTAGCGGGCCTCGCCCTTGGTCTGGCCGGGCAGGGCGATGGTGGCGGCGGCCGATCCGACGGACAGCCGTGCGCCCTCCGCGACCCGGCCCTGCACCGTGAAGTGGTCGCCGCCGAGGGGGCCGCTCATGGCGCCGACCAGCATGACCCGGGCCCCGGTCCCGGTGGCCCGGGTGCGCCGCAGCGCCAGCGGGCCGTCGCTCTCCAGCACGGGCAGCGCGGTCCCGCCCCGGCCGTCGTCCCGGGCGGCGAACCGCGCCAGGGAGCGCACCCCGGCCGCGTTCACGCCCCGGCCGTCCACGCGGCGAGCCGGCCCCGCACCCACGCGGCGACGTCGGCGACGCCGGCCCCGCCGCGCAGCGACTGGAAGACCACCGGCAGTTCGCCGCGCTGCGCCTTGGCGTCGGCCGCCATGCGCGCCAGGTCGGAGCCGACGTGCGGGGCGAGGTCGGTCTTGTTCACGACGAGCAGGTCGGCGGTGGTCACACCGGGCCCGCCCTTGCGCGGGATGTCGTCGCCCCCGGCCACGTCGATGACGAAGATCTGCGCGTCGACGAGCCCTTTGGAGAAGGTCGCGGTGAGGTTGTCGCCGCCGGACTCCACGAGCACCAGGTCCAGTGGTCCGACCGCGTCCTCCAGGTCCTCCACCGCCTCCAGGTTCGCGGAGATGTCGTCCCGGATCGCGGTGTGCGGGCAGGCGCCCGTCTCGACGGCGGAGATCCGCTCGGGCGGCAGCACGGCCTCCCGCAGCAAGAACTCGGCGTCCTCGCGCGTGTAGATGTCGTTGGTGACGACGGCGAGCGACAACTCGTCGCGCAGCGCCCGGCACAGGGCGGCGACGGTGGCGGTCTTCCCGGACCCCACGGGCCCGCCGAGCCCGATCCGCAGGGCACGGCGGCCGCCGTCGGGGCGGCGGGCGTCGGCGCCCACCGCGGTGGGGCCGGCGTGGTCGTGATCGAGGTGCATGTGCGGCTCCTGAACTCTGTCCGATTCGTACGAGGGCGGGGTGCGCGGCAGTCGGAACACCTAGGAGGCGAACAGCCGTACGCCCCACCCGGCGTGGGCCTCCGCCCCGATCTCCAGCAGCGGCGCGGATCCGGCCGGCAGCGCGTCGACGCCTTCGTCGACGGTCCGGCGGGCCGCCTCCACCGCCCGGTCCACGGCCCGGTCCAGCTCGGGCGCCAGCCGGGCCAGCACCGCCGTCGCGTCGAAGGGGTCCAGGCTCAGCAGCCGCACCGTCGCCGTGGCCGGACCGCTCACGCTCTCGTAGGCCGCGCAGTACGCCGCGTCGACCGGCCCCAGCCCCGCCGCCCGCGCCGTCAGCCCGAGGACCACCGGCTGATGCGCCCCCTTGGGGAACTGCCTCGCCAGGGCGTCCAGTTCGGCGGACGGCCAGGTCGCCCGCGCGGCCCGCATCAGCTGCCGTCCCAGCTTGCGCGCCGCGCCGCGCAGCGCGGGCGAGGGCGTACGGGCGTCGGCCGCCTCGTCGAGCGTGACGGGATCGATGCCGAGGGCGGCGGCCGCCGCGAGGGACGCCGACACCAGCCCGGCCGTGTGCAGTCGCCCCCGGCAGAAGTCCGCCAGGCTCGCCGCCCCGCTGACCCGCCCGGCCTTGACGGCCTCCTCGGCGCCGCCGGAGTGCGCGTGCCCTCCGGCGGGGAACCGGCCGTCGGCCAGGACGAGCAGTGCCGCACGTGACATCGGGACCCCTCCTCAGAAGAGGAAGTAGCGCTGCGCCATGGGCAGCTCGGCCGCGGGCGTCGCCTCGACGAGCTCGCCGTCGATGTGCACGGCGAAGCTGTCGGGGTCGACCCGTACCTCGGGCCGCGCGTCGTTCTCGCGCATGTCGGCCTTGGTGACCCGGCGGGTCGACTCGATGGCCACGAACCGCTTGCCGAGCCCGAGCCGTTCCGGCAGCCCGTCCTCGACGGCCAGGGGCGCGACGAAGTTGACGGAGTTGGCGGCGGGCGCGCGGCCGATCGCGCCGTACATCGGGCGGGGCAGGATCGGCTGCGGGGTCGGGATCGAGGCGTTGGCGTCGCCCATCTGCGCCCAGGCGATCTGCCCGCCCTTGATGACCAGGTGCGGCTTGACGCCGAAGAACGCGGGTTCCCACAGCACCAGGTCGGCCAGCTTGCCGCTCTCCACCGACCCGATCTCGCGGGCGAGGCCCTGGGCGAGCGCGGGGTTGATCGTGTACTTGGCCACGTAGCGGCGCACCCGGTGGTTGTCGGCCCGGCCGTCACCGGGGAGCGCGCCGCGCCGCCGCTTCATGACGTGGGCGGTCTGCCAGGTCCGCATGACGACCTCGCCGACCCGTCCCATCGCCTGGGAGTCGGAGGAGATGATGGAGATCGCGCCGAGGTCGTGCAGCACGTCCTCCGCGCCGATGGTGGAGGGCCGGATCCGGGACTCGGCGAACGCCAGGTCCTCCGGCACGGCCGCGTTGAGGTGGTGGCACACCATCAGCATGTCGAGGTGTTCCTCGGCGGTGTTGACGGTGAAGGGCCGGGTCGGGTTGGTGGAGCTGGGCAGCACGTGGGGCTCGGAGACGACGGTCATGATGTCCGGCGCGTGCCCGCCGCCCGCACCCTCGGTGTGGTAGGCGTGGATGCCCCGTCCGGCGATGGCGGCGAGCGTGTCGCCGACGAAACCGGCCTCGTTGAGGGTGTCCGTGTGGATGGCGACCTGGATGCCCGTGCGCTCGGCGACGGTCAGCGAGGCGTCGATGACGGCCGGGGTGGAGCCCCAGTCCTCGTGCAGCTTCAGGCCGAGCGCGCCGCCCCGGATCTGCGACAGCATCGCCTCGTGGGAGACGGTGTTGCCCTTGCCGAGGAAGCCGATGTTGAGCGGGTAGGCCTCCATGGCCTCCAGCATCCGCGCCAGATGCCAGGGGCCGGGGGTCACGGTGGTCGCCTTGGAGCCCTCCGCCGGGCCCGTGCCCCCGCCGACCAGGGTGGTGATGCCGGACGACAGGGCCTCGTCCGCGATCTGCGGGCAGATGAAGTGGACGTGCGCGTCGATCGCGCCGGCCGTGAGGATCCGCCCGTTGCCGGCGATGACCTCGGTCTCCGGGCCGATGACCAGGTCCGGGTGGACGCCGTCCATGGTGTCGGGGTTGCCCGCCTTGCCGATGCCGGTGATCCGCCCGTCGCGGACGCCGACGTCGGCCTTGACGATCCCCCAGTGGTCGACGATCACCGCTCCCGTGATCACGGTGTCGGGGGTGCCCTCCGCGCGGGTGGCACGCGCCTGGCCCATGGACTCGCGGATGACCTTGCCGCCGCCGAACACGGCCTCGTCGCCGGAGCGTCCGGGACCGCCGGAGCGGTCCTCCTCGATCTCCACCAGCAGATCGGTGTCGGCGAGCCGGATCCGGTCGCCGGTCGTGGGACCGAACAGGTCGGCGTACGCGGCACGCGAGATCTCAGGCATCGAGGGCACCTCCGGTCTCTCCGCGCAGACCGGGCACGACACGGGCGCCGGTGAGCGGGACGAGTTCGACGTCGACGGGGATCCCGGGTTCGAAGCGCACGGCCGTGCCGGCGGCGACGTTCAGCCGCTTGCCGCGCGCCGCGGCCCGGTCGAACTCCAGACCGGGATTGGCCTCCGCGAAGTGGTAGTGGGAGCCGACCTGGACGGGTCGGTCGGCGGCGTTGAGGACGGTGAGGCGGGTGACCTCGCGGCCCTCGTTGCACACAATCGGGTCGTCGGCGAAGAGGATCTCTCCGGGGATCATCGGGCCCTCTCAGACGATCGGCTCGTGGACGGTGACGAGCTTGGTGCCGTCCGGGAAGGTGGCCTCGACCTGGACGTCGTGGATCATCTCCGGGACGCCCTCCATGACGTCGTCCCGGGTGAGCAGCGTGCGCCCGGAGGCCATGAGTTCGGCGACGGTGCGGCCGTCGCGGGCGCCTTCGAGGAGGTGCGACGTGATGAGCGCGACCGCCTCGGGGTGGTTGAGCCGCAGCCCGCGGGCCCGGCGCTTCTCGGCCACGTCGGCCGCCACGTGGATCAGCAGTCGCTCTTGCTCGTGCGGGGTCAGCTGCACGTCCCACCTCACAGTCCTCGCTCCGGACCGTGCGGGGTCCGGTTGCCGCGGCCACGGGGCAAAATGCCAGGTGGCGTGGAGCGGCAGGCTAGTTGGACCGCGTTTCGGGCACGTTAACCGTGCTGTGACCCCTCGGCCGGGGCGAGGGTGCCGCTCATGCTCATCAGGGCCCGCAGACCGTCCCGGAGGATCTCGACCGGGGCGGGGCCGAAGAGGGACTGCTGGGCGATGAACCCGAGCACGGCGGCGATCATCGTGCGGGCCACGTGGTCCGGCTCGACGTCGGGCCGCATCATCCCGGCCCGCTGGTAGCCCTCGACGATCGTCGCCCAGGCCGCGCGGACGGAGCCGTAGCCCTCCCGCAGGACGGCGGCCAGCGCCTCGTTGCGCAGGGTCTCCGGCCAGACCTGGATGACCAGGCGCGGGAACGCGGGCTTGCCGTCGACGCGCAGGGACTCGCGGGCGGCCAGGGCCGTGCCGAGGACGGTCGTGACGAGTTCGTCCGGCGGCGGGGGCGGGCTCTGCCGGGCCGCCTCCTCGAAGGCCGCGCGGACCGAGCCGAGCACCTCCTCGACGATCGCGCCGATCAGTTCCTCCTTGCCGCTGAAATAGCGGTAGACCGCCCCGGCGGACAGGCCGACCTCCTTGAGCACGTCCTGCATGGACGTGGCGTGGAAGCCGTTGCGGGCGAAGCAGACCGCGGCGCCGTCGAGGATCTGGCGGCGGCGGGCGTCGAGGTGTTCCTGGGACACGCGGGCCATGGTCCTCAAAGTAAAACGAATATTCATTCTTGACAAGACGAGGCCGGCGGAGCACGGTGGTGTCACCGCAAAAACGAACGATCCTTCTTTTTACTGCCGCCGGCCGAACACACCGGCTCGCCGTTCGCAGGAGACCCTCATGGCCCACACAATCGACCGCCGGCTGATCATGGCCGTCGTCCTCGTGCCCGTCATCGCCGCCCTCGCCCTGTGGGCCTTCGCCTGGCCGGCCGCCCGCACCGCACCGCGCGACCTGCCGCTCGGCGTCGCCGGACCGACCGCCGCGGCATCCCAGGTGGAGCGGCAACTGGAGCGGCAGGAGGGCGCCTTCGAGATCCACCGCTACGCCGACGAGGCGGCGGCCCGGGACGCCGTCGAGGACCGCACGGTCTACGGCGCGATCGTGGTCACGCCGCAGGGACCCCAGCTGCTCACGGCCTCGGCCGCGGGGCCGGCCGTGGCGCAACTGCTCCAGCAGGCCGTGCAGCAGCAGGCGGCCGCCGAGGGCACACAGGTCAGGACGGTCGACGTGGTGCCCGCCCCGGAGAACGATCCGCGGGGCGCGGCACTGAACGCCTCCGCGCTGCCCCTCGCGCTGGCCGGCATCGCGGCGGGCGCCGTGGTGACACTGCTGGGGTTGCGCGGAGTGCGGGCCGCGGGAGCGCTGGTCGCCTCCTCCGCCCTGGTCGGCGTGATCGCGGCCGGGATCGCGCACAGCTGGCTGGAGGTGCTCACGGGCGACTGGTGGACGGAGGCCGCCGTTCTCGGACTGTCGACCCTGGCCGTCAGCGGCGCCGTCGCCGGACTCGCCGCCCTGATCGGCGCCCCCGGCATCGGGATCGGCGCCGGTGTGGTGATGCTGATCGGCAACCCCTTCTCCGGCGCCGCGTCGGCACCGCAGATGCTGCCGGAGCCGGCCGGCGTCATCGGCCAGTGGCTGCCGCCCGGGGCGGGAGCGACCCTGCTGCGCTCGGTGTCGTACTTCGACGGAGCGGCGGCCACCGGGCCCGCCCTGACGCTGACCTGGTGGGCCGCGCTGGGCCTGGGGGCCGTCCTGTTCGGCGGCGCGCTGACGGCGCGCAGGCGGACCGGCGCGCCCGCGGCCGACGCGCGGGAGATGACGGCCGTCGGCTAGCCGGAACCCCGCCGGGACCCCGCGGCCGGACGGCCGCGGCGCAGGACAGCGCGAGGAGAGGACCGCGCGCACGGACGACCGTGTGCCCCCGCTGTAGCGGACGGGGGTGCACGGTCTTTCGTACGTCCGGGCCGTCAGGACGACTGCCGCCGGCCGCCAGGGCGTCCACACAGGCCGCCAGGGCGCCCTTCGGTCCGCTGAGGACGCCTGCCCAGGTCCGCCGGAGCACCTGCCCCGGGCCCATCAAGGACGCCTGTCAGGCCGGGCCCTTCCCCCGGTGTTCCGCCGCGATGCCGAAGCGCTGCCGTTCGCCAGGGGCGGACGCGACCTCACGGACGGTGGACACCGCGCGGATCACCTGCTCCTCGGCAGGTTCCGCGGCCTCCTGGGCTGCCTCGAGTCGCTGCAGGTCATCGGCGGAGACGAGGGCGACGAGGGGCTTGCCGTGGCGGGTGACGACGACGCGTTCGCCGGCGTACACCACGCGGTTGATCAGGTCGGCGAGCTCAGCCCTTGCTTGCGTCACCGGAATCTCGTAGGCCATGCCCCCATCATAACGTCACGTACATCCTGTACATTTTTTACAGAGTCGGCTGTCGCCGGAGACAGCCTTGCCCGCGAGGAGGGGTTCGCCATGACCCGACCGTCCGCCCGTCACGTGCTGCCCGAGTTCACCGAACGCACCGGGTCCGGGCCACGGACGACGGATCCGTACTCCAAGCTCCTGGAGGAGCGGATCGTCTTCCTGGGCGCACCGGTCGACGAGATCTCGGCGAACGACGTGATGGCCCAGTTCATGTACCTGGAGCACCAGGCCCCGGACCGCGACATCTCGCTCTACATCAACTCCCCCGGCGGCAGCTTCCACGCCATGACGGCGATCCACGACACGATGCGGTACGTCTCCTGCGACGTGGAGACGATCTGCCTGGGCCAGGCGGGCGCGGTCGCCTCCGTGCTGCTGGCGGCGGGCACGCCCGGGAAGCGATTCACGCTGGCGGGCGCCCGCATGCTGCTCCATCAGCCCGCGCTGCCCGAGCCCGTCCGGGGGCAGACGAGCGATCTGGCCATCCAGGCCGCCGAACTGACGCGCGTGCGGACCCGGATGGAGGAACTGCTCGCCCGTCACACCGGCCGCAGTCCTCAGCAGGTGAGGGCGGACATCGAGCGGGACACGATCCTCACCGCCCAGGAGGCGGTGGAGTACGGCCTGGTGGACCGGATCATGCCCTCCCGCCGCACGGCCGGCCCGTCCGCTTCTGCGGGACGGTGAGCCGCGTGCTGCCGCCCGAACTGCCGCCGCTGCCCGCCCTGACGCGGGCCGAGGCCGAGTTGATCGACCGTTACCTGGACGTCGTCGACCTGATCGGCCGGATCAACCCGGCAGTGCCCGGTGACACCTACCGCGGACTGCGCGCCGCCCAGGCCCTGGTCGGCAAGGCGACCGCGCTGCGCGACGCGCTGACCGTGATGCACCGGCGCGGCGAGACCGAACTGCACGCCGGCACGCTGGCCCGGGCGCTGCGGGTGCTGGACGGTGAGCGGCGCACCGCGCGGGTCACGCTGCCGCCCGGGTCCGTGAGTTGACGCGGCGCCGGCCGCCCGGACACCCCTCCGGGCAGCGGGGCGTCCGGGCCTGAGTCGAAACGGACCAAACGACGTACCCCTGTTCGGAGTAGACGGGGATCCTTTTTTCGGCCCCTCGCAGTTGCGCAACGCGTGTGGCCATGGGGCGGAATGGGACGTTCCACCGCTGGTCCGGCAGTCCGCGACGGCGTGGACGGCCTCCCGAACACAGACGTGTCCACCCGAACGGGTGAGTGGTGAGTAACAACACAAATCCCCGGTTCCGTTGGGTTTTCAGGACAACCATGAGTCAAGATCCCTGTCTGACGACAAGCCCCCGCCACAGCGGCGGGGCGATCCGGGCGGACGCCGAGTCCTGCCGCCGCCCGGATGACCGGTCGACAGGAGTGGATCGGCAGGAGTGGAGGACCCAAGCACGACGGGTCGCCGGGACGGTCACGCCATGACCGGGTCCGAGCAGCCCTTGGGGTGAAGCCGCGTCAGCGGCCGGGCAACTTCGCCAGCCCGAATCCGACAGGTCATCCTTCACAGGCGGCTGACGAAGGGTTGCGCATGACTGCGCTCAATCGTGTCCCGTCGCTGATGGTCCGGGCCGGTACGGCCTCGGCCCTCACCATCGCCGCCGTGGGCGGCTCGATCGTGGCGCCCGGCTTCTCGTCGGAAGCGGCCGCGGCCACGCCGGCGACCAAGGCACTCCAGATAGCGGCCTCCAAGAAGGGCTCGCCCTACAAGTACGGGGCCACCGGACCGCACCGGTTCGACTGCTCGGGGCTGACGCTCTACGCCTTCAAGAAGGCGGGCAAGAAGCTGCCGCGCACGGCTGCCCAGCAGTACAACAAGACGCGCCACGTCTCCTCGAAGAACCGCAAGGCCGGAGACCTGGTGTTCTTCCACTCGGGCAGCAACGTGTACCACGTGGGTATCTACGCGGGGAAGAACAAGCTCTGGCACTCCCCGAAGAGCGGCGACGTCGTGCGGCTGCAGAAGATCTGGACGAAGAGTGTCTGGTACGGGCGCGTGAAGTGATCCCTCCGGCGTGCGGCGGCGTCCTGACGCGCCGCCGCACGCCGGAGCGTGACCCGTGCCGGTGTGGATACCCGTCGTCCCATGGCCGAGCACCGTCCCTGCACCGCGCGCGGCGAGACTCCGCTGCAACGAGCCGACCGCAACTTCGTCGAGCTGCTCCAGGAGCTTCGCGTCACCCAGACGGGCGTACAGATCCTCTTCGCGTTCCTGCTGTCGCTCGCCTTCACCTCGCGCTTCGAGGACCTCGACCCGGTCCAGCGCGTCACCTACGTCGTCACGCTGCTGCTGGCGGTCCTGGCCGCGGCGCTGTTCACCGCGCCGGCCGCGCTGCACCGCTCCCTCTTCCAGCAGGGCGCCAAGCCCCGGATCGTGCAGGTCTCCTCGCGCCTGGCCACCGCCGGGCTGGCGGTCCTGGTGTTCGCGTTCAGCGGTTCGGTGCTGCTGGTCGTCGATGTGACCACCAGCCGGGCCGGCGGTGTCGCCGCCGGCGCAGGAACCTGTCTGGTCTGCGTCGGCCTGTGGGGGCTGCTGCCCCGGCTGGTGCGGCGGGCGGGGCTGCGCGCGGAGAAGGACGGAACCGAGGCGCGGGAAAGCCCTGAGGCGCCGTCCCAGGACGGTACGAAGGCCCCCGCACCGCTGCGGCGCACCGTCGGGCAGCCGTCGTCCCCGTACGGGACGGCACCGCGCCGGGAGGCCTCCGCCCGCAACCGGTGAGGGCCGTCACGGCTCCTGCTGGACCGCCGTCGTCACGGGCCGCGCCGGGATCACCCACGGCAGTTCGATCGAGATGGTCTTGCCGCCCTCACGGGTGGGGCGGATGCGCAGCCTGCCGCCGCATTCGGCGGTCAGCCACCGGATGATGACCAGCCCGCGGCCGTTGTCCTGCTGCACGGCTGCGGGGAGCCGTCTGGGAAAGCGCGGGTGGCTGTCCGTGACGCCGATGCGCAGCCGCTCGTCGCGGTCGAGCGCGACGTCCACGGTGAAGGTGGGCGACATGCCGAAGGTGTGCTGGACGGCGTTGGTGGCGAGCTCGGAGATGATGAGGCGGACGGTGTCGGACACCTCCGTGTCCGCCGGCAGCCCCCACTCCGCCAGCGTGCCCACCACGTAGGCGCGCGCCGCGGCGACCGAGGCCGGATCGCTCGGCAGAGTGACGGATGCTTCCAGATGGTCTGCCATGGCGACGTCGTCCCTTTCCCACGGGACCGCAGTCCGACACGGAGCGGATGGTTCGAGTACGGTCCCGGACTGGTGCTTCGTCGCCAGACTGCCACCGAATCACCCACGAAGGACGGCGATCCACCAAGATATGCATATATCTGTCGCTCGATGCGGTGAACTCTCCGACGCGAGACCGTATGTGGGTGGCTCGGAAGGAGTAAGGAGGAGCCCATGCAGCACGGTCCCGCGGTACGCCGCCGGAAGCTGGGCGCCGAACTGCGCGCGCTGCGCGCCGCGGCGGGGCTCACCAGCGGTGAGGCGGCCCGCCTGGTGGGCTGGCACCAGTCCAAGGTCAGCCGGATCGAGACGGGCACGAGCGGGGTGAAACCGGCCGATGTGCGGTTACTGCTCGACGCCTACCGCGTGGCGGACACCCAACTGCGCGAGCTGCTCACCATGCTGGCGGGATCGGACGACAGCGGCGGCCGCCACCACTGGTGGCACGCCTACCGAGGGGTGCTCCCGCCGACCTACCGGGACTTCATCAGCCTGGAGTCGCAGGCCGGCGCGATGCGCACGCTGGAGACCACGGTCGTCCCGGGCCTGCTGCAGACGCCGGAGTACGCGCGCGCGGTGACGAAGGCCGCCGTGGAGGGGCTGTCGGAGGACCGGCTCGACACGCTGGTCGAGGTGCGGCTGGCCCGGCAGGTCGTGCTGCGCGCCGACCCTCCGCTGAGGCTGAGCGCCGTCCTGGACGAGGCAGTCCTGCGACGGGAGGTGGGTGGGCCCGGCGTGATGGCCCGGCAGCTGGAACGGCTGGTCGAGGCGGCGCGCCTGCCCCAAGTGCGGCTCCAGGTACTGCCGTTCGCCGCCGGAGCGCACATCGGCGTCACGGGACCTTTCGTTATCTTCTCGTTTTCGAGCACTTCTGATCTGGATGTGGTTGTTCTCGACCACTTGACGAGTAGCCTCTACCTGGAACGGAAAGAAGACCTCCAGGCGTACACGGAGGCCTTCAACGCCCTTCAGATCCACGCCCTTTCGCCCGAGGACTCGTTGGATTTCATCGCCGGGACAGCCACCGGCGCGTAAGGAGGCACCATGCGTGCACTGCCTCGTCATGTCCCCTCAAGCAGCGAACTGCACGGCCTGCGATGGTTGCGCAGCAGCTACAGCACCGGCGCGAACAACTGCGTCGAGACCGCGTGTCCGGACACCCCGCCCTGGGCCGGACTGCTCGCCGTGCGCGACTCCAAGGCACCGGACGGGCCCGCGCTGCTCTTCTCCGCGCGGAGCTGGGCCGAGTTCACGGCCGGGGTCGACCGGATGTGAGCACCTTCCGATCAGTCCGTCCTCGTGCGACGCACGGCCGTGTCACGCCGACTCATGGCCGCGTCTCGCCGATCAGCCGTACAGCGCGTTCGATCTGCTGACCGGTCAGGTCCGCGCGGGCGGTCAGCCTGAGCCGTGAGATGCCGTCCGGCACCGAAGGGGGCCGGAAGCAGCCCACGGCCAGGCCCGCCGCGCGGCACCGGGCCGCCCAGCCGACGGCGTCCTCGGCGGAGGGCGCCCGCACCGAGACCACCGCGGCGTCCGGACGCACCGCTTCCAGACCCGCGGTGGTCAGGCGTGTGTACAGCTCGTCCGCCACCGCGCGGGCCCGCCCGGCCCGTTCCGGCTCGCGGCGCAGCAGCCGCAGGGCCGCGAGGGCGGCGCCGGCGGCGGCGGGCGCGAGGCCCGTGTCGAAGATGAACGTCCGAGCCGCGTTGACCAGGTGGTCCACGACCCGTGCGGGTCCGAGGACGGCTCCCCCCTGGCTGCCGAGCGACTTGGACAGCGTGACCGTGGTGACGACGTCGTCGGCGCCCGCCAGTCCCGCCGCGTGCGGGGCGCCGCGGCCGCCGTCGCCGAGCACCCCCAAGCCGTGGGCGTCGTCCACGACCACTCCGGCGCCGTGCTCCCGGCAGGCCTCGGCGAGCGCGGCGAGCGGGGCCGCGTCGCCGTCGACGGAGAAGACCGTGTCGGACACGGTGATCGCCGTGCCGTCGTGGCCCGCCAGCGCCTTGCGCACGGCCTCCGGTTCGGCGTGCGCCACCACCTGGGTGGTGCCGCGGGCCAGCCGGCAGCCGTCGATCAGCGAGGCGTGGTTGCCCGCGTCGGAGACGATCAGCGAGCCGTGCGGTGCCAGCGCGGTGACCGCCGCGAGGTTGGCGGCGTAGCCGGAGGAGAAGACCAGGGCCGCCTCGAACCCGCAGAACTCGGCCAGTTCCCCTTCCAGCTCGGTGTGCAGTGCGGTGGTGCCGGTGACGAGCCGGGAACCGGTCGAGCCGCCGCCCCACGTCGTCGCCGCGCGGGCGGCGCCCTCGGTGACCTCGGGGTGGCGGGCCAGGCCGAGGTAGTCGTTGCTCGCCAGGTCGAGGAGCGGGGAACTCGCCGGACGGGGGCGCAGAGTCCGGACGAGTCCGGCGCGGCGGCGCTGCTCCGCCTGCTCGTCGATCCAGCCGAACGCCATGGGTGGTCCTCCGCGGAATTTGTAGGCAGTGCACAGACACTAGCGGGACGACCAGCAGGTCAGTGTGTGGCAATACCCACACCTCGAAGGGACTCTGTTGTGCGAAGTCTCCTTGGCCACGACCGCCTCCGTAGGACAGGATCGGCTCCCATGGACCTGCTGAACACGCTGGTGGACAAGGGGCTTCGGCGCGAGCTGCCGACCCGCGACGAGGCACTGGCCGTCCTCGCGACGTCCGACGACGACCTGCTCGATGTGGTGGCCGCGGCCGGAAAGGTGCGCAGGCACTGGTTCGGCCGGCGGGTGAAACTCAACTATCTCGTCAATCTGAAGTCGGGCCTGTGCCCGGAGGACTGCTCGTACTGTTCGCAGCGGCTCGGCTCCGAGGCCGGGATCCTGAAGTACACCTGGCTCAAGCCGGACCAGGCGTCCGACGCCGCGGCGGCCGGGGTCGCCGGGGGCGCCAAGCGGGTGTGCCTGGTGGCCAGCGGACGCGGCCCCACCGACCGTGACGTCGACCGGGTCTCCGAGACGATCAAGGCGATCAAGGAGAACAACGAGGGCGTCGAGGTGTGCGCCTGCCTCGGACTGCTCTCCGACGGCCAGGCGGAGCGGCTGCGCGAGGCCGGGGCCGACGCCTACAACCACAACCTCAACACGTCCGAGGCGACGTACGGCGACATCACCACCACCCACACCTACGCCGACCGCGTCGACACGGTCACCAAGGCGCACGCGGCCGGTCTGTCCGCCTGCTCCGGCCTGATCGCCGGCATGGGCGAGACGGACGAGGACCTGGTCGACGTCGTCTTCTCCCTGCGCGAGCTGGACCCGGACTCGGTTCCGGTGAACTTCCTGATCCCCTTCGAGGGCACCCCGCTGGGCAAGGAGTGGAACCTCACCCCGCAGCGCTGCCTCAGGATCCTGGCGATGACCCGGTTCGTCTGCCCGGACGTGGAGGTCCGCATCGCGGGCGGGCGCGAGGTCCATCTGCGCACGATGCAGCCGCTCGCCCTGCACCTGGCCAACTCCATCTTCCTGGGCGACTACCTGACCAGTGAGGGCCAGGCGGGCAAGGCCGACCTGGAGATGATCGCGGACGCCGGGTTCGAGGTGGAGGGCACCGGCCAGGTGACGCTGCCCGAGCACCGTGCCGCGGGCGGCTGCGGGAGCGGCGGCGGCTGCGGCTCCGAGGGATCCGAAGGGGACGGTGTGTGCGGCTCCGCGCCGGCGGCCCGACCCGCCGAGGCCCGTACCGACCTGGTCGCCGTGCGCCGCCGGGGCGCCGGGACGGACCTCGCGCCCAATGCCTGAGCGGGCGGTCGCCGAGCTGCTGGAGCTCGACCGGCGACACGTGTGGCACCCGTACGGCCCGATGCCCGGACGGCAGGAACCGCTCGTCGTGGAGTCGGCGAGCGGGGTGCGGCTGCGGCTCGCCGACGGCTCGGGCGAGCTGGTCGACGGCATGTCGTCCTGGTGGTCGGCGATCCACGGCTACAACCACCCGGTGCTGAACGAGGCCGCGCGCGAGCAGCTCGGGCGGATGAGCCACGTGATGTTCGGCGGGCTCACCCACGAGCCCGCCGTGCGCCTGGCGAAGCTCCTTGTCGACATGTCACCCGACGGGCTCGAGCACGTCTTCCTCGCCGACTCCGGTTCGGTGTCGGTCGAGGTCGCGGTCAAGATGTGCCTGCAGTACTGGCGTTCACTGGGCCGCCCCGGCAAGCAGCGGCTGCTGACCTGGCGCGGCGGCTACCACGGCGACACCTGGCAGCCGATGTCGGTGTGCGACCCCGAGGGCGGGATGCACGAGCTGTGGACCGGGGTGCTCCAGCGCCAGGTCTTCGCGGACCCGCCCCCGGCGGAGTACGACGAGACCTACGCCGGGCACCTGCGGTCGCTGATCGAGCGGCACGCCGACGAGCTGGCCGCGGTGATCGTGGAGCCGGTGGTGCAGGGCGCGGGCGGGATGCGGTTCCACTCCCCCGCCTATCTGCGGGTGCTGCGCGAGGCCTGCGACGCGCACGGCGTACTGCTGGTCTTCGACGAGATCGCCACCGGCTTCGGCCGCACGGGCGCGCTGTTCGCGGCGGAGCACGCGGCGGTGGCACCGGACGTGATGTGCGTGGGCAAGGCGCTGACCGGCGGCTACCTGACGATGGCGGCGACGCTGTGCACGGCGCGGGTGGCCGACGGCATCGCGCGGGGCGAGGTGCCGGTGCTCGCGCACGGCCCGACCTTCATGGGCAACCCGCTGGCGGCGGCCGTGGCCTGCGCCTCGATCGAGCTGCTGCTCGGACAGGACTGGCGCGCGGAGGTCGGGCGGATCGAGTCGGGCCTGCGCGAGGGACTCGCGGCGGCCTCGGACCTGCCCGGCGTGAAGGACGTACGGGTCCTCGGCGCCATCGGGGTCGTGCAGCTCGACCACGCCGTGGACATGGCGGCGGCGACGGAGGCGGCCGTACGCGAGGGCGTGTGGCTGCGGCCGTTCCGCGATCTGATCTACACCATGCCGCCGTACGTGACGGGCGACGCGGACCTGGCGCGGATCGCGCGCGCGGTGTGCGCGGCGGCGCGGGAGGGATGACATGCCGGTACTGGTGATCACGGGCACGGGCACGGAGGTCGGCAAGACGGTCGTCACCGCGGCCGTCGCCGCGGCGGCGCTGGCGGCCGGCCGTTCGGTCGCCGTGCTGAAGGCCGCGCAGACGGGCGTGCTCCCGGGCGAGCCGGGGGACGCGGCGGAGGTCGCGCGCCTCGCCGGCGCGGTGACGACGGCCGAACTGGCCCGTTATCCGGAGCCGTTGGCGCCGGCCACGGCCGCGCGCCGGGCCGGCCGGGCCCCGGTGCATCCGCACGAGGTCGCGGAGGCCGCCGCCAAGCTGGCCACCGAGCACGACCTGGTGCTGGTGGAGGGGGCGGGCGGACTGCTCGTACGGTTCGACGCGGTCGGCGGCACCCTGGCGGACGCGGCCGGGCTGCTGTCCGCACCCGTCCTGGTCGTCGCCCAGGCGGGTCTCGGCACCCTCAACACGACGGAGCTGACGGCCCGTGAACTGCGGCACCGGGGGCTGGACCTGGCCGGGATCGTGATCGGGAGCTGGCCCGCCGAGCCCGACCTCGCCGCGCGCTGCAATCTCGCCGATCTGCCGGACGTGGCCCGGGCCCCGCTGCTGGGGTCCGTGCCCGCCGGGTCGGCGGGCCTCTCCCCCGCCGTCTTCCGGGCCGCGGCCCCGCACTGGCTGGCCCCGCGGCTGGACGGTACGTGGGACGCGGAGGCGTTCCGGACCCGGGAGGCGCCCGGGGCGGTCTGAGGCACGGGCGGGTGTGCGCGACCGGTGCGGGCGGGGCGTGGGTGAAACCGGCGCCGCCGTTCCCCGCGTGTTGACCTTCGTACGCGATCACCTCCGAAGGGAACACCGTGCACACCGAACAGCCACGCCCCTCCCGCCGCACGGCTCTCGTCCTGGGCACGGCCGCCGCCCTCGCGCTGGGCGGCGGCACGGCCCACGCGTCGCCGGGTGACGGCGGCGTCACCGCCCGGCTGAGGAAGCTGGAGCGGGAGCACACCGCACGGCTGGGCGTCTACGCCCGCAACGTGCGCACGGGCCGGACGGTGGTGCACCGGGCCGACGAACGCTTCCCCATGGCCTCGGTGTTCAAGACGCTCGCGGCGGCGGCCGTGCTGCGCGACCTCGACCGCGACGGGGAGTTCCTGACCCGCCGCGTCCACTACACCCAGGCCTGCGTGACGAAGTCCGGTTACTCACCGATCACCGAGAAGCACGTGGCGACCGGCATGACCGTCGGCGAACTGTGCGACGCCACCATCCGCTACAGCGACAACACCGCGGGCAACCTGCTGCTCCGGGAGCTGGGCGGACCGACCGCGATCACCCGCTTCGCCCGCTCGGTCGGCGACCGGGTCACCCGGCTGGACCGCTGGGAACCCGAGCTCAACAGCGCGGAGCCGTGGCGCCTCACCGACACGACGAGCCCGCGCGCCATCGGACTGACCTACGCCCGGCTGGTGCTGGGCGACGTGCTGGAACCGAACGACCGTGCGCGGCTCACGGACTGGCTGCTGCGCAACACCACCAGCACCGAGAAGTTCCGCAAGGCCCTGCCCGCCGACTGGCAGATCGCCGACAAGACCGGCGGCGGCCGGTACGGCGGCAACCACGACGTGGGTGTCGTCCGGCCGCCGGGCGGCGCGCCGATCGTGATGTCGGTGCTGACGACCCAGCCCGAGGAGGACGCCCCGGCGGACAACCCGCTGGTGGCCCGGACGGCCGCGCTGCTGGCCGCCGAACTCGCCTAGCCGTGGCCGCCGGGGGCAGGACGACGTGGGACGCCTGGCTCGTCGCCGGCGCGGCCGGTGCCGCCGGGCTGACGGCCCTGCACTCCGCCGTGCCCAACGGGGCCGGGCGGCTGGGCAGCCTGCTGGAGACGTTCCTGCCCTGGCTGGGCCTGGCCGTGCCCGTCCTCGGCGTCGCGTCCCTGTGCGCGCGGTCGGGAGCCGGGCTGCTCGCCTGCCTGGCGCCGGCGGTGGTCTGGTGCTGGATGTTCGGGGGGCTGTGGTTCCCCTCGTCCCCGGACCCGCACGACCTGCGGGTCGTCCAGCACAACGTCGCCGACGACGACCCCGACCCCGCCGGCACGGCCCGCGCCCTGCTCGCCTCCGGCGCCGGGCTGGTGGCCGTCCAGGAGCTGACGCCCCCGGCGCGCCCGCGGTACGAGGACGTCCTGGGGGCCTCGCACCCGCACCGGGCGGTGCGCGGCACGGTCGGGCTGTGGTCGGCCTGGCCGTTGTCGGACGTGCGGCCCGTGGACATCCGGCCGCAGGGCTTCCCGGAGAGCTGGCGGCGCGGCCTGCGGGCCACCGTGTCCGCGCCGGGCGGCCGGGTCGCGGTCTACGTCGTCCATCTGCCGTCCGTGCGCCTGGGGGCGACAGGGCTGGCGTCGGCGGCCCGGGACGAGAGCGCCGCCCTGCTCGGGGCCCGGATCGCGGACGACCCTGCCCCACGGCTGCTGCTCCTGGGCGACCTCAACGGCACGGTGCACGACCGGGGCCTCGGGCCGCTCACCTCGCGCCTGAGCGCGCCCGCCTCGGGGTTCGCGTTCAGCTGGCCGTCCGCCCTGCCGGTGGCGGGCATCGACCAGGTGCTGGGGCGGGGCGTCGAGGTGACGCGGGTGTCGGCACTGGGCGCCACGGGCAGCGACCACCGGCCGGTGCTGGGCCGGGTCCGTCTGCGGTAGGGGGCGGCGCGGAACGGGCCCGGCTCTTCCCGGAGCACGACCAGGGGTGGGACCGGGCCGTACGGGGGACAATCGCGGTGAGCCGCCAGGGAGGTCGCCATGCCGCTCCGCTCCCGCACGGTGCCGCGCGATGCCGTGCGCCATCCGCTGTTCGCCCGCTGCTACGCCCGGATCAGCGTCACCGCGGAGACCCGGATGGGCATGGGCCGGGTCCGCGAGAGACTGCTGGACGGGCTGTCGGGGCGCGTGATCGAGATCGGCGCGGGCAACGGCCTGAACTTCGCGCACTACCCGGCCGCCGTCTCGGAGGTCGTGGCGATCGAGCCGGAGCGGCGGCTGCGGCAGCTGGCCGTGGAGGCCGCGCAGTGCGCCGAGGTGCCGGTGGACGTGGTGCCGGGCGCGGCCGAGGCGCTGCCGGTCAAGAGCGAGGGCTTCGACGCGGCGGTGGTGTCGCTGGTGCTGTGCAGCGTGCGGGACGTGCCCCGGGCGCTCGCGGAGTTGAAGCGGGTGCTGCGGCCGGGCGGTGAGGTGCGGTTCTTCGAGCACGGCAGGGGCGGCGGCCGGGCGATGACGGCCACGCAGCACGCCCTGGACCGGACGGTGTGGCCGCTGCTGAGCGGGGGCTGCCATCTGGCCCGCGAGCCGGTGCGGGCGCTGCGGGACGCCGGGTTCGAACTCGGCCCCTACCGGCGGGTGCTGATGCCGGAGCAGGGCCCGGTGCTGCCCACGTCGTACTGCGTGCTGGGCACGGCGTGGCGGCCCGGGACCGGCTCCTAGGCCGCGTCCGCCGAGTCCCCGCGGGTCACAGGCTCCACTGGAGCAGTTCCCGCTCGATGTCCTTCACGGACGCCTCGCCGCTGTTGACCAGCCGGGCCAGATCGCGGACCTGCTCGGGCGAGGTGACGACCTTGACGCCGCTGGCGACCAGATAGGCGTAGGCGACGGCGGAGGCGTACAGGGCGTTGGAGCGCTCCAGCGCGGGCACGTGGATCAGCAGCTGGAGCAGGGCTGCGGCGCGGGCGTGCGGACTGTCGTAGACGGGGACGCCGAATATCCGGGCCCGGTGACGGGCGACGGCGGCGACGAGGGCTCCCCAGTCGGTGACCTGGGGGTCCCCGGGGGTCTTCTGCTCGGCGAGCATCAGCAGCCAGGCGAGGTCGATCTCGAGGTCGTCCAACGGTTCAGGGGCGACCTTCGCGCGTGCCTTCACGGTCCGGGCCGAACTCCTCGGCGAAGACGGACTCGTACTGCTTCATGAAGTCGGCGGCGGCCTCCACGAACGTGTGGCCCACCTCGCCGGTGTCCTGCCGCACCAGCTCCTCGATGTAGCGGTTGACGCTCATCCCGCGGGCCAGGGCGCGCTCGCGGGCGGCGCGGGCGGTGCCCTCGTCGACGCGTACGTTCAGCTGGGTCTTCGCCATACCTCGAAGCTAGCGCCCGGCTGCTAGCACCGGCAAGGCCGCGACTCCGACCCACGGAGGATGCCGGGTGTGGGCCGGGTCACACTACCCTCGGGCAGAGTCAGGCGGTCCTGACGCAGATCCTCGAGGAGGCGGCCTTGTCCACACCTGCTGCGGAGCACGCACCCGGCCTCGCGCCGGCCGACGGGATCGCGGCCCGGGCCCGTGCACTGACCAAGGCCTACGGCTCGGGCGAGACGACCGTGCTGGCGCTCGACGCGGTGGACGTGGACGTGGTCCGCGGCCGGTTCACCGCGGTCATGGGGCCGTCGGGCTCCGGGAAGTCCACGCTGATGCACTGCCTGGCCGGGCTCGACACGGTCTCGGCGGGCCGGGTGTGGCTCGGCGACGTCGAGATCACAGGTCTGCGGGAGCGGGAGCTGACCCGGCTGCGCCGGGACCGGATCGGCTTCATGTTCCAGTCGTTCAACCTGATTCCTACGCTGAACGCGCTGGAGAACATCACCCTGCCGATGGACATCGCGGGCCGGAAGCCCGACGCGGAGTGGCTGGACCGGGTCATCGACACACTGGGCCTGCGCGACCGGCTGCGGCACCGGCCGTCGCAGCTCTCCGGCGGGCAGCAGCAGCGCGTGGCCTGTGCGCGGGCCCTGGCCTCCCGGCCCGAGCTGATCTTCGCGGACGAGCCGACGGGCAACCTCGACTCGCGGGCCGGTCTGGAGGTGCTCGGCTTCCTGCGCGAGGCGGTGGACCATCTGGGCCAGACGGTCGTCATGGTCACCCACGACCCGGGGGCCGCCGCCCACTCGGACCTGGTGCTGTTCCTCGGGGACGGCCGGATCGTCGACGAGATGCGGCAGCCGACCGCGGAGGCGGTACTGGAACGTATGAAGCGCTTCGACGTGATCCGCACCCGGCCCGAGGGCGGCCCGGCCGAGGAGGACTGACCCGGTGCTCAAGGCGACCCTGCGGAGCTTCCTGGCACACAAGGGACGGCTGCTGCTCTCGGCACTGGCCGTCCTGCTGTCGGTCGCGTTCGTCACGGGGAGCCTGATCTTCTCCGACACGGTCGGCCGTACCTTCGACCGGCTGTTCGCCTCGACCGCGGCCGATGTCACGGTCAGCCCGAAGGAGGACCTCGACGAGGCGGTGCCCTCCGGCCGGACGGCGACGCTGCCGGCCGCGCTCGCCGAACGGGTGCGCCGGGTGGAGGGGGTCGCGGCGGCCCGTGCCGAAGTGAAGGTGACGGGCCTCACGGTCACCGACGAGGACGACGAGCCCGTCAGCCCGACCACGGGCGCCCCCACGGTGGGCAACGCCTGGATCCCGGCCGGTCGCAGCCCCGTCGAGCTGACCTCGGGCCGCGCTCCGCGTGGACCGGCCGAGGCCCTGCTCGACTCGGACACCGCCGGGCGCAGGGACGTCCGCGTCGGTGACACGCTGACCGTGATCGCGCCTCCCGGCTCGTTCCGGGTCCGGGTCGTCGGCCTCGTCACCTTCACCACCACCAACCCCGGCGCCGCCCGGATCTACTTCGACACCCCCACCGCCCGCACCGGACTGCTCGGCGCCCCGGGGGCCGCCACCGCCATCGCGGTCGACGCGGCCGACGGCGTCGCCGACCGGCTGCTGAAGCAGCGGGTGGCCGCCGCGCTCGGCCCGGACCGCTACGACCTGCGGACGGCCGGCGAGCAGGCCGAGTCGGACGTCGAACAGCTGGGCGGGTTCCTCGACGTCATCAAGTACGTGATGCTCGGCTTCGCCGGAGTGGCCGTGCTGGTCGGGGTGTTCCTGATCGTCAACACCTTCTCCATGCTCATCGCCCAGCGCACCCGCGAGCTGGGCCTGCTGCGCGCCCTCGGCGCGGACCGGCGCCAGGTCCGCCGCTCCGTCCTCACCGAGGCCCTGCTGCTGGGCCTGGTCGGCTCCACGCTGGGGCTCGCCGCCGGCATCGGGCTCGCGGCCGGGCTGATCGAGCTGATGGGCCTGTTCGGCACGAACATCGCGGCGGGCGAGATGGTCGTCGGCTGGGGGACCCCCGCGGCGGCGTACCTCGTCGGACTCGGCGTCACCTTCGTCGCCGCGTACCTCCCGGCGCGGCGGGCCGCGGGCGTCTCGCCGATGGCCGCGCTCGCGGACGCCGAGGTCGCCGGGGTGGGGCGGCCGCTGCGGGTGCGCGCGGTGGCGGGCGCGGTCGTCGGGGCGGCCGGCGCGGCGGCGCTCGCGGGGTGCGCGGCCTCCGGGCGGACGGCGTCGGCGGCGTCCCTGCTGGGCCTCGGGGTGCTGCTGACCCTGATCGCGGCCGTCATCGCCGGTCCACTGCTGGTGCGCCCGGTGATCCGGGTCCTCGGATCGGCCTTCCCCGCCCTGTTCGGGTCGATCGGCCGGATGAGCCAGCGCAACGCCCTGCGCAACCCGCGCCGCACGGGGGCGACGGCGGCCGCGCTGATGGTGGGGATCGCCCTGGTCGGCGGGCTGTCGGTGGCGAGCGAGTCGATGACCGCATCGTTCGACCGGCAGATCGACCGGACGCTGGGGGCCGACTTCGTCGTGCAGAACACGAACTTCCTGCCGTTCCCTCGGGAGGTCACCGAGGCGGTGCGCGGCACCGAGGGGGTGGGTCTGGTGGTGCGCGGGCGGTTCACGCCGCTGGCGGTGCGCCTGCCGGACGGCGACCGGGTGGAGACGACCGCTGCGGCCTACGACCCGCGGCTCGACGAGGTCGCCGACATCACCTACACGCAGGGGAACTCCGCGGCGGCCCTCGCCCCGGGGTCCGTGGCCATGGACCGCGACTTCGCACGCGACCACGGGGTGAGGGTGGGCAGTGCGCTCCCGGTGCGGTTCCAGGGCGGGCGCGACGCCGAGTTGAGGGTCGGCGCCCTGACCGACCAGGACTCCGCCGAGGGCTTCGGGACGCAGGGCGGGCTCTACTTCGGGCTGGCCACCCTGGAGCGGTACGCGCCGGGCGGTCAGGACTCCGCGCTGTACGTCAACACCGCCGCCGGCACGGGCGACGACGTCCTGCGCGCCCGCCTGGAACGAACCCTCGACCGGTATCCGCAGGTGCAGGTGCGGGACCTGGCCGACTACAAGCAACTGGTGCGCGACCAGATCTCGGTGCTGCTGTACCTGGTGTACGCGCTGCTCGGGCTGGCGATCGTCATCGCGGTGCTGGGCGTGGTCAACACGCTCGCCCTGTCGGTCGTGGAGCGCACCCGGGAGATCGGGCTGCTGCGGGCCATCGGGCTGGCCCGGCGTCAGCTGCGGCGGATGATCCGGCTGGAGTCGGTGGTGATCGCGGTGTTCGGCGCGGTCCTGGGGCTCGTCCTGGGCCTGGTGTGGGGCGTGTGCATGCAGCAGGTGCTCGCGCTGCAGGGGATGACGGCCCTGGCGATCCCGTGGTGGACGATCGTCGCGGTGGTGGTCGGCTCGGCCGTGGTGGGCGTGGTGGCGGCGCTGCTGCCGGCGCTGCGCGCCTCGCGCATGAACGTGCTGGCGGCCATCGCGCACGAGTGACGGACCGCGCTGTCCGCATCGTGGAACTGCCTGATCCGCGGAACGGCGCGTGGTGTGATCACCGCATGAGCGAACTGCGCATCCGGGCCGCGACGCCCGACGACCTCGACGCCGTGCTGGCCTTCTGGAAGGTGGCCGCCGAGGGCACCAGCATCAGCGACGACCGGGGCGGTGTGGAGCGGCTGGTGGCGCGCGACCCGGAGGCGCTCGTCCTGGCCGAGCGGGACGGCGAGCTGGCCGGCACGGTCATCGCCGGGTTCGACGGCTGGCGCTGCCACCTGTACCGGCTGGCCGTGCACCCGGACCACCGCCGCCGGGGCATCGCCTCCGCGCTGCTCGCCGCCGCCGAGGAGCGGTTCGTACGGCTCGGCGGGCGGCGCGCCGACGCGATGGTCCTGACCCGCAACGAGACCGCGCACCAGGCGTGGGGTGCCGCCGGGTACGCGGCCGAGGAGCAGTGGCGCCGCTGGGTGAAGCCGCTGACCGCCCAGGGGGCGTGAGGCACGGCCGGAAGCCGGACTACGGCCTCCGGCCCGTCGCCGCGTCCGGACGGCGGCCCGTCGCCGTCGTCTCCGGCCCCCGCTCTGTGGTCGCCGCGTCCGACCCCCGGGCTGTCGCCGCCGCGTCCGGCCCCCGGCCCGTTGTCGCCGCGTCCGGGCGGCGGTCGCGGCCGCCGAGGGCTGTGGTGACGAGGTGCCGGGCGTAGGCGGCGTCCAGGCCGTCCGGGCGGAACAGGATGCGGTACATCAGCGGTGCCACCACCCGGTCGAGCACCGTCTCCACGTCGGGTGCGGGCTCCCCGCGTGCGTGCGCGCGGCTGAGGACGACGTCGATCTGCTCGGCGGCGTAGCCCGAGCAGCGGCCGGCGTTGCCGCCGGCGGGGTCGCCGAGCAGGGCGTCGCGGATGTAGGCACGGCCGGTGGGCGAGGCCATCTCGTCGAGGAACTGCTCGGCCCAGGCCGCCAGGTCGGCCGCGAGGCCGCCGTGGTCCGCGGGCTCGGCGTCGGGCCGCAGCCGCTCGACCGCGACGTCCGACAGCAACTCCTGCAGGTCGCCCCAGCGGCGGTAGATCGTCGACGGCGTCACGCCCGCGCGCTGGGCGACCAGCGGCACCGTCAGGGCGTCCCGGCCCACCTCGGCGACGAGGTCGCGCACGGCGGCGTGGACCGACGCCTGGACCCGGGCGCTGCGGCCGCCCGGGCGCACCATCTGTCTGCTCACGCCAGCCACCTTAGAGCGCGCTCGTCGCGTCCGGCGCCGGTGCCGCCGGTGCGAGCGGGCGTGCGGGCAGGGTCCGCTCGTAGGCGTGCCCCACCCGCAGGAGCAGGCTCTCGGAGAACGGCCGGCCGAGGAGCTGCACGGCGATCGGCAGGCCGGCCGGGTCCTGGCCGACCGGCACGGACAGGGACGGCACGCCGGTGATGTTGGCCGGGGCGGAGAGCCGCACATAGGCGTCGGCGACACCCTCGACGGTGCCGTCGGCCCAGGTGACGGTCTCCTGTCCGGTCCGGACCGCGGTCGTGGGGACGGTGGGGGCGGCGACGACGTCGACGTCCTCCAGCAGCCGCGTCCATTCCCGCCGCATGAGCGTGCGGGCGCGCTGGGCACGCAGGTAGTCCGCGGCGGACAGGAGCGCGCCGGCCTCCAGCAGGACTCGGACGTCCGCCTGGTACAGCCCGGGGACCGTGCGCAGGGTTGCCTCGTGGCCGGCGGTGGCCTCGGGCACCATCAGACCCCACTGGGTGGCCTGGACGTAGCGGGTCATGGGGATGTCGACCTCGACGGGGCGCGCGCCGAGTTCCCGGAGCCGGCCGATCGCCCGCCGGACCGCCGTCTCCACCTCCGCGTCGACATGGTCGAAGTAGTACGTGCGCGGAACGCCGATCCGCAGCCCGGTCAGGTCGCCGCCCGGGCCCGGCCGGTGGCTCGCCCGGGGCGCGGCCGCGGCGGCGGGGTCGCCGGTCTCGTGGCCGGTCAGGGCGTCGAGGACGAGCGCCGCGTCCTCGACGGTCCGGGTGAGCGGCCCGACGTGGTCGAGCGACCAGGACAGGGCCGTCACGCCGTGGCGGGGCACCAGATCGTAGGTCGGTTTGAGGCCGACGACGCCGTTGAGCGCGGCGGGCACCCGCACGGATCCGCCGGTGTCGGTGCCCACGGCGAAGGTGGCGGTGCCCGCGGCGACGGCGACGGCCGAGCCGCCGCTGGAGCCGCCTGCCACCCGGTCGCCGTGCCAGGCGTTGCGGGTCTGCGGCGTGATCAGGCCGTAGGCGAACTCGTGGGTGTGGGTCTTGCCGACCAGGACCGCTCCGGCCGCCGACAGGCGTGCGGCGACGGTGCTGTCCTCCCGGGCCCGGTGGCCCGCGCGGACGGCGGAACCGGCCGCCGTCGGCAGCCCCGCGACGTCGATCAGGTCCTTCAGGCCCATGGGGATGCCGTGCAGCGGCCCGCGGTGGCGTCCGGCGGCGATGTCGTCCGCGGCCTGCCGCGCGGCGCGGCGGGCCGGTTCGGCGTACACGGCGGCGTACGCCCCGAGGTGCGGCTCCACGCGCGCGGCGCGTTCCAGGACCGACTCCAGCAGTTCCACCGGGGACAGCCGGCGGGTCCGGATCGCCTCGGCGGCGGCCGCGAGGGTCAGTTCATACGGCTGCATCGGACGTCTCCGGGACCGCGCGGAAGGCGGGGGCGGGCGGGGTGTCGCCGAAGTCCAGCTCGCGCAGGACGGCCACGACGGCGTGGATGTGGGCGGCGGTGGCCGCGACCTCGGCGTGCCGGTCTGCGGACAGGTCGAACCCGGCCCGGCGGGCCCAGCGGGCCGCCTCCGGGGGCGTGAGATCGGGCATGGGATTCCCTTCGAGGGGAGCTAAAAGCTAAGAGATTGCGTTAGTGGACTGTAGGACCTACGGTCTTCTTAAGGCAAACGCGTTGCTTTTAGCTCGCACCACCGAAGGAGATCCCTTGCCCACTTCCGTGTCCTGGACGGTCGGCGACATCACCGTCCACCGCATCGACGAGACCCCCGCGCCGCCCGCCACCGGACCCTGGCTCCTGCCCGACGCCACCCCGGACGTCGTCGCGGCGCAGCCCTGGCTGCTCCCCCACTTCGCCGACAGCGAGGGCGTCCTGCGGCTCGACAGCCACAGCTTCGCCTTCACGGTGGACGGACTGCGCGTCCTGGTGGACACGGGCATCGGCAACGGCAAGCAGCGCGCCAACCCCGCCTGGCACGACCTCGACACCGACTACCTGCGGCGCCTCACCGCCGCCGGCTTCCCGCCGGACGCGGTCGACCTGGTGATCCTCACCCACCTGCACGCCGACCACGTCGGCTGGAACACCCGCCTCGTCGACGGCGCCTGGGTTCCCACCTTCCGTTCCGCCCGCCACCTGACCTCCCGCACGGAACGGGAGTTCTGGGCCGGATACGCCATGGACGAGGCCCGTCGGCAGATGTTCCGCGACTCGGTGCTCCCGGTCGAGGAAGCGGGGCTGCTGGACCTGCCCGACGTCCCCACCGAGGGCCTCGACGTCGCCCCGGGTCTGCGCCTGGTCCCGACGCCGGGGCACACCCCGGGCCATCTCGCCGTCGAACTGACCAGCCGCGGCCGGACGGCCCTGATCACCGGCGACTGCGTGCACCACCCCGTGCAGCTCGCCCACCCCGGCATCGGCGCCTGCGTCGACATCGACCCGGCCCGCGCCGAGACCACGCGCCGGGCCCTCCTCGGCTCCCTGGCCGGCACGGACACCCTCCTGCTGGGCACCCATTTCGCGCCGCCCACCGCCGGCCGGGTCGTCGCCCACGGGGACGCCTACCGGCTGGAGCCGGTCGCGAACTGGTGAGACCCGCCGAAAGCCGGCCCGATCAGCCCGCCGAAATCCACCGGAAGCCGACCCGATCAGCCCGCCGAAAGCCCGCTCGATCACCCCATCGAAGGACTTTGCCCATCCTTTACGCTTGGATGGCCACTCGGTTCTTTATGAAAGGTTGTGAGCGTCCGCCCATGGGCGAGCCTCCCCGTGCGCGACACCGCGCGCCCCGCCGGGTCCTGGAGAACCATGGAACGGGGGTGAACCGATGACCGAAGTGCTCCTCCTGCTGGCGGCGATCCTGCTCTCGCTGGCCTGCGGCGCGTTCGTGGCCGCCGAGTTCTCCCTCACCACGGTCGAACGCGCGGAGCTGGAGCGGGCGGTGGAGCGCGGCGAGCGCGGCGCCCAGGGCGCGCTGAAAGCCGTACGGAACCTGACGTTCCAGCTCTCCGGCGCGCAGCTCGGCATCACCGTCACGAACCTGGTCGTCGGCATGCTCGCCGAACCGTCCATCGCCGCGCTGATCGCCGGTCCGCTGGAGGACGCGGGGGTCTCGCACTCGGCGTCGCGCAGTATCGCCCTGGTGATCGGCACGGCCCTGTCGACGGTGTTCCTGATGGTCGTCGGCGAGCTGGTGCCCAAGAACTGGGCGATCTCCTCGCCGCTGACCGTCGCCAAGAGCGTGGGCAACGCGCAGCGCTGGTTCAGCGCCGCGTTCCGGCCCTTCATCACGCACCTCAACAACACGGCGAACCGGGTCGTGCGCCGGATCGGTGTCGAGCCCGCCGAGGAGCTGGCCTCCGCGCGCGGACCGCAGGAGCTGGCGGCGCTCGCCCGGCACTCCGCCAGGGAAGGCGTCCTGGAGCCCGACACCGCCGAGCTGTTCGTGCGCACGCTCAACCTCGCCGACCTGACCGCGGAGAACGTGATGACGCCCCGCGTGCAGGTGGTGGCCCTGGAGGTGCAGGCGACCCTGGAGGACGTGACCAACGCGACCCGGGCGACCGGCCTGTCCCGCTTCCCCGTCTACCGCGGCACGCTCGACTCGGTCGTCGGCACCGCGCACGTGAAGGACGTGCTGGCGGTGCCGGCCGAACGCCGCACCCGGATCCACGTCTCCGAGCTGATGCGCGAGCCGCTGCTGGTCCCCGAGACGCTCACCGTCGACCGGCTGCTGGACCGGCTCTCCGGCAAGCGCACCATGGCCGTCGTCATCGACGAGTACGGCGGCACCGCGGGCGTGGCCACCCTGGAGGACATCGTCGAGGAGGTCGTCGGCGAGGTGCGCGACGAGCACGACCCGCACGAGCTGCCCGACCTCGCGCCGGCCGGCACGGACGAGAGCGGGCACCCCCTGTTCTCGGCCGACGGCTCCGCGCGGGTGGACCATCTGGAGCGCGTCGGCCTGCGCGCCCCGGAGGGGCCCTACGAGACGCTGGCCGGACTGGTCGCGACGGAGCTGGGCCGGATACCGGCCGCCGGTGACACCCTCCGGGTCGCCGGATGGCGGATGGAGGTCCTGGACGCCACCGGCCGCCGGGCCGCCCGCGTCCTGCTGCGCGCGCCCCTGGACGACGGGAAGCCGGACGCCGCACGCCACGAGAAGGGGGTGGAGCTGTGACCGCCGTCCAGCTGCTGATCGGCCTGGCGACACTCGTCGTCAACGCCTTCTTCGTCGGTGCCGAGTTCGCGCTGATCTCGGTGCGCCGCAGCCAGATCGAGCCCTACGCCGACCAGGGCGACCGGCGCGCCAAGAGCGTGCTGTGGGGGCTGGAGCACGTGTCCGCGCTGATGGCGGCCGCGCAGCTGGGCATCACGCTGTGCACGCTGGTGCTGGGCGTGGTGGCCGAGCCGGCGATCGCCCACCTGCTGGAGCCGGCCTTCCACGCCATGGGCGTCCCCGCGGGCGCCGGGCACGCGGTGTCCTTCGTGATCGCGCTGTCCCTGGCGACGTATCTGCACATGCTGCTCGGCGAGATGGTGCCGAAGAACATCGCGCTGGCCGAGCCGGTGCGCAGCGCGCTGGCGCTCGGCCCGCCCCTGGTGGCGCTGTCCCGGGCGCTGCGGCCGGTGATCTTCACGGTGAACGCCTTCGCCAACGCGCTGCTGAAGCTGCTGCGCGTGGAGGCCCGGGAGGAGGTGGCCGCCTCCTACTCGGACGCCGAGATCGCCCAGATCGTGAAGGACTCCAGTGAGGCCGGTCTGATCGACGACCGTGCCCAGGAGCGGCTGCACGACGCGCTGGAGCTGGGCCGCCGCCCGGTGCGCGACGTGGTCCTGCCGCTGGAACGCGTGGTCTACGCGCGCGTGGGCGTCACTCCGGAGGAGCTGGAACGGCTGTCGGCGGAGTCCGGGTTCTCCCGGTTCCCGGTGGTGGACGAGGGGCGCCGGATCGTCGGCTACCTGCATGTGAAGGACGCCCTGGACGCCCTCGGGCGCGACGTGCCGTTCCGGCTGCGCGACATGAGGTCCATCGCGCGCGTGCGGGAGCACACGCCGCTGGACGACGTCCTCACGGCGATGCGGGGCAGCCGGACGCACCTCGCGGCCGTGCTCGGGGCGGACGGGCGGCTGGCCGGTCTGGTGACGATGGAGGACGTGCTGCGGGAGCTGTTCGGGCAGCGGGCCTGAGCAGGGCCGGGGGCGGGTGACCGACTGCTGGGTATGTGCACGGGATAGTATTTCCGCCGCCATGGACACGAATCCCACCTACAGCAGTCTGGTCGCGCTGGGCGACTCCTTCACCGAGGGCATGTCGGACCTGCTGCCCGACGGAACCTACCGGGGCTGGGCCGACCTGCTCGCCGCCCGGATGGCCGCCCGTACGCCCGGCTTCCGGTACGCCAACCTCGCCGTGCGCGGCAAGCTGATCCGGCAGATCGTCGACGAGCAGGTGGACGTCGCGGCCGCCATGGGCGCCGACGTGATCACCCTGGTGGGCGGGCTCAACGACACCCTGCGGCCCAAGTGCGACATGGGCCGGGTGCGCGATCTGCTGACGGAGGCCGTGGAGAAGCTGGCCCCCGCCTGCCGGCAGCTGGTGCTGATGCGCAGCCCGGGCCGCCAGGGCCCCGTCCTGGAGCGGTTCCGTCCCCGCATGGAGGAGCTGTTCGCCTGCGTCGACGAGCTGGCCGCGCGGCACGGCGCGATCGTCGTCGACCTGTACGGCGCCCCCTCGCTCGCCGACCCGCGGATGTGGGACGTGGACCGGCTGCACCTGACGGCGGAGGGCCACCGCCGGGTCGCGGAGGCGGTCTGGCAGGCGCTCGGCCACGCGCCCGAGGACCCCGAGTGGCACACGCCGATGCCGGCGACGCTGCCCCCGGGCTGGGTCCTGCGGCGCACGGCGGACGTGCGGTTCGCCCGGCAGCATCTGCTGCCCTGGATCGGCCGCCGCCTGACGGGCCGCTCCTCGGGCGACGGCCTCCCACCGAAGCGGCCGGAACTCCTGCCATGGGAGGACCTGGCGTAGGTGTGCGCCCGGCCGAGCCGGAGCCTCTGAGGGGTCCGGCCCGGCCGCACGATGCCACCGCCGACCTGGCCGGCCGCGCGAGGCCGGTACAGCCGACCGGCCCGGCCGCGTGAGGCCGTACCGCAGACCCGGCTCGGCCACGGGAGACCCACACTGCGGGCCCGGCCCGGCCACGGGACACCCGCACCGCGGACCCAGCCCGGCCACGGGACACCCGCACCGCGGACCCAGCCCGGCCACGGGACACCCGCACCGCGGACCCAGCCCGGCCACG
>NZ_JBNCNM010000008.1:0-39051 GCF_049846985.1 Streptomyces sp. DT190 | reverse complement strand
GGACACCCGCACCGCAGACCCAGCCCGGCCACGGGACACCCGCACCGCAGACCCAGCCCGGCCACGGGACACCCGCACTGCGGGGTCGGCTCGCCCGGCCGCCAGGAAATGCGCGTCCCGGCGCCCCGCAGCCGCTGCGCCGGGCCCGGCTCGACCGCGCAGGGCGGCCCCCCTGACGGACCGGTCCGGCCCGGGCGCGTGACGGCCCGCCCGGCGGGAGCGGCGGCCCTGCCAGGCCGCCGGTCGTCACCGCCGCGGCGCTCTCGTAGGTTCCGACGAACGCACCCGCTGCGCTGGCCTGCACGAATCGCCAGTAGAATCCGTGCACGTGACTTCCGCTCCCGCCAAGCCCCGCATCCCGAACGTCCTCGCCGGACGCTACGCCTCCGCCGAGCTCGCCACGCTCTGGTCGCCCGAGCAGAAGGTGAGGCTGGAGCGGCAGCTCTGGCTCGCCGTGCTCCGCGCCCAGAAGGACCTCGGGATCGAGGTGCCGGACGCGGCGCTCGCCGACTACGAGCGGGTCCTCGACACCGTCGACCTGGCCTCCATCGCCGAGCGCGAGAAGGTCACCCGGCACGACGTGAAGGCGCGGATCGAGGAGTTCAACGACCTCGCCGGGCACGAGCACGTGCACAAGGGCATGACCTCCCGCGACCTCACCGAGAACGTCGAGCAGCTCCAGATCCGGCTCTCGCTCGAGCTGATGCGCGACCGCACGGTCGCGGTCCTGGCGCGCCTGGGCAAGCTGGCCGGGGAGTACGGCGAGCTCGTCATGGCCGGCCGCTCGCACAACGTGGCCGCGCAGGCCACCACCCTCGGCAAGCGTTTCGCGACCGCCGCCGACGAGCTGCTGGTCGCCTACGGCCGCGCCGAGGAGCTGCTGGGCCGCTACCCGCTGCGCGGCATCAAGGGCCCCGTCGGCACCGCGCAGGACATGCTCGACCTGCTGGGCGGGGACGCCGCGAAGCTCGCGGACCTGGAGCAGCGGATCGCCGCGCACCTGGGCTTCTCGCAGGCCTTCACCTCGGTCGGCCAGGTCTACCCGCGCTCGCTGGACTACGAGGTCGTCACCGCGCTGGTGCAACTGGCGGCGGCGCCCTCGTCGCTGGCCAAGACGATCCGGCTGATGGCCGGGCACGAGCTGGTCACCGAGGGCTTCAAGCCCGGCCAGGTCGGCTCCTCCGCCATGCCGCACAAGATGAACACCCGCTCCTGCGAGCGGGTCAACGGCCTGATGGTGATCCTGCGCGGCTACGCCTCGATGACGGGCGAGCTGGCGGGCGACCAGTGGAACGAGGGCGACGTGTCCTGCTCGGTGGTGCGCCGGGTCGCGCTGCCGGACGCGTTCTTCGCGCTGGACGGCCTGCTGGAGACGTTCTTGACGGTGCTGGACGAGTTCGGCGCGTTCCCGGCGGTCGTCGCCCGGGAGCTGGACCGCTACCTGCCGTTCCTCGCCACCACCAAGGTGCTGATGGGCGCCGTGCGTGCGGGTGTGGGCCGGGAGCTCGCGCACGAGGCGATCAAGGAGAACGCCGTCGCCTCCGCGCTCGCCATGCGCGAGCAGGGCTCCGAGCGCAACGAACTGCTGGACAAGCTGGCCGCCGACGCCCGTATCCCGCTGGACCGCGAACAGCTGGATGCGCTGATGGCCGACAAGCTGTCCTTCACGGGCGCCGCGGGCGACCAGGTGGCCACCGTCGTCGCCCGGGTCGAGGAGATCGTCAAGCAGCACCCCGGCGCCGCGGGTTACACGCCCGGCGCGATCCTCTGACGCGCCGCACGCGATGCCCCGCTTCACCCCCGAGGAACTGGAGGCCGCCCGCGACCGCGTCGTGCCGGACGTGGTCGCGGAGGACCTGCGCGTCCTGTTCTGCGGCATCAACCCCGGGCTGATGACGGCCGCCACAGGCCATCACTTCGCGCGCCCGGGCAACCGCTTCTGGCCGGTGCTGCACCGGTCCGGGTTCACGCCGCGGCTGCTGAAGCCCGCCGAGCAGGGCGAGCTGCTGTCGTACGGGCTCGGCATCACCAACGTCGTGGCGCGGGCGACCGCGCGGGCCGACGAGCTGAGCGCCGAGGAGTACCGGGAGGGCGGGCGGCTGCTCGCGCTGAAGGTGGGGCGGCTGCGGCCGCGCTGGCTGGCGGTGGTGGGGGTGACCGCGTACCGGGCCGCGTTCGACGACCGCAAGGCGCGGATCGGGCCGCAGGCACGCAGGATCGGGGACACGCGCGTGTGGGTGCTGCCCAATCCGAGCGGGCTGAACGCGCACTGGACGGCCGAGACGATGGCCGAGGAGTTCGCCCGGCTCCGGGAGGCGGCGGGCGAGGGCTGACCGCTCACGGCCCGTCGCTGCCCCGTGGCGGCGGCCGCTCACGGCGGGGCGGTCTCCGTCACCAGGGCGAGCAGCTGCGGCCCCTGCGAGGCGTCCCGGTCGGTGACCGCCACGGCGACCCAGCGGCCCGTGCCCTCGACTTCCCACACGTGGGCGATGCTCGCGCGCTCGCTCAACTCGGCCCAGGGCACGGGTATCTCCTCGCGCTCGGTGCGCAGCAGGACCGTCTGCAGGCTGTACGGCGGTGTGTCGCCCCACCGCGTGGCCAGCAGCTCGCAGACGGCGTCCCGGTCCTTCTCCAGCTGGTCCACGACCACCGCCCACTCCGCCGGGTCGTCGTCCGCCGCGGCGTCTAACACCGCGACGTGCCGGCCGGGCCCCGAGGCGCCGACGTCCGACGGGCCGTGCTCCGCCGGGAAGGGGCGGTAGCACAGCTCGTCGATGAGGGCGATGTGCTGTGCGATGTTCATGGCTCCAGTAAACCCGCCGCCACTGACACTTGGCGGGGCATCAGACCGGCCCTCTCTCAGGCGTCCCTGCGGCGCAGGCTCCACCCTCCGAGCAGCAGGGCGGCGGCCGTCCACAGCGCGGTCACCGCGAGCCCCGACCAGGGACCGAGGGTTCCGTCGTAGGTCGTGCGCAGGACGAGCTGTCCCGCCTTGTCGGGGAGGAAGTCGGCGAGCGTGCCCGTCGCGTCGCCGACCACGAAGGACACGACGAGGATGAACGGGATCAGCAGGGACAGGGTGGCCACCCCGCTGCGCAGCAGGGCGGCGAGCCCCGCCGCGAGCAGGGCCATCAGGGTCAGGTAGACGCCGCAGCCCACGACGCCGCGCACCTGCTGTCCGGCACCGAGCCCGTCGGCCGCCGCGCCGAGCCCCGCCCGCCCCGCGATCAGGGCCGCCGCGGCCGTCAACAGCCCCACCAGGAACACCGGTACGGCGATCACGGCCGCCTTGGCCGCGAACCAACGGGCCCGCTGCGGCACCGCGGCCAGCGAGAGCCGCAGCGCTCCGGGGTGGAACTCCGCCGACACGGCCATGGCGCCGAAGGAGACGGCCGCGATCTGCCCCGGTACGACACCGGACAGGGCCGTGAACAGCGGGTCGAAGTCCGGGTCCGACGTGCCGGAGGCCCCGGCGAGGGCGGAGAACGCCGTGGTCGCGGCGAACAGGGCCAGCAGCGCCCCGGGCAGGGACCGCAGGGTGCGGATCTTCAGCCACTCGGAGCGGAGTACGGGCGTGCGGTCCATGGTCAGGCCTCCTGGGGCTGTGCGGCGAACTCGGTCTCGGCTTCGGTGAGGTCGAGGTAGGCCTGCTCCAACGTGCCCTCCTCGGCAGCGAGTTCCAGGACCGGGACGCCCGCGGCCGAGGCGATACGGCCGATGTCGTCCACGCGCGCGTGGTGCACGGTCCAGTGCCCGTCCGGGTGTTCCACGGGGTCGTGGCCGTGCCGGGCGAGGGCGCGGGTCAGGGCGGCGGGATCGGTGGTGCGGATGCGGACGCGGGGCCGCACGCGCCCGTGGATGAAGTCCCGCATCGGGGTGTCGGCGAGCAGGCGGCCGCGGCCGAGGACGACGAGGTGGTCGGCGAAGGACGCCGTCTCGTTCATCAGGTGGCTGGAGACCAGCACCGTGCGGCCCTGCGCGGCGAGGCGGCGCAGCAACTGCCGGATCCACACGATGCCCTCGGGGTCGAGGCCGTTGGACGGCTCGTCGAGCATGACCACTTCGGGGTCGCCCAGCAGGGCGGCGGCGATGCCGAGCCGCTGGCGCATGCCCAGAGAGTACGTCCGCACGCGGCGGCGGGCCACGGCGGCCAGGCCCGTCTCCTCCAGCACCTCGTCGACCCGCCGGTCCGGGATGCGGTTGCTCACCGCCAGGATCCGCAGATGGTCGCGGGCGGTGCGGGAGCCGTGCGCGGCCTGCGCGTCGAGCAGGGCGCCCACGTGGCGCAGGGGTTCGCGCAGCAGCGGGTAGGCACGGCCGCCGAGCGTGGCGGAACCGGCGCTCGGCCGGTCGAGGCCGAGCACCAGCCGCATGGTGGTGGACTTCCCGGCGCCGTTGGGGCCGAGGAACCCGGTGACGCGGCCGGGCAGCACCCGGAAGGTGAGGCGGTCCACGGCCCGCCGGCCGCCGAACTCCTTGGTCAGGTCCTGGACGTCGATGCTGGTCATGGCAGCAGCGTGGCCGCGGCAGCGGGGTGCGGGCCTCCCCCGGGGGTGGAGATCGCCTCCCCCGTGCGGGGGAGGCCCGTTGTCGGTGGCGGCTGGCACGATGACGCCATGGTCCGCATGCTGCGCCCGTTGACGCGGGCGGTGACGTACACGCGTTGGCTGCATCTCGCCATGGCCGTCGTGTGGCCGTCGCTGTGGCTGTTCGTCGAGGAGGCGTGGTGGACGCAGGTCTCGGCGGCCGTGCTGCTCGGACTCGCCGGTCTCGTGCCCGCGATGCGGCTGGTGGAGGGGCTGCAGGCCCGGCTGCTGCTGACGGGCCACCGGCCCGACAGCGCGAGTGCGGAGATCGTGGCCGCCCCCTCGGCGACCTGGGCCGACCGGGGCCGCACCGTGGTGTGGCTCCAGGCCCGGCTCGTCATCGGCTACGTCGTGGCCATGCTCTCCGTGCAGTTGCCGCTCCTGTCGATCGACCTGACGACCACGGCCCTGGGCGGGGGTCCGGGGGGCGGTGCGCTGCTGCCCCTCCCGGGGCACCACTGGTGGTACGGCCTGCTCGCGCCCGTGCCCTTGCTGCTGTTGCCCGTGGTGGTCGTCCGGTCGGGCCACCTCGTCACCGCGCTGGCCGTGCGGCTCCTCGGCCCCTCCCCCGTCGAGCGGGTCGCCGCGCTGGAGGAGCGGACCGAACAGCTGCTGGAACGCACCAGGATCGCCCGCGAGTTGCACGACTCCATCGGCCACGCGCTGACGGTCGCCGTCGTCCAGGCGGGAGCCGCGCGGGCGGCGGCTGATCCCGCCTTCACCGACCGGGCGCTGAGCGCCATCGAGGAGACCGGCCGGGCCGCCCTGGAGGACCTGGAGCGGGTCCTCGGTGTGCTGCGCGAGTCGGGGAGGCCGGCCGGCGGGAGACCGACCCTCGTGGACGCCGACCGGCTGCTGGAGTCCGCGCGTTCCTCGGGGGCGGAGGTGGACGCCGAGGTGACCGGCCCGGTGGAGACGGTGCCCGGGCCGGTGTCCCGGGAGGGCTACCGGATCCTGCAGGAGGCGCTCACGAACGTGCTGCGGCACGCGGGTACGGTCCCGGTCCGGGTCCGCGTACGGGTGGCCGGTGACACGCTCGTCCTCGCGATACGCAACCCAATGCCCGCCGGGGCGCCGGGCCCCGGGCGGGGCAGCGGCCTGCGCGGCATACGCGAGCGCGCGGCCCTGCTCGGCGGGCAGGCCCGGACCGGACCCGACGGGGGTGACTGGCAGGTCCACGCTGAACTGCCGTTGAGTTGATCTACGCTGGCCCGATGCCGGTCACCGTTCTCCTCGTCGACGACGAACCCCTCGTGCGCGCCGGTCTGCGGGCCGTGCTGGAGGCGCAGCCCGACATCGAGGTCGTCGGGGAGGCGGCCGACGGGGCCGCGGTGATCCCGCTGGTGCGGCAACTGCGGCCGGACGTGGTGGCCATGGACGTCCGGATGCCGCTGCTGGACGGCATCGAGGCCACCCGGGCGCTGCTGCGGACCGTCGACGAGCCGCCGCGCATCCTCGTGGTGACGACCTTCGAGAACGACGAGTACGTCTACGAGGCGCTGCGCGCGGGCGCCGACGGGTTTCTGCTGAAACGGGCCCGGCCCGCCGAGATCGTGCACGCGGTGCGGTTGATCGCCGAGGGCGAGTCGCTGCTGTTCCCGGCCTCGGTGCGGCAACTCGCCGCGGAGTACGGCGACAGCGGCGGCAACCGCGCGGCGCGCGCCGTGCTGGAGCGGGCCCGTCTGACCGAGCGTGAGGCGGAGGTGCTGCGGCTGATGGCGCGTGGCCTGTCCAACGCGGAGATCGCGGACCGGCTGGTCGTCGGGACGGAGACCGTGAAGTCGCACGTCAGCTCCGTGCTGGCGAAGCTGGGGGCGCGGGACCGCACACAGGCGGTGATCGCGGCGTACGAGTCGGGGTTCGTGGCACCGGGCTGAGCACCCGCGGCGTGGCCCGCCCCTCGCCGGGGCGCGCCACGCCGAAGTACGATCCGGCCAACACGCGCACGACCTGGGAGGACGGACGGTGGGGCGGCTGACCGGCGGGGATCCCTCGCTGCTGCGAAGGATCAACTCCGCGGTGGTGCTGCACGCGCTGCGTGCCACGGACTGCGCGACGCTGACCGAGATCACCCGGGTGACGGGCCTGTCGAGGCCGACGGTCGAGGGCGTCGTGGAAGGGCTCATCGAGGCCGGGCTGGTCGTCGAGAAGGCGGCCGAGGAGGGAGCCGCCCGGCGGCAGGGACGGCCGGCCCGGCGGTTCCGGTTCCGGGCGGAGGCCGGGCACCTGCTCGGTGTGGAGGTCGGCGCACGCCGGGTGGCCGTGCTGCTGTCCGACCTGGACGGCCGGGTGATCGGCGCCCAGGCCAAGGACGTCGCGGAGACGGCGGAGGCCGACGAGCGCCTGGAGCGGCTGCGCGGTGCCGTCGCCGAACTGCTGCGGCGGGCCGGGGTCGCGCGGGGCTCGCTGCGGGCCGTGGGGGTGGCCACACCCGGGATCGTCGAGGCGGACGGCACGGTACGGCTCGGCACGGCCCTGCCGGGGTGGACGGGGCTGCGGCTGGGCGAGCGGCTCAGCCGGTCCTTCAAGTGCCCGGTGCTGGTGGAGAACGACGCCAACGCGGCCGCCGTCGCCGAGCACTGGAAGGGCGCGGCCACCGAGTCCGACGACGTGGTCTACGTCCTGGCGGGGCTCAGCCCGG
Source organism: Streptomyces sp. DT190 (assembly GCF_049846985.1). NCBI lineage: Bacteria > Bacillati > Actinomycetota > Actinomycetes > Kitasatosporales > Streptomycetaceae > Streptomyces > Streptomyces sp. DT190. The sequence continues at coordinate 31,824 of NZ_JBNCNM010000008.1, read as the reverse complement.
GCGCCGGTTCGCTGATCGGCGGGCGGCTGCACCGGGGCTACGGCGGCGCGGCCGGCGAGATCGGGGCGCTGCACCTGCTGGGCCGTGAGGTGACGCCGGAGACGCTGCTGTCGACCACGGACGAGCCCCTGCACCCCCTCGACGAGCAGGCGGTCGCCGAGGTCTTCGCGCAGGCCCGCGAGGGCGACCAGCGGGCCCGGGCCGCCGTCGACCGCTTCATCCAGCGCCTGGTCCATGACGTGGCGGCCCTCGCCCTCGCCCTGGACCCGGAGCTCGTCGTCATCGGCGGGTGGGCGGCGGGCCTGGACGGCGTCCTGGAGCCCCTGCGTCAGGAACTCGCCCGGTACTGTCTGCGTCCCCCGCAGGTCACCCTCTCCCGCCTCGGCGACGCGGCCGTGGCGACGGGCGCCCTGCGCCTCGCCCTGGACCACGTGGAGGAGCAGTTGTTCACGGTGGAGGGCAGGGGGACTCCCTTCTAGACCCTGCCCGTGGGGCAGGCCGTGGGGGCGCGGGCGGCCACCCACCCGCGGCCTCGGCGCAGCCCCCTGCGACGGCGAAAGGTCAGGACGCGCGCTGCTGCGGCCCGGCGTGGATCTCCACGCCCCCCGCGTCACCGAAGGTGAGCCGGCACGTGTCCGCGCGGTAGGTCGCCACCGACAGCGCGGCCGTACGCCCGGCCGCGACGAACCGGGTCGTGACGACGAGGACGGGCGCCCCGGGCAGCCGGTCCAGTTCCTTGGCGTCGTCCGCGCCGGCGGAGCCGAGCTCCACCGCGTTCTCCTGCCGTTCCAGCTCCCTGCGCTGCAGCTCGCGCAGGACCGCACGCGCGCGTGCCGCCCCGGACGGAGCGTCTATGCCGGACAGCTCGGGCACCGAGAAGTCCGGGATGTAGAGCAGTTCGGCGGCCACCGGCCGGCCGTGCGACACGCGGGAGCGGCGCACGATGTGCACGGGCTCGTCACGGCCCGTCTCCAGCGCCTCGGCGACGGCCGCGGGCGGTACCGCCGTGGTGCAGTCCACCGGGTGCCAGGCGTCCTCGGGGCCGCCGGGCCAGGTGTGCGGGCCGGTGCCGAGGGAGACGCCCATGCGGGGCGGGGCGACGGTCGTGCCGACACCGCGGCGGCGCTGCAGCCTGCCTTCCAGTTCGAGCTGCTCCAGGGCCTGGCGGAGCGTGGCGCGGGCGACGCCGAAACGGGCCGCCAGATCGCGCTCGTTGGGCAGGATCTCCCCCACCGAGAACTCGGAGTCGAGCGCTTGGCTGAGCACGGTCTTGAGATGCCAGTACTTCGGTTCCGGCACCGATTCCAGCTGCGTGGTCCCCACCCTGTCCTCCGCAATAGCCGTGGTCGGCGGCGTTTTAGCGCCCTTGTTTATTAAAGGTTGTTGCACTTCTCTGCGACCATAGGGCGGCCCTGATCCTTGGTCAAGACCAATGCCGGGAACGTTCACGGCGCCGCAATGAGGGCGCCGTCGGCATCGTGAGGGGTTTCCTCAGAGGGCCAGCGACCGCAGCTTGTCGGGGTTGCGGACGACGTAGACGGCCTGAACGCGCCCCTCGGCGACGTCGAGCTGGAAGACCGCGTCGGGCTTGTCGCCGGACAGGACCAGCACGGCCGGGCCGCCGTTGAGCTCCAGGAACCGTACGGAGAAGTCCGCCAGGCCCTTGCGCGCGGCGCCCACGAGGAAGCGGCCCACCTTGTCGGCCGTCTGCAGCACGCGCAGCGGCGCCTGCGCCTTGCCGCCGCTGTCGCCGATGAGGCGGACGTCCGGGGCGAGCAGCGCCATCAGTCCTTCGAGGTCGCCCTCGGCCGCGGCGGCGAGGAACCGTTCGGTGAGGTCGCGGCGCTGGGCGGGATCGACCTCGTAGCGCGGCCTGCCCTCCTCGACGTGCTTGCGCGCGCGTCCGGCGAGCTGGCGCACGGCCGGTTCGCCGCGGTCGAGCATGGCGGCGATGTCGGCGTACGGGAAGCCGAAGGCCTCGCGCAGCACGAACACCGCCCGTTCCAGCGGTGACAGCGACTCCAGGACGACGAGGACGGCGAGCGAGACGGAATCGGCGAGCACGGCCCGTTCGGCGGTGTCCGGCACGGTGGCGCCGAAGTCGGTGACGTAGGGCTCCGGCAGCCAGGGGCCGACGTAGGTCTCGCCGCGCGCCTTGATCTGGCGCAGCCGGTCGATGGCGAGGCGGGTGGTGACGCGGACGAGGTAGCCGCGTGGTTCGCGCACGTCGGCGCGGTCGGCGGCGGACCAGCGCAGCCAGGCGTCCTGGACGACGTCCTCCGCGTCGGCCACCCGGCCCAGCATCCGGTAGGCGACGCCCAGCAGGACGGGGCGGTGGGCTTCGAAGACGTCGGTCGCGGTCTCGGTGGTCACGACCCCCATCCCAGCCCACGGCCGCGGCCCTGTCCAGGCGGAATCGCCCCTTCTCGGACAGCCCGGTCACACCGGGCCGTCCGGGCCGTGGACGCCGGGCACCGGGGGCTACCCGCCGGTAGCAATTGCTGACAAGCTGTCTACATCGTCCGTCAGCGAGCCCAGCCGAGGAGCACCGCATGCCGACCACCGCCTCCTTCGAAGTCGCCACCGCGCACGGCGACCGGACCGTGACCCTCGCGTACACGCGCCGGGGCAGCGGTGAACCACTGCTGCTGCTGCACGGCATCGGTCACCACCGGCAGGTGTGGGACCCGGTGCTGCCCGCGCTGGCGGCCGAGCGCGACGTCATCGCGGTCGACCTGCCGGGGTGCGGCGAGTCGCCGGCGCTCCCGGACGGCATGGCGCACGACCTGCCGACGATGAACGCCGTGCTGGTGGCGCTCTGCGCGGCGCTGGACATCGAACGGCCGCACGTGGCGGGCAACTCGCTGGGCGGCCTGCTGGCGCTGGACCTGGCCCGGGCGCGGCTGGTCCGGTCCGTCACGGCCCTGTCCCCCGCCGGATTCTGGAACGAGGCCGAGCGGCGCTACGCCTTCACCGTGCTGACGGCCATGCGGCAGATCGCCCGGCGGATCCCGCCGCCCGTGGTCGAGCGGCTGGCCCGCCCCGCGATCGGCCGGACCCTGCTGACGAGCACCATCTACGCCCGGCCGGGACGCCGCGCGCCCGAGGCGGTGGTCGCCGAGACGCTCGCGCTGGCCCGGGCCCAGGGCTTCTCGGAGACGCTCCGCTCGGGCCGGACCGTGCAGTTCACCGACGACATCGTGGGCACGCCGGTCACCGTGGCGTGGGGCAACCGGGACCGGCTGCTCATCCCCCGCCAGGGCGTGCGCGCCAAGACCGTCATCCCGCGGGCCCGCCTGGTGCGGCTGCCCGGCTGCGGACACGTCCCGATGAACGACGACCCGGCACTGGTGGCCCGGGTCGTCCTCGACGGCAGCCGCTGACCCACGGCGGCCGCGAACGCCGGGCCGGGGAGCCTCTAAGGTCTCCCTCCATGAGGCCAGCGCAGAGCGATCCGGACGCGGATGCCGCGTCCGCGGCCTGGGAGTTGCTGCTCCCGGCCGCTTCGGCACCGGCACGCACGCGTGGCCGCTCCCTGCAGGCGGCGCTGCGCGAGGCGGTCCGCTCCGGCCGGCTGGCACCGGGCACCCGGCTGCCGTCGAGCCGGGACCTCGCGGCGGACCTGGGGGTGTCCCGGGGGCTCGTGACGGAGGCGTACGAGCAGCTGACGGCGGAGGGCTACCTGCGCAGCGGCCGGGGCGCCGGGACCTGGGTGGGAGCGGCCGTACGGGCGGCCCCACCGCGCGCGCACGACCTCGCCCCGCGCTCGCCCGGCACCCGCGCCGACTTCGTGCCCGGGACGCCGGACCTGGCGCTGTTCCCGCGTTCGGCGTGGGCGGCCGCGCAGCGCGGCGTCCTGGCGGAGCTGCCGCACCAGGAGCTTGGCTACCCCGATCCGCGCGGACTGCCCCGGCTGCGGACCGCCCTGGCCGAACTGCTCGCCCGGCGGCGGGGCGTGGTGGCCGACCCGGAGCGGATCGTGGTGGTCTCCGGGGTCGCCCAGGCGACGACCCTGCTGGGTTTCGCGCTGCACGCGCGCGGGTTGCGCACGGTCGGGGTCGAGGACCCCGGCAGCCCCCAGCACGACACGCTGTACGCGGCGGCCGGGGTGGGCGCCGTCCCGGTGCCCGTGGACGGTGAGGGCCTCGTCATGGAGGCGCTGCGGGCGTCGGGCGTGCGGGCCGTGGTGACGACGCCGGCCCACCAGTTCCCCACCGGCATCGCCTACTCCGCCCGTCGCCGGGCCGAACTGCTGGACTGGGCGCGGTCCGTGGGCGGCATCGTCCTGGAGGACGACTACGACGGCGACTTCCGCTACGACCGGGCTCCGGTCGGCGCCCTGCAGGGTCTCGACCCGGACCACGTCGCCTACACGGGCTCGGTCAGCAAGTCGCTCGCCCCGGGCCTGCGGCTGGGCTGGCTGCTGGTGCCGGAGTCGTGGACGGACGACGTCGTCGAGCGCAAACGCACCATGGACCTCGGCCATCCGGCCCTCGACCAGGCGCTGTTCGCCCGCTTCCTGGAACGCGGCGAGTACGACCGCCAGCTCCGCCGCTGCCAGCGCGCCTACCGCGAGCGCCGCGACGCGCTGGTCGCCGCCCTGGACGCGCACTTCCCGGGCTCCCGGGTGTCCGGCATCGCCGCGGGCCTGCACGTCATCGCCACCCTGCCGGGACGGTACGGCCCCGAGGACCGGTTCCTCGCGCGCGTGGCGGCGGCCGGAGTGGCGCTGCGCCCGCTGTCGGCCTACGCCCACCCGCCCGGCCAGGACGGCGCGGACGGCATGGACGGCGTGGGCGGACAGAACGGCCGCGAGGGCGAGTCGAAGGAGATACGGCTCGTGCTCGGCTACGCCCATGTGCCGCCCGCCCGGATCGCCGAGGGCGTGGGGCTGATGGCGCGGGCGGCCACCGGCTGACCCGCACCCGCCGCCGGGTTCCCTCACCCCGCGGTCGGTTGTTCACTTGGGGTTCGCGTGTGCGCTGCGGCGTGCCAGTAGGTGTGGCTCTGCACACTGGCCGGATCCCGTCCCTGGAGGCGTATCCATGTCCCACCGTCCGTTCCCCGGGCGCCGTAGCGTCCTGCGCGGCTCCCTCGCCGCGTCGGCGGCCCTGTCCCTGCCCACCACGCTCGGCGCGGCGCCCGCCTTCGCGCGCTCGGGGCGTCCCGCCGCGGGCTGGGGCGTCCAGACGGGAGACGTGACCTGCGACTCCGGGCTGGTGTGGGTGCGCTCCGACCGGCCGGCCCGGATGATCGTCGAGACGTCGGCCACCGAGTCGTTCCGCAACCCCCGCAGATGGCACGGCCCGCTGCTGGGCTCCCACACGGACTTCACCGGCACCACCCGGCTGCGCGGCCTGCCGCCCGGCGAGCAGATCCACTACCGCGTGCTGCTGGCCGACCCGGACGACCCGCGCCGCACGGGCGAGCCGGTCACCGGCACCTTCCGCACGGCGTCCGTGAAACGCCGCGACGACGTGCGGTTCGTCTGGTCCGGCGACCTGGCCGGGCAGGGCTGGGGCATCAACCCGGAGTTCGGCGGCTACACGATCTACAACGCGATGGCCGCCCTGGACCCCGACTTCTTCCTGTGCAGCGGCGACACCATCTACGCCGACGGTCCGATCACCGAGACCGTGGCCCTGCCCGACGGCCGCACCTGGCGGAACATCACCACCGAGGAGAAGGCGAAGGTCGCCGAGACGCTCGGGGAGTTCCGCGGCAACTTCCGCTACAACCTGCTCGACGAGAACCTGCGTTCCTTCAACGCCCGGGTGCCGTCCATCATCCAGTGGGACGACCACGAGGTCACCAACAACTGGTACCCGGGCGAGATCCTCACCGACGCCCGCTACACCGAGAAGCGCGTCGACGTGCTCGCGGCCCGCGCCCGGCAGGCGTTCTCGGAGTACTTCCCGATCTCCACGCTGCGCCGCCCCGACGGCCGGGTCTACCGCGTGCAGCGCCACGGGCCGCTGCTGGACGTCTTCGTGCTGGACATGCGCACCCACCGCAACGCCAACTCCGCCGGAGACCAGCCCGCCGACCCGCAGGGCATCCTCGGGCGCGAGCAGCTGGAGTGGCTCAAGCGCGAGCTGTCCCGCTCGCGGGCGGTGTGGAAGGTGATTGCCTCCGACATGCCGCTGGGCCTGGTCGTGCCCGACGGCACGGCCGTCGAGGCCGTCGCCCAGGGCGACCCCGGCAAGCCGCTGGGCCGTGAACTGCAGATCGCGGAGCTGCTGCGGCACATCAAGCACCGGAAGATCACCGGCACGGTGTGGCTGACCGCCGACGTGCACCACACCTCGGCCCAGCACTACCAGCCGTCGAAGGCCGCCTTCACCGACTTCGAGCCGTTCTGGGAGTTCGTCTCGGGCCCGCTGAACGCCGGTGCCTTCCCGGCGAGCGCGCTGGACGCCACCTTCGGCCCCGAGCGCGTGTTCGTGAAGGCCCCGGCCACCGCCAACGTCTCGCCCGCCGGCGGCTTCCAGTTCTTCGGCGAGGTCGCGATCGACGGCGGCAGCGGCGAGCTGACGGTGCGTCTGCGCGAGCAGGACGGCACCGTGCTCTTCACCAAGGTCCTCCAGCCGGGACGGGTCGGCCAGTAGGCACGGAGCGCAACGTTTGAAGCGTCGACAAAGGGGGGAAACCGGGCCCTTTACCCTCTGGTCACAGAGCGTTCTCGATCACGCAACACCGCTCCGTCACAGTGGGTGCATGACGCGAGAAGTGACCCAAGTGCCGCACCGGAACGACGACTGCCGCCCCGCCACGCCGTGGCAGCGGCTCGCGGAGGCGTTCCGGGTGCGCCGGACACGGCGCCACGAACACGCGCCGCCGACGAGTGATACCGGGTCCCCGGCACCGGAGCCGGTGCCGGGGGCGCACACCCTGTGGCGGCTGCGGACCACGGTGAAGGACGAACCGGGGTCGCTGGCCGCCCTGTGCGCGGCCCTGGCCGGGCACCGGGTCGACATCCTCAGCCTGCAGACGCACCCGCTGGCCGAGGGCACGGTGGACGAGTTCCTGCTGCGGGCCCCGGGCGAACTGCCGGCCGCGGCCGTCACCGCGGCGGTCGCGTCGGCCGGCGGCAACGACACCTGGATCGAGCGGGCCGACGCGCACGACCTGGTGGACGCGCCGACCCGGGTCCTCTCCCTGGCCGCCCGCACCGCCCTGGACGCGGCGGAACTGCCCCTGGCGCTGCGCCAGTTGCTGGGCCGGTGCACCATCCGCTCGCAGCCCGCGCCGGCCGGCGCGGACCGGGCGCCGAGCGGACTCGCGGTGGAGGCCGCCCTCGACGACACGGTGATGCGGCTGCGCGCCCCCGAAGGCGGGGTGATCACCGTGGAGCGGCCCTATCTGCCGTTCACCCCCACGGAGTTCGCCCGGGCCAGGGCCCTGGTCGAGCTGGACGCCCGGCTCGGGCCGCGGGTTCCGCGCGGCCGGGACGTACTGACCCTCGCCGAGGGCAGCGACATCACCGTGCGGCGGGCCGACACGCGTGACGTGGAGGCGGCCCGGGCGATGCACGACCGGTGCTCGGCGCACACGCTGAGGCTGCGCTACCACGGTCCGGTCGGTGACGCGGACCGCTATCTCAACCACCTGCTGAGCCCCCGGTTCGGCCGCACGCTCGCCGTGCAGACCGCCTCGGGACGGATCGTCGGACTCGGCCACCTCCTGTGGGACGGGGACGAGACGGAGGTCGCGCTGCTCGTCGAGGACGCGTGGCAGCGGCGGGGTGTGGGCGCCGAGTTGCTGGGACGGCTGGTCACGCTGGCCCGCGAGGCCGGATGCGCGAGTGTGTACGCCGTGACACAGGCCTCCAACACGGGGATGGTCGCCGCGATGCGGGGCCTCGGGCTACCGCTCGACTACCAGGTCGAAGAGGGGACGCTGGTCATCACGGCACGGCTGAGTGAATCCGTGGTGACCAGCGGTGCGGAGGAGCTGGGGAGCGCCTCTGCGCCGTAGGGCGTGCGTCACCGGGCGGGTGCGGGTGCGCTGTGGCTGGTCGCGCGGTTCCCCGCGCCCCTTCGAGGGCGCTGCAGAGCCTGGTCCAGATCCGCCCAGAGGTCCTCCACGTCCTCCAGGCCCACGGACATGCGCAGCAACCGGTCGCTCACTCCCGCCCCCTGGCGGTCCCGCGCGTCCACGATGCGGTGGCTGATGGACGCCGGGTGCTGGATGAGCGTGTCGACGCTGCCGAGGCTCACCGCCGGGGTGATGAGACCGACCCGCGCGATGACCGCGTGGGGGTCGCCGTGGACCTCGAAGGCGACCATGGCGCCCCCGATGCGGGGATAGTGCACGCGGGCCACCCGCGGGTCGGCTGCGAGGCGGCGCGCGAGTTCGGCGGCCGTGGCGGACGCGGCCCGTACCCGCACCGGCAGCGTGGACAGGCCCCGCAACAGCAGGTAGCCGGCCAGCGGGTGCAGGACGCCGCCGGTCGCGAAACGCACCTGCCGCAGCCGGCCGGCGAACTCCTCGTCGCAGGCGACCACGCCCGCCAGCACGTCCCCGTGCCCGCCGAGGTACTTGGTGGCGCTGTGCAGCACCAGCCGCGCCCCCTGCCCGGCCGGGCGCTGGAGGACCGGCGTGGCGAAGGTGTTGTCCACCAGCAGCGGCACCGCACCGCAGGCGTGGGCCACGGCCCGCAGGTCGACCTCGGCGAGGGTCGGATTGGCCGGGGACTCGACCAGGACCAGGCCGGTGTCCGGGCGCAGCGCGTCGGCGACACCGGCCGGGTCGGTCCAGGTCACCTCCGAGCCCAGCAGTCCGGCGGTCAGCAGATGGTCGCTGCAGCCGTACAGGGGGCGCACGGCGACGACGTGCCGCAGGCCCATCGAGCCGCGCACGAGGAGGACGGCGCTCAGGGCCGCCATGCCGCTGGCGAAGGCGACCGCCGCCTCGGTGCCCTCCAAGCGGGCCAGCGCCGTCTCGAAGCGGGCCACGGTCGGGTTGCCCAGCCGGCCGTACACGGGCGGGCCGTCCGGCTCGGCGCCGGTGGCGGCGAAGGCGTCGATCCGGGCCGCCTCGCCGCGGCTGTCGTAGGAGGGGTAGGTGGTGGACAGGTCGATCGGCGGGGCGTGCAGCCCCTGCCGGGCCAGGTCGTCGCGCCCGGCGTGCACGGCCTCGGTGGCCAGTGCCCGCGGTGCGGTGGGTACGTCGTCGTGGGCGCCCATGCTCGCTGTGTCCATGACGGAAGGGTGAACACCGAACGGGTTCCTGGCGCCACACCCCGTGCTACGTTCGGCCGATGGCCGAATCTGTCGTACTGGACCCGGTGGACCTCCATCTGCTGCGGCTGCTGCAGAACGACGCCCGGGCGACGTACCGGGACCTCGCCGCGCAGGTGGGGGTGGCGCCGTCGACGTGCCTGGACCGCGTGGCCCGGCTGCGCCGCTCGGGCGTGATCCTCGGGCACCGGCTGGAGCTGGATCCGGCCAAGCTGGGGCGTGGTCTGGAGGCGCTGCTGTCGGTGCAGGTCAGGCCGCACCGGCGGGAGCTGGTCGGGCCGTTCGTGGAGCGGATCCGGGCGCTGCCGGAGTCGCGCACGGTCTTCCATCTGACCGGGCCGGACGACTACCTGGTCCATGTCGCGGTCGCCGACATGGCCGATCTGCAGCGGCTCGTGCTGGACGAGTTCACGGCGCGCCGGGAGGTGGCCCGGGTGGAGACCCGGCTGATCTTCCAGCAGTGGGAGTGCGGGCCGCTGCTGCCGCCTTCGCCCACGGCTCAATCCGCGTGACGTGCGCGGTGCGCCGTACGAGGATGGCCGCATGTCTGAGATCAAGAGCCCGCTGCCCCGTGAGGTCGCCGACGCGTACGTCGACGAGCTCATCGCCCTCGACCCCATCACCGGTACGTTCCTCGGCGCACCGGAGAGCTCCAGCAGGCTGCCCGACACCTCGCCCGCGGGCCAGGAGGCGCTCGCGGAGCTGGCGCGCCGGACGCTGGCCCGGCTGGACGAGGCCGAGCGGCTCCCCGGCGCGGACAGCGACATCGAGCGCCGCTGCGCCCGGCTGCTGCGCGAGCGGCTCACCGCGGAACTCGCCGTGCACGAGGCGGACGAGAGCCTGCGCTCCGTCAGCAACCTGAGCTCCATCGCCCACGCGGTGCGGCAGGTGTTCACGGTGACCCCGGCGCAGACCGAGGAGGACTGGGCGGCGATCGCCGAGCGGCTGCGCGCGGTGCCGGCGGCGCTGGAGGGCTACCGGGAGTCCCTGGCGCTCGGCCTGGAGCGCAAGCTGTACGCCGGGCCCCGCGCCACGGCCACGTTCGTGGGACAGCTCGGCGAGTGGGCCGACGCGGACGGCCGCGGCTGGTTCGAGCAGTACGCCGCCGCCGGCCCCGAGTCGCTGCGGACGGAGCTGGACACGGCGGCCCGCGCGGCCACTCAGGCCGTGGTGCGGCTGCGGGACTGGATGCGGGACGTGTACGCGCCGACCATCGAGGGCGCCCCGGACGTGGTCGGCCGGGAGCGGTACGCGCGCTGGGTCCGCTACTTCAACGGCACGGACCTCGACCTGGACGAGGCGTACGCCTACGGCTGGTCCGAGTACCACCGCCTCCTGGGCGAGATGAAGGCCGAGGCCGAGAAGATCCTGCCGGGCGCGGCCACGCCGTGGGTGGCGCTGGCCCACCTCGACGAGCACGGGACGCACATCGAGGGCGTCGACGAGGTGCGCGACTGGCTGCAGGGCCTGATGGACGAGGCCATGGACGCGCTCGACGGCACCCACTTCGACCTGGCCGAGCGGGTGCGCCGGGTCGAGTCGCGCATCGCCCCTCCGGGCAGCGCGGCGGCGCCGTACTACACGCCGCCGTCGGACGACTTCTCCCGCCCGGGCTGCACCTGGCTGCCGACCATGGGCAAGGACCGCTTCCCGGTCTACGACCTGGTGTCGACCTGGTACCACGAGGGGGTGCCCGGCCATCACCTGCAGCTGGCCCAGTGGAAGCACGTGGCCGAGGACCTCTCGCGCTACCAGGCGAGCGTCGGCATGGTGAGCGCCAACGCCGAGGGCTGGGCCCTGTACGCGGAGCGGCTGATGGACGAGCTGGGCTTCCTGACCGACGCCGAGCGCCGGCTGGGCTACCTGGACGCCCAGATGATGCGGGCCGTGCGCGTGATCATCGACATCGGCATGCACCTGGAGCTGACGATCCCGGACGACTCGCCCTTCCACCCCGGCGAGCGCTGGACGCCCGCGCTGGCGCAGGAGTTCTTCGGCGCGCACAGCAGCCGGCCGTCGGACTTCGTGGAGAGCGAGCTGACCCGCTACCTGTCGATGCCGGGGCAGGCCATCGGCTACAAGCTCGGCGAGCGGGCCTGGCTGCTGGGCCGTGAGAAGGCCCGCGAGCGCCATGGCGACGCCTTCGACCCGAAGGCGTGGCACATGGCGGCGCTGTCGCAGGGCTCGCTGGGCCTGGACGACCTGGTGGACGAGCTGTCGCAGCTGTAGGCGCCGCGCGGCCGCCGGCTAGCGCGGCGACAGCAGGCGCAGCTGGACCAGGTCCAGCCAGGTCTCCGGGCCCGGCTGGACCTGCGCCGCGCGGACCGCGTAGCGGCCGGGCTCCAGGGGGACCCGGATCTGGTCGACGCCCGTGGGGCCCGTGCCCGGCCAGGCCGCGTCGAACAGCAGGACGGTGCCGGGCACGTTCCACAGCACCTCGGGCTCCCACTCCGCGGTGGCGATCGCGGAGGGCACGCCGGCCAGCAGCTCCGCCTCGGAGTCGCCGGCCCGCCACCGCACGAAGGCGGCCTGCTCGGGCAGGTAGGCGGTGGCGGCCGGTTCGTCGCCCAGGACGAGGGCGGTCGAGTCGCCCACCGGCAGCAGGCCGACGCTGCCGTCCACCTCGCAGGCCCGGTCGTAGTCCGACGCCGTCTCCTCGCCGTCGGCGCCCGCCCAGAACGGCAGGACGGTCTCGGGCACCGCTATCAGCGGCCCGCCGCCCGACTCCACCCACTCCACGACGCCCGGTTCCGCGTATCGCACCATGGCGCAAGAACCTACAGGGTCAACTCGCTTCGAAAACACGGGGGTTCAGCAGCCGCAGGGACCGCCGTCCACGGGGGCCGTCAGCGGGTCCGGATCCCGGCGCTCACGGCCCCGCCAGGTCTCGAACGCGAAGCCCTCGCGCACCCAGTACTCGAACCCGCCGAGCATCTCCTTGACCCGGTAACCGCGTTCGGCCAGGGCGAGGGCCGCCCGCGCGGCACCGTCGCAGCCCGGGCCCCAGCAGTACGTCACGACCGGCACCGCCGGGTCGAGGAGCTGCCCGGCCCGCTCGGGCACCAGCGCGGTCGGCAGGTGCACGGCCCCGGGGACGTGGCCCTGGTCCCAGGCCTCGGTGGACCGGGAGTCGACGAGGACGAAGCCGGGGTCGCCGCCGGACGAGAGCGCGGCGGCGACGTCGGACACGTCGGTGTGGAAGGCGAGGGAGGCGCGGAAGTGGGCGGCGGCCTCGGCCGGGGCGGCGGGGGCGACCCGCAGGACGGAGTTCACGGTGGTGGTCATGACCAGGAATCTACGGCCGCCGATCCGCCCTCTGAAGCGACGATCCACTGCCCTGGGCTTGATCCGCCGGGAATCTCCCTGCTATTCCTCGGCCATGACCGCGTATTCCCCGGACGCCACCGACTGGCGCATCCTCGACGTCCTCCAGCGGGAGGGGCGCGCCAGTTTCGCCGAGCTGGCCCGTGCCGTCTCCATGTCCGCGAGCGCGGTCACCGAACGGGTGCGGCGGCTGGAGGAGGCCGGGGTCATCCAGGGCTACGCGGCGGTGGTCGACCCGGAGCGGCTCGGGCTGCCGATCCTGGCGTTCGTGCGGCTGCGCTACCCCAACGGCAACTACAAGCCCTTCCACGACCTCGTGGCGGTCACGCCGGAGATCCTGGAGGCGCACCACGTCACGGGTGACGACTGTTTCGTCATCAAGGTGACGGCCCGCTCGATGCGCCACCTGGAAGAGGTGTCGGGCAGGATCGGGGCGCTGGGCTCGGTGACGACCAGCGTCGTGTACTCCTCGCCCCTGCCCCGGCGCCCGCTGGGCCGCTGACCCAGCCCCGCTGACTCAGCCGGCGCCGCGCTGCCGCAGCACCGATCCCGACCGGCCCTTGACGACCTCCAGCTGGGCGTGGATCCGCCGCCGCAGGTCGGGCACGTGGCTGACGATGCCGACGCTGCGGTCGCGTTCGCGCAGGGAGTCGAGGACGTCGAGGACCTCGTCGAGGGTCTGGTCGTCGAGGCTGCCGAAGCCCTCGTCGATGAAGAGGGTGTCCAGGCGCACCCCGCCCGCCTCGTCCGTGACGACGTCCGCGAGGCCGAGGGCGAGCGCGAGGGAGGCGAAGAACGTCTCGCCGCCCGACAGCGTCGCCGTGTCGCGTTCACGGCCGGTCCAGGCGTCGACGACGTGCAGTCCGAGCCCGCTGCGGCCGCGGCCGGTGCGGTCGTCGGAGTGGACGAGGGTGTAGCGGCCGGACGACATGCGCCGCAGCCGCACGGTCGCCGCGGCGGCGACCTGTTCCAGCCGGGCGGCCAGGACGTACGACTCCAGACGCATCCGGCGCTCGTTGTCGGCGGAGGTGCCGGCGGTGAGGCCCGCCATGCGGGCGACCCGGTCGTGCTCCTCGCGCAGCGGTGCCAGCCGGCGCACGGCTGCGGCCGCCCGGGCGGAGAGCCGGTCGAGTTCGGCGCAGCGCCGGCCGGCCGCGTCGTGCGCGGAGGCGGCCTCGCGCAGCCGCCGGGTGGCCAGGTCCGCGGCCCGCTGCGCCGCCTCGACGTCGGCGGGCGGCTGCTGGGCCGCCGCGGCCGTGTCGGCCTCGGCGAGGACGGCCCGTACGGCGGCCTCCTCGCTCTGCCAGGCGTCGAGCCGGTGCTGCAGCTCCCGGTGGGCGGCGCGGTCGAGCAGCGCGTCGGCCGCGGCCTGCGGGGTCTCGAACCCGGCCCGGAAGGCGGCGTCGGCGAGCCGGGCGTCGGCGTCCTTGAGCCGCTGGGCGGTGTCCTCGGCGACACGGGCGGCGTCGGCGGCGTCCGTGAGCAGCTCGGTTTGCCGCTGGAGCTGCGCGGCCCGTGCGGCGACGCTGTCCAGCGAGCCCCGCGCCCGGTCCAGTTCCTCCTTCAGCGCGGCGCGTTCACGGTCGAGCCGCTCCCGGTGACCGACCCGGGCGGCGCTGCGCACGGCGGTCTCCTGCCGGGCGGCGACGCGGCGTTCGTGCTCCTGCCCGGCCTGCCGCAGCCGCTCCTGCGCGGAGTGCAGCTCGGCGGCGGCCTCCCGGGCGTGGCCGTACTGCTCCTCCAGCTCCTCGGCCTCCCGGGCGAGCTGCCCGGTGGGGGTGTCACCGGCCTCGGCGGTGGCGGCGGCCAGGGCCTCGCGCACGACGCCGAGGCGCTGCTCCTGCTCGGTGCGCTGGGCGTCGGCGCGCCGGTAGGCGGCCAGGGCGCGCTCCTCCGCCTCGCGGTCGACGTGCCCGGCGACCTTGCGGGCCGGGGCGGGGTGCTCGGTCGCGCCGCACACGGCACAGGGTTCGCCGGCGGTGAGCTGTGCGGCCAGTTCCGCGGCGATGCCGTTCAGGCGCTGTTCCTTGAGGTCGAGCCAGTGCTGCTGGGCGCGCAGCGCGTCCTCCCGCGCGGAGCGGGCCTGTGCGACGGCCCGGTCGGTGTCCTCGGCGAGCTGGTCGCGCAGCCGGGCGGCCTTCAGCCGTTGCTGTGCCGGTTCACGCCGGACGGCGAGCTGTTCGGCGAGGGCGGCGGCCCGCTGCGCGGAGTCGACCCGGTCCTGAAGGGCGCCGCGGGTCTCCTCCCAGCCGTCGAGCCAGGCCTCGGCCTCCTGCAGGAGGTCGGCGTCGGCGCGCTCCTGGCGGTCCAGGCCGGCGCGCTCGTCGAGGAGTTCGGCCAGGCGCCGCTCGGCGCGGCGGGCGGCATCGAGGCCGCCCAGTTCCTCGGCGGCCCGGCGCGCGGCCGCGGCGAGTCCGGCCGCGCCCGCGTCGGCGAACCGCTCGGGCAGCAGCGCACGCGCGCGTGCCTCGGCATCGGCCGCCCGGCGGTGTTCGGCCTCGGCGGACTCCCGCAGCTCCAGGGCGGGCGCCACAACCTCGGCCTTACGGGCGCGCTCCATCAGCGCCTGCGCCTGGCGGTAGGCCTCGGCGCCCTGCTCCACGAGCGCCGCCCTCTCCCGGGCCTCGGCGAACCGGCGCTGCAACCGGGCGCGTTCGCGCACCTCGTCCAGGGCGCGGCCGGTGGCGGCCTGGACGGACTCGGCGGCGGCGAGCCGGCACGCGGCGACGGCGAGCTGTTCCCGGGCGGTGCTGCGGGCGACGGCGGCCGCGCCGAGCACGGCCTCGGCGAGACCGGGTTCACCGGGGGCCAGCTCGGGCAGCTCCATGGCGTCGCCCGCGGCCTGCTGCATGCGGTGGGCGTCGGCGAGCAGGGCGGCGTCGCCCTCCCGGACCTGGGACTCGGTGGCCCGGCGGCGTTCGGCCAGGTGCTTCTCCACGTCGGCGAAGCGGCGGGTGTCGAAGAGGCGGCCCAGCAGCTTGCCCCGGGCCTCGGCGTCGGCGCGCAGGAACCGCGCGAAGTCGCCCTGCGGCAACAGCACGACCTGGCAGAACTGCTCCCGGCTCATGCCGAGCAGCTGGGTGATCTCCTCGCCGATCTCCTGGTGGGAGCGGCTGAGGTCCTGCCACGTCCCTGCCGTGGCGTCGTAGCCGCGCAGCCAGGTCTGGGCCTTGTCCACCGTCGTGCCGGTGCCGCGCTTCTTGGGGCGTGCCCAGGGCGGCTGGCGGGTGATCTCCAGGCGGCGTCCGGCGACGGTGAGGTCGAGGGTGACCTCGGTGCGGGTGGCGGGGGCGGCGTGGTCGCTGCGCAGGGTGGTGCCCTGGCCGCCACCCTGCCGGGCGCCGGGGACCGAGCCGTAGAGGGCGTAGCACACGGCGTCCAGGACGGAGGTCTTGCCCGCGCCGGTCGGCCCGTGCAGCAGGAACAGCCCGGCCCCCGACAGCTCGTCGAAGTCGACGGTCTGGGTGCCTCCGAAGGGACCGAAGGCGGTGATCGTGAGCCGGTGGAGCCTCACCGGGCCACCTCCCGTACGGCCTCGTCGGCCCGCACCGCGTCGAACGCGTCGCGCAGCACGTCCTGTTCGTGCGCGTCGGGTCCGGCGCCGCGCACATGGGCGACGAAGTCCTCGGCGATCTGCTGGTCGCTGCGCCCGGCCAGGCGGCGGGCGTACGACACCTCGGTCTCGTCCTCGGCCCGGTCGGGGTCGAAGACCAGGCTGAGGGTGTGCGGGAAGCGCTCCGCGAGCCGGGCCATCGGGTCCGCCGGGCGGACCGGGTCGGTGAGCGTCGCCTCGACCCACGCCTGCTCGTGCCGGGTCAGCTCCGGGTCGGCGAGCAGGTCCTCCAGGGTGCCGCGGATCCGGGCGAGGGGGCGCGGCACCGGGCAGTCGACGCGCTCGGCGGCGACGGAGCCGTCGGCGTCGAGGTCGACGAGCCACATGCTCTTGCGGTGCGCCGCCTCCGAGAAGGAGTAGGGCAGCGGCGAGCCGGAGTAGCGGACGCGGTCGGTGAGGGTCTGGCAGCCGTGCAGATGGCCGAGGGCCACGTAGTCGACGCCGTCGAACACGCCGGCGGGCACGGCCGCGACGCCGCCGACGGTGATGTCCCGCTCGCTGTCGCTGGGCTCGCCGCCGGTGACGAAGGCGTGCGCGAGGACGACGGAGCGCGTGCCGGGCGCGCGGCCGGCGAGGTCGGCGCGGACCCGGTCCATGGCGGCGGCGAGCACGGCCTCGTGCCCGGCCTTCTCCACCCCGAACTCGTCCTTCACCAGGACCGGTTCGAGGTAGGGCAGCCCGTAGAAGGCGACGTCCCCATGGGTGTCGGACAGCACCACCGGGGTGCCGGCCGCCGACGGCTCGGTCCGCAAATGGATTCCGGCCCGGCCGATCAGGCCCGCGCCGACGCCCAGCCGACGGGCCGAGTCGTGGTTCCCGGAGATCATCACCGTGGGCACGCCGAGGTCCGCGAGGCGGTGCAGGGCGTCGTCGAACAGCTCGACCGCGGCGAGCGGCGGCACCGCCCGGTCGTACACGTCTCCCGACACCAGCACCGCGTCCACGGCCCGCTCCCGCACGGTCGTGACGAGGTGGGCGATGAACTCGGCCTGGGCCCCGAGCATATTGACCCGGTGGAACGCCCGGCCGAGGTGCCAGTCGGAAGTGTGCAGCAGTCTCATGATCCCCCGAGACTAACCGCCGGGTCTGACAGCACGGGCGGTTACTCCCGTATCGACCGTCATCTCCCGTCACGAAGGCGACCGTTATGACCGCTTCGGCGCGGAACGTCAGGCGTCCCCGTAGGCCTCGCCGCCCGCCGCGAACCGGGCCGTGCCGGAGGTCACGTCGGCGAGCCAGGCCCGGAACGGCTGGACGTCGGCGTCCGGAAGGGCGATCTCGATGGTGACCGCCTCGCCGTAGCGCACGTCCCGGACCTCGCGTCCGGTGGCGCGCAGGTCGTTCTCCAGCTTCCCGGCCCGCTGGTGGTCGACGGTGACCGTGGCGAGGCGGAACCGGCGGCGGGTGCGGGTGCCGAGGGCGTCCAGGGCCTCGCCGACGGCCCCGCCGTAGGCCCGGATGAGACCGCCCGCGCCGAGCTTGACCCCGCCGTAGTAGCGGGTGACGACGGCGACGACGTACCGCATGTCGCGGCGCAGCAGCATCTGGAGCATGGGGACGCCGGCGGTGCCGCCGGGTTCGCCGTCGTCGCTCGCCTTCTGCACGGAGGCGTCGGCGCCGATGACGTAGGCCCAGCAGTTGTGGGTGGCGTCGGCGTGCTCCTTGCGGACCGCGGCGACGAACGCCTGGGCCTCCTGCTCGGTGGCCGCCGGTGCGAGGGCGCACAGGAAGCGGGAGCGGTTGACCTCGGTCTCGTGCACGCCCGCGCGGGCGACCGTGCGGTATTCGTCCTGCATCGGGCCAGCCTATGCGCGGGCCCGGGGCTACTTCTTCGCGCCCCGGGGCACGGTCACGGACGTCAGCAACGCCGTGTCGGGGCCGAGCTCCCGCCACGCGGTGCCGTGCCAGGACAGGACGGCGATCGCGGCGGTGGGGAACTTGGTGCCGACCCGTTCCAGGGTGTCGTCGAGGCCGTCGTGCGCCAGGGCGAGGACCAGTTCCTCCAGGCCCGGGTTGTGACCGATCAGCAGCAGCGTCTCCACCGCCGCGGGCACCTCGCGCACGACCGCCAGCAGACCGGCCGGTCCGGCGGCGTACAGGCGCCGGTCGAACCGGACCGGCGGGGGCGTGCCCCACTCGGCGGCGGCCAGCTCCCAGGTGCGGCGGGCGCGTACGGCGGTGGAGCACAGGGCGAGGTCGGGCAGACAGTCGGCCTCGGCCAGGGCCCGTCCGGCAGCGGGGGCGTCGCGGCGGCCACGGGGGGCGAGCGGGCGCTCGTGGTCGGCGACGTCCACGGGCCAGGCGGACTTGGCGTGCCGCAGCACGACCAGGCGGCGCAGCGGGCCGGTTCCGGCACGTTGGATCATGAGGAGGTTCCCAGGTCGCGGGTGAGGTCGAGGCCGAGGAGGCGGTCGGCGTAGGCACAGGTCTCGAAGCGGGCGCCGTCCGGCAGCGCCGGGTCGCTCTCCACCCGGCGCAGGACCTGCAGGACGGCGGGCACGTCCAGGTCGTCCTCCCAGGCGTCGCGCAACCGCCCCCGCACGTCGTCGGGGACGGGCCGCGACGGGTGGCGGGCCCACTCCGCGACCGCGGTGCGCCAGCGGGCGAGGGTGGCGCGGGCTTCCTCCAGGGCGGCCTCGTCCAGCCGGACGACGGCGCTGTGGTGCCGGGCCAGCAGGGCGAGACGCAGGACGGCGGGATCGGCGGGATCCACGAGGTCGGCGGGAACGGCGGGATCCGCGGGATCGGCGGGGTGCAACGGTCCTGACCGCACCGGCGCGACGGCGAGCCGGACCCCGTCCGGCGTGGTCACGCCCTCGGCCGCGACATGGACGACCTGCGCCTCGCCCAGTCCGGACCCGACGTCGGGGCTGTCCTCGAAGGGGCGGATGCCCAGTGCCGTGGCCCGGGCCCGCAGCTCCGCCTGGCGGTGGCCGCCGGTCAGCAGGGCCCACACGGGTGTGCCGCCGAGTTCCAGGGCCCGCACGAGGAGGTCCGCGACGAGCAGCACCCGCAGGTGCGTCTCGTCGGAGCCGGGCGCGTGCGCCTCGACGCGCGTCAGGCCCCGGCGGGCCGGGGCGGCGTCGGCCGGCTCGCCGGTACGGGCGTCGATGATGCGCAGCACGAGCCCGAGCGTAGGCGCGCGGACGGGCACGCGCAGTCATGCGCGCCGTTTTCCGGTCACGTCGGCGCGTCACACCGCCGTGCGGGGGTGGTCCGGCACGGCCGGGACGGGCGGACGGGGTACCTGTCTCGCGGGACGGCGGCGCACGGCCGCCCGGCACGGCGGCGACGAACGGAAACCCCGCCACACGGGCCCCCGCCGCACGCGGCTCGCCCAGCACAACGGCGACGAACGGAAACCCCGTGCCACGGGCCCCCGCCGCACACCGCCCGTCCGGCTCGGCGACGACGGACGCGGGCCGTCTCGCGGGGTCCCGGCGCACCGGTCCGCCCGGCACGGCGACGACGACGAACGGAAACCCCGTCCCACGGGCTCCCGCCGCACACCGCCCGTCCGGCTCGGCGACGACGGACGCGGGCCGTCTCGCGGGTCCCGCCGCACCGGTCCGCCCGGCACGGCGACGACGAACGGAAACCCCGCCACACGGCACGCCGCCGCACACCGCCCGTCCGGGACGGGCGGACGGGGTATCCGTCTTGCGGGACGGCGGCGCACGACCCGCACGGCACGGCGGCGACGAACAGGGACCCGTCTCACGGGACCGCTCCCCCGCGGCCCGCCCGGCACAGCGGCGACGGACGCGGGTCCTTCTCACGGGGCCCCGCCGCACGCGGCCCGTGCGGCGCAGCCGCTGCCCCCCCCCCCGCAGGCCTGTCCGCTGCCGCGCGGTCACACGGGACCGTGTCCGCGCTGCCCCGCACCGGCGGGGTCGTCCGGTCCGGTGAAGGCCGGCCCCGCCCGTGCGGTGCCGGGGCGCGCACCGGAGCCGAACGCGGCGGACCGGGCCCGGGGACTCAGTCCAGCGTGCCCAGGAAGCGCACGTGGGGGCGGTCTCCGGGGCCGTCCGTGTGGACGGCGGCCCGTACGCCGTACACCTCGGCGATGAGCCGCTCCGTGAGGACGCCGGCCGGTGTCCCGCCCGCGACGACCCGACCCGCGCGCAGCACGACGACCCGGTCGCAGTACATCGCCGCGAGGTTGAGGTCGTGCAGGGCGACGACGGTGGTGACCGGCAACCGGGCGACCAGGGCGAGCAGATCGAGCTGGTGGTGGATGTCGAGGTGGTTGGTGGGCTCGTCCAGGAGGAGTTCGCGGGGCTCCTGGGCGAGCGCGCGGGCGATCTGGACGCGCTGGCGTTCGCCGCCGGAGAGGGTGTGCCAGGCCCGGCCCGCGTGGTCGGCCATGCCGGTGCGCTCCAGGGCGGCCCGTACGGCCCGCTCGTCGTCCGCCGTCGCGGGTGTCCAGGCCCGCCGGTGCGGGATGCGGCCCAGCCGTACGACGTCCTCCACCGTCAGCTCGACCTGGGTGTCCGACTGCTGCTCGACGACGGCGAGGCGACGGGCGACGGTGCGGCGGGGCAGGTCGCCCAGCGGTGTGCCGTCGAGGGTGACGACTCCCGCGGACGGGGTGAGCAGCCCGGCCATCAGCCGCAGCAGCGTGGACTTGCCGGAGCCGTTGGGGCCGAGGACGCCGACGGTCGAGCCGGGCTCCGGCGCGAGGACGACGCCGTCGAGGATCAGGCGCCCGTCGGCACGGCGCCCGACCCGGTCGGCCCGCAGCCCGCCGGCCCCGTGCCCGGCCTCGTCGGCACCACGCCCGACCTCTTCCGCACCCCGACCGACTTCGTGGGCACCACGCCCGGCCCGTTCCGCATACTCGGCCCGTTCCGCATACTCGGCCCGTTCCGCATACTCGGCCCGTTCCGCATGCGCGGCCCGCTCGGCATGCGCGGCCCGCTTCCCGCGTTCGGCGCCCCGGTCCGCGCCGTCCTCGTCCCGTGCCCCCGCCCCGCTCACCGCACCCTCCGCGTCCGGTACAGCACGGCCACGAAGGCCGGCACCCCGATCAGCGAGGTCACGACGCCGACCGGGACCTCCCGGGGATCGAGGACCGTCCGGGCCAGCGTGTCCACCCACACCAGGAAGACCGCGCCGGCCAGCGCCGTGACCGGCAGCAGCCGGGCGTGCCCGGGTCCGGTCAGCGCGCGGGCGGCGTGCGGCAGGACCAGCCCGACGAAGCCGATCGCCCCGGCCGAGCTGACCAGCGCCGCCGTGAGCAGGGCCGTGACGCACAGCAGCACCAGCCGGGTGCGGGCCACGGACACCCCCAGCGCGGCCGCCGCGTCCTGCCCGAAGGCGAAGGCGTCGAGGGTACGGGCGTACGCGAGGCACACCACCAGGGCCACGGCCAGCACGGCCAGGCACAGCCACACGTCGGTCCAGCCGACCCCGCCGAGCGAGCCGAGGAGCCAGAACAGCACGCCCCGGGTCGTCTCGGCGTCCGCGGACGTCATCACCACGAAGGACGTGAGGGCCGAGAACAGCTGCATGGCGGCGACCCCGGCGAGGACCACCCGGTCGGTGGTGCCGCCCAGGGTGTGGCTGAGCAGCAGCACCAGCGCGAAGGAGACCAGGGCTCCGAGGAACGCGCCGGCGGAGACGGAGACGGCACCGCCGCCCGCGCCCAGCACGACCACGAGCACCGCGCCGGTGGAGGCGCCCGAGGAGACCCCGAGCACGAACGGATCGGCGAGCGGGTTGCGCAGCAGCGACTGCATCACCGCCCCGCACACGGCGAGTCCGGCCCCGCACACGGCCGCGAGCAGGGTGCGGGGCAGCCGCAGTTGCCACACGATGCCGTCCCGGATCGGCGTCAGGTCCGAGCTGCCGAGGCCGAGGTGGGCGGCCACCGCGGACCACACCTCACCGACCCGGATGTCGGCGGGGCCGATGGTGATGGCCACGGCCAGGGAGGCGACGAGCGCGAGGGACCCGGCCGCACCCAGCGCGAGCCCGGTCCGGCGGCGGGGCCGGGCCCCGGCGTCCGCGAGTCCCTTGGCGGTCACTTCACCAGCCCGAACCGGCGCAGCCCCGCGGCCACGCGTTCCACACCCTCGACCGTGCGGATGGTCGGGTTCATGGCCTGCCCGCTGAGCAGCACGTACCGCTTGTGCCGGACGGCGTCCATGTTCTTCGTGGCCGGGTTGGACTCCAGGAAGGCGATCTTCTTCGCGGCCGATTCGGCGGTCTGCGACCTGCGGGTCAGATCACCGATGACGAGGACGTCGGGGTCACGGTCGGCGACCGTCTCCCAGTTGATCTGCGGCCACTCCTCGTGCGTGTCGTCGAAGACGTTCCGCGCGCCCAGCGACCGGGTGATGATGCCGGGCGCCCCGCAACAGCCCGCCATGTAGGGCGACTCGGAGTTGGCGAACCAGTACAGGAGGGTGACGTCCGAGGCGTCGACGCCCGCGGTGGCCTTCCGCATGCGCTGCCGCAGGGAGGCCACGAGTGCGTCGCCGCGCTCGGGCACCCCGAAGACGGCGGCGAGGTCGCGCACTTCGCCGTAGACGGTGTCCATGCCGAGGGCCTCGTCGCGGGCGCCGTCGCCGCCGCCCGAGTTGTCCTTGCCGGCGCAGTCGGACGGGGAGACGTAGGTGGGGACGCCGAGCTTCTCGAACTGCTCACGGGTGGCCACGCCGCCCTGCCCGAGGGTGGAGACGAAGGAGGCGGCGACGAAGTCCGGGTCGGCGTCCAGGACCCGTTCGAAGGAGGGGTTGCCGTCGGCGATGCGCGGCACGGAGGCGTCGGCCTTCTCCAGCCCCTTCATCACGGGGTCGGTCCAGGTGGCGGTGCCCGCGAGGCGGTCGGCGAGGCCGAGGGAGAGCAGGATCTCGGTGGTGCCCTGGTTGAGGGAGACGGCGTGCCGGGGCGGGGCCTCGACGCGGACCGCGTGGCCGCAGTTGCCGAGGGTGACGGCGGCGGCCCGCGCGGGGGTGGGCCCGGCGTCGCCGCAGCCGGTCAGGAGCAGGGAGCCGGCCGCGAGCAGCACGGCGGCACGGGCGGGTGGGGCGAGCGGCACGGGAACCAGTCCTCAGTCGTCGAGGGCCCGATCGCGGAGCCCGGTCGTACGGTGCTCCCCCGCCGCGCTCCGGCCGCGGGGGCCGCCAGCAGGTCTTCGGACTCGGGTTCACCCGGATCGGAGCGCCTTCCCGGACTCACGTGCCGGAGTCCAGTGGCCGAGGCCCCGCCCGTCCCCCTCACCGCTGCGCGTCAGTTCCGGATTCGCACCGGATTCCCTGACCCACGTACATGGGTTCGACTGGCCTCGGCAAGCTATCACGGGGGCTCCCGGGGAATCACCGCACGTCCCGCGGCGTTGCCGGGAGAGCACTTCTTTCACGACGTTCCGAGGAGGCCGCCGGTGTACGGCGACGAGGCAAAGGTCCGCAGGATCCTCAACGAGCTCGGCGACACCTGGGCCGTGGTGGGCCTGTCGTCGAACCGGCAGCGCGCGGCGTACGGCGTCGCGGCGGTGCTCCAGCGCTTCGGCAAGCGGGTCGTGCCCGTCCACCCGAAGGCCGAGACGGTGCACGGCGAGCAGGGGTACGCGAGTCTGGCGGACATCCCCTTCGACGTGGACGTCGTGGACGTGTTCGTCAACGGCGAGCTGGCCGGAGCCGTCGCGGACGAGGCGGTCGCGACGGGCGCGAAGGGCGTCTGGTTCCAGCTGGGCGTGGTCGACGAGGCGGCGTACGAGCGGACCCGCGCCGCGGGCCTGGAGATGGTGATGGACCGCTGCCCGGCGATCGAGATCCCGCGGCTCGGGCGGTGACCGGCGCGGCTCCCCGCCCCGGGGCGGGGAGCCGATGCGCCCCTCCGGCCGTCGTGCGGGTGCCCGCCCGCTGACGCCGGCTCCATAATGAGCGGCATGGCCAACCCCCCGCCGCTCCCCGGCTCCGGCGCTCCGCAACGCTTCCCGGTCGTCGTCGTGGGCGCCGGCCCCGCCGGTCTGACCGTGGCCAACATCCTGCGGGCCGCCTCGGTGGACTGCCTGGTGCTGGAGACCGAGACCCGGGAGTTCATCGAGCGGCGGCCCCGCGCCGGGGTCATCGAGGAATGGGCCGTGCGCGGCCTGGAGAAGCGCGGTCTGGCGCGCAACCTGCTGGACCGCGCGGAGCTGCACACCGCCTGCGAGTTCCGCTTCGGCGGGGAGCGCTACCGCTTCTCCTACGGGGAGCTGACGGGCAGCCACCACTTCGTCTACCCGCAGCCCCTGCTGGTGACGGACCTGGTCCGCGAGTACGCCGACGTGCGCGGCGGCCGGATCCGCTTCGGCGTCCGGGACGTCCGGCTCCACGACCTCGACTCCGACCGGCCCTCGGTGTCGTACGTCTGCCCCGACACGGGTGAACGGCAGGTCGTGCGGACGCAGTTCGTCGCCGGGTGCGACGGGGCGCGCGGGGTGACCCGGGCGTCGCTGCCCCCGGAGCGGGTGCGCGTCGCCCGGCACGACTACGGCATCGGCTGGCTGGCGCTGCTCGCCGAGGCGCCGCCGTCCGCGGACTGCGTGCTGTTCGGCTGTCACGCCCGCGGGTTCGCCGGGCAGATGCCGCGCAGCCCGGAGGTGACGCGCTATTACCTGCAGTGCCCGCCGGGCGACGACCCGGAGAACTGGCCGCACGAGCGGGTCTGGGCGGAGCTCCGGGAGCGGCTCGGAGCGTCCGGCGTGCCGCCGCTGACGGAGGGGCGGCTGATCGAGAAGCGCGTGCTGGACATGCACGACTACGTGGTCGAGCCGATGGTGCACGGCCGGCTCTTCCTCGCCGGCGACGCGGCCCACCTGGTCGCCCCCATCGCCGCCAAGGGCATGAACCTCGCCCTGCACGACGCCTTCCTGCTGGGCGATGCGCTGGTGGACCACCTCACCCGGGGTGAGGACGGCGGTCTGGCCGGCTATGCGGAGGCGTGCCTGAGGCGGGTGTGGGACTACCAGGAGTTCTCGCACTGGCTGTCGGAGGTGTACCACGGCACGGCGGCGGGCGACCCGTTCCGC
This sequence comes from Streptomyces sp. DT190, assembly GCF_049846985.1. Lineage (NCBI taxonomy): Bacteria > Bacillati > Actinomycetota > Actinomycetes > Kitasatosporales > Streptomycetaceae > Streptomyces > Streptomyces sp. DT190. The sequence continues at coordinate 6,626 of NZ_JBNCNM010000008.1, read as the reverse complement.
GCGGGTACCACGCTGGCCCGGCTGCGCCGCCTGTTCACCTCGCCCGCGGCGGCGGCCGCCTTCGCCGAGCAGTACCTCGGGACGGCCGCGCGGTACTGACTCAGTCGTGCGGGGGGTGGTCGCCGATGCGGTGGTCGGCCACGTTCAGCGCCTCGTCGACGAGTCGGCGCAGATGGCCGTCGCGCAGGGAGTAGACGACCCGGCGGCCTTCCTTCCGTGTGCTCACCAGACCCGCGAGCCGCAGGCGCGCCAAGTGCTGGCTGACGGCCGGGCGGGCCGCTCCGCACGCCTGGGTCAGGGTCGTGACGTCGGCCTCTCCCCCGGTCAGGGCGTGCAGCAGGGCGAGCCGGGTCCGGTCCCCGAGCAGCGCGAGGAGTTCGGCGGCGAGCGCGAACTGCTCCTCGCCCGGGTCACGCGGATGCGTATCGTGCGCAGGTGACAGGTGCATGCGTGCGCTCATACGCACATAATGGCGCCAGGGACGCACGCGCGTCCACTCGCCCGCACCGCCGAAGGGAACACCCGTGAGCGACCGGCACGAGCACTCCCACCCCCACGGTCACCCCCACGAGCAGCAGCACGGCCACGACCACGACAGCGATCGCGGCCATGCTCATGACCACACCCACGGCCACGGTCACGGGCCCAGCCCCGGCCCCGGCCACCGGCACGGTCCGCGTCACCGCCTGGGGCACCTCCTCACCCCCCACTCGCACGAGACGGCCGACAAGGTCGACTCCGCACTGGAGTCCTCGGCGCGCGGCATGCGCGCGCTGTGGGTCTCGCTCGCGGTGCTCGGCGCGACGGCGCTGGCCCAGGCGTTCGTGGTGGCTGCCTCCGGTTCGGTGGCCCTGCTCGGGGACACGGTGCACAACACGGCGGACGCGCTGACCGCCGTGCCGCTCGGCATCGCGTTCGTGCTGGGGCGGCGGGCGGCCACGCGCCGCTTCACCTACGGCTACGGCAGGGCCGAGGACCTGGCGGGCCTGGTGATCGTGCTGACGATCGCCGCGTCGGCGGTCTTCGCCGGCTGGACGGCGATCGACCGCCTCCTCGACCCGCGCCCGGTCGAGCACGTCCCGGCGGTCGCCGTGGCCGCGCTGGTGGGGTTCGCGGGCAACGAGTGGGTGGCCCGCTACCGCATCCGCGTCGGCCGCGCGATCGGTTCGGCGGCGCTGGTCGCCGACGGACTGCACGCCCGCACGGACGGGTTCACGTCCCTGGCCGTCCTGCTGGGCGCAGGCGGCTCGGCCCTGGGCCTGCACCTGGCCGACCCGGTCGTCGGCCTGGCCATCACGGCGGCGATCGCCCTGGTCCTGCGGGACGCGGCCCGGGAGGTGTTCCGGCGGGTGCTGGACGCCGTCGACCCGGCCCTGGTCGACCGGGCCGAGCAGGCGCTGAGCGAGGTGCCCGGCGTGCGCGGGGTGGGTGAGCTGCGGCTGCGCTGGATCGGCCACCGGCTGCGCGCCGAGGTGGCGGTCGTGGTGGACGGCGACGCGACGGTGCGCGAGGCCCACCGGATCGCGGTCGACGCGGAGCACGCGCTGCTGCACGCGGTGCCCCGCCTCACCGCGGCCCTGGTGCACGCGGACCCGGAGCCGGTCCCCGGCGAGAGCGATCCCCACCTGCCGCTGGCGCACCACGCGGCGGCGCAGCTCAGGACACCCCGAGCCCTTCCAGGACCACCGCGCCCGGCAGTTCCGCGAACGCCTTGCCGGGGACGAGGAGCTTGCCGCGCCGCCGGCCGCTGCCGACGAGCACGTACGGCAGATCGACCACGGCGGCGTCCACCAGCACGGGCCAGCCGTCCGGCAGGCCGAGCGGGGTGATGCCGCCGTACTCCATGCCGGTCTCGCCGGTGGCCGTGTCCATCGGCGCGAAGGAGGCCTTGCGGGCGCCGAGTTGGCGGCGCACGACGTTGTTCACGTCGACCCGGGTGGTGGACAGCACCACGCAGGCGGCGAGTGTGACCTCACCGCCGCGCTTGCCGGTGACCACCACGCAGTTCGCCGACCGCTCCAGCAGCTCCGGACCGTAGTGCTCCACGAAGGTGGCGGTGTCCGCCCATTCCGGTGCGGTGTCGACGTAGAGGATCCGCTCGGCCGGGACGCCGCCGCACCAGTCGCGTACGGCGGCGGCGACGGGGCCGGTGAGTTCGTCCAGGCAGTCGGGGGCCGGGCGGGCGTCGTCGAAGTGTCCGATGGGTGCGCGCATGGCCGCACGCTAACAACTTCCGGGCGCCTTCGAGCGGGGTGTCTCAGGGCACGGGCGGCACCGAGACGGCCATGACCATCTCCATCGGCGCGTCGCCGGTGTTGCCGTAGGTGTGCGGCACGTTGGCCTCGAAGTGGACGGTCGCGCCCGCGGGGACGCGGTGCTCGACGCCGTCGACGGTGAGCGTCAGCTCGCCCGCCGTGACGTGGAGCAGTTCGGTGGTGCCGGCCGGGTGCGGGTCCGAGGGGCTGGACTCGCCGGGCATCAGCCGCCAGTCCCACATCTCCAGCGGTCCGGGCGCCTCGGTGCCCGCGAGCAGCCGGTTGTAGCTGCCGGCGTCGGTGTGCCAGAGCCGTACGGCCTGGTCGGCGGGGACGATGCGGACGTTCGGGCCCTGCTCGTGTTCCAGCAGCGTGGTGATGCTGACGCCGAGCGCGTCACCGATCTTGACGACGGTGCCGAGGCTGGGGTTGGTGCGGGCCTGCTCGATCTGGATGAGCATGCCGCGGCTGACGCCGGCCCGGGCGGCGAGCACGTCCAGCGTGAAGCCGCGCACCGCGCGCCAGTGCTTGACGCTGCGTGCCAGGGACTGGGTCAGCAGGTCGAGGTCCGACACATTCCGTCCAATATTCTGTATGACACAGTGCAACAGGGCGCACTATGGTGGGGTTGACCTGATCGTTCACCGAACTGTACTGCGAGGTCCGACCCCCATGACAGCGCTCTTCGCCCTGGCCACCAGCGTGCTGTGGGGCCTGGCCGACTTCGGCGGCGGACTGCTGACCCGGCGCGTTCCCGCGCTCACGGTGGTCGTCGTCTCGCAGTCGATCGCCGTGACCGTGCTGGGGGCGGTCGTCGTGGCGACCGGCGGCTGGAGCGAGGCGGGACCGCAGCTGTGGTTCGCCGTGGCGGCCGGCCTCGTCGGGCCCGTGGCGATGCTGGCCTTCTACAAGGCGCTCGCGCTGGGTCCTATGGGCGTGGTCTCGCCGCTCGGCTCGATCGGCGTGGCCGTGCCCGTCGGTGTGGGCCTGGTGCTGGGCGAGCGCCCCGGACTGCTGCAGTTCGTCGGCATCCTGGTCGCCGTCGCCGGGATCTGCCTGGCGGGCGGCCCTCAGTTCCGCGGCGCACCGGTGCAGCGTCAGGCCATCGCGCTGACCCTGCTCGCGGCGTTCGGCTTCGGCGCCGTGATGGCCCTGATCGCGGAGGCCTCGACAACGCTCACCGGCCTGTTCCTCGCCCTGTTCGTGCAGCGGGTGACGAACGTCGCCGCCGGCGGCCTCGCGCTGTACGTCTCCGCGCGGCGCGGCGCGCCCGCCCTTCCGGCGGACGGCTTCCCGTGGCGCGCCCTGCCGGCCCTGGCCTTCGTCGGTCTCGCGGACGTCGCCGCCAACGGCACCTACTCGATCGCGGCCCAGCAGGGCCCCGTGACCGTGGCGGCCGTCCTCGCCTCGCTCTACCCGGTGGTGACGGCGGTGGCCGCGCGCGGCTTCCTGCGCGAACGGCTGCGGGCGATCCAGGCGGCGGGCGCGGGACTGGCCCTGGTGGGTACGGTCCTGCTGGCGTCGGGCTGAGCCCGGCCGCTCAGGAGCCCGGCTCCAGCTCCGCCAGCCCGGCCGCCGCCTCCTCGTCCAGCTCGGCCAGACGGGCCGCCGTCTCCTCGTCGAGTTCCGACAGTGCCCGCAACTGCTCGGGGGTGACGCCCTCCGGTATCGGGACCGGCGCCGGGGTGCGCAGCGGCGGCTGCCAGCCGTCGGCGGCAGTCCAGCGCCGTACGACGCGGGCCGGAGCGCCCGCCACCACGGCGTGGTCCGGCACCGCGCCCCGCACCACCGCGCCCGCGGCGACCACCACGTTCCGCCCGATCCTTGCCCCGGGCAGGATCACCGCTCCGGTGCCGATCCAGCAGCCCGTGCCGATCTCCACCGGCTCCATCCGCGGCCACTGCTTGCCGATCGGCTGGTGCGGGTCGTCGTAGGAGTGGTTCGTGGACGTCACGTACACGTACGGACCGAAGTAGCAGTCGCTGCCGATCGTGACCGTGGTGTCGGCGATGACATGGCTGCCGCGGCCCAGCACCACCCCGTCGCCGACGCGCAGGATGGGGTCCGGGCCGAGGTCCAGGTCGGGCATCAGGCCGGCCGTGAGCGTGACCTGCTCGCCGATGATGCAGTGGGAGCCGAGGTGGATCCAGGGCTCGCCGAAGACCGTGCCGAGCGGGAACGCCAGCCTGGTACCTGTTCCCATGGCGCCGAACCGGTAGCGCCCGGGGTGCTCGGCGGTCACCGAGGCCGTGCGCTGCAGCCAGGCCCAGCCCGCGTGGACGGCGCGCTGCGCGAGGCCCCGCCGCCAGGATGAGAACGTGTTCTTGCGCTTCGGCACGAGCTCACGGTACTCAGCCGACCGAGTCGGCAGGGGCCGAGGGCCTGTGATCTTCGCCCTACCCGGTGGCGTACGGTGCGGTGTGTCCACGACATCTCTGGAGGCGGGCATGGCACAGCGGGCGATGATCACCGGGATCGGCGGCAGGGAGCCGGAGATCGACGACACGGCGTTCGTGGCGCCGACGGCGTCGGTGATCGGGGGCGTGACGCTGGGGGTCGGGGCGAGTGTCTGGTACGGGGCGGTGCTGCGCGGGGACGTCGAGTCGATCTCCGTCGGGGCGAGCAGCAACGTGCAGGACAACTGCACTCTCCACGCCGACCCGGGGTTTCCCGTGACGGTGGGCGAGCGGGTGTCCATCGGGCACAACGCGGTCGTGCACGGGGCGACGGTCGAGGACGACTGCCTGATCGGCATGGGGGCGACCGTGCTGAACGGGGCCGTGATCGGGGCCGGTTCGCTGGTCGCCGCGCAGGCGCTGGTGCCGCAGGGGATGGTCGTGCCGCCCGGTTCGCTGGTCGCCGGGGTGCCCGCCAAGGTCCGGCGGGAGCTGTCGGAGGAGGAGCGGCAGGGCGTCACCCTCAACGGCACCATGTACGCCGAGCTGGCGAAGGCGCACCGGGAGGTGCACGCGTAGGTCGTGCGGCGGGCGCGGCGCCTCGGGGGTCGGCCGCGCCGCTCCCGCGCCGCTAGGGAACCTGCGGTTCCGCCGCCTCCGGCTGCCGGCCCGCCTTCTTCGCCTTGCGCTTGATCACCAGCATGGACGTGACGCCGACCAGGACCGCCGCCACCAGGCCGAGCCACGAGAAGCGCTTCAGCCAGGACTCGGCGACGACGCCGACGTAGTAGATGACGGCCGTCGTGCCGCCGGCCCACAGGATGCCGCCGAGGACGTTGGCGATGGCGAACTTCCAGTACGGCATGCGCAGCACGCCCGCGAGGGGGCCGGCGAAGATGCGCAGCAGGGCGACGAAGCGGCCGAAGAAGACGGCCCACATGCCCCACTTCTCGAACGAGCGCTCGGCGGTGGCGATGTGGCCCTCGCTGAAGTGCCGCGGGAACTTACCGCCCAGCCAGGCCAGCAGGGGCCGCCCGCCCTTGCGGCCGATGGCGTAGCCGATCGAGTCGCCGATGATCGCGCCGGCCGTGGCGCTGGCGCCGAGGACGACGGGGTCGATGTCCCCGTGCTGGGAGGCGAGCAGCGCGGACGAGACCAGGATGATCTCGCCCGGCAGCGGGATGCCCAGGCTCTCCAGGCCGATGACCACGCCCACCAGCGCGTAGACGGCGACCGCGGGTACGGTTTCGAGCCACTCCTGGACGTGCAACGCCGGTTCCTTTCCCTGTGCTTCCCTCCGGGCCCGGGGAAGCCTACCGGCTCACAGGACGTCACCGGCGACTCAGGCGTTCCAGCTCCACTCGGCCACCTCGGGCAGGTCGGTGCCGTGGGCGCGGATCCAGTCGTGGTGACGCAGGCGGGCGTCCTCCATCCGCTGGCGTACGGCGGCCGCGCGCACCGCGAGACCCGGGACCCGGTCGATCACGTCCATGACCAGGCGGTAGCGGTCCATGTCGTTGCTCACCACCATGTCGAAGGGCGTGGTCGTGGTGCCGATCTCCTTGTAGCCGCGGACGTGGAGGTTCTTGTGCCCGGTGCGGCGGTAGGCGAGCCGGTGGATCAGCCAGGGATAGCCGTGGTAGGCGAAGATCACCGGCTTGCCGGTCGTGAACAGGGCGTCGTACTCGGCGTCCGGCATGCCGTGCGGATGCTCCTCCTGCGGCAGCAGCCGGGCCAGGTCGACGACGTTCACCACGCGCACCGCCAGTTCGGGCAGGTGGTGACGCAGCAGGTGGGCGGCGGCCAGGGTCTCCTGGGTGGGGACGTCGCCGGCGCAGGCCAGGACGACGTCGGGCTCACGGGTGCCGTCCTCGGTGCCGGCCCAGTCCCAGACGCCTGCGCCGCGGGCGCAGTGGACCTTGGCCTCGTCCATGGTCAGCCAGTCGAAGCAGGGCTGCTTGCCGGCCACGATCAC
>NZ_JBNCNM010000007.1:290934-317947 GCF_049846985.1 Streptomyces sp. DT190 | reverse complement strand
TGCCGACTCGCTGTTCGTTGACGCGCCAACCGCTGCGGGCGGACACCCCCCGGCACGGCCCCTTGCGCCGTCCGGCGGGTGCGGGTCCCCTCAGCTGCGGGCATGCGTGCCGCTGGGGCGATGGGGGTCCCCCTGCTCGAGCGAAGCCGAGAGCTTGGGGGAGGGCGGGCGCAGCGGCACCCCGCGCCGCCGGGTTGCGCAGCGTCCCGGCCCGGGCAGTGACGCCCCGGGTCGTCAACGGCCGTACTGCGCCAGTCCCGCCGCCACCAACTCCGCGTTGGAACGGGCCGGTTGGCCGTCCGGCAGGACCAGGACGTCCTCCAGGCCGATCCGCGTCGCAAGACCCAGTTCGCCCGCGAGCCGCAGCACCGGCCACGCACCGCCGTCCTCCCCGTGCAGCAGCACGGGCCGGCCGTGCGCGGATCCCAGCCCGGACAGCAGCTCCCGCGCCGTGGCCGCCGCCGTCGAGGGGTCCGTGTCCGTCACCTCGGCCAGGACCCTCAGCACCCTCGGTCCCAGCGATGAGGACGCGAACCGCCGTGCCCCGTCCGTGCCGGACCAGATGCCCGCCTCCACGTCCACGCCGAGATCGAGCAGCGCGGCGGCGACCTCCTCCGCCCCCGGCTCGTGCCAGTTGACCGAGGCGTGGTCGGGCAGGACGGTCCAGCCGTGGATCCGGTCGAGCCGCGCGGTGGGGTCCGGTTCGGCCCACGCCCCCGTGGTCACCCCCACCGGCACCGGCACCCGCGCACGTATCGCCGTCAGCGTCCCTGCCAGCACCCGCGGCGACAGCGTGTCCCGCCCGCACGGCGTCTTGGGATGGACGTGGACGTCCGTGGCTCCGGCCGCGACGGCGGCCGCGGCGGAGGCGGCCATCGCCTCCGGCGTCAGCGGCACCGCCGTACCGTCAGCGGCCGTCCGCGAACCGTTCAGACACACCTGCACCATGTCGACGATGGTGCCAGGCCCCACCGACAGTGGGGGTGCGGCATCCCCGGCGCACCCCCCGCGCACCCGCATCCGTCAAGCCGACACCAGCAACCTCACCCGCCTGGCGTCCGCCAGGGCCTCGGGCGTGAGCACGGGACGCGGCACCAGGATTCCGCAGTCCGTGCAGACCGGACCCGTCGAGGGCTCGTGGTCCAGGTCGTACCTCCAGGTGAGCCGTTCACCGCCGCACACCGGGCAGCCCGAGCCCGGTTCGCGCTCCAGCGCGGCGATCAGCCGGCGCAGTACCTCGGCCAGCGGTTCACGGGGATGGACCGCCGGATCGTCGCACCACGCCACACCGAAGCCGCCCCAGGTCAGCCGGTGCCAGTCGTCCACGCTGCCCGGTCGGCGCAGCCCGTCGTGCTTCTCCTTCTTGCGGCGCTCGGCGAACTCGACCTCGTAGGCCAGCCAGACCGCCCGCGCCTCCTCCAGTTCGTCCAGTGCGGCCACGAGCCGCACCGGATCGGGGGAGCGGTCCTCGGGACCGAACCCTGCCCGGGAGCACAGATGGTCCCAGGTCGCCCTGTGCCCGTAAGGCGCGAACCGCTCAAGGCACTTGCGCAGCGAATAGCGCCGCAAGGCCAGATCGCACCGCGGATCGCGGACCTGTCTCGCCAGACTCCGGAAACCGGCCATCGTCCTGCACCTCCGTCACACCTGCACCTGTACATCCGGTCACTTCGGCGTCGTCGTAAGGACGTCGCCGAATAGACGTATCGACAAGCGAATCGGCTCCATCCGATTTCAAATGGCCTCCATAAGCCGTCCGACGGGGCTCGCCTGTCGACTGCCGTGATCCCTGTGCCTGTTGTGCTGACTTCCATAAGTGACGCTTGTTCATCTTCAAAGGCGGGGATACCGGCGGTAACATCCCGCCCACCCCACGTCGGGAGGAGCCCCGCATGCCACGGCGTCACCCACGCACCGTTCTCGACAGACTGAGAACTCCCCGCGGAATCCCCGGGTTCCTGAAGACCGCATCCGTATGCGCGCTGATCGCCGGTCTTTTGTCGCCACTCGCCCCGGCGGCGGCCGCGGGGACGGGGAACGCGCAGGCCACGGCGGCCGCGAACGACCACTGCGGGAACCAGTGTTCGGACATTCTCCCGCCCGGCCAGAACGGCAACGCCACCCTCGCCCAGATCCTCCTCAACCAGGCCTTCGGCACCCAGCCCGAACACGCCGAGGACCAGCTCGGGCCCTACGCCGGCCTCGCCAAGGGCTACCCCGGCCTCACCAACGAGAAGATCAGCACCTTCTTCAACGACGCGTCCTTCGGCGTCCCGGCGGACCAGGTCGCCTCCACGGTCAGGCCCGCCGGACGCGACGACGTGACCATCGTCCGCGACAAGAAGACCGGTGTGCCGCACATCACCGGCACCACCCGGTACGGCACGGAGTTCGGCGCCGGGTATGCGGCGGCCCAGGACCGGCTGTGGCTGATGGACGTCTTCCGGCACGTCGGGCGGGGACAGTTGACCTCCTTCGCGGGCGGAGCGCCCTCCAACCAGGGGCTGGAGCAGCAGTTCTGGCGGCACGCCCCCTACACCGAGGCGGATCTGCAGGCGCAGATCGACAACGCCGTGGCCACGAACGGCGAACGCGGCGCACAGGCCCTCGCCGACGCCAAGGCCTATCTCGACGGCATCAACGCCTATGTCGACGCCTCCGACAGCGGCCGCTACTTCCCCGGTGAATACGTGCTCACCGGGCACAAGGACTCAATCACCAACGCCGGGAAGATAGAACACTTCAAGATCACCGACCTGGTGGCGCTCGCCTCGGTCATCGGCGCGCTGTTCGGTTCCGGCGGGGGCGGCGAGGTCAACAACGCGATCTCGCTGCTGGCCGCCCAGGAGAAGTACGGCGTCGCCGAGGGCACCGAGGTCTGGGAGTCCTTCCGGATGCGCGACGACCCGGAGGCCGTCCTCACCCAGCGGACGGGCCGCTTCCCGTACGCGACCAGGCCCGACGACCCGCAGGGCACGGCCCTGCCCGACGCCGGCTCGGTGCGCGCGGAGCCGCTCGTGCACGACCGCACCGGCAGCGCCGCCGCGCCGAGCGCCACCGGTGCCTCCCGCGACGCGGCGAAGACGGCCCTGTCCTCCGCGAAGCGCGGCATGTCCAACGCCCTCGTGGTGAGCGGGAAGCACACCGCGAGCGGCCATCCGGTCGCCGTGTTCGGTCCCCAGACCGGCTACTTCGCCCCGCAGTTGCTGCTGCTCCAGGAGATCCAGGGCCCGGGCATCAGCGCCCGCGGCGCCTCCTTCGCCGGTCTGAGCTTCTACGTCGAGCTCGGCCGCGGCCAGGACTACGCCTGGAGCGCCACGACCTCCGGCCAGGACATCATCGACACGTACGCCGTCGAGCTGTGCCAGGACGACCACCACTACCTCTACCGCGGCACCTGCACGCCGATGGAGAAGGTCGAGCGGAAGAACGCCTGGAAGCCCACGGTCGCCGACGGCACCGCCGCCGGCTCGTACACCATGCGCGTGTGGCGCACGAAGTACGGTCCGGTGGAGTACCGCGCCACGGTCGGCGGCAAGAAGGTCGCCTACACCACCCTGCGCTCGTCCTTCCTGCACGAGGCCGACTCCATCATCGGCTTCCAGATGCTGAACGACCCCGGCTACGTGAAGGGACCGGAGGACTTCCAGAAGGCCGTGCAGCACATCAACTACACCTTCAACTGGTTCTACGCCGACTCCGAGCACACCGCGTACTACAACAGCGGCGACAACCCCGTCCGCGCGGCCGGCGTCGACGCCGAGTTCCCGGTGTGGGCGCGGCCCGCCCACGAATGGCGCGGCTGGGACCCGGCGTCCAACACCGCCGACTACACCCCGCCCTCCGCGCACCCCCGATCCGTGGACCAGGACTACTACGTCTCCTGGAACAACAAGCAGGCCGAGGGCTACACGGCCGCGCCCTGGGGCAACGGCTCCGTGCACCGCGGCGACCTCCTGGAGGACCGGGTGCGCACGCTGGTCCGGCAGGGCGGCGTGACCCGGGCCGCGCTGGTACGGGCCATGGCGGACGCCGGCCTCGCCGACCTGCGCGCCGAGGACGTCCTGCCCCGACTGCTGAAGGTGATCGACAGTGCGCCCGTCACCGACTCCGCAGCGGCGGCCGCCGTGAGCCGGCTCAAGGACTGGGCCGCCGCCGGCGGCAGGCGCACCGAGACGACGGCCGGGTCGAAGAAGTACGCCGACGCCGACGCGATCCGGATCCTCGACGCCTGGTGGCCGCTGCTGGTCGAGGCCCAGTTCCGGCCGGGCCTGGGCGGTGAGCTGTACGAGGCCATGACGGCCAACCTGCCCGTCGACGAGTCCCCGTCCGCCGCGCACGGCCCGACCGGCTCGCACGCCGGGAGCTCCTTCCAGTACGGCTGGTGGAGCTATGTCGACAAGGACGTCCGGGCCGTCCTGGGTGAAGAGGTGAAGGGCCCGCTGGCCCGGACGTACTGCGGCGGCGGCAGCCTCGGGGCCTGCCGCGACACCCTCGTCAGCACCCTGAAGGAGGCGGCGGGGAAGACCATGGCCCAGGTCTACCCCGGCGACGAGGTGTGCGCGGCCGGCGACCAGTGGTGTGCCGACTCGATCAACCACCGCACCCTCGGCGGCATCAAGCACGGCCCGATCAGCTGGCAGAACCGGCCCACCTACCAGCAGGTCGTGGAGTTCACCTCGCACCGGTGAGGCACCGCCCGGCGGCGGGCCGGCGGACCCGGCCCGCCGCCGGGGGCGGGGAGCCGCGCGCTCAGCGGTAGAGGAGGTACTTCCGCCGGGTCCTGCGGAACGCCGCGAGCTCCTCCTGCCACCCGGCCACGACCTCGTCGGTGTCCGCGCCCGCGTCGATCATGGTGCGCACGCGCGCGTTGCCGGTGAGCTTGTCGATCCAGTGGTCCGGGCGCCAGGCGAAACCGCTCCACACCCGCTTGGCGGTGACCAGCAGCGCGATCCCGGTGCGGACGGGGTCGAAGGCGGCCCGGTCGTGCACATGGAGTTGCACCCCGCCGATCGTCCTGCCCTGGAACTTGGAGAAGGTGGGCGCGAAGTAGGCCTCCCTGAACCGCACCCCGGGCAGGGCGAGTTCGTTCGCGGCGGCCGCCCAGCGCCCGTCGACGCCCTCCGCACCGAGCAGCTCGAACGGCCGCGTGGTGCCGCGCCCCTCCGACAGGTTGGTGCCCTCGAACAGACACGTCCCGGCGTACACCAGCGCCGTCTCCGGCGTCGGCATGTTCGGGCTGGGCGGCACCCAGGGCAGCCCGGAGGCGTCGTGGAAGTCCGAGCGCCGCCAGCCCGACATGGTCACGGTCTCCAGCGGAACGGGCTCGGTCAGGAACTCCCCGTTGAACAGCCGGGCCAGCTCCGCGACGGTCATGCCGTGCGCCTGGGAGATCGGCCGGCGTCCGACGAACGTCGCGAACTCCCGGTGCAGGACGGGCCCGAGCGCCGCCCGGCCGGTCACCGGGTTGGGCCGGTCCAGGACCACGAACCGCTTGCCGGCGAGCTGCGCGGCCTCCATGCAGTCGTACAGGGTCCAGATGTACGTGTAGAAGCGCGCGCCGACGTCCTGGATGTCGAAGACGACCGTGTCGACGCCGGACGCGGTGAAGACGTCCGCGAGGGGGCGGCCGCTCTTGAGGTACGTGTCGTAGACGGGCAGCCCGGTCGCCGGGTCGTCGTAGCGGCCCTCGGAGCCGCCGGCCTGGGCGGTGCCGCGGAAGCCGTGCTCCGGGCCGAAGACGGCGGTGAGGCCGACGCGGTCGTCGGCGTGCATGACGTCGACGATGTGGCGGACGTCGCGGGTGATGCCGGTGGGGTTGGTGACGATGCCCACCTTCTGGCCGGCGAGGGGGGCGTAGCCGTCCCGGGCGAGTCGTTCGAAGCCGGTGTGGAGCCGGTGGCGAGGCGGGGCCGCGGCGGCGGTGGGCGCTGCCGAGACGGCGGCCGTGGCGGCTGCCGTGAGGACGGCTCGTCTGGAAGGGCGCATGAAGTGGCCTCCGTGATCCGTTGTGTGCCGGTTCGTCGTGCCTGGTCGCGCAGTTCCTCGCGCCCCTAGGGTGCTGCTCCAGCCCTTTCCCTCAAACATACCGACCGGTTAGTCTGAGGCCGTTGCTGAGCCGCGTCTTAAGGAGACCGATGGTGGGAGCCTTTCAAGGGTCGGGCGTCGTTGTCACGGGGGCCGGAGGCGGTATCGGAGCCGCGCTCGCCCGGCGGTTCGCCGCCGAGGGGGCCCGGGTCGTCGTGAACGACCTGGACGCCGAGCGCGCCAAGCGCGTGGCGGAGGAGATCGGCGGCACCGCCGTGGCCGGCGACGCCTCGGCGATCGTCGCCGACGCCCGGGACGCACTCGACGGGACCGTGGACGTCTACTGCGCCAACGCCGGTGTGGCGTTCGAGGGCGGCAGCGCCGACGGGCCGCTCGACGAGACCGCCTGGGCCGCCTCCTGGGACGTGAACGTCATGGCGCACGTCCGGGCCGCCCACGCCCTGCTGCCCCACTGGCTGGAGCGCGGCAGCGGACGGTTCGTCTCCACCGTGTCCGCCGCCGGCCTGCTCACCATGATCGGCGCCGCGCCCTACGCCGTCACCAAGCACGGCGCCCTCGCCTTCGCGGAGTGGCTGTCGCTGACCTACCGGCACCGGGGCGTGAAGGTGCACGCCATCTGCCCGCAGGGCGTGCGCACCGACATGCTGGCCGCGACCGGCAGCGCCGGCGACCTGGTGCTCCAGCCGACCGCGATCGAGCCCGAGGCCGTGGCGGACGCGCTGTTCGAGGGCGTCGCGGAGGACCGCTTCCTGATCCTGCCGCACCCCGAGGTCGCCGCCTACCACCGGGCCCGGGCCGGTGACCCCGACCGGTGGCTGTCCGGCATGAACCGCCTCCAGCAGCAGTGGGAGGGGACCCGGTGACCACGTCCCGCTACGCCGCCAAGCCCTGGCTCGCCCTGCTCAGCGACGCCCAGAAGGCCCCGATCGATCCCGCCGGCTCCCTGGTGCACGCCCTGCGCCGGGTGGCGGCCGAGACCCCCGACGCCGACTTCCTGGCCTACTTCGACGGCCGGCTGACCTACCGGGACGTCGACGAACTCAGCGACTCCGTCGCCGGGCACCTCGCCGCGCGCGGGCTGGAGCCCGGCGACCGGGTCGCGGTGCTGCTGCAGAACTCCCCGCACTTCGTGCTCGCCGTGCTCGGCGCCTGGAAGGCGGGCGCGGTCGTCGTGCCCGTCAACCCGATGTACAAGTCGGGCGAGGTGGCCCACGTCCTGCGCGACGGTGAGGTGGCCGCGCTGATCTGCTCGGACCGGGCGTGGGAGTCGTACCTGCGCGGGACGGCGGCCGACTCGCCGGTGCGGATCGTGCTCACCGGGTGCGAGCTGGACTTCCAGACGCGGGGCGACGCGCGCGTGCTGACCTTCGAGCGGCTGCCGCAGGCCCCCGACGCGGACGACCTCGTCACCGTGGCGCGGGCCGGGCACCGGGCACCCGAGGGCCGGGACCCCGACCCGGCGGGCGTCGCACTGATCAGCTACACCTCGGGAACCAGCGGCACGCCCAAGGGCGCCACCAACACGCACCGCAACATCATGTACAACGCCGAGCGGCAGCGGACGGGCCTCGGGCTGCCCGAGCGGCCCGTGTACTTCGCGCTGGCGCCGCTGTTCCACATCACCGGCATGGTCTGCCAGTTCGGCGCCTGCCTGAACAGCGGGGGCACGCTCGTGCTGGCCTACCGCTTCGAGGCCGGAGTGGTGCTCGACGCCTTCGCCGAGCACCGCCCGCACTACACCGTCGGCCCGTCCACGGCCTTCATGGCCCTGGCCGCCCACCCCTCCGTCGGCCGGGACCACTTCTCCTCCTTCCGGGTGATCTCCTCCGGCGGCGCCCCGCTGCCGCCGGCGCTGGTGGAGAAGTTCCGGGCGGGCTTCGGCCCGTACATCCGCAACGGCTACGGCCTGACCGAGTGCACCGCGCCCTGCGCCTCCGTGCCGCCCGGCCTGGAGGCACCGGTGGACCCGGTCTCCGGGACCCTCGCCGTGGGCCTGCCCGGCCCCGACACGGTCGTGCGGATCGTCGACGACAGGGGCGACGAGGTGCCCTTCGGGGACCAGGGCGAGATCGTCGTGAGCGGCCCGCAGGTCGTGCCCGGCTACTGGCGCCGCCCCGACGCCACCGCCGAGACGTTCCCCGGCGCCGAGCTGCGCACCGGCGACATCGGCTTCATGGACGAGCAGGGCTGGCTGTACGTCGTCGACCGCAAGAAGGACATGATCAACGCGTCCGGCTTCAAGGTGTGGCCGCGCGAGGTCGAGGACGTGCTCTACACGCACCCGGCGGTGCGGGAGGCGGCCGTGGTGGGTGTGCCCGACGGGTACCGCGGCGAGACCGTCAAGGCGTACATCAGCCTGCGCCCGGGCGCCGAGACGGACCCCGATGCGCTCGCCGCCCACTGCAAGGAGAGACTGGCCGCCTACAAGTACCCGCGCCAGGTGGAGATCCTGCCGGACTTGCCGAAGACGGCCAGTGGGAAGATCCTCCGTCGGGAACTGCGTTCCCGGACGCAAGACAACTGACAGCAGTACGGAAAGGCAGGTGGCGGCAGTGCCCAGGACCACGGACCCGGACGGCGCTCCCGTCCCTCAGCGGCTCCTGGCCGCCGCCACCCGGCTCTTCGCGGAGCAGGGTTACGACCGCACCTCGGTGCAGGAGATCGTCGAGGCGGCCGGTGTCACCAAAGGGGCGCTGTACCACTACTTCGGCTCGAAGGACGACCTGCTGCACGAGGTGTACGCGCGCGTGCTGCGCATCCAGCAGGAGCGCCTGGACGCGGTGGCGGACTCGGGCGAGCCGGTCGAGAAGCGGCTGCGGGCCGCGGCGGCGGACGTCGTGGTGACGACGATCGAGAACCTCGACGACGCGATGATCTTCTGGCGCTCGATGCACCACCTGAGCCCCGAGAAGGACAAGCAGGTGCGCGCGGAGCGCCGGCGCTACCACGAGCGGTTCCGGGCGCTGATCGAGGAGGGCCAGCAGACGGGTGTCTTCTCCGAGGCGACCCCGGCCGACCTGGTCGTGGACTACCACTTCGGCTCCATCCACCACCTGTCGACGTGGTACCGCCCGGACGGCCCGCTCAGCCCCCAGGAGGTCGCGGACCACCTGGCCGACCTGCTGCTCAGAGCCCTGCGCCCGTGAGCGGCCGTCCGCGGCCGGCGGGGGGTTCAGAGGGCTCGGCCCCCTGAACCCGACCCCCTCACACGTACCGCTTCAGCTCCCGCCGGGCCAGCGACCGCTGGTGCACCTCGTCCGGCCCGTCCGCGATCATCAGCGTCCGCGCCCCCGCGTACAGCTCCGCCAGCGGGAAGTCCTGGCTCACCCCGCCCGCGCCGTGCAGCTGGATCGCCCGGTCGAGGATGTCCACCACCGCGCGGGGCGTGGCGATCTTGATCGCCTGGATCTCGGTGTGCGCCCCGCGGTTGCCGACCGTGTCCATCAGCCAGGCCGTCTTCAGCACGAGCAGCCGCAGTTGCTCCACCGTCACCCGCGCGTCGGCGATCCAGTTGTGCACCACGCCCTGCTGCGCCAGCGCCTTGCCGAAGGCGTCGCGGGACACGGCGCGCCGGCACATCAGCTCGATCGCCCGCTCGGCCATGCCGATCAGCCGCATGCAGTGGTGGATGCGGCCGGGCCCGAGCCGCGCCTGCGCGATGGCGAAGCCGCCGCCCTCCTCGCCGACCAGGTTCGACACCGGTACGCGCGCGTGATCGAAGACGATCTCCGCGTGACCGCCGTGGTAGTGGTCCTCGTACCCGAACACCTGCATCGCCCGCGTGATCGTGACGCCCGGGGTGTCGCGCGGCACCAGCACCATGGACTGCTGGCGCCGGATGTCCTCCCCGTCCGGGTCGGTCTTGCCCATCACGATGAAGATCTTGCAGTCGGGGTGCATGGCCCCGGAGATGTACCACTTGCGGCCGGTGAGGACGTACTCGTCGCCGTCCCGCTCGATGCGCGTCGTGATGTTCGTGGCGTCCGAGGAGGCCACCTCCGGCTCGGTCATCGCGAACGCCGAGCGGATCTCGCCCGCCAGCAGCGGCTCCAGCCACTGCTTGCGCTGCTGCTCGTCGCCGAACTGGGTGAGGACCTCCATGTTGCCGGTGTCCGGCGCCGCGCAGTTGGTCACCGTCGGCGCCAGCTGCGGGGAGCGGCCCATGATCTCGGCGAGCGGCGCGTACTGCAGGTTGGTGAGCCCGGCGCCGTACTCGGAGTCCGGAAGGAACAGGTTCCACAGGCCCTGCCTGCGGGCCTCGGCCTTCAGCTCCTCCACCACGGGCGGGTTCTCCCACGGGGACGCGAGCCGTTCGCGCTGCTCGTGCGCGACGGCCTCGGCCGGGTGGACGTACTCGTCCATGAAGGCGAGGAGCTTGGCGCGCAGCTCTTCGGTGCGCGCGTCGAAAGCGAAGTCCATACGGATCAGCCCTCCTGGAGGCCTTCGTTGAGCGTGGTCAGTCCGTGCCGGACGAAGACGGGCACGAGGTCGCCGATGCGGTCGAAACCGCGCCCGACCGTCTGGCCGAGCGTGTAGCGGTAGTGGATGCCCTCCAGGATCACGGCCAGCTTGAACCAGGCGAAGGCCGTGTACCAGGAGACGGCGGAGACGTCGCGCCCCGAGCGCGCGGCGTACCGCTCGATGAGTTCCGACGGCGCCGGATGCCCGGGCGCCTCGGCGGTGGTGGAGACGGGGGACTCGGGCATGCCGAGCGGCATGGAGTACATGACCAGCAGACCGAGGTCGGTGAGCGGGTCGCCCAGCGTGGACATCTCCCAGTCGAGGATCGCCCGGATCGAGTCGTCCTCGCCGATCAGCACGTTGTCGAGCCGGTAGTCGCCGTGCACCACGGCCGGGGCGGGGGAGTCGGGCAGCTCGCGGCCGAGCGCGGCGTGCAGCTCGTCGATGCCGTCCAGGTCCCGGTTGCGGGAGGCGTCCAGCTGCTTGCCCCAGCGCCGCAGCTGCCGGTCGAGGAAGCCCTCGGGCCGGCCGAAGTCCGCCAGACCGACCTCGCCCGGGTCGACCGCGTGCAGCTCCACCAGCGTGTCGACCAGGTTCAGCACCGCGCCCCGGGTGCGCTCCGGGCCGAGCGGGACGAGCTGGTCGGCCGTGCGGTAGGGCGTGCCCTCGACGAACTCCATGACGTAGAACGGCGCCCCGAGCACCTCCTCGTCCTCGCACAGCAGCACCGGCCGCGGCACCGGCACGGCGGTCGGGTGCAGCGCGCTGATCACCCGGTGCTCGCGCTTCATGTCGTGTGCGGTGGCCAGGACGTGGCCGAGCGGGGGCCGCCGTACGACCCACCGGTCGGTGCCGTCGGAGACCGCGTAGGTGAGGTTCGACCGTCCGCCCTCGATCAGCCGGCCCGACAGCGGGCCGCCGACCAGTCCGGGCCGCTCCCGGTCCAGCAGGCCGCGCAGCCGGTCGAGGTCGAGTCCGGGCGGGTGGTCGGGGCTCATGGGTCGCTCCTACGGGCAGGTGAACAATACCCGACTCATGATGCCGACCGGTCGGTATGTCGTCCAGAGGGGGGCCGAAACGTGATCGGAGCCACGATAGGCCGACGGCGGCCCGTACGGGGCTCCGCGAGCTTTTCGGCCGTTTCGTTCAGGCCATCCGGCTTGCGTGCCGACCCCCGAGCCCCGAGGGTCGGACCCATGAAGGCGATCAGCTACTCACGGTACGGCGGCCCCGAGGTGCTGGCGTTCGGGGAGGTGCGCGACCCCGTGGTCGGCCCGGACGCGGTCCTGGTGAAGGTGCGGGCGGCGGCCGTGAACCCCGTGGACTGGAAGGCCCGCGAGGGTCACCTCGACAGCATCCTCGCCCCCGTCTTCCCGGTGGTGCCCGGCTGGGACGTCTCGGGCGTCGTCGTCCGGCCGGGGCCGGCCGTCTCGGAGTTCGACGTGGGGGACGAGGTCATCGGCTACGTCCGCGAGGACTTCCTCTCGCGCGGCACCTTCGCCGAGTACGTGGCCGCACCCCTGCGCACCCTGGCCCGCAAGCCGCGCAACCTCTCCTGGGAGGAGGCGGCGGGACTGCCCCTGGTCGGGCTCACCGCCTACCAGGTGCTGCGCAGGATGCTCGAGGTGAAGCGGGGCGAGACCGTGCTGGTGCACGCCGCGGCCGGCGGTGTCGGCTCGATCGCGGTGCAGCTCGGCACCCACCTCGGGGCGCGGGTGATCGGCACGGCGAGCGAGTCCAACCACGACTTCGTACGGGGCCTGGGCGGCGAGCCGGTGACGTACGGCGAGGGCCTGGCGGAGCGGGTGCGCGGGCTGGCGCCCGAGGGGGTGGACGCCGTCTTCGACACGGTCGGCGGGGACGCGCTGAAGGTCTCGGCGAACCTGCTGGCCCCCGAGGGGAGGCTGGTGTCGATCGCCGACAACGAGGTGGTGAACTACGGCGGCCGTTATTACTTCGTCCGCCCCGACGCCGAGGACCTGCGGCGGTTGTCCGAACTGGCGGAGCAGGGCGTGGTGAGCGTGCACGTCGACGAGACGTTCCCGCTGGAGCGGGCGGCGGAGGCGCACCGGCTGAACGAGCAGGGCCGTACCCGCGGCAAGATCGTCGTGACGGTGGACCGGGAGGACGACGACGGCGAGTGAGTCCCCGGCGGACACGTCCTGGCGGGCCATGCCCTGGAGGACTGCCCTGGCGGACACGCCCTAGAGGACGAGTGCCGCCGCGCACACCGCCATCGCCACGGTGCACAGCACCGCCGTGGCGGCGTGCCGGGGGGCGAACGCCGCGGGACTCGGCGTGGCCGCGAGCGCGCGGATGCGGCGGTGGGCGACGCCGAGCACCCCCAGCCAGAGCACGCAGCACAGGGCGCACGCCACGATCCCGGCCGCCGACGCCCCGCCGTGCAGCGCGGTCCGCACGGCGAGCACGGCGACGACCGTGCCGGACAGCGTCGTACGCCGCCACGCGAGCCGGGTCCGCTCCGGCTGCAGCCCGGGATCGCGGGCGGGATCCCGGCGGACCGCCGGTGGGCTCACCCCTCCCACCCGACGAGCACGACCACGACCATGGCGACGGCGACGACCGCGACGACCAGGCTCAGCAGCGCGGGGAACCGCGACACGGGCAGGTCCTCGCCCCGGCGCATGGCCCGCTCGCAGCGCACCCAGTGGTTGACCGCCCGCAGCGAGCACAGCACGCCGGCGGCCAGCAGCGCGAGCGCCAGCCCGACGCGCCAGCCCCAGCGCAGGTCCGGCAGGAACTGGTCCACGGCGAAACCGCCGCCGATCAGCGCGAGCGCGGTGCGCAGCCAGGCCAGGAAGGTGCGTTCGTTCGCCAGCGAGAACCGGTAGTCGGGCGTCTCGCCGTCCCGCCGCACCTGCGCGGGCGCGAACCACAACCGGACGTTCCGTACGAACTCGATCACGTGCGCGACCCTACCCGGGGCGCGGCCGCCCGCCGCCCCGGCCCACCACCTCGGCCCGCTGCCTCAGCCCGCCGCCCGGAACGTCCGGAGCCGTTCGTAGGCCGCCAGCCCGTCCGGCACCCACTCCCAGTCGGCCAGCCGCCGCTCCACCTCGTGCTCGGGCAGGAAGTCGTGCCAGGCGACCTCCTCCACCTGCGGTTGCACGGGCAGCTCGCAGCGCACCTCGTACACGGCCGACCACCAGCTCCGGCCGGTGTCGTCGTCGTAGAGGAACTTGAACAGGAAGCGCGGGTCCGGCAGGCCGGAGACGCCCAGTTCCTCCTCGGCCTCGCGCAGGGCGGCGGTGTCGTACGCCTCGCCCGCGCCCACCACCCCGCCGACGAACATGTCGTACAGGGAGGGGAAGACCAGCTTGGCCGGGGTCCGCCGGTGCACGAAGATCCGGCCCTCGGCGTCCCGGGCCTGGACGAACACGCAGCGGTGCCGCAGCCCGCGGGCGTAGACCTCGCCCCGGGGGGACCGGCCGACCACCCGGTCGTGCTCGTCGACGACGTCGAGGATCTCGTCAGCAGCGCTCATGCCCTCATCCAAGCAGCGGCAGGGCGGGGAGCGGGGCCGGGACCCGTCAGGAGGAGGCGGGGCTCACGGCGGGCGCGGCGACCGGCGCGGGCCGGGCCGCCCCGGTCGGCAGCGCCGGATGCAGCCCCAGCAGCACGATCCCGGCGACCGCGGCCGCGAGACCGCCCGCCTCCCAGGTCAGCGCCACCGTGTCGGTGCGCAGCCGGTCGCCCAGGAAGCCGACGCCGCAGATGATCCCGGCGAGCGGCTGGGCCGCGGTCAGGGCGGGCAGCGACTTGCGCAGGGACGCCGTCTCGAAGGCGCTCTGCACGAGGACCAGCCCGGTGACGCCCAGCGCCAGGACCGCGTAGGGCTGCCAGCCGGTCAGCAGCTCGGCCAGGCCTCCCTCGGCGGCCTTCTGCCCGCTCACCCGGGTCAGCGCGTCCTGCACCCCGTACAGCAGCCCGGCGGCCAGGGCCAGCAGCACCGGCCCGGAGCCCAGCCGGGAGCGCCGGCCGCGTGCCGTCAGGAGCAGGGCGAGTCCGATCATCGTGCCGATGATCAGCCACTGCCGGACCGGGTCGGCCGTGGCGGCGCCGCCCTCGGGCCGCCCCGCCACGATGAACGCCGTCACGCCGCCCGCGAGCAGCAGCAGCCCCGCCCAGCCCTGGCGGCCGAGCGGCTGCCCGGACTGCTTGCGGGACAGCGCGAGTGCGAAGAGCAGGTTCGTGGCCAGCAGCGGCTCGACCAGCGACAGCTCGCCCTGCCCGAGCGCGGCGGCGCCCAGCGCCATGCCGACCACCATCAGGCCGATGCCGCCGAGCCAGCGGGGCACCTTGACCAGGTCGAGCAGGAGCCGGAAGGAGAGGAAGTCGCTCAGCGGGGCCCGCTGGGCCGCGTTCTGCTGCAGGACGAAGCCGAAGCCCAGGCAGCAGGCGGCACTCAGGGCGAGCGCCAGGACAAGGACCGACACGCGGTGTACCTCGATCGTCAGGTCGGGTTCACGATGGCGTAGGGGCCGACTGTACCGGCCGGCTCCGCCCGGCGTGCCCGTACGTTCTGCCATCGTCGGGGCCGCTGCCCGCCCGCGCTATGACGTACGTCACAAGGGGCGAAAAGGATGAATCGGAAGCCGTTCCCCCTGTCATCAGGCGTCTCTTCCGTCACAAGTCCCTCACCGGCCCCACCACTTGACGCGTGTAACGCATTTGCGGGCCTTGACGACAACCGTTGGCGGGGGGTTTGCTGTCTGTGATCAGTTCATGGCGGTGCGCACACCCGCGCACCGATGACCACCGTGAGCCGAAACACAAGAAGAGCGCGTGAGGAAGTCCCGCGGTGTCCCCACCCCCGCCTCCCCTCGGCCGTGGCCGCAGACGTGCGGCACAGGCCTTCGACGAGGCCCTCGACGACGCCGACCTCGTGACCGCGCGCGCCGCCCTGGCCCAGGGCCGCTGGCAGAGCGCCCGGTCCCTGCTCGTCCACACCGGAGACGACTGGGACCGCCGCGGCCACCGCGTCGCGGTCCTGGCCCGCGAGTCCCACACGGCCGCCTGGGCCCGGGAGTGGCTGCTCGCCGAGCCCGAGTCCGCCGACGCCGCGGTCCTGTTCGCCCTGGCCCAGGTCCGGCGCGTCCTGCACGGCAAGGGGAGACCGGACCCCGCCCGTGAGGCCTGCCGGGAGGCCGCCGGCCGCCGGCCCGCCGACCCCACCCCCTGGCTGGGCCTGCTCATGCTGGAGTGCGCGGCCGGCACCGACCAGGACGTCGTCCGGACCTTCGAGCAGGTCCGCGCCCGGTACGCCGACCACCACCACGCCCACCACCTGATGGTCGCCCGCCTCGCCGGCCGCCGCACGGAGGCCGGCCCCGACCCCCTGCACGAGGTCTACGACTTCGCCAACTGGGCCGCCGAGCAGGCGCCCGCCGACTCCCCGCTGGCGATCCTGCCCGTCATCGCCCACGCCGAGCGCTACCGCGCCCTGGCCGCCGCCGGGCACGAATCCGCCGACCCGGTCGCCTCCGGCCACTGGACCGGCCGCCGCGCCCGGCAGGTGATGAAGGCCGCCTTCGACTGGTGGCTGGAGTGGGAGCTGGAGGGGCATCCGCGCCGGCTGATCGACCTGAACTTCCTCGCCCACGCCAAGTTCTGCGAGGGGCGGGGTGCCGAGGCCGCCGCCCTGTTCCACCGGATCGGCCGCCACGCCACCCCGGCGCCCTGGTCGTACCCGGACCGCGACCCGCACACCGCCTTCGCCGCCGCCCGCGCCGGCGCGCTCGGCACGGCCTGACCGCCCGTACCCCACGTGAGGACGCCCTCCCGATGACCACGGACAGTTCGAGAACGAGCACCTCCGCCCCCGGCGGCGGCATCAGTACGTTCAAGGGGCAGGAACGCGCCCTGCGCGCCGACCGGCTCGGCACCGGCGGCCTGCTGCTCTCCGTGCTCGCCGCGACCGCACCCCTCATGGTGGTCGCGGGTGTCATGCCCACTACATTCGCGGTGATGGGCATCGTCGGGCAGCCGCTGCTCTTCGTGGTCCTGGGCGTCGTCCTGATCCTGTTCGGCATCGGCTACGCCGAGATGAGCCGCCACGTCCACAACGCCGGCGCCTTCTACGCCTACATCTCCCGCGGCCTCGGCGGCACCGCCGGAGCGGGCGCCGCCCTGGTCGCCCTGGTCGCCTACAACGCGCTCCAGATCGGCATCTACGGCATCCTCGGCTTCGAGGTCTCCGGGCTCTTCGCCACCTACGCCGAGATCGAGGTCGCCTGGTGGATCCCGGCCCTCGTGGCCGCGCTCGCCGTCGGCCTGCTGGGCTGGCTCAAGATCGACGTCAACGCCCGCGTGCTCGGCGTCCTGCTGGTCGTCGAGGTGCTCCTGGTGGTCGTCTTCGACATCGCGGCGCTCACCGACCCCGGCACGGAGGGCCTGTCACTGCACGCCTTCAACCCCGACACCCTCACCGGCGCGGGCGTCGGCACCGCGCTGTGCTTCTGCATCGCCGCGTTCCTCGGCTTCGAGCAGGCCCCGGTCTACGCCGAGGAGACCAGCCGCCCGCACGTCCTCGTGCCGCGCGTGATGTTCCTCGCCGTCGGCGGGGTCGCCGTCTTCTTCGCGCTGAGCAGCTGGGCCCTCACCGTCGCCACCGGCCCCGCAGCGATCGTCGGCACGGCCCGGCAGCAGAGCGCCGGGCTGCTGTTCTTCCTCACCGAGTCCCGCCTCGGCGGCACCTTCACGGACGTCCTGCACGTGCTGTTCGTCACCGGCATGTTCGCCGCGCTGCTCAGCTTCCACAACGTCGTCGCCCGGTACGCCTTCGCCATGGGCCGCGAGGGCCTGCTGCCCGCCGCCTTCGGCCGCACCAGCGGCAGCAGCGGCGCCCCCGGCACCGGTTCGCTGCTGCAGAGCGTGGTGGCCGTGGTCGTCGTGGCCGCCTTCGCGATCACCGACGACAAGCCGGCCGGCGACCCCACCGCCCCCGTCCTGCGCCTGTTCACCTGGCTCGGCAACGTCGGCGCCCTCGGCGTGATCGTCCTGATGGCGGCGGCCTCCCTGTCGGTCGTCGTCTTCTTCGTCCGCCGCGGCGCCGCCGGTGCCCAGGCCTGGCGGCTGGTCACCTCGGCGCTGGCCGGCATCGCGCTGCTCGTCATCGCCGGCTACACGGTCAGGGACTTCGACGTCCTGGTCGGCGCCGGCCCCGACTCCGCGCTGAGCTGGGTGCTGCCCGGCATCATCGGCCTCGCCCTCGCCGCGGGCCTGCTCCTCGGCCTGGTGCTGCGCGCCCGCGCCCCCGAGAAGCACGCCCGCATCGGACTGGGCAACGAGGCGTTCCAGCTGGACAAGGCGGCCTCGTCCTGACCCCGCCCGCACCCGCGGTGGTTACGGAAGTCTGACGGGCACCCGCGCTCCCTGTCCCCCGGGGGGGCCGCGGGTGTTCGAATGGGCACGTGAACCAGGACGTACCTCAGGACGTGCACGACGACCACCCCGGCGAACGGGGCACCCCGATCGGCCGCCGCGTCTTCCTCGGCACCCTCGCCCTGGGCGCCCTCGGCGTGGTGGCCGCACCGCCGCTGCAACGCGGCCTGGAGGGCTTCCTCGGCGGCGCCGCCGACAAGGACCCCACCGGCCTGACCGGTCTGCTCCCGAACGGCGGCGGCTTCCGCTACTACTCGGTCGCCTCGTCGGTCCCGCGCAAGAGCGCCGAGACCTACCGCCTCACGGTCGACGGCCTGGTCGACCGCCCCACGACCTACACGCTGGCCGACCTCAGGGCCCTGCCGCAGACCCGCATGGTCCGCGACGTCCAGTGCGTCACCGGCTGGCGCGTCCCCGACACCCCCTTCGAGGGCGTACGCCTGTCCCGCCTGCTGGACGCGGCCGGGGTCCGCCCCGCGGGCAGGGCCATCCGGTTCACCTGCTTCGACGGCACGTACACCGAGAGCCTCACCCTCGGCCAGGCCCGCCGCGCCGACGTCCTGGTCGCCCTGCGCATGCAGGACGAGGACCTCGGCCACTCCCACGGCGGCCCGGTCCGCCTCTACGTGGCGCCCATGTACTTCTACAAGTCCGCCAAGTGGCTCTCCGGCATCACCGTCACCGACGAGGTCCGCCCGGGCTACTGGGAGGAACGCGGCTACGACGTCGACGCCTGGGTGGGCCGTTCGAACGGGCGGGACGATGAGCCCACGAGCTGACGCGCGCCCGGCGGCGGTCGAGCTGCGCCGCTTCACCCCGGTGCAGCGCTGGATCCACCGCGCCACGGCCACGCTGATGGGCGTCTGCGTCGCGACGGCGGCCTGCCTCTACGTCCCGCAGCTCGCCGAACTCGTCGGCCGCCGCGCGCTCGTCGTCACGCTGCACATCTGGTCCGGCCTGGCCCTGCCCGTGCCCGTGCTGGCGGGCCTGGCCTCCCGCGTCTTCCGCGCCGACCTGGGCCGCCTCAACCGCTTCGGCCCGCACGACCGCACCTGGCTGCGCGCCGTCCTGCGCCGCGACGGACGGCCCGGCTCCCGCCCGGCGGGCAAGTTCAACGCCGGCCAGAAGATCTACGCGGCCTGGGTCGCCGGCGCCACCCTCGTCATGCTCGGCACCGGCCTGATGATGTGGCTCACCCACCTCACCCCCCTGTTCTGGCGCACCAGCGCGACCTTCGTCCACGACTGGCTCGCCCTCACCCTCGGCATCGTCCTGGCCGGCCACATCGGCATGGCCCTGGCGGACCCGGAGGCCAGAAGGGGCATGCGCACGGGCAGGGTGAGCAGGCAGTGGGCGGAACGGGAGCACCCCTTGTGGCGGGAGTAGCCCGCCACCTCAGGGCGCGGGGAACCGCGCGAGGAACCCCGCGGATCCGCGCACGTACGGCGGCCGACCGGCTCACGGCGCCGGGGCAGAGCCGGCGGCACCCGCGCACCCGATCGGCCGCCGTGGGTCTCGTACCTAGATCACCAGGGACAACAGCAGGACCAGCCCGCCGGCCACCACCGAGATGATCGTCTCCATGACGGACCAGGTCTTGATGTTCTGGCCGACGCTCAGTCCGAAGTACTCCTTCACCATCCAGAAACCGGCGTCGTTGACGTGGCTGAAGAACAACGAGCCGGCGCCGATGGCCAGGACGAGGAGGGCGGCGTGCGTGGTGGACATGTCCGCCGCGAGCGGGGCTACCAGACCGGCCGCCGAGACCGTGGCCACGGTCGCCGAGCCGGTCGCGAGCCGGATCACCACGGCGATCAGCCAGGCCAGCAGCAGCGCCGGGATGGCCCAGTCCTCGGAGATGTCCAGGACCATCCGGCCCACGCCCGTGTCGATGAGCGTCTGCTTGAAGCCGCCGCCCGCGCCGACGATCAGCAGGATGCCCGCGATCGGCATGAGGCTCTTCTCGACCAGGGGCGAGATCCGCTCCTTGGAGAACCCGGCGGGCCGCAGCAGCGTGAAGATGCCGACCAGCACCGAGGCGAGCAGGGCGATCATCGGGGCGCCGATGACGTCGAAGACGCGCTGCACCGCGTTCTCCGGGTCGTCCACGACGATGTCGACCAGCGCCTTGGCGAGCATCAGGATCACCGGCAGCAGCACGGTGAAGAGCGTGGCGCCGAAGCCTGGACGCCTGTCGAGCTCCTCCGAGGCGCGCTGCGGGATCATCTTCTCCGGTGCGGGGACGTCCACCCAGCGGGCCGCGTACTTCGAGAACACCGGACCCGCGATGATCACCGTCGGGACGGCGACGAGGACACCCAGCGCGAGCGTCACACCGAGGTCGGCCCCGACGGCGTCGATCGCCACCAGCGGCCCCGGGTGCGGCGGCACCAGACCGTGCATCACGGACAGGCCCGCGAGGGCCGGGATCCCGATGCGCATCAGCGAGTAGTTGCCGCGCTTGGCCACCATCAGCACCACCGGGATCAGCAGCACGATGCCGACCTCGAAGAACAGCGGCAGGCCGATCACGGAGGCGATCAGCACCATCGCCCACGGCATGGAGCGCCCGCCGGCCCTGGCCAGGATGGTGTCGACGATCTGGTCGGCGCCGCCGGAGTCGGCGAGCATCTTGCCGAGGATCGCGCCCAGCGCGATCAGCACACCCACGCCGGCGACCGTGGAGCCGAGGCCGGCGCTGAAGCTGGTGAGGACCTTGTCCAGGGGCGCCCCGGCGATCGCGCCGAGCGCCAGCGACCCGATGGTCAGCGCCAGGAAGGCGTGCAGCTTGAACTTGGTGATGAGCAGGACGATGACGGCGATGCCCGCCAGGACGGCGATGCCCAGCTGAGCGTGGCCGGCCGAGGTGATCGGCTCGGGTGCGTCCGCTGCCAGCATCTCGACGCTGAGTCTGGTCACGGGGGATTTCCTCGTTCGGGGAGTCGGGGGAGGGGAGTGCGGACAGGGGCTAGGAGATCGGCTCGGGGAGCGAGCCCAGGGCGCGCACGGCCCGCTCGGTGATCTCCTCCGGGCCGCCCGCGACGTCCACGGCGACCCCCGCCTCGTCCGCCTGGAGCGGCTGGAGCGTGGCGAACTGGGAGTCGAGCAGCGCCGTGGGCATGAAGTGCCCCTGCCGGTGCGACATCCGGTCCTCGATGAGCGCGCGGTCGCCGGTGAGGTGCACGAAGACCACGCCCGGCGCGGCGGACCGCAGCCGGTCGCGGTACGACCGCTTCAGCGCCGAGCAGCTGACCACTCCACCGAGCCCGGCCCGCCCCTGCGCCCAGGCGCCGATGGCGTCCAGCCAGGGCCGGCGGTCCTCGTCGGTGAGCGGCGTGCCGGCCGACATCCTGGCGATGTTGGCCGGCGGGTGGAAGTCGTCGCCTTCGGCGTAGGGAACGCCGAGCCGGGCGGCGAGCAGCGGACCGATGGTGGTCTTGCCGGTGCCCGCGACGCCCATGACCACGACGACATGGGGGGTGTTCATCGCTGCCTCACTGTCTGCTGTCTTCGTCGACACGTGATGTCGACGCAACTGAAACCCATTAGGTACGACGAATTCAAGAGGTCGTGATGAATAAGTCTGACTTTTTGTCTCCGTGATCTACCCCGTACGCTGAGTGCATGAGCACACCGGGCCGGGGGCTGCACGGCCGCGTACTGGACACCCTCGGCCCCGAGATCACCGCGGGGGAGTACCCGCCGGGCAGTGTCCTGCGCACGGACGAGCTCGCCCAGCGCTTCGACGTGTCACGCTCCGTGATGCGCGAGGCGGTCCGGGTCCTGGAGTCCATGCACCTGGTCGAGTCCCGCCGCCGCGTCGGCGTCACGGTCCGCCCCAAGTCCGAGTGGAACGTGTACGACCCGCAGGTCATCCGCTGGCGGCTGGCCGGCGCCGACCGCCCGCACCAGCTGCGCTCCCTGACGGTGCTGCGCTCGGCGATCGAACCGGTCGCGGCCGGACTCGCCGCCCGGAACGCCACCTCCGAGCAGTGCGCCGAACTCACCGAGTGCGCCCTCGGCATGGTCGCCCACTCGCGCGGTCACAAGCTGGAGGGATACCTCCTCCACGACGTGGCCTTCCACCGCGTCATCCTGTCCGCCTCGGGCAACGAGATGTTCGCCCGCCTCGGCGACGTGGTCGCCGAGGTCCTGACCGGCCGGACGCAGCACGACGTGATGTTCGACGACCCGGACCCGGCCGCCGTCACGCTGCACGTCCGGGTCGCCGAGGCCGTCCGCGCGGGCGACGCCGCCCGGGCCGAGGAGCTGACCCGCGAGATCACGGTCGGCGCCCTCCAGGAACTCGACATCCTGGCGCCGTAGCTACGGCAGGAACTCCCCGTCGACGTACACCCACGCCCCCTCGACCCGCTCGAACCGGCTCCGCTCGTGCAGCGACCCGCCCCGGTACGACGCCCGGAACTCCACGGTCCCGGCCGAGTGGAACGCCGATCCGCCGGCGGTGCCCAGGATCTCCAGCCCGGTCCAGCGCGTCCCCGGGTCCATCTCCAGCGTCCCGGGCCGGGTCCGCGGGTGCCAGG
The DNA here is from genome assembly GCF_049846985.1 of Streptomyces sp. DT190. Lineage (NCBI taxonomy): Bacteria > Bacillati > Actinomycetota > Actinomycetes > Kitasatosporales > Streptomycetaceae > Streptomyces > Streptomyces sp. DT190. The sequence continues at coordinate 295,490 of NZ_JBNCNM010000007.1, read as the reverse complement.
TCCGCAGCAGGTACCCGGTGTCCCCCTTGACGAAGGCGCAGTACCGCGACCGCATCAGCGCCTCGGCGGTCGGCGCGGCCGCCGGGCCGCAGTGGTAGCGGCCGCAGCACGCCTCGTAGGCCCGGGGGAGTCCGCAGGGGCAGGAGCGAGTGGTCATGGTCACCTCATCACGGAACACGCCTGAGGGCCGCGACCTCATGGTCACGGCCCTCAGCCTCAGGTGTCCGAGGGGGGACTTGAACCCCCACGCCCGATAAAGGGCACTAGCACCTCAAGCTAGCGCGTCTGCCATTCCGCCACCCGGACAAGGTGTCTGTCGCGTGGGTTCTCCCCGCGGCGACGACGTAAACATTACCAGGCTTTCCAGGGTGACCGATCACCCCCCGTGCCCGCCCCGGCCCCGGCGTGAACGACGTGTGACGGGCGGGGAGGGCTCTTGGGGAGCGGGCCGGAGGGAGGGAGGATGAAGGGGACCCACCAGCAGTGACACCGGGAGGAAGTACGTGAGCGAGACGGACACGGCCAGGAACGTCACCGGCGAGGACGAGGTCGTGGACCTCTGCCGCGAGCTGATCCAGATCGACACCAGCAACTACGGCGACCACTCGGGACCGGGCGAGCGCAAGGCGGCCGAGTACGTCGCCGAGAAGCTCGCCGAGGTGGGACTCGAACCGCGGATCTTCGAGTCCCACCCGGGCCGCGCCTCCACGGTGGCCCGCATCGAGGGCGAGGACCCCTCCCGGCCCGCGCTCCTCATCCACGGCCACACCGACGTGGTCCCGGCCAACGCCGACGACTGGACCCACCACCCCTTCTCCGGGGAGATCGCCGACGGCTGCGTGTGGGGCCGCGGGGCGGTCGACATGAAGGACATGGACGCGATGACCCTGGCGGTCGTCCGCGACCGGCTGCGCAGCGGGCGCAAGCCCCCGCGCGACATCGTCCTGGCCTTCCTCGCCGACGAGGAGGCCGGCGGCACCTACGGGGCCCGCTACCTCGTCGACCACCACCGTGACCTCTTCGAGGGCGTCACCGAGGCGATCAGCGAGGTGGGCGGCTTCTCCTTCACGGTGAGCGAGGAGCGGCGGCTGTACCTGATCCAGACGGCCGAGAAGGGCATGCACTGGATGAAGCTCACCGTCGCCGGCACGGCGGGGCACGGCTCGATGATCCACCGGGACAACGCGATCACCGAACTGTCGGAGGCCGTCGCGCGGCTCGGGCGGCACAAGTTCCCGGTGCGGGTCACCAAGACCACCCGCGCCTTCCTCGACGAGCTCGGTGACGCGTTCGGCACCGAACTCGACCCGGAGGACATGGAGTCGACCCTCGCCAAGCTCGGCGGCATCGCCAAGCTCATCGGCGCGACCCTGAGCAACACGGCCAACCCCACGCAGCTCGGAGCGGGGTACAAGGTCAACGTCATCCCCGGCGAGGCGACCGCCCACGTCGACGGCCGGTTCCTGCCCGGCTACGAGGACGAGTTCCTCGCCGACCTCGACCGCATCCTCGGCCCGAAGGTGCGCCGCGAGGACGTCCACGCCGACAAGGCCGTCGAGACGACCTTCGACGGGGCGCTCGTGGCGGCCATGCAGTCCTCGCTGCTGGCCGAGGACCCGACCGCCAAGGCGATCCCCTACATGCTCTCCGGCGGGACGGACGCCAAGTCCTTCGACGACCTGGGCATCCGGGGCTTCGGCTTCGCGCCGCTGAAGCTGCCGCCGGAGCTGGACTTCGCCGGCATGTTCCACGGTGTCGACGAGCGGGTGCCGGTCGACGGCCTGAAGTTCGGCGTGCGGGTGCTCGACCGGTTCATCGACGCCTCCTGAAAAACGGCCGGACCCGGACCGGTATTCGGGCGCGCGTGCGAGATCGACTGAGAAGAGTGAATGCGCTCATAAGCTCGTAGCCTCATTACTCCAGCCTCGTTACAGGTAATGCGATCGCACGATGGGTCGCTTTGCCAACTAGGAGGAATAATGATCAAGAAGGTCGTCGCTGCTGCGGCTGCCACCGGTGGGCTGGTTCTCGCGGGCGCGGGCCTGGCCGTCGCCGACTCGGGTGCCCAGGGTGCCGCCGTGCACTCCCCGGGTGTCGTGTCCGGCAACGTCATTCAGGTGCCCGTTCACGTCCCGGTGAACGTCTGCGGCAACACGGTCTCCGTGATCGGGCTGCTGAACCCCGCCTTCGGCAACACCTGCATCAACAAGTGATGCTTCCCCCTCTCTGAGGGGAGTTCCAAGCCACCGGTCCCGGAGCGCGAGCCATGCGCTCCGGGACCGATCGCTTCTTCAGAGGAATTCGAGAAGAATTCGATAAAGGGTCGAAGGCAGGTATTCAGCAATGCGACAGGTCACCCGCAAGGGTCTGATGACCGTGGCGGCCGCGACCGGCGTGATCGCCGCCGCGGGCGGCTCCGCCCACGCCGCCTCGGGTGCGCAGGGCTCCACGTCGAACTCGCCCGGCGTGCTGTCCGGGAACACGGTGCAGGCACCGGTGCACGCACCGGTCAACGTCTGCGGCAACACGGTCGACGTCGTCGGCGTGCTCAACCCGGCGGCGGGCAACTCGTGTGGCAACGAGGGTGGTGGATCGTCGTCGGGGGGATACGGCGATCAGGCGGGCCACGGCGGCTCGCACGCGAACGGTCACGCCTCCGACTCGCCCGGCGTCGGCTCGGGCAACCACGTCCAGGTGCCGGTGTACGCGCCGGTCAACGTCTGCGGCAACAGCGTCGACGTCGTCGGCGTGCTCAACCCGGCGGCGGGCAACTCGTGCGCCAACGAGGGTGGTGGATCGTCGTCGGGGGGATACGGCGGCTCGCACGCGGGTGGCCACGCCTCCGACTCGCCCGGCGTCGGCTCGGGCAACCACGTCCAGGTGCCGGTGTACGCGCCGGTCAACGCCTGCGGCAACAGCGTCGACGTCGTCGGCATCGGCAACCCCAGCACGGGCAACGACTGCGCGAACGGCGGCCACGGCGACCCCCACGGCAACCCGCCCGGCGGCGGCCACGAGCACCCGGGCGACCCCGGCAACCCGGGCGACCCCGGCGACCCGGGCGACCCCGATGGTCCGGGCACCCCCGGGAAGCCCGGCGACCCGGGCACCCCCGGCAACCCCGGCGACCCGGGCGGCCCCGGGACCCCGGGTGAGCCCGGTCACCCCGGCACCCCGGGCACACCGCCCGGCACCGGCGTCGAGACGCCCGGCGGTTCCTCGCACGGTGACGAGCCGGGCGCCCGGTTCGTCACCCAGCCCCGCGCCGACGCCCAGCTCGCGGCCACCGGCAGCGACCTCCCGCTCGGGCTCGTCCTCCCGGCCGGCGCCGGCGCCCTGCTGGCGGGCGCGATCCTCTATCGCAAGGCACGCGCCTCGGCCTGAGGCACGCGCCGCCGAGGTGTCCGTCCCACCGGACGGCCCCCGCGCGCACGGAGCGGGCCTCGCCGCAGCAGGGCCCGCTCCGTCATGTGCCTTCTCCCGGCACCGTCCCGCTCACCACGTGGCCCGCACCTGGCGGATGATCCGCCGGCGCAACCGCACCTTGCGGCTGCCGTCATGTAGCAGGCTCAGACGGTGCAACTCCCAGTGTCCGTACTCCGCATGGTCCGTCAGCAGACGTGCCGTCTCCTTGCGGGAGACCCCGCGCGGTACGTACACGTCGACAAATTCGTATTCCGGCATCGCATCTATTGTGCGGGCTGGGGCCTCGTACGGATAGCGTCTGCACTATGTCTGATGCTGCGCAGCCCACCGCTGCCGAGGTACGCGCCGCCGCCGAGGCGGTCAAGACCGCGCTCGACCGCCACCTGGCCGCGGTCGAACGCAGGTCGGGAGAGGACGACCCGGCCGTCTACGAGGCGTTCAACCAGCTGGCCGCGGCCGCAGAGGTGTACGACGAACTGCTCTACGACCGCTATGACGAGGTCACACCCTTCGAGATCCCCGGTGCGGAGGACGCGCTGCCCCCGTACAACGGCCCCGAGGAACCGAACGCGCTGAGCGTACTGATCCGCCGCGACTACGCCGTCGCCGAACCGCAGCGGCTGCTCGCGCACGCGCAGCGGATCGAGGCGGCCGACGGCGACGAGGGCTCCCCGGCCTCCGGGACCGTGCACGGCGCGCTGGGTCTGCTGTTCGGCGAGTTCGAGCCCGACGAGATCGCCTCCCGGCACAAGGAGTTCGGGCTGGAGGAGGGCGACTCCACGCTCTGGGTGACGGCGGCGGACGAACCGGCCGAGCCCGGGGAGTGGCTGGAGGCGCCGTTCGAGCAGGTCGACGCGCAGCAGGTGGTGTGCCGCTTCGACGTCAGCGCCGTCTTCGACGACGAGATCGACGCCCTCGACGACGAGGACGAAGAAGACGAGGACGCGGAGGAACTGGAGGACCTCGACACCGACCTGGACGAGGACGGGGATCTGGAGCCGCTGGACGCGGACCGCCGCTGAGCGCGCGCCGCGGCCACCCGACGGCGGTGGGGGCCGGGCCCCCGGGCCCGGGGCCCCCCCCCCGCGCCAAGCACACCCCCCAACGGGGCGGCCGACACCGGGAGCCCC